>CAIQJF010000011.1 GCA_903872075.1 uncultured Caulobacteraceae bacterium | reverse complement strand
CGGAGCCCGCCAACTTCCTCGACGTCGGCGGCGGCGCCACCAAGGAGAAGGTGACGGCGGCGTTCAAGATCATCACCACCGATCCGAACGTCAAAGGCATCCTGGTCAACATCTTCGGCGGCATCATGCGCTGCGACATCATCGCCGAAGGCGTGATCGCGGCCGTCAACGAGATGGGCCTGACGGTTCCGCTCGTGGTTCGCCTGGAAGGCACCAATGTCGAGCTCGGCAAGAAGATCATCAACGAAAGCGGGCTGAACGTCATCGCCGCGAACGACCTGGCCGACGGCGCCGCCAAGATCGTGGCGGCGGTGCGCGCGGCGGCCTGAGGCCTCGCTTCAGTCGATCGGCACGCCGATGATGGCCTTGAAGATCAGGCCGTCAGGGTTGGCCCCATAGCCGCCGCCCACGCCGAGGGCCACGTCCCAGCGGCCAAGGCGCTTGTCGAGGGTGACGAAGCTCTGGTGCTCGGCCGCCGCGAGGCGGCCGAGCCGGCGAAACTCGCCGAGGCCGTTGTAGCTCTCCACACCGAGGCTGAGCGTGGAATTGAGGTCATAGGTCAGCAGGGTGGCCAACTCGAGCGTCGCGGGCGCTGACGCTGGCCCGGCGACCTTGAAGTCGACATTGATGTTCGTCGCCAGTGTCCAGCGACCCCACCGACGACCGAGAATGCCTTTGAACTCGGCGTTCCACGGGTTGGGGTCGAGCTTTCGGTCCACGCCGCCGATTTCGAAATTGGCGCCCCAGAACCACGCCTGGTCCTTGGCTTTCGGCGCGACGAATTTCAGCCTGACCTTCGCGCCGTCGGCGGCGAAGCGTCCGGAGCCGTCCAGAGTCGCCAAAGGGAGATAGAGTCCCGCCTCAAGATTTGGGGTCAGACCGTAGGCGAATTCGGGCGTCACGCGCAGGCGATGAAGCGAGGACTGGGCGCCGGGCGCCTCGACGGCGCCGTCCCCTGTCGCAACGACATTTGTATGTATGTCGAGGCCGAATTTCCCGGGGTCGGTCATGTCGTCGAGGTAGACCTGGATTTCCTCCGGCGCCGCCCGCGCCGCCGGCGCAATCGCCGCGGACGCCAGGACGGCAAGAAGAAGGACGTCACGGCAACGAGACTTGTCGGACATCGGTGTCTCCGGCGCTGAGCGAAGCCCGACCCTAGCGCCTGGCGATCGTGACCGACAACGCCACACTGGCGGGTCACGACGTTTCCATGAACCGAGGACGAATTCCACGCTTTGCCTCGCCGGGCGCATGGCCTAAGGGTTCGCCCCGTCGCACCGGACCGCCGCCGCAATTTCGCGCCGCCCGCCGCCAGAACGACGTCAGAAGGAAACGCGCGTGATCCTGCCGAAACTCGCCCTCGTCGCCGTCACGGCGACCGCCATGGTCGGCTCGGCCGTCTCCTCGGCCACGGCCGCCGCGCCGGGCCCCGTGTTCGGCGCCTTCGTCGGCGTCTGCGGCGACACCCATGCGGATTTCGCGGCGGTGAGCCGGGTGTCCAGCGTCGCGGCCTGGGGTGAGACGGATGTCAAAGCCGACTCCAATATGCCTGGCGTCTCCGTGACCGGTCAGCTGGCGCGATCGACGACGGTCGACAAGACCGGCCTGGTGCTGTCCGCCTGGCACGGAACCAAGGGCGCGGTTCAGATCAGCGACTGCACGATCCATGTCGCCAAGGCCGACCTCGACCGCCTGCGCGGCGACGCCAGCGCCTGGCTGGGCTTCCAGCCACAGGACAGCAGCGCCAAGCGGGCGGCGTTCCGCTTCACCGAGGCCGACGGCGCCCACAAGGCCGTCACGCCGGCGGAATTCGACGCCGCGGCAGCCGGCGGCGGTCTGGAAATCCTCACCGTGTCCGGCGACGCGAACGGCACGGTGCTTGATCTCATGACGATCAAGAAGTAGCCGCAGCCTCCACCTCTCCAAGCTTTCCGCAGTCCAGAAGCGAGACGCATGTCCATTCTCATCGGCAAAAACACCCGTGTCATCTGTCAGGGCGTCACCGGCGCCCAGGGCACATTCCACACCGAACAGGCCATCGCCTATGGGACCGCGATGGTCGCAGGCACCTCGCCGGGCAAAGGCGGGACCACCCATATCGGACTTCCGGTGTTCGACACCGTGGCGGAGGCGGTGGTGGCGACCGCGCCGGACGCCAGCGTGATCTATGTGCCGCCGCCCTTCGCCGCCGACGCGATCCTCGAAGCGATCGACGCCGAAATTCCGCTGATCGTCTGCATCACCGAGGGCATCCCGGTCGCCGACATGATCGCCGTAAAGCGTTCCCTGCAGGGCTCGAAGTCGCGGCTGATCGGCCCCAACTGCCCCGGCGTCCTGACGCCCAATCAGTGCAAGATCGGCATCATGCCCGGGAACATCTTCCGGGAAGGTTCGGTCGGCGTCGTGTCGCGTTCGGGTACGCTGACCTATGAAGCCGTGTTCCAGACCAGCCAGGTCGGCCTCGGCCAGACCACGGCCGTGGGCATCGGCGGCGATCCTGTGAAGGGCACCGAGTTCATCGACATGCTGGAAATGTTCCTCAACGATCCGGCCACGGAATCGATCATCATGATCGGTGAGATCGGCGGCTCGGCCGAGGAAGAGGCGGCGGCCTTCATCAAGGCGCATCCGATCAAGAAGCCTATGGTCGGCTTCATCGCCGGGCGCACTGCGCCTCCCGGACGGCGGATGGGCCACGCCGGCGCCATCATCTCCGGCGGCCGCGGCGGCGCCGACGACAAGATCTCCGCCATGGAGGACGCCGGCATCCGCGTCTCTCCCTCGCCGGCTGCCCTGGGCGAGACGCTTCTAGCGGTTCTTCGCGGCGACTGAGCCGAAGCCGTCGCGCGGCTCTGGACGTCGGCCCCGGCCCTTCCCACATAGGGGCCGCGACCACAGAAGGATTGCCGCATGACTCCCGACGAACGCGCCCTGCTGCAACGGTTTCTGCAGGATCTGGTGCAGACCAGAGGCGTGGCCAAAGACGCTGAAGCCGAGTCGATGATCCTCGACGCGCTGCGCGCCTCCGTCGATGCGCCCTATGTGCTGGTGCAACACGCCATCATGTCGGATCAGGCGCTGCACGCGGCCCAGGATCAGATCGTCCAGTTGCAGGGGCAACTTCGCGACGCCACCACCGGGGCTCCTCCGGCGAGATTCCTCGGCAGCCCCAGTCCCTGGGCCCAGGCGGCGGCGCCACAGCCCCAGCCCCAGTGGCAACCGCAGCCCCCGCCCCAGCAGGGGTTCTTCGGCCCCGGGCCGTTCGCCACCGGCGGAGGCCTTGGCAGTTTCCTGCGGAACGCCGGCACCACGGCGGCCGGGGTCGCCGGCGGAGCTCTGTTGTTTGAAGGTCTGTCCGGTCTCTTCGGGGGAGGCCGCGGCGGCTTTGGCGGTTTCGGCGGTGGATTTGGCGGCGGCTACGGCGGGCCAACCGAAGTGATCAACAACTACTATGAGGACGGCGGCGTCAACGGCGGCGGGGGCGACTTCGGCGGCGATGGCGGCGGCTGGGACGACGGCGGATCAAGCGATAGCTGACCACCGCCCAGGCCTTGGACCACGGCGCGAAAGGACGGCGATTTCTGCGTCGCCGTTCGAATTGTCAGGCCGAATATTAACCATTCCGTGCGATTTCTCTCATCGCCGCCGCATTTTCGTTACGAAAACAGGCGATGGGGATGATCGAAACAACCCGCAACCACTATCTTTGGAGTAGCGCACCGCTCAAGCGGGACGCGAGGTGAGAGACCATGGCGGATGATGCTGGACGGCTGAACGGGCTCCTGGCCGAGACGTCCTTCCTGTACGGAGCCAATGCGGAGTTCGTAGAGGACCTGCACGCCCGCTGGGCGGCGGATCCCGCGTCGGTGGAGCCCTCGTGGCGGGCGTTCTTCGCCTCCCTCGCCGACAGCGCCGAGTCCATCCGGCAGGCGGGCGAACCGCCGGCCTGGACTCCCGAGCCGCTCCCGGAAACACGCCCCGACTGGCTTTCGGCCATTGATGGCGTCTGGCCGGCGCTGGACGCGAAGCTGACCGCGCGTGTCGCGGCCCGCACGCCGTCGGCCAGCCCGGAGGAAGTCCGGGCGCGCACGCTCGATTCTCTGCGCGCCATCATGATGATCCGCGCCTTCCGGATGCGCGGCCATCTGAAGGCGAATCTGGATCCGCTGGGCCTGGCCATCACCGCCGGAGACGCCACCGAACTCGACCCGGCGACCTACGGGTTCGCGGAGTCGGACTACGATCGGCCGATCTTCCTGGACTATGTGCTGGGCCTGGAAAGCGCGACGCTTCGCGACATTCTGGCGATCCTGCGACGCACCTACTGCGGCAACATCGGCGTGCAATATATGCACATCACCGATCCGCGGGAGAAAGCCTGGCTGCAGCGCCGGATCGAAGGCCGGGACAAGGAGATCACCTTCACCCGTGAAGGCAAGATCGCCATCCTCAAGAAGCTCATCGAGTCCGAGGGATTCGAACGGTTCCTGGCCAAACGCTATCCGGGAACAAAGCGGTTCGGGCTGGACGGCGCGGAGGGGGCCGTTCCGGCGCTCGAACAGATCATCAAGCGCGGCGGCGCCCTGGGCGTCAAAGACATCGTGATCGGCATGCCGCACCGGGGACGCCTGAATGTCCTGGCCGCGGTCATGGCCAAACCCTACCGGGCCATCTTCCACGAGTTTCAGGGCGGATCGTCCCTGCCCTCCGACATCGAGGGCTCGGGCGACGTCAAATATCACCTCGGCGCGTCCTCGGACCGCGGGTTCGATGACAACGAAGTGCACCTGTCGCTGACGGCCAACCCCAGTCACCTGGAGATCGTCAATCCGGTGGTGCTGGGCAAGGCGCGCGCCAAGCAGGCCTTCACGCTACGCGACAACCCAAACTTCGGTCGCGGCCACGTGCTGCCCCTGCTGATGCACGGCGACGCCGCTTTCGCCGGCCAGGGCGTGGTGGCGGAATGCTTCAACCTGATGGGGATCCGCGGATACCGCACCGGCGGGGCGATCCACTTCATCGTCAACAACCAGATCGGCTTCACAACCAGCCCCAACTACAGCCGCACGAGCCCCTATCCGTCGGACAACGCGCTGATGGTGGAGGCGCCGATCTTCCACGCCAATGGCGACGATCCTGAAGCCGTCACCTTCGCGGCCAAGGTTGCCGTGGAATACCGCCAGCAGTTCGGCAAGGACGTGGTGATCGACATGTTCTGCTACCGGCGGTTCGGTCACAACGAGGGCGATGACCCCACGATGACCCAGCCGCTGATGTACAAGAAGATCCGGGCGCACGCCTCGACCCGGGAAATCTACGCCGAGCGGCTCATTCGCGAAGGTGTCGCGACGGCGGTGGAAATCGACGGGTGGATCGCCGAGTTCGCGGCCCATCTGGACGCCGAGTTCGAGGCCGGCAAGACATGGCACGCCGACAAGGCGGACTGGCTGGACGGCAAGTGGTCGGGTCTTGCCCTGGCCGACGGCGAGGAGCGACGCGGCAACACCGCCGTGGCGGCGACCAAACTTCGCGACCTCGGCCTGAAGATCACAGCGATTCCCGAAGGGTTCGACGCTCACAAGACCGTGGCGCGGGTCATCGACACGCGGCGCACAGCCATTGAGACCGGCGAGAACATCGACTGGGCGACCGCCGAACACCTGGCCTTCGCCAGCCTGCTGGACCAGGGCGTCCCGGTTCGCCTTTCAGGTCAGGACAGCGTGCGGGGCACCTTTGTCCAACGGCACTGCGACCTGATCGATCAGACGACCGAGAAGCACTACACGCCCCTCTCCAACCTGCGGCCTGGCCAGGCGCATTTCGAGGCGCTGGATTCGGCGCTCTCCGAAGAGGCGGTTCTGGGCTTCGAGTACGGCTTCTCCCTGACCGACCCGAATACGCTCACGCTCTGGGAAGCCCAGTTCGGCGACTTCGCCAATGGCGCTCAGGTGGTGATCGATCAGTTCATCTCGTCAGGCGAGCGCAAGTGGTTGCGCATGTCGGGGCTCGTGATGCTGCTCCCGCATGGCTATGAAGGCCAGGGCCCCGAGCACTCCTCGGCCCGCCTTGAGCGCTATCTGCAACTGTGCGCCGAGGACAATCTGCAGGTGGCGAACTGCACGACGCCGGCAAACTATTTCCACCTGTTGCGACGGCAGATTCTTCGTGAGTTCCGCAAGCCGCTGATCGTGATGACACCCAAATCGCTGCTGCGACACAAGAAGGCGGTGTCATCACTGGCGGACATGGCCGAAGGCTCGTCCTTCCACCGTGTGCTTCGCGACGACGCGGAGTACGGACGCCACACCAGTGCGACCTTGAAGCCCGACACGGAGATTCGCCGCGTCGTGCTTTGCTCCGGCAAGGTCTACTATGACCTGCTGGACGAACGGGAAAAACGCGGTGTCGACGACGTCTATCTGATGAGGCTCGAACAGTTCTATCCGTGGCCGGTCAAATCGCTCAGCACCGAACTGGCACGGTTCAAAACCGCCGAGCTGGTGTGGTGCCAGGAGGAGCCCAAGAACATGGGCGGCTGGACGTTCGTCGATCCATGGCTGGAGCTGACTCTCGCCAAGATGAACATTTCCGCCAAGCGCGCCCGTTATGTGGGCCGCCCTGCGTCGGCGTCGACAGCGGCCGGGTTGATGTCGCGGCACGTCAAGGAACTGCAAACCTTCCTCGCCCTGGCGTTCGCCTGAGCCGGATAAACCTCTAAACACGGACTTCACCGTGACCGTCGTCGCGCGGCCGAGTCCTCATAGTCCAAGCGTGGAGCCTGCCTGAGCATGACCGATATCATGACCCCCGCCCTCGGCGAGTCGGTCACCGAAGCGACCGTCGCACGGTGGGCCAAGCAGGCGGGCGAGGCCGTAAAACGAGACGAACTGCTGGTCGAACTTGAGACAGACAAGGTCAGCCTCGAAGTGGTCGCCCCGGAGGACGGCGTTCTGAGCGAGATCGACGCCGTCGAAGGCGCCACGGTGGTTCCCGGTCAAAGATTGGGAGTCGTCGGCGCGGCCACGAGCGCCGCACAGCCTGCTCCCCCGCCGACACCGGTTTCGGCGGCCTCGTCAGCCCCAGCGCCGGCTCCCGTGACGACGCAAGCGGCGGCGACCCAGCCCCTTTCCCCCGCGGTGCAGCGCATCGTGACGGAGAATGCACTCGACCCGACGACGATCGCCGGTGGCGGAAAGGACGGCCGGATCACCAAGGGCGACGCGCTTGCCGCCGCCGCCGTCAAAGCCGCCGCGCCCACACCAGCGCCGGTCGCCTCACCGCCCCCGGTCGCCGCCCCCGCCCCGACCCCGGCGCCAACGCTTGTCTTACCGGCCGCCGCGGCGGTCGCCGCGACCCGGCCGCCCCACGCCCGCGAGGAGCGGGTGCGGATGACACGCCTGCGCCAGACCATCGCCCGGCGACTGAAGGAAGCGCAGCAGACCGCCGCCATGCTGACCACCTTCAATGAGGTGGACATGACGGGGGTCATGGCGCTGCGGAGCCAGTACAAAGACGCCTTCGAGAAGCGCCATGGGGTGAAGCTTGGCTTCATGGGCCTGTTCGTGAAGGCCTGCATCGCCGCCCTCAAGGAGGTGCCGACGGTCAATGCCGAGATCGACGGCCAGGATCTCATCTACAAGAACCACTATGACATCGGGGTGGCGGTCGGCACCGAGCGCGGCCTTGTCGTCCCCGTGGTGCGCAACGCCGACGCCATGAGTCTGGCGGAAATCGAAGGCGAGATCGCGGCTCTGGGCCGCAAGGCCCGCGACGGGGCTCTGGCCATGGAGGACCTTCAGGGTGGGACCTTCACCATCTCCAACGGCGGGGTCTACGGATCGCTGATGTCGACCCCGATCCTCAATGCGCCGCAATCAGGCATCCTGGGAATGCACAAGATCCAGGACCGCCCAGTGGCTGTGAACGGTCAGGTGGTGATCCGGCCGATGATGTATCTGGCCCTGTCCTATGATCACCGGGTTGTGGACGGTCAGGGCGCCGTGACCTTCCTCGTCAAGGTCAAGGACCACATCGAAGACCCCCGCCGTCTGCTGCTCGATATCTGAGGCCTGGCACCCCCCAGGCCGACTCGACATGCAACTGACCCTGCGCCAGCGCGCCTCCTGGAGCGCCCACCTGTTCAAGGCGATCACTCAACAGCACCACCGCGCGCTGACGACTCTTTTCGCCCCGTATGTCCCCGCGGACGCGATCGTCCTCGACATCGGCGCCCACGCCGGCCAGTTTTCCAAGCTCTTCGCGCGGATGGCGCCGCGGGGGCGGGTCTATGCGTTCGAACCGTCAGCCTATGCGCGCTCCATCATGGAGCCCGCCCTGCGCCTCAACCGCATCGGCAATGTCATCCTCACGCCCGTGGGCCTTTCCGATCGGGCCGGCCAGATGACCCTGCACACACCGCTGAAACAGTCGACATCGCTGGGATATGGCGGGGCCCACCTCGGAGATAGCCCAGTCTCCGGAGCCCAGGTCGATCAGACCGTGACGTTGACCACCCTCGACGCGTTCATCGCCGATGAGCGGCTGCTCAGGCTGGACCTCATAAAGGCCGATATCGAGGGCTGGGAGATGCGCGCCCTGATGGGGGGAGTCCAGGCGCTCGCGCGGTTCCACCCGGCGCTGTATCTGGAGGTCGATCCGGTCTGGATGGCCAGGGCCGGCGACACGCCCGAAGGACTGTTCGACTGGCTGTCGGCCCTCGGCTACCAGGCCTTCGCGACTCCGGACCTTGCGCCGGTCGACGGATTCGCCGTGGCGGGCGACTATCTGTTCGTGCCGCGCGAAAGGCCCTGACGGCGCGGCCCGCCGGCCCTATATCCCCCGCAGCAATCAGTGATGAGGACGGCACATGGCCGAATATGACGTTGTGATCATCGGCGGCGGCCCCGGCGGCTACAACGGCGCCATCCGCGCCGGACAACTGGGCCTGAAGGTCGCCTGTGTGGAGTCTCGTGAGACCCTGGGCGGCACGTGCCTGAACGTGGGATGCATTCCGTCGAAGTCCCTGCTCCATGCGTCCGAGATGTTTGAGGTCGCCCGGAAGGATTTCAGCGGGCTGGGCATCGAAGTGACCCCCACTCTCAATCTCCCGGCCATGATGAAACAGAAGGCCGATTCCGTCGGCCAGCTCACCAAGGGTATCGAGTTCCTGTTCAAGAAGAACAAGGTCGACTGGATCAAGGGCGAAGGCCGGCTGGCGGGCCCGGGCAAGGTTGAGGTGACCGCAGCGGACGGCTCCAGGACGCTGCTTGAGGCGAAGTCAATCGTCATCGCCACAGGCTCGAGGCCATCGCCCCTGGCCGGTGTCGAGGTCGACCAGAAGCGCATCGTCGATTCCACCGGCGCCCTCGTCCTGCCGGAAGTGCCCGGCTCGCTGATCGTGATCGGCGCTGGGGTCATCGGCCTTGAGCTCGGGTCTGTGTGGCGTCGCCTCGGCGCGAAGGTGACCGTCGTCGAGTTTCTCGACCGCATCACGCCGGGCCTCGACCAGGAAACCGCCAAGACGCTTCAACGCTCCCTCACGCGGCAGGGCATGAGCTTCCAACTCGGCGCGAAGGTCACCGGCGCAGCGGTTCGGGCGGACGGGGTCGACCTGACGGTCGAGCCCGTGGCGGGCGGCGCGGCCAAGACTCTGTCAGCGGACTACGTGCTGCTCGCCATCGGCCGCCAGCCCGTCACGACCGATCTCGGATTGGAGAGCGTGGGCCTGACCACCGACAAACGCGGCTTCATAGAGACAGACCACTTCAGGACCGCCGCGGCCGGAATCTACGCCATCGGGGATGTCACTCACGGCCCCATGCTGGCGCACAAAGCCGAGGACGAGGCCGTGGCTTGCCTGGAGCTTATCGCCGGCAAGGCCGGGCATGTGAACTACGACCTGATACCCAACGTGATTTACACTTATCCGGAGGTCGCCTCGGTCGGCAAAACCGAGGAGGAGCTGAAGGCTGCGGGCGTGGCCTATAAGGTTGGCAAGTTTGCCTTCTCGGCCAATTCGCGCGCGAAGGTGAACCATGAGGGGGACGGCTTCGTGAAGGTGCTCGCCGATGCAACGACGGATCGAGTGCTCGGTGTGCATATGATCGGCCCCAGCGTCTCCGAAATGATCGGGGAATATTGCGTGGCGATGGAATTCGCGGCCTCATCCGAAGACATCGCCCGCACCTGCCACCCTCATCCGACCCGGTCCGAGGCGCTGCGACAGGCGGCCATGGGCGTCGAAGGCTGGACGATGCAGTCCTGAGCCTGTCCTAGGTTTTCACGGGCGAGGGTGAGCGCCAGCGTAAGCGCTGAGCAGGCCCGCAGCATCGACGGCCGTATAGCGCTGGGTTGTCGACAGTGAGGCGTGCCCGAGCAGGTCCTGGATTGAGCGGAGATCCGCGCCAGCGCCGAGCAGGTGAGTGGCAAAGGCATGCCGCAGGGCGTGCGGCGTGGCGCGCTCGGACAGGCCGAGCCGGCCTCGCAGGCTTTGAACAAGAGCCTGCACCTGACGGGGCGTAAGGGCTCCGCCCCTGTTCGCGCGGAACAAGGCCTCGTCCGGTCCACGCGGCGTTGGCAAGCTGGCCAGGTAGGCGTCCACCGCCTCCCGCACCTGGGGCAACACCGGCACAAGCCTCATCTTGCCGCCCTTGCCGCGGATGCGCAGGGAGTCAGGCAGGGGCGCGTCCCGGCCTTTCAGCGATAGCGCTTCTGAAATACGCAGGCCGCACCCCCAAAGCAGGGTCAGGACGGCCTGATCCCGGACGGCGCGCCAATCCGAGGCGGCGTCTTCGCCACCGGCCTGACGGATCATCGCCCGGGCTTGTCCTTCCGACACCGGCCGGGGGGCTGAAGGCTGAACGCGAGGCCCGCGCACCAGGGCGATGGCGGCGTTGGCGACGCCGAGCCGGCGGTCCAGAAAACGGTGAAACGCGCGAATCGCCGAAAGCGCCTGGGACAAGGAACGCGCGGAAAGAACTGACTCTCCTGTCCGCCGGCTGGCCAGATAGGCGCGAAGGTCGGCGGCGCTGATCTGACCCAGGTGGACAAGGGACAGGGCCCCGCCTCGGTGTCCGGTCAGAAACGCGAGGTAGGCGCCCACGCAGCCCCCATAGGCGACCAACGTCCGCGGACTGGCGCGGCGCTCCTGGGCGAGCTGATCCAGCCAGGCCCTGAGCGCGCCGTCAGCGGTCAGGACCTCGGCCACCGCCCGGCCGTTCGTTCCACAACACGCGCGAGAAAGTTGACCAGTTCGGCGCCCATGTCGGGTGCGAACGCATCAGGGTCGGTCGAACCGAAGGCCAGTACGCCCTGCCGGCTGTCATCCCAAAGCGAAAGCCGCGCCAGGGCGACGCTGGCGACCACGGGAGCGAGCGTCCCGAACAGCCCGCCCGCGGTGGGTATTCGACCCAGGCGCGCGTGGGCCGCGCCGGCGAGGACAAGGTCGGCCTGACCCTCCACAAGCGTGAACCAGCCTTCTGGAGTCTCCCCGCCTTCAAGGGCCACCGCGCCGACCGCCAGACCGAATCGCTGGCGAGCCATCCGGTCTACCTGTCTGGCCAGGTCGGAAAGGTCGACGGCGGTCAGAACATCGATCACGGCGGCATGTGTCTGGGCTTGAGCCGCGAAGTTGGCGCGGGCCATGGCCTCCAGACGTTTACGTTCGCTCGATTCCCTTTGATGGGCGGCGCTGACCCGGGAAAGCGCGACAGGCCCGAAATCAACGATGTTGGCGGCGTCGAGCCGCAGGCCCAGTTCGGAGAGGAGTTGCGGGTCGCCGCGCAGCCAGTCCGGATTGGCGCGGAGCAACCCGCGAAGGCCCTGTTCATCGGCAACGAGGAAAGGCTCGGGAATCGCTCCGGGGTCGGTCACGTCCGCCTGCATGTCGTGTCAAACCCCTGCCTCAGACAAAGCGGGCCTCGGGACCGCCGGGACCCACATCAACACCTGCGGGGTTAACACCCGGTTGAGCCGGTCGGTGACGCTCGACGGCCGTCCGAATCCGGGCCAAGAGCGATCATGGGTTCTGACAAGCAAGATACAGCCGGAACGACACGCATCGTCGAAGTCCTGCTTCCGTTGCCGCTGCCCGAACCGTTCGACTACGCTGAGCCGGAGGGCATGGCGTTGGCGATAGGCGACATCGTCGCCGTCCCGCTCGGCCCCAGGACCGCCCGAGGCGTGGTGTCCGGCTTCCGTCCGGCGCGAGGCGGCAACCGTCCTCTCAAGCCGGTCACGGGCCGGACTGGCGACCCACCGCTGCCGCTGCGGACCCTGGAATTCGCTCTCTGGGCGGCGAGATACGCGGTCGATTCGCCCGGCGCAGCCATCGCTATCGCGCTGCGCGGGCTGAGCGCTCAGCCACTGCAGCCCGAGCGGCAACTTATCCGGACGGGGAAGGCGCCAGATCGCGTCACCGCTGCCCGCGAACGCGTCCTGGCGGCGGCCAGCGAACTCATCTCACGCTCAAAACTTGCCCGCGACGCCGGCGTGTCCGATGGCGTGATCAAGGGATTGCTCGATCAAGGCGCCCTGCAGATCGTTGAACAGGCGCGCAGGTCCGGTCTCATCCCGCCGGACCTTGACCGTCCAGCGACACCCCTCAGTTCCAGCCAGGCCGCCGCAGCAACCGCCCTAGCCGTGAAGGCGACCACCGGAGGGTTCTCCGCGACCTTGCTCGATGGGGTCACCGGGTCTGGCAAGACAGAGGTGTATCTGGAAGCGGCCGCAGCCGCCCTGACAGTCAGTCAGCGCACCCAGGTGTTGGTTCTATTGCCCGAGATCGCCCTGACTCAGGCTGTGATCGATAGATTCGCCGCGCGGTTCGGGGCGCCGCCCGCGGAGTGGCATTCAGGCGTACCCGGCCACCGCAGGCGGCGAACGTGGGAGTCCGTCGCCTCCGGCGAGGCCCGCATCGTCGTCGGAGCCCGGTCCGCTCTCTTCCTCCCGTTCACGGATCTGAGATTGATCGTCGTCGATGAAGAGCATGACGGCTCGTACAAACAGGAGGACGGCTTCATCTATCAGGCCCGTGATCTCGCCGTCGCCCGGGCCAAGATCGAAGCCTGCGCCGTCGTTCTGGTGTCGGCCACACCCTCGCTTGAGACGCTTTGGAACGCCCAGACCGGACGCTATGGCTGGCTGCGGCTCACCGAGAGGCACGGTGTCGCGGTGATGCCGGACATTTCCCTGATCGACCTGCGGGCGTCACCGCCCGAGGCTGGGCAATGGCTGTCTCCGACATTGATCCTGGCCATGGCGGAAACCCTGGCGAGGGGCGAGCAGTCCCTGTTGTTCCTCAATCGGCGAGGTTACGCGCCGCTGGTGCTATGCAAGGCCTGCGGCGAACGTCTGAAAGCGCCCGACAGCGATTCCTGGCTGGTTGAGCATCGCTACACCGGCCGACTCATCTGCCACCTGACCGGCTACTCCATGATCAAGCCGGATCGCTGTCCGTATTGCGCGGCTAAGGACAGCCTCATCTCCATCGGGCCAGGGGTCGAGCGCGTCGAGGAAGAAGCACGCGCACGATTTCCCGAAGCGCGCATCGCCGTTTTTTCCTCCGACACAGTTAGGGACGCCGCCGCGGCGAGAGCCATGATCGACGCCATGGCGGCAGGTGAGTTCGATATCATGGTGGCGACGCAGGCGGCCGCCAAAGGTCACAACTTTCCAGCACTGACGCTTGTCGGAGTCGTCGATGCGGATCTGGGCCTCAGAGGAGGAGACCTGCGGGCGGCAGAGCGAACTTACCAACTCCTGACACAGGTGTCTGGACGCGCGGGCCGGCGGGAGCGGCCGGGCCGCGCGCTTCTGCAAACCTGGACGCCGGACCACCCGGTGATGCAGGCCATCGCCGCCGGCGACCGCGACGGTTTTGTGGCGGTCGAACTTGAAGAGCGACGGGCGGTCGGCCTCCCGCCATTTGGCCGCCTGGCCGCCGTGATCCTGTCCGGTCCAGACGCGGTAGCGCTGGAAGGTTTCGCTCAGGTCGTCGCGGCAAGCGCACCGAACGGCGAAGGAGTCAGCGTCTACGGTCCTGCCGACGCGCCACTGAGTCTGGTGCGCGGGCTGCGACGCAAACGCTTCCTCGTTCAGGCTGACCGCTCGGTGGACATTCAGGCGTTCCTGTCAGCGTGGCGGTCGCGTGTCCGCCCGCCATCGCGCATTCGGATGACGATCGACGTGGATCCCTACAGCTTCCTTTGATCCCCGACCCGGCGCCAGCCGAACAGAGGTTGATCGACGAGGCCATAGCCCTCCATAAAGAGACATGTCTCATCTCCTCACAGGCGAGGGCTTCGCCTCATTCGCCGCCCTCACCTTCCTTGAGGTGATCCTGGGGATCGACAACATCATTTTTCTTGCTGTGGCCGTTCAACGCCTGGCGCCGGCGCGACGGCCTCAAGGCCGGCGCATCGGACTGGCCTTGGCCATGGTGTTAAGGATTCTGATGCTGGTAGGCCTTGTCTGGGCCGCCAACCTGGACATTCGCCTGTTTCAACTTCTCGGGCGAGACGTGACCGTTAAGGACGTGGTGCTGATTGCCGGCGGCCTGTTCCTGCTGGCGAAAGGCACGGGCGAGATCCACGACGCAATGGAAGATCCGGAGAGCGAAACCGGCGAATCGACGGAGGGAGACCCAGCCCGCTGGGCGGGAATGACCAGCGTCATCCTGCAGATCGGCCTGATCAACATCGTCTTCTCCCTCGACAGCGTTATCACGGCCGTGGGCATGACAAATGACCTGCCGATCATGATCGCCGCGGTGATCGCCTCTACTCTCGTCATGCTCTTCGCGGCCGAACCGGTCGGCGAATTCATCCACCGCAGACCAACGACTAAAATGCTGGCGCTGTCGTTCATTCTGCTGATCGGCGTCGCCCTGGTGGCCGATGGCCTGGGTTTCCACATCCCGCGCGCCTACGTCTATTTCGCCATCGCCTTCTCGCTCTTCGTCGAAATTCTGAACTCGGCTTCCCACCACCGCCGCACCCGGCGCCGGCGCTGACCCTGAAACCGGGCGTGCGCCGCCGCGACGGATCGCCGCAATTTTGGGCGCCCGGCCCTGGGCGACGCGGCGAGCGGCGCATTTTATGGCGCGTTCAGACTACGCTTCCAGCGTCGCAGGAATCGTCAAAAGCCAAGTTTTTCCAGCCGAAAGGCCTGACGGTAGAGTGAGAAAACGCACCAAGGTCTGGCCCGGCACTGAATCGACGATCGTTACAAAGGATTTAATAAGAGTTTTTCTGTATGGAACTTCCCAATACAAATAGTTTCCTAGAATATGTCCGATGCCACGACACGAAATCCAGACAATCCACAGGCCGAAAACGCGAAATAACGTCTATGTGATGACTCTCAGGAACCTGCAATCGCCTTCTGAAACGGCGCGCAAATGGGGGGCGGGCGCTCAAACGACGAACCGCACCGACATAAACACTCTTTTCATATGGGCGTGCGAGGTCTAACCCTTCGCTTGGTTTCCACAGGGGCTATTTCCGCAGATGAACAAACGCACGCGAGCCTGGATCGGTTCCCTCAGCGCGGCCCTGCTTCTTTGCGCGGGCCCGATGGGGGCGTCAGCCGAATCCTATTGGCAGTGCGTTCCGTTCGCCCGTCTGATGTCGGGTATCCAAATTTTTGGCGACGCTCACACCTGGTGGCAGCAAGCAGCCGGTCGCTATCAGACTGGCTTCACACCCAAGGCCGGCGCCGTGCTGTGCTTCAAACCAACGGGGCGGATGCGCCTGGGTCACGTCGCGGTTGTCAGTCAGGTGCTTACCGACCGGATCATTCAGATCACGCATGCGAACTGGTCGATCATCGAGGGAACCCGCGGTCAGGTTGAGCAGAACGTCACCGTGATCGACGTGTCGCCGGCCGGCGACTGGAGCGAAGTGAAGGTCTGGTACGACCCGACCCGCGGCCTCGGTTCGACGACCTATCCGACCTACGGATTCATCTATCAGGACGACGCCGCGACCCGGTTCGCTGTGGCGCAGAACGTCGCCGTCGAAATGGCCCAGAATGCCGCCAACCAGGTTGTGGCGGCTATTCGTCCCGGCGCTTCACCCCTACATATGCTGAGCCAGGTGGCTGACTCCACGGACCGCATCGCCGCTCTCATCCAGCTGGCCACCGGCCAGGGCTCGGACGATAAGAAGTAACGCCGATCGTCGCTTCCTGACTTGAGCGGCGCGCGCCGCTGGCCTAGCAGGGCCCATGACTGACGATAGCGACACCAGTTCCCCCGCCTCCAAAAGTGCGCGCCTCCCAGGGCGAGGTCCGGGGGAGATGTCCTACCTGGAATTTGGTCCTCAGGACCGCGCCGTCGACGTGGTCTTCGTGCACGCCAACGGCTTCAACGCCCTGACCTATCGCCGAATTCTTGGCCCGCTGGCGAAAACACATCGGCTGCTGGCAATTGACCAGCGGGGCCACGGCGCAACCAGCCTCGATACGACCACGGACGGCCGTGGCGACTGGCTGGATCTGCGTGACGATCTTCTGGCTTTCCTGGCCGTGAACGGGCTCGAGCGCGTGATCCTAGCGGGACATTCAATGGGTGGCACGGCCTGCCTCCTTGCCGCAGCCTCGACGCCGGCGTGCTGCCGAGGCTTGGTGCTGTTCGATCCAGTAATCCTTCCGCGACAGCACGGACCTGTTCCGGCCAATTCGCCGATGGTCGAAGGCGCACGACGGCGCCGGGCGAACTTCCCCAGCCGGGCGGACGCCGTGGCGTCCTATCGGGGCCGGGGCGCATTCCGCACATGGCCAGACGAGATTCTGAATGACTACGTCGCGGCCGGCTTCCGCGCCCAGGACAACGGGGAGGTCACCCTGACTTGTGCACCCGAATGGGAAGCGTCCGGCTACGGCGCCCACGAACATGATCCGTGGGCCGCGCTGGACGACGTGCATTGTCCGATCGATATCTTTCGCGCGGAAACCGCATCGACGTTCCAGTATGACGGCCACTCCCTGGCCGGGCGGACGAACATGAACATCGAGACCGTACCCGGCTCAACGCATTTTCTGCCGATGGAACGGCCTGACCTCGTTCAGGCGGCTCTGTCGAACGCCATCACACGACGTTCGGCCCAGGCTACATCGCCAAACCCGGCGTAATCCGCGATTCAAGATGAGCCCGTTCCACTACGGGAATCGGTATGATCTTGCGCGCCTCCAGATCCAAGGCGATCGCCACCGCCTCTGACGTCGCCCAGGGTCGCCCCGTCTCCGAGTCAAGCATCCAATGGACGAAGCGCTGCGTCCTGTCGCCCACGGCCGCGAGCCCAGAGCGAATCTCGAAGCGATCGCCGGCCCTCGGCCAAGCCTGGTAGGCGATACGATACTCGAGCACTGCTCCGCCGACGCCTTCCCGACGCTGAGCGCCCGCAGCGTCCCCCGGTACGGCGCGGAGCGCGGCCCCAAAACCGGGTATGCCGTCCGAAACGCGTCCGATGAAGACTTCGGGCCGCATCCGGCCGAACGCATCGCAGTCTGACGGCGAGACCGCACCGCTGCCAATGCGGATCAGGCCATGGCGGTTCGCCGCTTCAAGCGAGGCCGTCCCGGACACGCCCTCCAGCCCAAGGCTTCGCGGGGCGGCGGAAGCTGGCACCGCGATCTTGAGACCCTCGGCCAGACGCCGTGTGGTCGTAGCCCAGGGGAAGGGCCGGCCATCACCGGCCGTCACATGAGTCACGACGGTCTGGAAGCTCGCGGCCAGTTCCCCGCTGCCCGTATGGATTAGCAGTTGCAGCAGCCGCGCGTCGCACTCGCCAATCTCAAGGACACCCGCCATCATATGCAAGGCGGCGCGGGTCCGCGCCTCACGCAGGAACCGGATGTGGTGGTCCTGCACGATCAGGGTGCCGTTCGCGCGCTCCGCAAAGGCGCCCTGCAAGCCCAAGCCAGCCGCCAGCCCGACAAGGCCTTCCATCGCGTGTGCGACGTAGAAGCGCACGTTGAGGTGGCCCATCTCATCGCACTCCCAGGTGTTGACGCCACCACGCCAAACCTCAAGTCCGCTGTATTCCGTCACGTTGCGAATCCCATCGAGCGACTGCGTTGCCAAGGGCGTGGGTGAGTCGCGGGGCCCCAGCGGCGGATTGAAACCAGCGCCGGGTCGGGCGCAACCCCTACCAGGGCGAACGGCGTGTCAGCGCGGTCTCCGCCGCGCAGACATCGGCCTTGGGTTTGAGCGCATGGGTTCTCAGCGCGGCAAGCTCGGACCGGGCGCGCTCAACGTCCGCCCGAAAAACCGCGTCGCCATGCAGCGCGGCCACAAGAGCGGCTCCCGCCGTCCTAGCTTCAGCGACAGCGCTTGCGCTATGCACCCCACAGACGGCCCGGCTTTCGCCGAAAGCACGGGCTCGGGCGAGCAAAGCGCCAGCACGCTCCGGCGCCAGTTCGGTGAGAATCAGTCCCACCGTCCAGGCAAATGTGGCGTGACCGCTCGGATAGTCGAACGTCTTGTCCAGGGCGTCAGATCGCCCGATGCACAAATCCCCCTCGTCACGGAGATAGGGCCGAGGGCGCCTGTAGAGATCCTTCGGGGCGCTGTAGGTCGCGACCATGTCCGGAAGCAGCTTGCGCAGCAGAGCGGTCAGGGCCGGCGCCGAAGCGGCGTCGAGTTGAATGTCGAGCGCGCAGGAAAAGTCGGCGAGGAGATCTGGGATCGTCACGTCGGCGTCGCGCCGAGCCAGGGCCCACCGTTCAGGGGCGTTGGTCTTCAGGGCGCGGGTCGATCTGAAGATGTCGCGATCAGCTGTGTCACGGGCACTGCCCACCCCGGGCGCCTGCGGCAGGATCGATACGGTGTCAGGTTCCCGCCCCGCGAGATAACCGGATCCCGACGGCGACTGCGCAATCCCTGGGGCCCCCAACAGGACGATCAACAAGCCCATCGCGATCGCCAAGCTCCATTTCGGCGACAGGTCTGCGCCTATCATCACCGTCGCTGACACTCGACCGTTCCTCAGCCGGCGAAGAGCTGGGCGAAGCGCCGTTTGCGGCGGCTCTTCCAAGACCCGCGGTGATAGGCGTCAGACGCGATCAGGGGCACGACGGTGGTCGCCTCTGCAAACACCATTTGCTCCCATGTCACATCGACCTTCCCCCACGAGCAGGCCTCTTTCAACGTGGAAGACGAGCAGGCGCCGTCCCGAACATCGGCGACCGTGATTTGAACGGCATATTTGTGCATTTCCGCCTCGACTCCGAGAATCTCGGCACACACTACCGTGTCTTGAGCGAAGTTCTTCGGCACGCCGCCGCCCACCATGAACAGGCCGGTTGTCCCGGCCGCGATCTTGACGTCAGTCAGTTCCCGGAAATCGGCGACTGAGTCGATCGATACATAGGCTTGCTTTGCCTTGATACGCTCCACCTGATGTTTCACCAGCCCGAAACCCGCCGAACTGTCGGTAAACGCCGGGCAGAAGATCGGACAGCCTTCTTCGTAGGCCGTCTGAATCAGGCTGCCAGGCTTCTTGGCGTTGCCGGCCGCCAGCCATTTTCCGATTTCGTAGATGAATTCCCGTGACGAGTAGGGCCGAGGTTCAAGGCTGTCCGTGATCTCCTTGATGGCATGATCGCAAGCCTGGAGTTCTTCCTCGTCGATATAGGTATCGTAGATTCGATCGATATAGAGCGCGCGAAGATCGCGGTCGTCGACCCCGCCCTGCGCCTGATAGTGCTTGAAGCCAAGGGCCTCAAAGAAGTCCATGTCGATGATCGACGCGCCGGTGGCGACGATCACGTCAGCCATTCCGTAGCGCAACATGTCGCGATAGACGTGCATGCAGCCGCCAGCGCTGGTGGACCCAGCCAGAGTCACCCACAGCGAGCAGGCCTCGTCCTCGATCGCCATAGAGAGGATATCAGCTGCGCGGGCAGTGTCCCGAGACGTGAAGCTCATCTTCCGCATCGCGTCGATCACCGGCCGCGCATCATAGGCGGCGATGTCCACATGTTCGACGACCTTGGAGAGCAGTTCGGCCTTCGTGTTCGGCGTAGGAGCGTTCATCTCAGCGGTTCCATCAGGCAGGCGTTATGGCGGCCGGCGCCAAGTCTAGCGCCGGGGGCTCAGGTAGTTCAGGTGATCAGCCGCGTTTAGCGGCGGCGGCGCTTTTTACCCTTGGCGCGCGTCAGCTTGATGACCGAACCGCCATCCTGCCGCGGCGTCGCTATGGAACGCGGCGCCAGGCCGAACATCGACGCCATGGGCGCATCGGTGACTTCGGCCGAATCGATCTCGCCGAAGCCATTGAAGCGCGTGGCCATGGCGACGCCGTACGCGCCAAGCATGCCGATCTCGATATAGTCACCCTCGCGCACATCATCCGGCAGCCAGAACGGGCCCGGCATATGATCCACGGAATCGCAGGTCGGACCGTAGAACTGGAAGGGGCGCAGTGTCGCTCCCGAGCCGTCGCTCTCGCGAACGAGTTTTACCGGAAAGGGCCATTTGGCGTGCGCGGCGTCGAAAAGAGACCCGTAAGAACCATCGTTCAAATACAGGAAGTCGCCCTTCCGTAGCTCCACCCGCGTCAGAAGAGAAGCGCTCTCCGCCACAAGGGCCCGGCCCGGCTCGCACCACAGCTCGGTGGCTTCGTGCACCATCATGTCCGCGAAGCCGCGTTCGATGGCCGCCGTGTACTCGCTGAGGTCGGGGGGGACCATCGCCGGATAGACCGATGGGAAGCCTCCCCCCACATCGACGACGTCGGCGAAGACCGCAGCGCGAACCAGCGCCCGTGATGCCTGGGCCATCGCCGCCTGGAAGGCGGACGGCCGCATACACTGGCTGCCGACATGGAACGAGACCCCCATGAGTTCGCGCGTCGCCTGTCGGGTCGCCCGAAGAAGATCCGGCGCCTCGAACGCGGACACGCCGAACTTGCCATTGAGCGTATAGGCGGCGCCCGGAGCGTCGACCGCCAGTCTGACAATCAGATTCAGATCCTGCGCGCCGCCTGTAGCGGCCTGAATCTTGGCGAGCTCGTCGTGGCTATCCAGCGAGAATGTGCGAACGCCATGATCGAAATAGGCCGACGAGATCGCCGCCCGGCTTTTCACAGGGTGCATGAACGCCATGCGCGCGCCCGGCGCACACTCGCTCACAAGCTCGACCTCGGCGATCGACGCCACGTCGAAACTGTTCACACCGTTTTCGGCAAGCGACCGCACGACCCAGGGAGATGGGTTGGCCTTGACCGCGTAGAAAACGTCGCCGGTGAAGTTTGTCCTGAACCAGCGCGCCGCTACGGCCAGGGCGTCGCGTCGCACCAAGGCGACAGGACGTTCCGGCGACCGCTCACGGACCAGGTCCAGGGGAGTATGGTACGCGTGCAATTCACGTAACCCCCTGCAGATTGTTGAACCCAGACCGGCGTTAGCAGCGCTTTTGAGGACAACGGGTCCGCCGGAGAACGGCGACATAGTTATAGGGGTGGGTAATGTAAAGCGGAAAATGACCTGCGGCCGACTTCAAGCCGAGGCTGGACCGTCGAAGGTCCGCTGTGTCATGAGGATCACGGGATGACGGCCGACCCGCGCGGCCCGCGCAAGCACAAGGAACGCCGATGACGTTTCCCGCCGCCGTTCTATCTGTGCGGAACGTATCGAAGACCTACCCCGGGGCGCGGGCCCTGGACGGGGTGTCCGTCCGCGTCACTCGCGGTGAGATGATCGCTCTGATCGGTCCTTCCGGGTCGGGGAAATCGACCCTGCTCCGCGCTATAGCTGGCCTTGTGACCATAGACGCCGGCGACGGCGTGATCGAGGGCTTCGGAGCCACCGTGCAGTCTCGGGGACGTTTGTCAGGCTCGGTGCGCGACGCGCGCCGACGGATAGGTTTCGTCTTCCAGCAATTCAATCTTGTCGGTCGGCTATCCCTGTTTACGAATGTCGCCCTTGGGTCGCTCGGCCAGATCGGGTTCTGGCGGGGCCTGCTCGGGCGCTGGCCAAGCGCGACGCGCGACGCGGTGATGGTCGCCTTGACCCGAGTCGGGGTCGGGGACCGAGCAGGGCAACGGGCCAATAGTCTGTCAGGTGGACAACAGCAGCGCGGCGCGATCGCGCGAACCCTTGTGCAGGGCGCCGAGGTCGTTCTTGCCGATGAACCCGTTGCCTCGCTGGATCCGGTTTCGGCGCGGCGAGTCATGGACATCCTGCGAGATCTCAACAGGAACGACGGCCTGACTGTGCTCGTCACGCTTCATCAGGTCGACTATGCGCTTCGCTATTGCGACCGCGTCATTGCGCTCAAGTCCGGGCGCGTGACGTACGACGGCCCCGCCAGCGGACTCGGACGCGACATTCTGATCGATATCTATGGTCCTGAGTTTCAGGACGCCTTCTGGGAAGGAGCACCGCTTTGATCGACCGCCGCCAGCTGAGCCTAGCCGCCGCCGCCCTACTGACCCTTACCGCGTGCTCCAAGTCGGGTCCGAAGTCCGGCGCTCATGCGGCGAAGGAAGTCAGATTTTCCGCGCTGTCGACGGAATCGACTCAGAACATGTCGTCCTATTGGCAACCAATTCTTGATGACATGCAGAAGCAGACCGGACTTAAGGTGACACCTTACTTCTCGAACAACTACACCTTGCTCGTCGAAGCCATGCGTTTCAAGAAGACGGACGCTGGCTGGTTCTCGAACCAGTCCGGTCTTGAGGCCGTGCGTCGAGGCGGCGGCGAGGTTTTTGCGCGCACATTCAACGTTATGGGTAGCGACGGCTATCAGTCCGTCATCATCGTTAACGCCAAGAGTAACCTCACGCTCGAAAAACTGCTCAGGTGCGACAAGAGCCTCTCGTTCGGTCTCGGCGACGTGCTTTCGACATCAGGCACCTTGGCGCCGATGACCTATTTGTTCGGCCCGAAAAACATTAAGCCCACGACCTGCTTCAAGCAGGTGCGGAGCGGCTCGAGCCACCAGACCAATCTGTTCGCGGTGGCCAACGGTCAGATCGACGCGGCCACGAACAATACCACCGCCCTGACGATGAACCAGATGAACGGCGGTCAGGAATACGCGAAGGTTCGCATCATCTGGCGATCCCCCGTTCTGCCCGAGGATCCCATTGTCTGGCGTAAGGATATGGATCCAGACGTGAAAGAGAAGCTGCGTCAGTTCTTCCTCACCTACGGTCAGGGACAGACGGCGGATGCGGCGCGGCAGCGTAGCTACATGGCCAAGATCCACGTTGGCGGCTTCAAGGCGGCCGACGACAACCACCTGCTGCCCGTGCGCGAGATCGAGGCCACGGAACATTGGCTTGAGGCCAAGGACAGCGGTGACGCCAAGCGGATCGCCGACACCAAGGCGGCCCTTGATGCGATCCGCGACGAGCGGACGGCCCTAGAGTCCAGGACGCGTGCGCCGGCTGCGGCCCAATAGTCATGACACTTGAATCGACCGCCGTTCCCAAGGCGCCGCAGCGGCCGTTGAGCGGAATCGCCTTCGATGTGCTCATCTGGGGCGGCCTGGCGCTGCTGCTGGCGATCGGAGTGCAGACGGCGGAGATTGGAAAGTTTAGTGAGCTGTTGGCCGGCAGCCAAAACATGCATCAGTTTGGCGACGAGTTCCTCAGACCGGACTTCAGAGGTTACCGGCTCTACATTGCCGATATGTGGCTCACTGTGCAGATGGCCTTGTGGGGCACCGCGCTGGCGTTAGCCCTGGCCATTCCGCTCGGTCTGGCCGGTGCGCGCAATGTGGCGCCGTTTTGGATTCAGCAGCCGGTCCGGCGCGTACTGGATGTGCTTCGATCCGTTCCGGACCTTGTGATCGGCGCGATCTTCGTCGTGGCCGTCGGCCTGGGTCCTTTCGCCGGCGTGATGGCTCTGGCGGTCAATACGGGTGGCGTGCTGGGCAAACTGTTTTCGGAGGCCGTTGAGGCCATCGACCGTGCGCCGGTGGAAGGCGTGCGGGCGACGGGGGCGGCGCCGCTACAGGAAATTGTCTGGGGCGTGCTTCCCCAGGTCGCCCCGCTCTGGACCAGCTATGCGCTGTATCGATTTGAATCGAACGCGCGCTCGGCCACGGTCCTCAGTCTGATCGGCGCGGGAGGCATCGGCCAGCCGCTGTTCGATTCAATCAACAGCTTCTCGTTCAGCCAGACGAGCGCGATTGTGATCATCATCATCGTGGCCGTATCGGGGATCGATATACTCTCACAACTGATCCGCTCCCGGCTTCTTTAGCCGCCGACGCCCCTTTGCGGCGAGCCACGACGCAGCCGGGCCATTCTTCGCAACCGACGCCAGAAACGACTCTTCTCCGGTTCCGGGTACGGTTGCAAAAGCCGAAGGAACTCCTCTGCGCAAGCGCGCCACGAGTATCGCTCCGCCACCTGCCGCACATGCGCGCGATCGAGGGTCAGCGCTTCCAGACAGGCCTCCCGAAGGCCTTCGGCACGCCCGGGGGCCAAAACGCCGGCGCCCGTGCCCGGGATGATGTCGACGGGGCCAGGGGCCGAAAAGGCGGCTACGGGCGTACCGGCGCCCCAGGCCTCAAGAATCACCAGACCGAACGTGTCGGTCAGGGACGGAAATACGAACACGTCGGCGCAGGCATAGTGCGCGGCAAGATCAGCGTCGAACTTCGTGCCTACGAACTTCACATCAGGGTATTTCGCCTGAAGTTCCTCCCGCTGCGGTCCGTCGCCGACCACGACCTTCGTCCCTGGCAACTCCAGACTGACGAAGGCCTCAATGTTCTTCTCGACCGCTACCCGACCGACATTGAGCCAGATCGGGCGCTGGAGGCCCTCGAAGATATCCAATTCGCTCTGACGGCGAGGCCGGAACATTTCGGTGTCCAGACCTTTGGACCACAATGAGATATTGCGAAATCCATGCTCCTCAAGTTCTGCGCGCATGGTCGGGGTGGCGACCATGAGGCGTCCGGACGGGCGATGGAACCAGCGCATGTAGGCGTAGCCAGCCGCCAAGGGCACGGGCAGGCGAGCGGACACGTACTCCGGAAAGCGGGTGTGGTAGCTGGTTGTGAACGGTAGTTTCCACTCGAGGCAGATGCGACGGGCCGCCAAGCCGATCGGGCCTTCAGTTGCGATGTGAATCGCTTCGGGCTCGAAGGCCTTGAACCGCTCCTGAACCTTCTCATACGCCCCGATCGCGAGCCTGATCTCAGGATATGTCGGCAGCGGCACCGTCGAAAACTGATCGGGGCTGATCACCTCGACCTGCTGATCCATCTGGCGCAATTCATGGATCACACGGCTCAGCGTGCGCACAACACCATTGACCTGGGGCTCCCAGGCGTCGGTGGCCAGCAGAATTCGCATCAGGCGACTATCGGTTCCCGTTCCTCGGCATGGGCATCGTCCGCCGAAATCGCCCTGTCAATCATGGACCACGATCGCAGCGCGGCCCATCGCAAGATTTCCAACTGTCCATCGAGGTGCTCAACCAGCGCCGTGCAGCTTTCCACCCAGTCACCATCGTTGATGTAGATCGTGTCGCCTATCGTCCGCATCTCCGCCTTGTGGATATGGCCGCAGATCACACCGTCCACGCTCCGCCGGCGCGCTTCGGTCGCGAGCGCCGTCTCGAAGTTGTCGATGAACTGCAAGGCGTTCTTCACCTTTGATTTCAAAAACGCCGACAGGCTCCAATAGCCGAATCCGAATCGCCGGCTGACTCGATTGAAAAGTGTGTTCAGGCCCAGAAGCACACGGTAGGCGAGATCGCCAGCGAAACCCAGCCACGCCGCGTTGCGAACAACCGCATCGAATTCGTCGCCGTGCACCACGAGAAAGCGCCGACCGTCCGCAGTCTGGTGCAACGCGTCGCGCGCCACCGTAACACCACCGAAGTGAACGCCACAGAAATCGCGGACCCGATCGTCGTGGTTTCCCGGGATATAGACAACCTTGGCGCCCTTCCGGGCGAGCCTCAGGATTTTTTGGACGACATCGTTGTGGGACTGCGGCCAGTACCAGCCGCCTTTCATCTTCCAACCGTCGACGATGTCACCGACCAGATAGAGGTGATCACACGACATGTGGCGGAGGAAATCCAGCAACAGTTCGGCCTGGCAACCGCGCGTGCCGAGGTGGATGTCAGACAGGAATACGGCCCTGTAGTGGGTCGGAACTAGTTGATCCTGCATCGCCCATCCCGAACGCCGTTGTCGAACAGACCGGCGTTAGGCTGATTGCTTGTCGCTTTTGTGAATCGGAAACCGGCTCGGGCTCTGCCGGCGGTTCCGCCCGCCTTGGTTTGCCTTAGGCGGCGCGAACCACGGAAACGCCACGACGGCCAACGGGCTCCCGGCGCCGCAAGCGGAGCCCCTTGAGGAACAGCTTCACGGCTTCCCAATGAATGGCGACGACCACGCCGACGGTCATGAGAGGATATTCCCAAATAAGTCGGGCCAGAGCGCGGTCCGTCAACTCCCGCCTTGCCCCCCGGAAGGCGGCATGGATCATTTTCACCTTGTCCGGCGAAACGGCGTCGATCCGCACGACGACATTCTGCCCTGGTGAATTCAATCGGAATTGATAGTCCATCTGCATGTCCATGAACGGGGACACATAGAAGTCCTTCCCACATTCCTGCTCAATATTGCCCTCTGGGCTCCCGGAGAACGGGATTATGTAGGTGTGATTTTCGCCGAATGTGTTGTTCACTTCGTACATTATCGTCGTGAGATTGCCGACGCGGTCATGACAATAAAAAATGCTTATCGGATTGAAAGCGAAACCGAATATCCGCGGTACGCACAGTAGGGATATCTGCCCAACCGGCCGCGGCAAGCCGGCCGTAGCGAGCAGAGACTCGACGTAACTCCGCAACCCAACCTCGGTTCCGCTGTGATCCCGATCAAAAAAGCTGAACAAATTCCATTTGTTGTGAGAAAACAGTTTCAGTCGGCCGCCAAGCGCGTCCAACTCGTCAAGATCGAACAGAAGCTGGAACAGGCGATACTGCAGTCGGTGTCGTTTCGGTGCGAACCGCTGGTGAACGACCTGGCCAGCGTAAATGCAGGAATTCGAGGCCGTCATGCTGGCAGACCCGGCCTGGCCGTCAAGGGCGCCGACGGGGCGAGATGAATGCGGCCGGATTCGCCGGTCACAGTCCAGGGGCGCCGCACCCCACCGATCGCTTCAGCTACGGCCAGTCCCGCCTGAAGCCCGTCCTCGTGAAAACCCGACCCGAAATAGGCCCCACAGAACCAGACGCCGCCAGCGCCCTGCAACGACCAAAGGTCACGCTGGGCGCGGATAGCCGCCGCATCGAACTTCGGGTGTTCGTAGACTTGGCTGTGAAAGACCTTGTCAGGGTCGGGCTGCCGCAGCGGGTTGAGCGTCACGAACAGCGGCTTCTCCCGCGGCAGATCCTGCAGCCGGTTCATCCAATAGGTCACGCAAAGCTGACGACCTGCCTCGCACCCCCCCCGGTCGATATAGTTCCACGCCGACCAGACACCTCGACGGCGAGGCATCAGGGCGGCATCGGAATGAAGCACCGTTTCGTTCGCTCCATAGCCGAAGCAGGAGAGTATGTTTTGTTCTTTGACCGTCTTGTCCTGCAGAATCCTGAAGCTCTGGTCGGCGTGGGTGGCGAGCACCACATGATCGAACAAATGATCGCCGCCGGCCTCATCGTGAACCACAACGCCGCCTGCGGTTCGCGCAACGCGCCTCACCGGGGCGCAGAGCCGCGCCCGATCCGCGTAGGGCGCTGTCAAACGGCTCACATAGGCCGTGCTGCCGCCATCGACCGTGCGCCAGACCGGGCGGTCCGCGATCTGCAGAAGTCCATGGTTTTCGCAGAAGCGGATGAAGGCCGTGGCCGGATAGTCCCGAATCTCCCGCGCCGAGGCGGACCAGATGGCTGCCGCCTGCGGGAGAATGTGGTCTTCCTGAAAAGCCTTCCCGTAGCCGCGGGCGTCGAGAAAGTCTCCCAGCGTCGTCATGTCGGCCTCGAGGGCGGCCGCATGCAATGGCGCTTCACGGTAGAAGCGCACCAGATCCGCCAGCATCATCCAGAACCGGGGACTGACCAGATTGCGCCACTGAGAGAAGAGGGTGACGAGGTTGTCGCCGCCGTACTCCACGCGGCCGCCGTCGACGCTGGCGGCGAATCCCATGTTCGAGGGTTTCGTCGGCACTGATAGATGGTCGAAAAGCGCAACCAGATTGGGATAGTTCCGCGCGTTGTACACAATGAAGCCCGTGTCGACCGGGATTGTTCCCCCGGCGTGCGGCACGTGGACCGTGTTACTGTGCCCTCCAAGCCGGGAATCGGCCTCGAATAGGGTCACGTCATGAGCTTGCGACAACAGCCAGGCTGCGGACATGCCCGAGATTCCGGAACCGACGACGGCGATCTTGGTTTGCATTGAGTTCGTCGGTCTCTTCACCGGGCAGACTCTCAGGAGCGGGACGCTGGAATCGACCCGCTGGGCGCCCCGCCCTCTGGATGTCTACGCCAGACCCGACCGGTTGGATCAAGCCCGCTCGCTTGCGATAAAGGGTGATCCGCGACTTTTGCCGGCGCGTAGGAGGGACATGAGTGAAAGCGGTCTTGCAACCGGTTCAGAGAGTCGTTCAGACGCACGCCGCCTGCGGAACGTGGCGGCGCGCGCTTTGATCGCGACGGCCAACCCGCCGCGATCGACGGGAGCGGATTTGTCCGCGCTGATCGTGCGCGTGGCCGAAAACCACGATCGGCTGGCTTTCACGGCGCTGTTCGAACACTTCGCACCGCGCGTGAAGAGCTACCTGCTGCGACTGGGCGCTCCGCCTGAAGCCGCGGAGGAGTTGGCGCAGGAAGCGCTTCTGACGGTCTGGCGGCGGGCTCCATCCTATGATCCGAACAAGGCGGCGGCCTCCACCTGGATCTTCACGATCGCACGCAACCTGCGGATTGATCTGGCCCGCCGCGAAAGTCGGCCGGCCTTGACGCCCGACGCGACCGAAGTCGCCGACGCTCCGGAACAGCCTGATCAGTCCGTCTGCGTCGCCCAGGACGAGATACTCATTGCCGAGGCCATCCGCCGCTTGCCGGCCGATCAGGCTCAGGTTGTGAAACTCGCCTTCTTTGCCGACAAGGCGCATTCCGAAATCGCCGACGAACTGGGATTGCCGCTTGGCACAGTCAAATCGCGGTTACGGTTGGCCATGGGGCGCCTGAGGACTGCGCTCACGGGGATCACAGCATGAGCCCTAAACACCACCCGCCTGAGGAGATTCTCATCGACTACGCGACGGGCGCGCTCGACCTGCACGCGCGGCTGGTGGTTGCCGGTCACGTGGGCGTGTGTCCGCTCTGCCGGCGGGATGTCGATGTGTTGAATGCCGTCGGAGGGACTTTAGTCGCCGAACTGCCGCCGGTGGCTTTGGCCGACGACGCCCTGCCAAGAGCGCTCGCGCGCATTGAGCGTCCTCAACCGGCCCAAGCTGCGCGGCTCAAGCCACCGGGCGACTGGATTCGGGTTCCAGAACCCGTCCTTGCGGCGGCGGAGCGTCACAGACGATGGGCCGCGCCCGGCGTCTGGGTCGCGCCGGTGACGGGAAGACCAGGTCGCGCCCGAAGCTACCTGCTCGGGATCGCCGCCGGCATGAAGGTGCCGCGCCACACCCACAGAGGTACGGAGTTCGTCTGCGTGCTAAAGGGCGCTTACGTCGATCAGGACCAACGGCATGCCCCCGGCGACTTCGCCTTGAATGACGACAGCGTCGTCCATCAGCCTACAATCACGGGTGACAGTGAATGTGTCTGTTTGATTTCCGCGACGAACAGGCTGGTTCCGCGCGACTGGGTCGGAGCGCTTTTTCAACCCTTCGTCGGCATCTAAAACGATCTTCATGGCGCAAGGCGCGCCCGGGACCTTCGCATGAGCCTAACCAAAGCCGCCAACCGCGCCGTGGAGACGCTGCCAATCCCCGACGCGATCACGCTTTTTGGAATCGGCTACCTGGTGGCGCGCGCGGATCGACGGCTCAAAGCGCTTCCCGCCGACGAGCAGTCACGCTTCCAAGACGGGATGCGCTCAAGGCCCATCGCCGAGAACACCGAAGAGGCAAACGCTCAGCACTACGAGGTGCCGGCGGAGTTCTTTCGGCTCGCCTTGGGGCCACGCCGGAAATACTCGAGTTGCCTGTATGATGGGGGTGCGACCACGCTTACAGAGGCGGAGGAACGCGCTCTCGCCGACACCTGCGCCCACGCCGAGCTTGTCGACGGCCAGGAAATTCTCGAGCTAGGCTGTGGCTGGGGCTCCCTCAGCCTGTGGATGGCGGAACACTACCCCAAGGCTAGGATCACGGCAGTTTCGAATTCGCACTCCCAGCGCGCCGCGATCGAGGCGACGGCGCGGGAGCGCGGCTTCTCAAACCTGACGGTGACAACCCAGGACATGAACGATTTCGACACGGCCACCCGTTTTGATCGGATCGTCTCGGTCGAGATGTTCGAGCACATGGCGAACTGGCCCGCCCTGCTGGCCCGCGTGAAAACCTGGCTGCGCCCCGACGGGAGGGTCTTCCTGCACGTTTTCACCCACCTTGAGACGCCTTATCGATTCGACATGAGCGACAAGGAGGATTGGATCGCTCAGCACTTTTTCACCGGGGGGATCATGCCAAGTCACAGGCTTATCCGGCATTTCCCGGACCTCTTCGAGGTCGAAGCCGAGTGGCGATGGAGCGGCGAACACTACCGTCGCACCGCTATGGACTGGCTGGCCAATTTCGACCGCCATGCGGCGCGCATCGACGAGATATTTCGGGGAGTTTATGGGGCCGAAACGCCTGTCTGGAAGCGCCGCTGGAGAGTCTTCTTCCTGGCCACCGCCGGCCTGTTCGGCCATAAGAACGGTTCCGTTTGGGGCGTCAGCCACTATCGGCTGAAGCCGGCCTGAGCAACGGGGGAAACCGATGCTTCGCTACGCCGTCGCCTGGCTTGGGGCCGGTCTCGTCCTCGCCGGTCTCGATTTCGTCTGGCTCACAACGACCAATGCCTCGCTCTACCGACCTGTGCTGGGCGCCTTGCTCGCCCCGACGCCACACATGGGCGCGGCGGTGCTGTTCTATTTCGTCTATCTGGTGGGCGTGGTCGTATTCGCCGTCGCGCCGGCCATTCGATCGGGACGCTGGCGGGACGCCACGGTCATGGGAGCCCTATTCGGGTTCTTCTGCTACGCGACCTACGACCTGACAAACCAGGCGACGCTCATTACCTGGGCGACCAAGATCACGATTCTGGACCTCTGTTGGGGGACGTTCCTAACCGCCTCCGGCGCCACAGCCGGTTACTTCGCCTCAAGACTGGCCGGCGCAAGAAGCTAGTCGGGCGAGACCAGCGCAACGATAGGTTCCAGGCCGGCCTGATCGACGGCGTCGAAGGCAGCGAGCCTTTCGCTGTCCACATCCAGCACCGCGATGAGATTGCCGGAGCGATCGCGCACCGGGAGGACGATTTCGCTGCGAGACCTGGAGTCGCAGGCGATATGACCTGGGAAGGCCTCAACGTCGGGCACGATGAGAGGATGTCCGGATTGGGCGACGGCGCCACAGACTCCGCGTCCGAACGCGATGCGAAGACACCCTAGCGATCCCTGGTAGGGGCCGACGACCAGTTCCCGCGGATTGTGCGGATCGACGACATAGAAACCTGTCCAGAAGAATTCGTCGAACGACGCAGCCAGCATCGACGCCACCGTGGACATGCGCGCGACCAGATTTGTTTCGCCGTCGAGCACAGCGCCGATCTCCTCCGCAAGGGTCGCGTAGCGATCGACCTTGGCGGCTGGCAGCAGTTCAGTGGAAAATGATTCGGCCATCGGACTCGCGGGTGGAACGGCCCACCGATCGGACCGTGCAGGATCGTATCAATACCTAGAGCTATCACAAACGCTTGCAATGCATGTTGCACTGCAACATATTCGTTTTGAAGCGACGCCTTCCGGACGCCGCGCGGAGGATCGTCGATGGAATCCCCTTGCAAGACCCTGGTCGACCTCGCGCGCGACGCCGCGCAGCTGACCGTCGAGTCCGGCCAGGTGATAGGCCTGAGACTGTCCGTCGCCGCCAAAGGGGGCCCGCAAGCGATGGGCGAAGCGTCCCGCATGATCAGCGAGAAGGCCCAGGCTGCTTTCGACGCCCAATTCCTGATCGCTGACTGCCTTCTGCGTGGTCAGCCTCATCTGGCAGCGTCCAAGACCGTAGCGCTCTACCGTGAACGCGTTCAAGCCAATCGCGATCGGCTCAGCCAGTTCGCCTGATTCCCACTCAACCCACGAAGGCCGTCATGAAGACCGCTCTCAAGACCTATAATCTCGACCTCCGCCACGCGCCCTCCAAGCGCCGCCTCAATGCCCTTCCGGGCAACAGGCTTGAGCCGTTGAAGACCCGTCTGCCCGATGACGACGCCGCGATTCGGTGGGCGCAGGCTGAGCTTCTCGATTTCGCCCGCCACGCCAGAGGCGCGAACTACCAGTATGTGGAAGCCGCCCTGCTCGAACTGCTGCCATTCGGCCAATTCATCGAGGGCAAGGACTACCGCAGGCTGGGACGCTGGGTCTGCAACGCCGATGGTATCAACTGGCGCGAGTCGCCGGTCGGGGCCTACGAAGACGCCTGACGAACGCCTTAGCCCCGAGTCAGGGGTGTGAGGAACAGCGCGATATTGACCAGAAAGCCGGCGGTCCAAACGACGCTGCGCAGCATATCGCTGTCCGCCAGATAAGCTCCGACATACACAAGGCGCAGGAGCAGAAAGGCGGCGGCGAGGCCGTCGATAAGCCCCTGCGGCGCCTCTCGGAACTCAGCCAACAGCACGGCGGCCGCGAAGAACGGCAAGGCCTCCAGTCCGTTCTGGTGGGCACCGAGTGCGCGGGCACGCCAGCCTTCAGAATAGAAGCCACCCGCGCGTGGCCGCTTGTTGTCATACTCGCGCCAGGAAAACCCCTTGGCCACGCCGATGGTGGCGAGCCACAGGATCACAGCTCCGAGCAGGGAATCTTCGGCCAGAGTCATGGTCTCTGTGTCGCGCAGGCGTCGCAACGCGGCAAGCCCTGAGGCTCGCGGTCGCGGATCGCGCGGCGTCCTGGTAGGCCCGGAGGGACTCGAACCCACAACCAGACCGTTATGAGCGGCCGGCTCTAACCATTGAGCTACGGGCCCATTTCAGGGCGTTCACCAGGGGGGATGCGGTTACCATGGGCCGGGCGCGCCTCAAAGCACCTTGGCGGCGTGGACCGCCGCGAGACTAAAGCCCCGCCTTCGCGAAGGCCGCATCGAGCCGCGCGGAAATCTCATGACCGGGTAACGCGGTCTGACCTTCCATCAGCGCTGAATAGATGAGATCGCGCTTAGCGCTGACCACCCTACCCTCGGACCAACCGACGCTGCGGGTGTCATCTGCATTGGAGGCGCAGCTGACCGCCCGACCGCCGGGCGTCGCCGCAAGAGCCAGGGCCTGGGTTGCGCTCATGAAGCCGGGCCGGTCACACAACGGAACGCCTCGGACACAGTTGAACGCCTCGCCGTAGCGATAGACCACCTTGCCCGTGCCGCGCTCGGCCACAAGGACACACGTTGCGGGGTCCCCGATTGCGTTGGCTATGGCGTGGTCGAGGGCGTCGGTTGGAAGAGCGGCGACCGCCAAAGGTTTGGCGCAGCCGCCAAGCTCAGCAGGTCCGATCATCGCCAACAGGGCGACAAGCGAGGGGATTATACGCAGCGAGCTCATTCGCCCAGACTACGCCCTGGGAAAGCCGTCGACCATGCCCGACGTCGATCACGCCAGTCAGCTACGCCACCGAAGCGTGGTCGCCTGCACCGGATTTTCGAAGTCGCGACCCTCGCGGCGACTAGCCGCCCATTCGCGCTTAAGCGCGGCGTACCAGCGGGCCTGAGTGTCGGCGTCATCGATCCAGATCAGGCTAGGCTTGTGCCTCAGACCAGCGCTTTGAAGATCCACCATGGCTCCATCCTGCCGCAGAAACCGTCGCGCCCCAATGCGCACGAAAGGCAGCAGCAGCGAGACAGCCGGATGATCCGACCACAGAATCTGGGTGATCCGTGTGGCGTTGTCGGTCAGCGGCGTCAGACAGGTGAGAGACAGGAGTTGGCGATTGCCGATCGTCACATGCTCCCACCTCAAGCCAGGCAGCCGGAACGTGATCTCAGTCTCGGGCTGTCCGCCGAGAAGTCGGTAGGCCCGGGAATTGGACGAGGGGGCGTGCCTGACCATGCTGAAGCCCAAATAGGCGGGCGCAAAGGCCTTGGATTTGGCGTGGATTGAGGCTTGGCTGCGCCACCACCACTGCTGGTGCACGAACGAACCGTGGGCTGGGTCCATCAGGCCAACGACCGCATGATCGATATGGCTCGCGAAGGTGTCGGTGAGCACCAGCTTAGGCGCCCCACCCACCACACCGGGGAAAATCGGTGGCGGGGCCTCGGGTGGCGCGGTCTCGCGGCCCTCGGCGGCCATCCAAACGAAGATCAGACCCTGGCTTTCGCGGACCGGATAACGCCGGACGCCAATGCGCCGGATGTCCATCGTTTGATCGTCAGTGAGGGACGGGATGGCTGCGCACCGCCCGTCGGCGCCGAAACGCCAGCCGTGATAGGGGCACTCTACGGTCGCATGACCATCCTCACCCAGGACGAAACGGCCGGCTGACAAAGGCGCAGCGCGGTGGGGACAGATGTCTCCCAAAGCGATCGGAACGGCATCGGGGCCACGCCCGAGCATGATAGGTTGGCCCATGATCTCGCATCGACCGAGCTCGCCAGGTTTGAGCGCCTTGGAGACGCCGGCGACGTACCAATGGTCTGTCAGAAAGCCCTTGCCGAAGCCGGCTATGGTCTCCGCACTTGTCGCCATGGGGCCATCTAAGGGCGCGCGGTTGCAGGCGCAACGCCGGTGGCAAGGTCGCGGCGACTCGCCTTGACCTCTGCGTGCCGCGACCCGATGGTGCCGCCGCGACCGGCGGGGTCGAAATAAGACGTCAGACAAAGGGAAACGCGCGTGGAACTCTTCGATCTTAGCGGCAAGGTCGCCGTGATCACCGGCTCGTCCAAGGGCATTGGCAAGGCGATCGCCGAGCGTCTCGCCGAGCATGGCGCCAAGGTCACGATTTCCTCGCGCAAGGCCGGTCCCTGTGAGGCCGTCGCCGCGGCGATAAATGAAAAGCATCCAGGCGCGGCCATCGCCGTTCCGGCCAATATCTCCTCCAAGGACGATCTTCAGCGTCTCATCGATGAAACCCGCAAGGCGTTCGGCAGGATCGACATCCTGGTCTGCAACGCCGCGTCGAACCCCTATTACGGTCCGATGAGCGGGATCTCGGACGAGGCTTTCCGCAAGATTCTGGAGAACAATATCATCTCCAACCATTGGCTAGTGCACATGGTCGCGCCGGAGATGATCGAACGCCGCGACGGCGCGATCATCATAATCTCCTCGGTGGGCGGCCTGAAGGGCAATGCCGTGATCGGCGCCTACAACATCTCCAAGGCGGCGGATTTCCAGCTCGCCCGCAACCTAGCGCACGAACTGTCGCCGCATAACATCCGCGTCAACTGCATCGCCCCGGGTTTGGTCAAGACCGACTTCGCCCGCGCCCTCTGGGACACGCCTGAAGCCGAGGCGCGCTCAAGTTCAGGCACGCCCTTGCGACGCCTCGGTGAACCGGACGACATCGCCGGCGCGGCTGTCTTCCTCGCCTCCCGCGCCGGCGCCTGGATGACCGGCCAAGCGGTGGTCGTCGACGGCGGCGCCACGATCTAAGGGTTGTTCGCCCACCCCATGACCCGTCCCGACACGCCCGCCCGGTGGCGGGACTTGGTCTCGCCCGCCCTCGCGCCTCGGGCCGCCCTGGTCGTTCTGGGTGTCTGGCTCAATGCGGCCGACGCCCTGGTGACAGCGACCATCATGCCCAGCGTCGCCCACGATCTGGGCGGCGCCGCCTACTTCGGCTGGGCGGTCGCTTTCTATCTGACGGGATCAATCCTGGCGGGGGCGAGCACCGGTCAGCTGTCTCACCGCCTTGGCCTGCGTCCAGCCATGATCCTGTCAGCGCTGGCCTATGCCGCGGGTTGCGGTCTCAGCGCCGCGGCGCCCTCGATCGAGAGCTTTCTGATTGGCCGGGTCCTTCAGGGGATCGGGGCGGGCTGGCTGGTCGGATTCTGCTACGTCGCCATCGGCGTGGTGTTTCCCGAGCGCCTTTGGGCGCGGATGTTCAGCGCCACGGCCGGTGTGTGGGGCGTGGCAAGCATCCTCGGACCGCTCGTGGGCGGAATCTTCGCCGCTGCGGGGCATTGGCGCGGCGCGTTCTGGATGTTCGCGGGCCAGGGAGCCGTGTTCGCCCTGGCCTGCCTCGTCCTGTTGCCCGCGCGGCGGCCCGATGAGGCCGTTCCACCGGCGCTCGCCTGGCGCACGCTGGGCGTTCTGGCCATCGCCATCTCGGTGATCGCCGTAGCGGATGTGATCGGCGGAGTGGTCGTGCCGGCGGCGCTTCTGGCCCTTGGCGTTGCCCTTCTTGCCGTCGCGGCCCGCATCAACGCCATGCCTTCTGAACGCCTGCTGCCGCCCGAGGCGGCACGCCCGCTCTCAGTGGCCGGCGCCGGCTACGCCATGATCTTCGCCATGGAGGTCGCGACTGTAGTGATCAATGTCTACGAGGCGGCCATTCTGCAAAGCGTCTATCGCGTTTCGCCGTTGGTGGCCGGCTATGCAGTGTCGGTGATGGCGGTGGGTTGGACCGCGGCCGCGTTTCTGGTGTCGGCCCAGCCCGAACGACGGCACGGCGCGTTCATCGTCGCCGGCGCCGCGATCATCGTCGGCGGCTGCGTCCTGATGGCCCTGGCGATCGGTCGCTGGCCGCTCGCCTGGATCGTGGCGGCCGGAGCGATCATCGGCGCCGGCTTCGGACTGTCCTGGTCTCTGGCGACGGGCCGGATTCTGCGAGCCCTGCCGGAAGCCGACCGGGCGATAGGGTCCGCCGCCGTCCCCACCACCCAGCTTGTTGGCGGCGCGGTCGGCGCCGCGGCCGCCGGAGCCGCGGCGAATCTTCTGGGTTTGGCGCAATCCTTCACGCCCGCTCACGCCCAAGCCGCCGGACCCTGGCTGTTTGGCGCCTTCGTGCCTGTCGCCATGATCGGTCTACTGGCGGCCGCGCGATTGGCGCGGGGAGCGGGATTTGAACGATCGCCAGGCGACTAGAAAAGTCCGGACAGGTCCGTTTGGGGATCAGGCGCATACGGGGTTGGCAGCGCCATCGCCGCACCGGCAGTGATGCTGATGGGTAGCATCGCATTGGGCGGCACGGTGTCATACTGAAGCGAACGGATCTGGCCCAGCGCGCCCCGGGTGCGCGCCGACACGGCCGATCTGAGCGCCGCGACAGCATCGCCGGGCGGGTTTTCGGCCAGATAGGCGTTCAGCGCCCCACCCCAAAGGCGCGTCAGGCCACCGCCACGGCCCTGGTCATCGTTGGCGACCCCGCCGATCCAGCGCGCCGTATCGCCTGGCGACATCCCCCTTGGCGCATACGTCCCATCCGCTGTCGGCACGGGCAGAACTTGCTGCGAAACTCCCGCCAGGGGAGGCCTCCATACGAAGTTCGTAACAGGCGGCCCACGGCTGTCGTTAGCTGGATACGCAGCGTCAAGCATGGCCAACGCCCTGGGAAGGCTGCTGTTGTCCGATCGGGCCCACATCTGCAAGATGTCTTCGGGAACCGGGCGGACGACACGATCCGGACCATCTATCTTGTGCACAATATCGAGCAGAGCCTGTCGGCGTGCGGCAAGGTCGGGCCGCATGTTGGCCTGAATCGTCCCTTCGTCAGCAATGCCCAGCTTCACTGCCAGCGCGGGGTGTTGGCGATTGACCAGGTCCGCGAGGTCTATGAAACTTGTGTCGAGCGCATGGCCGACGATTTTAGCCTGACTGTCCGGCCTCCAGTGGAATTCTGCGTGAGCGTACAGTTGCGTCAGCGCTTTGCGGATCGCGTTGGTATCCAGACCCAGCGTGTCGCCCTGAATGTATGGCGTGATGACATGCTTATCGATAATCCGTTTGACCTCATCGCGATAGGCCGGATGGATTGACGCGAGCAGATCCTGGCGTCTTCGCTCGCGCGCTAGAAACGGGCCCGTAAAGGTTATGATGGGGTTCTCAGCTTCCGCCGGCGGGGGCGGATCCGGCAGGAGGCGCAACTGGGGCCGGAGGGCGATAGGGGGCGGGGACGTCTGCGCGCGATAGGCCCGGGTCGCGGCGTCGCTGAAGCGGCGCGCCAGCGCCCCGGCCCCTGAAACCGCCGCCGGCAACGCCACACCTGCGAGCGCGCCGCCGGGCGCGGCGTTTGCCGCCTGGGACGCCCGTTCAGCAAGACTTCCAGGTTGAGAGAAGCCGTATGTGCCCGCAACGGCGGCGCCGGTCAGGCCATTGCGCGCGGCGGTGGCGCCCCACCGCCTCACCAGGCTGGGCGTGGCCGCCTCCACCTCATCCGCGGCGACGGTCGCGGCCGCCGGCGCGGCGCGGGCCAGCCCCAGCGGCCCGGCGACGGCGGCCGGGGCCAGCGTCGCTAGAGCTGTGGCGTTCGCGGCGAAACGGGGATGCTCGTCCTGAAAGCGATCGAGCACGCCTTGTTGTTCCCCCCGCGCCTGGTTCCAGTAGCCCGAGAAGTCGGCCGGTCGATGGTTGAGAACATCGTCCGCCGATCTCAGCGCGGCCGAATAGGCCGCCCCGAGTTCAGTGAGCCCTGGAATGGCGCGGGCGGCCGTCGTGACATAGCCCGTGAACGGATCCCCGGCCCTTTGCCCTTCGGCATAGCCCGGTCGGCCTTGGCCGGCGGCCCATGGGCGGGCGGCGATCGCCGCCGCCTGAGGATTGGGTCCATCGAACAGCAGACGCTGGCCGTTCACGGTGAATGCGTAGCTCGGCATGGTTCAGCAGGCCCGGCGAGGCGGACCCTCCCTGTTTCGAAGTTCGGTAAGCGGAGAGGCAAAAGGTAGGTGCCGCCACGGGCCCTAGCGCGACGGATCGGAAGCGCGTCCCGCGGCCATCACGCCCATCGGCAGCATGGCATTGGAAGGGTAGGCCGGAACGGTCGCCCAATGCGGATCCCGCAACGCCGCCAGTAGCCGGTTCAGGTCCGCGGGCGCGAAGGCGTTGTCCGGCGGGGAGGGGTCAGCTCCGGGCGCCCGGAAGGTCTTCATCGCCTCAAGCGCCGGCCCCTGATTTTCAAAGGGAATATGCCGCCAGATGACCGCCGGATCGTCGCTCTGCATGGGATCGACCTTTGGCGGGGGCGCTTCGACCTCTGGCGCCCTGCGCCAGACCTCGGGCCAGAGGATGTTGCTCGGCGCTGCCGTCTCCTGAGCGACAGGCGCGTCGGCCAGACCAAGTGCGACGCCCATGTCCGGCTGCTGCTGATTGACCATGGTCCGGAAGTCCTCATTGGCCGAATCAAGCGCATCGGCCAGCCGCCCTCCCAGGCCGCCGGCGCGGTGGTGGCCGCTGAGCGCCTGCAGCTCCCGGCGCACCTCCATCACCTGATCGGCCGTATGCCCGCGGAAGTCAGGGTCGTCGAAATACGGGTCGAAGACGAGATTCGTGACGGCCTCGTGATAGGCGTCCTGAACATCCTCGGGCGCATCGGCAAGCGCCGCCAGACGGCCTTCGTGGGCGGCGTTGAATGCGTCGCTCAGCGGCACCACCCTTTCCATAGCGGCGTTAAGACCAGCCGGCAGATAACCCAGTCCCCCCATGTCGGACGGCGCCTCGCCTGGCTGCCCGAAACCATCCTCCGCTGTCAGATACCGCTTGCCGGCCGCGTGCGCCGGCGGCGCGGCCGCGGCCGCCACCGGTTCGGGAACCGGCTCGACGGTCGTCGCCTCGGGGGCCGCCCTCGCAAGGCTGGCGGTCTCCGCGACCCTGGCGCCGCCGAGCGCCCTGAATGCGCCAGGCGCAGAGCCCGCGAGCACGCCCGCGGCGTTGACCAGCTGATCCGAGGCGTAGTGGGGATCGAAATGGGAGCCGAAGCCGCGATTCAGTCCTCGCGCCACCGGACCGGTGACCTGATCGATCAACGCCGCGGCGGGAATACCCAGGGCGTTGCTCGCATAGTTTCCGACCGCGCCAAGCACGCGTGGCGCATTGGAGAAATCGGTGGGATGGCTGCGCACATAGTCGATTGCCGCGTTCAGACCGTCCACGTTGCCGCGGGTTCGCGACGTGAGATCTCGGGCAAACTGGCCGGGCGGCGGTCCGATCCGGCGCTGAATATCGCCGGCGGTGACCGGCGCGCGGCCTGCCACCTGATCGGCCCAACGCTGAGCGAAACGTGCGGTTGTCTGGGGATCGGGGCCCTCGAAGGCGTGACGCTGTCCGTTCACGGTGAAGACATAATATCGGTGGAATCCTGGGTTGCGGGAATGCCTGCCAGTGTGCCCATTGGGGCCTCCATTGGTTCTGAATGTGAAAGTGGACTGGCGCGAGCGCCCGTGAGGCGGAACCGGCGTCGTCGAGGGACGTTGGTTGGAGTGAGCCGTCGCTTCCGCTGCGGCCAGGACACCTCCCGATGACCCAGATTCACGTTGCTCTCGCTGCGGCGCTCGCGGCGCTGTTTGCCGCCCATGCCGCGGTCGCCCAATCAATGGCCGCCGACCCCATATCGGCTGTGATGCCGGCGCCTGTTTCGGCGCCCGTGGTCACGGGCGTGGCTGTCGCGTCTCCGCCGGCGGATGCCGTCCTGGCGGCCGAGATGCCGGCTCCGCCGCCGCCCATGGTGGCCGGTGTGGTGTCCAGCGGGCCCGTGCCCGACACCGCTGCCAATCGCGCGAAATATGGGGGACCGATGTCACACGCCGGCCGCCACACGGCGCCCGCGAGTAACTAACGCCGTCGCCAATACCGCTAGAGATACTCGCCGATCAGCCTTGGTCGCACCCGTCCGGCCTGGGCGGTGATGGCTACGCGGGCCTGAGCGATGCGCCGTTGCAGCGTTGGCGTGAGGCCAACGGCCGATCCGCTGTCCGCCAGACGTGCTGAGAGCAGGGCGGCGAAGGCGCCGGCCAGCCGCGCATTGAGCGGCAGTTCGCTGTCGAGTTCGAGCCCTGTGGCCGCCAGCCACTGATTGAGGTCGGCGCGATAGAAATAGAGCGCCTAGTCGGCGCCGACGATCTCGATCCGGGCGCCGTCCATGGGCGCGCGCCAGCTGGCGCCGTCCGCCGCTCCGGTCGAGCCGCCGGTGGCTGCCGTTGCCCCAATGGCCACCGCATTGGGAAGCGTTACCGTCACGGTCGCGCCGGCGATCACTCTCACACGCTGGTTTTCCCCCGCGACATAGTCGGTGGCGACGTCGAGATCGCGCAAAGGTCCGCGCGCCTCATGCAGTTCCAGGATCAGGGCCTGAGCCGCCGCCAGCCCCGCCGCCAGTTCGTCGGCGGCGGGGTCCTCCCCCGTCCCAGTCGCCCGCAGAGCGCGCGAGGCCTCGTCGATAGCGGCGCGGATCGTAGCCATGGAAAGCTCCCAGGGATGGAAGAAGGGGTGGAGTCAGGCCGAACTAGGGATTCGATCCCGGAGCGTCTTCGACATAGAAGTCGATGTTCACCTCGACGGCCCCCGCCAACGGGGTGGCGGCGGCATTGTGGACGGTGACCAGCACGGTGCTGCGCGCTGCGGTCTTGAACAGCAATCCGCCCGCGTTGATCGCCGTGTCGGCGGAGGCGCCGGCCGACCGGCCCACGGTGGTTACCGCCGACTTGAACAGAGTAGGCGAGCCCACCAGGCCGACGTCGAAGGTCAGGGTCGGGGCGCCATTGCTGTCGAGCTGAGAGGCGGCCTTGAGCACCACGTTCTGGACGACGGCGCCGGCAGGCAGATAGCCGATCAGAACCGTGTCGTTCAGCGCACACGAAGAGATGGTGCCCGAGGTCGCGTGCAGGGAGGTGTTGGTCTTGTGAACGCCATGGCCGGTGCCTGAGGGCTGGACCTGGCTGTAGTTCAACGTCTGATAGGCGGTGGCCATGGCCCCAGCCTCCTTTCATGAGGTGAAAAAGCGTCCCTCCCCGGGCGGGGAGGGACAGGATCAACTGGACTCAGGAGTCCGCGGCCGCGCCGGCCAGCACGGTGACGACGCCATTCTGGACGCCGTTGAAGTTGATCTTCTTCACGCCGATCAACTCCTCGATGGCCACGCCGGGGCGGAAGCCATAGTCTTTGACCATATCGGTGCGCGGCGTGGGCTCCTGCCCCCAGGCGACGCCGACCGCGCCGCCCCCGCAAACAAAGATCGGCCGGACGTCCGCGCCGCCGCCGCCGGCGCCGGTGAACACCGCGCCGCCGTTCGGGTTGGACAGGCTCTGGCAGTAGGCGTCGATCTCGGGGATCTCACGATGGATCACCCCGTCGTAGATCAGGTCGCCATCCTGGAAGAGGGGGTTCCTGTCCATGCCAAGGCCTTCACGGGCGCGAGCGGCGGTGTTGGCGTTGACGATGGTGGTGTCGGCCTTGAGGTCACGGAAAGTCCTGGCGCCGTGGAAGGCGACATAGAATTCCCGGCCGTCGCCGTCCTCCACCCGGAAGGGCCGGATATGCGGGTCGGCGTTTTTCGCAATGCGCTTGGCCAGGCCCATCATCGCCGCGGAGGCCTTCATGGCCGCGGTGACATTGGCCACCGAGGACGCATAGTTGCCGAGGACCTGATAGGAAATCTGATTGCCGAACAGCATCCGGTCGGTATTGCCGGTGAGCCAGGAGTTCTGCTGAGCCGCGGAAGCCTGATCGAAAGGGACGATCGTGCCGTTCGTGTCGATCACCACATGGGCCAGGGCCTTGATGATGTCGTCGCGCAGCTTCTCCGACTCCCACACGCGAAGGGCGTCCCGAGCGGCGTCCCAGAGATTGATCTCGGTGCGGAACGTGGTGGATTTCGGCAGGCGCACGCCGTTCCGGCGCCAGTCGATGGTGATCGGGCAGTTGAAGTTGGTCAGCTCCTCTTCCAGGCCGTCAAGCGCCGTGGCGCCGGTGGCGCCGGACGATTTCAGGCGGCCGATGAAGGGAATGTTGATCGTCCGCTTGGCCTCCGACTCGGTTTGGAACTTTGTCAGGATGATGCCGCCCTTATTGATGTCGGCGTTCGACATGTAGGGCATGAAGCGGGATTGCCGGACGTATTCCTGGAAGTATTTGGTGATCCAGACCTGACGTTCGGATGCGGTAGCGAGAATGGTTTCAGCCATGGATGGCGGCTCCTATCGGGGAATGACGCTGGCGAACGCCTGCCCCGGCCCGACGGGCGTGGGGGCGGCGCCGGCGTTCCCGTTTCCGGGGGCGCCGGCCAGCGAGCGCGGGACGGGCGGCGGGTATGCCGCGGGGTGGTATTGGGCGATATGACCTGGTGCGGCGCGCCCTTGGGCGGCCTCCCAGGCTTCGAAGGCGGCGAGGCGGTCAGGCGTGACCCGCGAGACGATGCGTTCGCGGTTGAAGGCCTGGTAGGCGGCCTCATAGGGATCCTCAGACGAGCGCATCTGATGGTTGAACATCGGATCCTCGTCGCACCGTCGGGCGGCCCAGGCATGGACCTTGGCCACCGACTCCTTGCCGTACTCGCGCTCGGCGAACCGGCGCGAGGCTTTCAGATGCTGGTTGTAAAGCGCAGCCTCAACGGCCTGAACGGGCGCCAGATCCGGCGGCGACTGGCTTCGCGCCCGCAGGGACTCGACCTGACGGGCAAGCGCCTCAGCCTGCGCCTGGGCAGCCTTGCGCTTGTCGCGCTCGTCGAGCAGGGCGGAGATCGGGGCCTGCTCACGCACGCGTGCGGGTGGCTCAGCCGGTTGGCCGGATTCATGCGCAGACGCCAAGGCAAGAGGAGCCGAAGCGCTATTGAGGGAATCATCACCGCTGTGTGACGGCGTGACGGAAGGAGACGCATCCCCCTCAAGGAAGTTCAGGGTGTCACTCATGGAGTCTCCTCGCCCAAACGGTGGCGGCCCGTGGCGCCCGAAGCCCGGCGGCGGCCCGTGACCCATCAGCGTCACGGTGCTGGAACACGCCCGTCGCCTCCGGAGCGTGGTGGCTCAGGAGGCCCCCGGCGGCGGGGACGGACGTCGCTGACCGGCCCCGTCAGGGGTGGGTGGGCGGCGTCAGCTGGTCGGATTCCATCGCGCCCTGCGAGGTTTCGAAAGGCACGGTCGGCATGGCTGGCGGCGGGGCGAGCCCCGCCGTCGAAGCGTCGATGTGCGCCTGGTGGGCGTAGGTGATGGCGTCGAGGCTCCGGGCGAACCCCGTGGCGCCGTGCAGTTGCGTCCGGGCCTGTGTCTCCGCGATCCTTGCCGCTTCGGCGGCCTGCGCCACGGCCTGTCGCTGGGCGAGATCCTGTTGCTGCTGGGCCACGGCCTGTTTGATCTGATCCAGGATCGCCCGCTTGTGCGGGATGTTCGACAGCTGGATCATCATCGAGAGTGGCGCCTGCTGCTGGTAAAGCGGGCTCGACCTCACCAGCGAGACCAGTTCGCCGAACTGCTCAGCGGCGATGTTGCCAACCTCCGGCTGGGTCTCCAGTTCGATATCGACGTCCATCTCGGCGATGCGGTTGCGGAATCCCAGCACGCCGGGGGGCAAGGGCGGTTGCGGAGCTGGGTCGTTTGAAGGCTGCCCCGCGAACGGACCCTGCGGCAGACCCGGTGCGGCGAGAATCGGCTGATTCAGCCCGACGAACCGCGGGGAATCCTCGTCGTCGGTCACCCGAATGAATTGCGGCGCTGTCCAGAACTGTTTCGCCCGCGCCCAGCACTGGCGATAAATCCGTAGCTCCCAGTCCTCAAGCGCGCCGTACAGGTTGGCCAGTTCGACCAGTCCGCTCTGCTGGCGCGCCAGCAGGACACGTCCGCTGGCGTCCTGCTCCGAGCGGCCGAGGACGGCGGGATTAGGGCCCATGCGCTCGATCTCGGCCTTGGACTCGGCCAGGAGTTGCGCCTGGCCGGCGGCCATGTCGCTGGTGGAGACCTTCGACCAGCCGAAGGGAATAACCCCATCTGGGCGGGCGGCTTCCCGCCGGGCCTCATCGGCATCGACCTCGATCGCCGAGGGATCCCGCGCCTCGATCTGCGTCACGCTGAGCAGGTGAAGCAACTTGGACCGCCGCTTGTTGATCTCATCCTGCGGCCCGATCATGTCCCAGACCGCGCCGTATCGGCTGTTGTCGCGCTTCACATAGGCGCTCGCGGCCTCGATCGGGCAGTCGGGCCGTCCCTTGTGGTCGAGATAGGGGCTCGGACCCGCCTCCAGGATATCGGCGCCGGTAAACACGCAGCGCTTCCAGCCATCCTCGCGGTAGAACATTTCAATGACCAGCAAGCGACGCTGGCGGGGATCGGCCCAGGCGCCAGCGCCCGTCGCGCCGGTCAGAGGCCGATCTTGAAAGGAGGGATCGGGCGCAAGGTTCCCACCCGCGGAGGCGCCATCGATCGTCAGGTCAATGTCCTGGCTCCGATCGGGATACAGGGCGGCCGCATCGTCGGCGTACATCCATTTGGCAATGCCGAGGTATCGCGCATCCTTGAAATCCGCGCGCCGGCTGCGCGCGTCATGGAAGAATTCCTCCCAGCGAATCTGGGTAATGGTCACCTGGCTGTCGGGGTCGACTCCGACCAGGGCGGCCATGGTGCCGGGCACCAGCAGATCTTTGAAGCAGTCCTGCTTCAGCCGCTTGAAGCGGTTGTAGTCGGCCACATAGCGCAGGACATCGGTGGCGGCGTCCGCCGCGTCGGCGTCGCCCGGATTGCGCGGCCAGGCGCGCGGATCGGCGCGGCCCCGCTCCACGACGCCGATGATTCCATTGATCGCCGGCTTGATGCGATTGATGACGATGGCGGGCTGGCCACGGTCATCAAGGAGTCTACGCTCCTCCGGCGTGAAATGATCGCTGTCGTAGTAGTCCTGCGCCTTGAGGCCCGCCTGCCGGGCGGCTTGGGTGAGGTGTTCAGCCTCGCTGAAATACCGCTTCAATCGCGCCAGGTCCGGGGCGTCCGCCGTCACGGTCATCGCCCCTCCTTCACAGCCCGATCCCGCTTGGGGACCTTTTCCATATTGCGTATTGCCACATATTACCGGCCGGGCGTCAAGTGGAAATGTCGCGCCTCGCCACTCGGCACGTCGATCTAGTCAACCCACTCCGCCCGCAAGGGGAAGGGCTGCGCCAGCTGAGGGGGCTTGCCCTGAAACTCAACCTTCCCAAGACACCCCAGCCGCCGGCACGGTGCACGCCTGTTCCAGAGACTGAAGTCTGGGCCACGCAGCCGTTCCACCCGCCCAAGATCCACCGATATGGTCAGATTGCAGACGGAACAGTACGCCAGCACGGTCCAGCCGGCCGCTCGCATGCGCGCGATCGTTCCGGCGCTGCGACGCCAGGCCTCCGGCGGCCAGCGATCGAAGTTCTTGTGTCCCATGCTCACGATGTTCTTTATTTGTTCCCGTTTCGCAAGGGGCCGGGCGCAAACCAGTTGATTGCATTTTGAGAATTTTCGGCGCCTCGCGCTGTGGCGGGTGACGCGCTTCCCGATCACCGAGTCGGCCGACAATCGATTTTGCGTGATATACTCAAACGTTGGGAATAAAATTGACAGGTCCCGCGTTTCAGAACCTATCGATACCAAGAGCTGCGAAGATGATGATCTTCGCGTCATGATCCGAAAGGCTGCGGCCATGACACCTGGACGAGATCGATTCCTACACCGCGAGAATGTCGCCAACTATCAACGGTTGCTGAGCCAGGGGCCGGACGATTCGACCCGCCGACAAATTCTGACCCTCTTGGATGAAGAGACCGCCCGCGCCGAGGCCGCCGGCTGGCCGGCAGAGCTACAGGCCCGTTGCCAGGACCCACGGCTTGGGGAATCATCCGCCACCTGAAAAGGGGGTCACAGGCATGATCGCCATCCCGATCGTCATTCTGCTCACCGCTGCGGTGGGCGTCGGCGTCTATATGGGTGTGCGCTACCTGCGCCGCCTCAGGAACAAGCCTACCATCATCGGACTGCATTTCCTGCTGGGCGCCGGGGTGCTCGAACCGGCCTTGATCGCCATGCGCGGCGGCATGGGCGGGCCTTTGAAGCACATCAGCTTTACGTCAGCGCTCGGCGTTACGTTCGTTGGCCTCGCTCTGGTCACCGGAATCACGGCGGTGATGATTGGTCGCAAGTCCCGCCAGACCGCAGACATCGCCCTCGCGACCCACGCCGGTGTCGCGATCGTCGCCTTCAGCCTGATCATGACGTGGGCCGTATCCGTCTGGCGTGCTTGACGGCGCTTCACCGGGTTCGGCAAATGCCGGCAAATAGGGACGCTGAAAAATGTGGCTGCGAGGGCTCTTGCTGGGACTGGCGCTGAGCCTGCCACCCGTTGCGATCGCTGCTGACGCCGCTTCACCCCTGGCAGTCGGATACATCTGCGCCGCCGAGCGCGGCGCGGCGCCGCAGGGGCCGCGCACGCTGACGCGGGTCAGCGGCGTCGGAGCGGGCGGCTTCCCGATCGCCACGCACAAAGTCGAGGCCCAAGGCTGGTTCGACTATGGCATGGCGTTAGCCCACGCCTTCTACCATCAGGACGCCACTCTCGCCTTCCGCCGCGCCACCGAGATCGATCCAGGCTGCGCCATGTGCGCCTGGGCAGAGGCCTGGTCCCTGGGACCCACTTTGAACTTCGGCGCAGAGCCCGCCGACCGCCGGTCCGCGGCCGCCCTCACGGCCAAGGCCGCAACTCTGACGGCAGGGGAGTCAGCGAAGAATCAGGCTCTGATCGCGGCCCTCAGAGTGCGGTATTCGGGCGCGCCGGGCGCCGCCGACATCGCCTATGCCGACGCCATGGACCATCTGGTCCACCGCTATCCCGGCGACGACGAAATCGCCATTCTGGCGGCTGACGCTTGGCTGATCCCTCAAACCTTGCGTGGCGACAGGCAGGGGGTCGAGCGCGCGGTCGAGATCTTGAAAACCGTGCTTGAACGCCATCCCGACAACACGGGGGCGATTCACTTCTACATCCACGCCACGGAGGAGGCAGGCCGGCCGGCGCAGGCGCTGCCGTTCGCCGACCGACTTGGCGGGCTTGCGCCGAACGCCAGTCATTTGGTTCACATGGCCTCCCACACGTTCTTCCGAGTGGGGCGCTACGAAGATGCGGCGCTGGTGAACGCGCAGGCGCTGGCCGTCGACAGCGCCTATCTGCGAGCGGCCCATGACGCGACACCCCAGGGCAAGGTGATCTATCATTCACACGATCTCCGGTTCGGCCTGGCCGGCGCCATCGCGGCTGGGGATGGCGCTCTTGCTGTGCGGTTGGCCGACCACGTCGCGTTCGCCTTCCCAGGCGTGATCGCCCGTGAGGACGTTTCGCAAATCGTCGTCGGTAACGCGGCCTTCGCCTATGGCCGCTTCGCACCGGCGAGGGCGTTGGCGATGTCCGATCCTGGCGCCGAAGCGCCTTACGCCTCGGCGTTGCGGCACTACGCGCGCGGGGAGGCTTTCGCCGCACGCGGCGACGCCCCCCAGGTCCTGATCGAAGCCGAAGCTGTGGAGAAGGACACAGACAAGGCCACGCGCGCGACGCCAACCTGGTTCCACAAGACCGCTGGCCCGATCCTGCATATCGCGGCCCTGACTCTTCGTGGTCGCGCGGCCATGCTCAACGGCCATCCCGAAGACGCTGTGAAGCTCTACCGGACCGCTGCTGTCATCCAGGACAAGTCCCTCGCCTTTCGCGGCGCCTATGATCCCCCGCCCTGGTGGTACCCGGTCCGCAGGAGCGTCGCCGCGGCCTTGCTCGCAGCGGGTGATCCCGCCGGCGCTGAGGCCGAGACGCGTCTCGCTCTTGCAGTCTGGCCGAAGGAGCCTCTGACCCTGAGGCTGCTGGGCGAGGCCGAGCGCGCGGCCGGCAAGCAGTCTGACGCCGAGCGAAACCTCGCGGAATTCTCAGCCGCCTGGCACGGCGAAAACGTTCCCCAGGCGCTACTCTAGGCGACCGGCAGACGCAGCGAACTTCGCCCGATAGTCGCGCGGGTCAGGGCGTGACGTTTCACAAAATAGCCCCCGGAGTCGGTCGTCTGCTCCCGCGAGGCTTCCCAAACCCCGTGGCTGGCATACCAGGTCAGGAGCAGAAGCCGGCCCTGTCCGGCCGCCCGGTCGGCCGCCGTCGGAGATGCCGTGAAGAGTCCGAAGATTTCGGTGTCATAGGCGCCTTCGAATCCCCCCCAGGCCTTGCCGGACAGCTCTATGAACTCCGAGACACGGTCCCCATCGACCGTGAACCAGCGATGGACATAGATGCCGCCGTCGCGCAGCGCCTGGCCCGTCAGCGGGCGCAAGGTTGGCGTCAGCAGTTCGCGGCTCCAGGCGCCAATAGCGTGCGCTCCGGTCAGGGCGTCGACGGATCCGGCATCTCCGGTCGGCCATCGGATCAGCGCGACCGCCTCATTGGATGCGAAGCCGAGTTGAGGCGAGAACAGGCTCGTCAACTCCCCGCCTGCGGCAGCGATCCCTGCCGCACCGGGCCCGGCGGCTTGCGTGGCAAACGCGTTCCAGGCCTCGCGGCCCCGCGGCAACGTCAGGCTCAGATAGTCGTAGATCACCGCCATGACGGGCCCCCTGTCAGTCCAGCGCCAGATCAGCACGCCCCGATCCTTAAGGGAACGCAAGCGTTTCGCGCCGGTCCGTTCAGCGCTAGGGTCCGCGATACGGCCGATGGAGGGGGGGTCGGCGCAAACCTTGGGGGTGGCCAGGGAAGTGCGAGATGTCCGACGATAGCGAGCGACTTAGCGGCGGCGATCTCTTGGCGCGGTCCTTGAGCGCGGCTGGGGTCAGGAAGATCTTTGCCCTCCACGGCGGCCACCTGGACGGCTTTTTCAAGGGGTGTGTCGACCAGGACATCGACCTGATCGACACCCGCCATGAGGCTGCGGCGGGCCATGCTGCTGACGCCTACGCCCGCACAACCGGCGGACTTGGGGTTTGCGCCGTCACGGCCGGCCCGGGCTTCACAAACGCCCTGACCGCGATCACAAACGCCCAGCTTGATGGATCGCCTGTGCTGTTCATCATCGGCGCGGCTCCGCTGCGCGAGATCGAGACCAATCCTTTGCAAGGCGGCATCGATCAGATCGCTGCCGCCCGCCCCTTGGCCAAATGGGCGATCAGCGTGCCAACCACCGAACGCATTCCCGACTTGACCGCCATGGCGATCCGCCGCGCCCTCACCGGACGACGTGGTCCGGTGGTGCTGGAGGTGCCCATCGACGTTCTGCATGCATCGGTGAAGCCTGGTCAGGCCACGCTCGCGTGCGGACTGAACGTCCAACCGCGCCCAGCCCCGTCTCCAGATGAGACGCGGCGTCTTCTGGCCTTGATCCGCGCCGCCCGCCGTCCGGTGATTATCGCCGGCCTGGAAGCCGCCTCGAAATCCATGGCGGATGCGCTGACCCGCTTCGTGACGGCCACCGCCATACCGGTCTTCGCCAAGACCCAGGCCATCGGACTGTTGCCGCCCGATCATCCGCTCGACGGCGGCGCCGCCGGCAACCTGGGCGTCCTTCCGGCCATCGGCGTCCAGCGGCCCGACCTCGTGATCCTGCTAGGCGCGAAAATGGGGCTGTTGCTCGGCGGCCGTTCCGGAGCCATCGTGCCGCATGAAGCGCGCCTGGCGCAAATCTACTCGGACGCCGGCGAGATGGGTCGTCTTCGCGACGTGGATCTCGCCATCGCCGCCGATGGCGCGGAAACCCTTGATTCTGTTCTCGCCGCGGCCGGACCGCGCGGCCTGCCGGACTTCGCCCCTTGGGCGGCGCGGGCCACCGCCGCGCGCGAACTCTTTGGTCAGGCTTGGCCCGACCGCGAAACGGCCGGCGGCGTTCACCCCTACCATGCCGCGGCCGCGGTCGCCGAAGCCGTAGGTCGCGAGGCCATCTGGGCGCTGGACGGCGGCGAGGCCGCATCTTGGATGGGCGGCTGCGTGCGGGTCAGCGGCCCGGGACGCGTGCTCACGCATGGCTATCTCGGCTGTCTCGGCGTGGGCCTGGGCTTCGCCATCGGAGCGCAGATCGCCCATCCCGAGCGGCGGGTCATCCACGTCACCGGGGATGGTTCCATGGGGTTCCACATTCAGGAACTCGACACGCTGGCCCGGCGAGGCCTGCCGGTCGTCACTGTGGTGATGAACAATCAGGTGTGGGGCATGTCGATCCACGGCCAGCAGATCATGTACGGCCAGAACTACAACGTGATCTCGCGCTTGGGCATGACCCGTTTCGCCGACATCGCCGAGGCCTTCGGTTGCCTCGCCGAGAGGGTCAGCGCTTATGATGATATCGTCCCCGCCATGCGTCGCGCCTTGGCCAGCGGTCGGCCCGCCCTGGTCGAAATCATGACAGATGGGGACATCGTCCACCCCGTGACGGTGTCCATGCTCGGCAAGGCGGCGCAGGATACCGGCGAAGTGCTGATTCCCTATTATGAGAATCTGCCGGCCTGATACGGTCTGCCCGGCCTAACCGGCGGCGCCCTTGAGTTCGACACTGCCCTCCTTGTCGAACTTGACCCCGGTGATGACCCCGCCACCCAGTCCGCCGCCGAGGCCGGCGCCTAGTAGGGCCGCCCCAAGAGTCACCGCTGCCGCGCTTCGCGGGGCGACGGTCCGGAGGGCCTCGATCAGCAGTCCGACGCCCAGGCCGGTCATGGCGCCAGCGCCCACGCCGATCATTAACTTCTGCTGCGGCGTGAATCCGACGATGCCGGCAAGGTGCGCCTGAACATGAGGGTGCAGTGCGACAACGGGCGTCTCGGCGTGGGTGACTTTGAGCTGGCTGAGCAGGAGATTGGCCGCCGGAGAATTGATGAACTGCGTCAGGTGCGCCAGTTCTTCCGCCGTCGCCAGAGGCGCGACAACAACCTCGCCGCTGACCAGCGCCGCCCCGACGTTTTTCTGCGCCAGAGGCTGGATAAAATCTGCGGCGGTAGCGATCTTCATGCGCGGACTCCCTGCCTGACCAGCAGCGCTCCCTTATACGCCCATCCCGTGCCGGGACCTAAACGGCCCCAGGCGCGCAAGACGTATCAGCCCGCCTTCTTGAAGTTCAAATTCAGCTTGAACAGGCCAAGCATGATCCCCGGCTGATGTTCGAACGTGTTGCCCTCGCCGTATTGCATCGCCTCGATGCGATCGAAAAGGACATTCCAGGCGATGAGCTGCTCTTGACGCGAAATGCCTGAGCCGGGGCAGCTGCGCGATCCTTGAGAGAAGGTGAGGTGCCGTGTGACCCCCTTGCGGTCGAGTTGGAGGTCATGGGGGCATTCCCACTCTTCAGGATCGCGGTTCCCCGCCGCCCAGCGCATATGCAGAAGCGAGCCGGCAGGCACCTTGACCCCCTGGAATTCTTCATCCTGGATCGTCGTGCGCGTCGAGAGACCCTGGGTCGGCGAGCGCAGGCGAAGACTCTCTTCGATGAAGCCGCGCAGCTTCGAACGATCATTGCGCACGGTCTGGTACAGAGCTGGGTCCTCGCAAAACAGCTGGGCCTGTTCGGCCATGGCGTATTGCGTCGTCTCCAGCCCACCGATCATCATGGCGTAGACGATGCCATTGATCTCGGTGTCGGTGAGCTTTCGGTTGAGGGCGCCGTAGGTCACCTGCGTCAGCCAAGAGATCATGTCGTCCTTGGGGTTCTTGCGCTTTTCTGTGACCCAGTCGGCCACATATTCCTTGAACCCAGCCAGGAGCCGCATTTGCTCCTCGGTCTGCTCGGGCGTTAGCAGATTGCGGTGACCGTGTCCGTAGACGAAGGCCATGACCTGGGCGCCGCCCCACATCTCCATGCGCGGGATGTCTTCGTGCGGAAAGCCGAGCACATTGGCCATGACGATCTGCGGCAGCAACCGGGCGAATTCATTGACGAAATCGACCTTGCCATTGTCGATCCAGTTGTCGATCAGCCCGTTGGCGGCGTCCCCGATCATGTCGTGGTGACGGGTGGCGCCGGTGCCGACCCACGGATCGGTGAGCTCGGCCTTGTGCGCCCGCCACAGGTCCTCGTTTGGTCGCAGGCTCTGAATGGACACCATCATGGCGTTCATCTGCGGCATGGTTCCGTCGGGGTTCGGCTTCGGCGGTGTGGTCAGGCCAGGTGGAAAGCGGTCGGGGTCTCGCACGACCCGCAGAATGTCCTCGTACTTCGTCAGGATAAAACCATCCGTACCCGGAGCAGCCCCCTCGCCGGGGATGCGGTGGACGGGCGAATTGGCGTGCAGGATCGGGTAGGCCTCGTACCAATGCTCCTGCGCGCCGGGCGAGAAGAGATCGACATCCTCCACCGCCACAGGGCACTTCAATTGATTGGCGGCGGTCCTGGGTTCCGTGCGAGCCATCGTCTGGGCATCCTCCTGAATGGATTTCGGCGCGGCGGCGCCGTCGGCCGGACGGCAGCTCAAGGCGGCCGCCCGGCGGCGCGGGCGGCGTGAACGCCGCCCGACCTCGGTCTGGCTAGAGCTGCACCCGCTTGGTGTAACCGCCGTCCACGACGAGGTTGACGCCCGTGACCCAGCTGGACGCCGGGCTGGCCAGGAAGGTCACAACCTTGGCCACTTCCTCAGGCGTGCCGAAGCGGCCGTTGGGCTGCTCGGCGAGGTGGGACTTGTAGAGGTCGGGCGCACCCTTGCCGATGTTCTCCCAGGCGCCGCCCGGGAACAGGATCGGGCCGGGAGAAACCACGTTGACCCGGATATTGTCGGCGCCGAGAGCCTGGGACAGGCCCTTGGCATGCGTGACGAGGCCAGCCTTGAGGGCATTGTAGGCCATCGGCCCCATGAAGGTTTCCACCGCCGCCGTAGTGCCGATGAAGATGATGGAGCCAGCGCCCGCGGTCTTCATGTGCGGCGTGACAGCCGCTACCCCCCGGACCGCGCCCATGACGTCGGTCTCGAAGCACTTGTACCAGCTGCTCTCACCCTCCATGCCGCCGCCGCCGGAGACGTTGTGGACGAAGATGTCCACGCCGCCGAGCTTCTCCGCCATGCTGTTGATCCAGCCGCCGTAGCTTTCAGCGTTGGAGACATCGAGCACCCCGCCAACCACCTTGCCGGACTTGGAGAGTTCGGCCACGGCGGCGTTCACCTCGGCCTCGTTACGAGCGCCAATGGCGACGGCCGCGCCGTCGGCCAGCAGGGCTTCGACGATCCGCCGGCCGATGCCGCGCGTCGACCCGGTGACGAGGGCCTTCTTGCCTGAAAGTCCGAGGTCCATCGGCTTTAAATCTCCCTGATGCGCCGGCGGCCTGTCGCCGCCTGTTTTCATTGCCAACGCCTGGTTGCGCGGGCTCCATGGTTTTGTCACCATATGCCCCAATTACGCAACGAATTTCCGTTTTGATGCACCGTCTCGGTGCAGTCCCCGCGGGAGACGTCAAGCGATCCAGGGCTGGAGACGAACCGACATGACATTGGTCAACCGGATGGACGACCCCGTCGTCCCGGAATGTCCCGACGCCATCAACTTCCTCGATCCGGAAGTCCAGGAATGCCCCTACCCGGCCTACACGGTCCTGCGCGAACAGGCGCCGGTTTGGCGGGACCCGATAACGGGCATGTACAACATCACGCGCTATGCCGACCTGAGGAAGGTCCTGCTCGACACCGACAACTTTCCGAGCGAGCGGCCGCGCGGTCAGGGCCAGTTGGACGACGCCCGCGCCAAGAAGATTCAGGCCCTCTACAAGGAAAAAGGCTGGGTACCCGCGCCGACGCTGGCAGGGCGGGACGACCCCAATCACAAACAGATGCGGGCGATGTTCGACCACGCCTTCCGCGCCAGCAAGATCAAGCAGATGGACCCGTTCGTTGAGTCCCTGTCCCGGAGACTCGTCGACGCGTTCATCGATGACGGCGAATGCGACTGGGTCAAGCAACTGGCCATACCGTTGCCCCTGATCGTGATCGGCAAGCAGATGGGGGCCGAAGAGGCGGACATCTGGCGGATCAAAGCCTGGACCGACGCCTGGGTACAGCGCCTGGGCATGATGCAGACGGAGGAAGAAGCCATCTGGTCGACCGAGATGGAGATCGAGGCGCAGCACTATTTCCAGCCGATCTTCGATCGACTTCGCAAGGAACCCGACGACTCTCTCATCTCAGACATGGTCAACAGTGTCATCCCCGAGTGGGGAAGGGCGCTGACCAACGAGGAACTTCACGCCGAGATGATGGCGGACACCTTCGTCGGTGGCTCGGAGACGAGCACAAACGCTCTTTCCGCCGGCATCATGCTGCTCGGCCGCGATCGAGAGGCCTGGCAAACCCTGAAGTCCGACCCTGACAAATACCTGCGTACGTTCGTGGAGGAGGTGTTACGTCTGGAGAGCCCGGTGCAGGGCCTGTTCCGTGTCGCCCGCCGCGACATCGAAATGCACGACGTCACCATCCCGGCCGGCGCGATGATCAACACCCGTTATGCCGCCGCCAATCGCGACGAACGCCATTTCCCGGACCCCGAGAAAATCGATCTGACGCGCCGGAACGCCGCGAGTCACCTCGCCTTCGGCTCCGGCGTCCACCACTGCCTCGGGGCCCCCCTGGCGCGTCGCGAGCTCTACTGGGGTTTCAGGGCCTTCATCGATCGCGTCGAAGACTTTGAACTGGCCGCGGACAAGAACCTGCTGCGGCACGCGCCCAACTTCGCGCTGCGCGCCCTCAAGGAACTGCACATCACCTTCAAGAAACGCGCTTAGAAGCATCGGGAGAGTCGTCGATGACGGATGTACTGGTTGAATTGGCGGCGCTGCGGCGCGAGCTCGAACAGCTGAAGGCGAAAGACACGATTCTCCAGCAGCTGGCGCGCTACGGTCGCGGCCAGGAATGGCTGGACGTCACCTTGATGAACGAGGTCTTCTGGGAGGATGCCGCCATCGACTTCGGCTTCTTCAAGGGCGTCTGGCGGGACTACCGTCCGGTGCTGATGGAGATCGAACGCAACGCCGAGGCGACCTATCACCTCACAACTTGCCCGCAGATAGAATTCGAGGACGACGAAAAGGCCTATGTCGAATGCTACGGCCTCGCCGGGGGGCATACCGGGCCGAGCACCCAGATCTATGGCGGCCGTTATTTCCATGTATTCGAGCGGCGCGGCGGTGTCTGGAAGAGCGCCGCCTGCACCTATGTCATGGACTGGACCATGAAACAGACCGAGGAGACCAAGGAAGGCGCCGACATCGGCGGCATCAATCGGGTCACCGACCGGTCACCGAACAATCCGTGGTTCCGGCGCATGGGCGCCGACGTCACCGGTTGATCGGGACGCCGGCCGGAAAGCGGGCTACAGCCGGGCATCCGCGTCGGCGGCGAACACAGGGGAAACGATCAGATGAGCAAGCCTAAACTCTATGGCATTTCCGGCTCCCGGGCGCTGCGCGCCATCTGGGGCATGGAGGAAGTCGGCATCGATTATGAGCACGTGCCGGTGACCTACGGGGCCGACTCCAAGGCGGCTGAGTACCTTGCGGTCAATCCGAACGGCCGCATCCCCGCCCTGATCGACGGCGACCTGCAGTTGTTCGAATCCATGGCGATCAACCTCTATCTGACCAAGCGCTACGGCGGGGCGCTCTACCCTGCCAACGCCGCCGACGAGGCCCGCGCCTGGCAGTGGAGCGTGTGGGGGATCAGCGAGATCGAGCCATTGCAGATGCAGATCGTGGTGCAAAAACTCTTCACCCCCGAGGACAAACGCAATCCCAAGGTGATCGAGGGCGCGACCAAGAGCCTGCAGCGCCCGCTCAAGGTGCTTAACGACGCGCTCGAAGGCCGCGACTGGCTCGTGGGCGACGCCTTCTCGGTGGCCGATCTCAACGTCGCCGCGGTGATGCAACTGATGAAAATGATCCGCTTCACCTACGCGGAACATGCCAATGTACAGCGCTGGGCCGACGCCTGTTACGCCCGCCCCGCCCTGGCCCGCGCCCAGGCCCGTCCCTGATCTGAACCACCGTCGGCGAGGGGACTCAGAGCAGGCCCCCGCCGTCGGCGACCAGCAGCTGCCCGGTCAGATGCCGCGAGGCGTCGGAGGCGAAGAACAGCGCGATGGCGGCGATGTCCTCGGGCTCGGCCATGCGCCGAAGCGGCGTCCGTTCGAGGGTGCGGGCGATCATCTTGGGGTCGTGATTGCGGATCATGTCCGTCCGCGTGACACCCGGCGCGATGGTGTTCACGCGGATATTCTTGGGGCCCCACTGCACCGCGAGTTGCCGGCCCAGGTGGTTCTCGGCCGCCTTGGAGACGGCGTAGGGACCTTCGGTGATCGTGCCAACGAGGCTGGCGGTGGACGAGAGCAGCACCATCGCTCCGCCACCGGTCGCGGCCATGTGCGGGAAGGCCGCCTTTGACATCCGCCAGACGCTGGTGAGGTTGGTCTCCATGACCTTGGCCCAGGTGTCTTCGCTGATATCCTGGAGTTCGGCGAACACCGGATTCACTGCGGCGTTGCAGACGACCACATCGAGCCGGCCGTAGTGCGCGATGGTCGCATCGACCAGATGCGCTATGTCCTCGGCTTTGCCGACGTGGGCGGGGACACTGATCGCCTCATGTCCGGCGGACCGGAATTCGGCCACCGCCGCGTCGCAGGCCTCCGGCTTACGTGAGGAAATGACGAGCCTGGCGCCGGCCCTGCCAAAGGCCTCGGCCGTGGCGCGGCCGATGCCCCGCGTGGATCCGGTGACGATCGCCACCTTGCCCGCCAGGGCGCCTTGTTCGCTCATTCAATCCTCCCGATCGCGGATTCGACGCAGTCGCGCCACCGCCTGATGGCCTTGTGCGGCGCGAGCGACAGCATTGCAATGGCTCGGAATCGGGAACACGGTGCAGCTTTAGGGCCGATACTGGCATAGCTGACCAAGGGACACACCGATGAGCGAACCGGTCGTACGCTGCGAGATTGTGGAGCCGGGCGTCGCCCTGGTCACCCTCGACAACCCCCCGGTCAACGCTCACAGCGATACGGTGCTGGAAGGCCTCATGGCAACATTCGACGCCCTGAGCGACAGGGATGACGTGCGGGCGGTGGTGCTGACCGGCGCGGGCAAGGTGTTCTGCGCCGGAGCCGACATCAAATCACGCGCCGGTGCGGAGCGGGCGCTGGGCGATCACTGGCAGTCGAGCCGCCGGGCGCGGGAGGCCTATCACGCCATCATGGAGTGTCAGAAGCCGGTGATCGCGGCGATCAACGGCCCCGCGCTCGGCGGCGGTCTGGCGATCGCGGCCTCCTGCGACATCCTGCTTGCCTCGGAGAAGGGATGCCTCGGCCTGCCGGAGATCGACGTAGGGTTGCTTGGCGGCGGGCGGCACGCCCAGCGGCTTTTCGGCCACTCACGTCTGCGCAGGATGATGCTCACCGGCCTACGGGTCTATGGCCCCGAACTCTATCGGCTGGGAATCGTCGAGGCCTGCACCTCGCCGGAGACCCTGATGGCTGAGGCGCTGACGATCGCCCGGGACATCGCCTCGAAGAGCCCGATCGCCACCCGCCTAGCCAAACATGCGCTCAACCAGATCGAAGAACTCTCACTGCGCGACGGCTATCGATTCGAGCAGACCATGACTGGCCAGTTGTCGGGAACCGAAGACTCGAAAGAGGCGATGCGCGCCTTTGTGGAGAAGCGCCGTCCGGTGTTCCGGGGGGCTTGACCCCCCCGGCGGCCAACGGCGGGCCTCACCAGGGGTGGATGTCGCCGTTCCACTTATAGAACTTGCCGGTGTCGGCCATCGAGAGGCCGGCGATCACCGACTTGATCCCTGCCGCGCTCTCCTCCGGCGTGATGTCGGCGCCCGGCCCGCCCATGTCGGTCTTCACCCAGCCCGGATGGATCATCGACACAGCGATGCCGTCGCCCTTCAGATCGAGAGCCAGGGTCTGCATGACCTTGTTCACACCTGCCTTGGCGCTGGAATAGGCGTAGGTCGTTCCGAAAGGCCAGGTAGACGCGGCCAACTGACTGGTCACGGTCATGATCTTGGCCCCGGAAGCGGCCTTGAGGTTCGAGAGCAAGGTCTGGACCACGCGGAACGGACCGATCGTCATCACCTTGAGCGCATCCATCCAGGCGTCGAAGTCGATCGAATCGAGCGTCTGGGGATGGCCGCCGAGGACGCCCGCGTTGTTGATCAGGATATCGATCGGTGTGTCGCCAACAGCCTTGCCCAGCGTCGCGATCGACGCGCCGTCGCCCACGTCCACCGCGTGAACTGTGACCTTACCGCCGGAAGAGGAGGCCAGCGCCTTCAGGCTCTCGGCGCCGTCCGGAGAACGGCAGCAGGCGAACACCCGGTCGCCGGCGGCAGCATAGGCGCGGGCGAGTTCCAGTCCGATTCCCCGGTTCGAGCCGGTGATGAGCACATTGGCCATGAGTTCCTCCTCCATGTCTTCCGGGGGCGGCTCTATGAGGCGGCCACGCCCTTCGATCGCATCCATGACACGGCGACAGCGACCCCTCAACCACCATTCGCAACGTCGCGCCTGGACCGCGAAATTCGGAATGGGCTAGGATATTCGGGCGGCGGGGAACGCCGCGGGGAGAGGGAACACAGCCGATGAAATATCTGGAGGTGGCCGAGGCCAGGGATCTGCCCGGCCTGCGCCTGGTGCTTACGGCTCACGTCCCTGGACCTTGGGGCGAGTCGGCGAAAAAGATTCTTGATTACAAGCAGATTCCCTACGTTCCGGTTGCGCAGTACGCGGCGAAGGACAACGCCGACCTCGTGGCCTGGACGGGCATCCGCAACGCCCCGAACGCAATGTACAATGACGAGCCGCCCCGCACGGGATGGTATGAAATCCTGATGCTGGCGGAGCGCCTTGCGCCAGCGCGGCCGCTGCTGCCCACGCAGTCCGAGGACCGGGCGTTGGTGTTGGGGATATCAGCAGAGATCTGCTCGGAATGGGGGTGGGGGTGGGCCCGCAGAGCCATGATGGGCACGCCATACGCCGGGACGCCGGACCCCGCCCGGGTGGCGAGCCTGTCACGTCCACCTTGGGAGCCGGAGGATATCGCCCGGATGCGCGCGAGCTATTCAGCCTCGGTGGGCGGCCCGGCCGAGGCGCCGGCCCGCTGCGCCGACATCATCCGCATGCTGGCTGCGCGCCTGCACCGGCAGAAGGCGGAGGGTTCACCTTATCTTGTCGGACATTCGATCACCGTCGCGGACATCTACTGGACCGTGTTCTCCATGGCCCTTGAGCCCTTGCCGCATGACCTCAACCCGATGCCCGATTGGATGCGGATGAGCTACGATATGCTCGGTCCGATCCTCGAGGCCGCCAAAGACGACATCCTGATCGCCCACCGGGATCACATCTATGCGAAGCACCTGAGCCTGCCGCTCGACTTCTGACGGCGACACGGCGTGCGCGCGGTCACCCGCGGCTGAGGCGCAGTCGGGTGATCCGTGTGGTCTGGATCGCCCAGCCGCCGTCCAGCTTCAAATAGGTGTCGTGGTAGTGGCCGTAGCCATGCAGATGCATGGCGGGCTCGCCGGGGGCGTTCGAGATCACGTCCTCCATCGCCCAGATCGCGCGAGCGGTCGTGTCTGAGGTGATCTCCACCTCCCCCATGTGACCATGGTGGACGGTGATCAGCTTGGTGACCGCGTCGCGAATCATCGTCAGCACGGCTGCGTGACCACGATGGACGTCGGCCTCGCCGCCATACGGCGGCTCCCACAGCCCGGTCAGAGGATGGCGGACGCTGTTCACTTCGCGCAGGTCGAAGATCGCGTCCGGGGCGAACACCTTGGCCAGCCCCTCCCAATCCTTGGTGTCCATACAGCGATAGTAGCGGGCCTTGAGCTGGCGGATATCCTCGATCGCCAGCAGGCGTGTCACGTCGTCCATTCATCCTCCCAATCGCAAAATCACCGACGGCGTTGCAGCGGCTATTTTTGCGCCGAATAGGGTGTCTGGCGCATCATGGCCAGCACGCCGGCGCTCTCCGCGAAGGCTGGATCGGCCGACGGACCGAAGGCGTCGAGGATTGCCTCGAACCGCGCGGCCACGAGCGGGCGGTAGTCGGCATGGGTGAAGACGAAGAGCTCGTTCGCCGCTATGGCGGCCAGGACGCGATCAGCCACGGCTTCAGGGGTCATGCCCGAGGATCGGCTTTCGCCCACCAAGGGTGTGGCCACCACCCCTGGATAGAGCACCGAAACGCCGATCCCGTCGGGAGCCAGTTCGGTGTGGAGCGCCTCGCCCAGCGCACTGACGCCGTATTTGGTCACCGCATAGTCGCCGATCGGCGCCGCGGCGATCATCCCGGCCATGGACGAGGTAAGGACGATATGCCCCCCCTCTCCGTGCGCGCGGATCAGGGGGACCGTCGCCTGTATGGTGTTGAAGACACCGGTCAGGTTGACGGCGAGGATCCGGTCCCACGCCGCGGGATCGAAGACCGATAGCGGAGCCCCTCCGGGCGCCACGCCGGCATTAGCGAAAGCCAGATGGAGCGGCCCGAAGGCGCGGACCTTGTCCATCGCCACACCCCAGGCGGTGCGGTCGGTAACGTCAAGACACAGGGCGAGGATCGAGGCCCCGCCCGCCACCAGCTGACTCTCAGCCGCAGCCAGCATCGCGGCGTCGCGGTCGCACAAGACGATCCTCGCGCCACGAGCGGCCAGGGCCTTGGCGAGGGCGAAACCGATACCGCTCGCTCCGCCCGTAATCAGGGCGCCGCTGCCCTCAAGGCTTCGCACGGCCACCCTAGAAGTGACGGGTCACCTGAAGGGTGACTTCGCGAGGTGGATGTAGGTAAGCGGTGAGGTCGCCGACGTTGCCCAAGGGCTTGTTGCCATAGGGGTCGGCGTAGATCGTATCGGTCAGGTTGGTGCCGATCAGCGCCACCTCCCATTTGCGGTCATGGTCATAGAGCCGCGCGGACATGTTCAGGATCGCGTGCTCATGCGTCCGGGTGCCCGGTTGGCCAAGAATGTCGTATCCTTGGGAATTGTACTGCACGTCGGCGGTGGCAAGCACCGACCACTTGTCATTGATCTGGTGATCGTAGCTGGCGCCGACGGAGAAAGTGAAGGGACCATCGCCGTACGGGTGACCGCTCTGATCCTGGAATTTCGTCGTCACGCCCCCGATGGTGCCCGTGAGGCAGCCGAGAGCGGCCGTCTGGCCCGGATAGCACTGGGCGTTGGCGTAGCTCTCATACTGGAGATAGGCGTAGGAGAAGGCCCCGCGCAGCGTGAACTCGGGCGTTACCTTGAAGGCGGCCTGCCCCTCGAAACCTTCGTTGACGGCGCTCGCGGCGTTCTGGGTCGAGAAGTTGATCGTCTGCGGGTTGAACACCGCCACCTGCAGATTCTCGTACGTGTAACGGAACGCGTCGATATCTCCGCTCAACCGGCCATCCAGGAATGAGCCTTTGACGCCCACCTCGAAACCTTTGACCGTTTCGCCGCCGAAGATGAGCGCTGCGTTCTGCTGCGCCGCCGTGGGATTCGGATTCCCGGGTAGGTGTGTCAAATTCGGAACGGACCCCGGATTTGAAATGCCGGCGGCGAGGTAGCCGGTCTTGTAGGCGCCGTAGACCGTCATGTCCTTTCGGGGATGCCAGGTCAGTGTCGCCTCCGGCGAGACGTTTTCGTAGCTCAGCGACGGCCGATAGTAGACCCCGGCGGGTGAGAACGGGTTGAACGTCGAAGGAAGGAAGTCAAAGGCATTGAAATCATTGAAAATCAGAGCATTCCGATCCTCATGCGACCAGCGGGCGCCGCCGGCCAGTTCGAGGTTGGACAAGATTTTCCAATTGACTTGACCGAAGACTGAATAGCTCTGGTTGGAGTTTTCCTCGATGTTGTTCCAGGTCATATAGGTGCCGAAATAGGGTCCGGGCAGCTGGGATTTGCCCAGCGGCAGCAGGGTGATCGGCGCGTAGTGATTGTACTGGTCTTTCTCCATGTAACCACCGAGCGTGAAGTTCATTGGACCCTCAAACTTGCTCTGAAGCCGAATTTCTTCGGTGTACTGCGCTCCGGATTCACCCTGTTTCGAGACGATACCGGCGTAACTGTCGTAACTGTAGCCCGTATACTCCCGCTCGCGGTGATCCCAGACGCCAGTCGTGGAGGTCACATCGAATTTGTCGAAGTTGTAGGTCATGTTCAAGGTGTAGATATAGTTGACGGAGTTCATGAAGAACTTCGAGCCTGGCGGCAGACCGGCCAAGGTCTGGGCGACCTCCGTCGGCGGCAGGGCGTCATTGATCGTCCAGTGCAATTGGCCAGTGCAGGTCTGGGTCGTGTCGGGGATCCCGTCATAGTAGGGGTGCCCCCCCACGCCGTCGGCGCAGCCGCCGAGCGAGACCGGGGCGCCGTCATTGTCATGCCGGACAGAGCCAAAGGCCTTGAGGGTCAGGGTGAAGCGATCGGTCGGCTTCCACACCATGGTGATGCGGCCGAGCAGCTCCTTCGTCTGCGGATAGGTCTTGTAACTGGCCCCGGGGATGATCAGGCCGCTCTGACCCGGCAACGGGTTGTTCAGGATCGGCACCGCCGTGTTGGTGAGCCAGCCGCCCTGCATATCTTCCGCACGCGCCGCGATACGGAACGCCAGCTTGCTGGAAACCGGGATTGAGACCACACCCTCGATCACGGGGTCTTCAGTCTTGAACTCGTAGCTGGCGCGCAGATAGCCGCCAAACTGACTGTCCGGGAGGGCGGATGTGACGTTGATGACCCCAGCCGGACTGTTCTTGCCGAAGAACAGTGACTGCGGCCCCTTCAGCACTTCCACGGACTGCATGTCGAAAAAGCCGGTGTCGAGGATATGCCCCCGGGTGAAGGCCATGCCATCGACCACGACGGCTACAGGCTCTTCGGCGCCGTAGTCCACGGCCAGCTGGCCGACCCCGCGAATGGAAATGCCGCCGCCGCCGCCGCCGCCGTCGGCGTGGAAAATCTGCACGCCCGGCACCTGGGTGGAAAGCTGTTCCAGGTCGTTGGTGTTGTAGCGCGCGAGTTGTTCCGCGCCGAGCACACTGGCCACAACGGGCACGTCGATCAGCCGCTCTTCCTTCTTACGGGCGGTCACCGTGACCTCTTCGAGCGAGACCCCCAGAGATCGACCCGCCGGCGCAGCCGTGTCGGCTGCGGCGCTCGCAGATGCGGCGCCGACCGGTGACGTGGCGGCCCCCAAAGTGAGTACAGTGGCCAGCCCCAGAACCGACGACGCACAGAGCCGGGCGCGCAGACGTGTTGTTTTCGCCGTTGCCGGCCGTTGTGGGCGCATGTGTCTTCCTCACCGCAATGGCGCCGATTTCTTCGATCGACGCCCGTTATTGTTCTTTGGTCTGCTGAGAGGGAGGCCTTCGGACACGGTCTCACCCCTCCGAATTCTCGACCGAGGCTATTACGGAACGTCAGCCTGTCAAGAGACGATCGACACGAAAAACAGAACGCATTTCACTAACTGCAAGCTGGGCCGCCGAAAAGCCGGTGGGCGGATCGTCCGGACAACCCGCCGTTCGGGCGTGCTTGATCCTTGCAATTCCCAAAATCCGGGCTAGCATCCCAAAGCTAGCACGTGTTACGAAAATAGGAATGAACGGCCAAATGGCCCCGGCGTGCGCGCCGGAGGTGGTCGTCGCCGGGAGTTTGAGAAACGCCATTAAGGAGCCGAGCGTGGCCACGCGCGAACGGCTCCCGTCACATCTGGGAGGGAGAAACCATGTCTACTGATCGCGAAACCGCCGCTGGACGCCGTGCCTGGATGCTGGCCACCGCGTCCGCAACCGTGCTGCTGAGCAGCCTCGTCGCCGCCCCAATAGCCGTCGCGGCGACGGCCGCGGCAGACGCCGCGGGGGTCAAGGTCGAAGAGGTCACGGTGACAGCGCGTAAGAGAGAAGAACGCCTCATCGACACACCCGTCGCAGCCCAGGTGGCGACCCCGGAAGCGCTCTCCCGCTACAACATCGACGACCTCATCCGGCTCAACACCATAACAACCGGCGTTGCGATCACCCGAACCGGCGGCGGTACGCCTGGCGGCTCGATCTATATCCGTGGCATCGGCATTTTCGGGACGGACTATGCGTCCGAACAGCCTGTCTCGGTGGTTATCGACGGCATTCCGATTACGCGCGGTCACATCGTTGACGCCGGCTTCTTCGATCAGGCGAACATCCAGATTCTGAAAGGCCCGCAGTCACTCTACTACGGTAAGAACAGCCCGGCAGGCGTTCTGGCGATCAACAGCGTGAGCCCCGGCGACAAGTTCTCAGGCTATGTGCGCGCTTCCTATGGGTTCAACAGCCAGGATCCGCAGATCGAAGCGGCGGTCTCCGTGCCGATTACAAACACCCTCGCGGTGCGCCTGGCTGTTCGAGCCGAGGACATGCAGGGCGGCTACGTCTACAATCAGGCCAAACCCTTGGCCGTAGACCCCGTGCCCGATCCCTTCTTCGGCGGGCAGAACGTCGCCCTCGCGGGGGCGAACTACAAGATGTACCCGCAGACCAAGGAACTGGTGGCCCGCTTCACGGCGGTCTGGAAGCCGATCGACCAGTTCGACGCCACCTTCAAGCTGTTGGGATCCTACTACCACAACAACTCTTCCACGGGTAACGACGGCTTCCCGAGCTGCGCAGGTGCCCACCCCTATTATACGGGCGCGCTCGGCGGAAAATGGGAAGACACGGGCGCGGCCTGTCCCTCGATCACCTCCAACGACGCCACGGTTCCAGCGCCCGTCCTCAGCCACTTCCTGCAGGCGCCGTCGGATGGCCGCTACTATACCCTGACCCAGAACCTGTTGGGCTCGGTGACCCTGAACTACCGCCTACCTCACGTGACCCTGACCTCGGTCAGCGGCTACTACCATCTGAAGGCCAACGAATTCGGCAACTATGACTCGACGATCTTCGCCGAGACCCCAGACTATCAGAGCGAGCAGACGGAACTCTGGACACAGGAAGTCCGGGCGGCAACCAGCTTCGACTTCCCGGTCAACTTCACCGTCGGCGGCTTTTACGAGCACGAACGCCGCTACCTGTGGAATTCGAACCGAATCTTCCTGCTGGGCCCGCTGCCATCCGGCCTGACCGGCCAGACCGGCTACGCCGGCATCAGCAATTCGATGATCGGTCAAGACAGCAATGGAGCCGAGGACTTCTCATTCTTTGGATCGTTCGACTGGAAAATTCTGCCGAACCTGGAACTCTCCGGTGGCGGCCGCTGGACAGATGCCCACAAGAAGTCGTCGCTCACGCAGCTGATGCAGGCCATCGACCAACTCTATGGGCCTTATGTCATCGCGCAGATGTTCAGCGGACTTACCCCCGCGGGCACGACCTACAACATCGCAACGCGCTACCAGAACTTCTCCCCCGAAGCGACACTGGCCTATCACATCAGCAAGAACGTGATGGTCTACGCGGCCTATAAGACGGGCTTCCTGGCCGGCGGCATCGCCAACCCAGGCGTCGTGACCAACTACCTCGTCTACAACGGCGGGGTGTATGATCCGGTCGCGACCCAAGCCAAGATTCAGTCGAACCTGACGTTCGCGCCTGAAAAGGTGAAGGGCGAGGAAATCGGCATCAAGGGCAACTTCTTCGATGGCAAGCTCAGCGGCGACCTGACCCTGTTCCACTACACCTACTATCAACTTCAGGTCGCCACGTTCCACGCCGACACGACCACCTTCTCGATCGGCAACGCCGGCAGCGCCATCGACCAGGGCGTCGAACTGAACCTGAACTACCTGGTGAACAACGAACTTTCGGTGCGCACATCGCTGACCTACGTCCCGCTGCGTTACAGTTCCTTCCCGCATTCGCAGTGCTACACGGGCCAGACTGCCGCACTTGGCTGTGTCAACGGCTTCCAGGACCTGAGCCACAAGGACTTTGGCGGTTCACCGCTGTCGATCAATCTCGGCGCGACCTGGAACAAGGAGATCACCCCGGTCTATTCGCTGATGCTGAACGGCGATGTCGAGATCTATGACAAGACCCCGTTGGTCAACGGCGCGCCGAACACCTCAACTGCAGCCCATGCGATCGCCAACATGAACGCCAAGGTCTATCAGACCAACGGCCCGTGGTCGGCCTCGCTGATCGCCACCAACCTGGCCGACGACCGCACCCTGGGGATTTCCGGGGCCAAGCCGCTCGGTCTACCGCAGGATCTGTGGGGCTCCATCCCGCCCGGCCGCGAGATTCGTCTGAGCGTGGAATACAAGTTCTAGGACGGGAACAACGGCGGGGCGCAACGCGGCGTCCCGCCCTTTCGCTTCAAACATCGGCACGGCGGCCGCCCAAGGCGGCCGCCCAGGGAGACCATGTACATGGGTATGCACGAGCGTTTCCGGCTCGACGGCAAGGTCGCCTTGGTCACCGGCGGCGGCAAGGGGATCGGTCGGGGTATCGCGCTGGCCTTTGCCGAATGCGGCGCGGACGTTGCGGTGCTTGCGCGCCGCCAGGAAGACGTTGACGCCGTCGCCGCGGAAATCCGCGCCATGGGTCGACGGTCGATTGCTATTCAAGGCGATGTCCTGAACGACGCAACCTTGCCGGCGGCCATCGACCGGGTGGTGGCAGAACTAGGCGCCATCGACATCATGGTCAACAACGCTGGCGGCAATCTCGACCGCAAGCGTCATCCCCTACCTGAGATCACTCTGGCGAAGTGGGATGAGCAGATCGCCCTGAATATCCGGCACAAGTTCTACGGCTCGCAGCAGGCGGCCCTGCGAATGAAAGACGGTGGGCGGATCATCAATATCGTGTCCGTGGCCGCGCTTCACGCAAGCCCGGGCTTCGGCGCCTATTCAGCCTCAAACAATGGCGTCATCGCCATGAGCCGCACGTTGGCGGTGGAACTGGCGCCGCGCCGCATCACCGTGAACTGCATCGCCCCAGGGGTGATTTTCACCGAGATGCTGCAGGAAACCCTGAACGTGGACGAGAAGGCCGCCGAGACAGCCTTCGGCCCGGGGATTCCACTCGGCCGGGTCGGAACCCCGGCGGATACCGCAGCGGCGGCGGTGTTCTTTGCGTCGCCGGCCGCGGAATGGACCACCGGGCAGTGCATCTCGGTGGCGGGCGGGCCGTAGCCCCCCCCCCCGCCCCCTGATGCTCGACAATCAAACGCCCCGGACCAGCAATGGTCCGGGGAGTTTCCTGTTTGCGGACCTGGGATGAGGACCACCCCCTAGGTGAATCTACAGGACTTATAATTCGGTCAGCCGAGGTTCATCTACGCACCTGTAAGAGACGAGATACGCGCTCCGCCCCTTCCCTCCCCCCTCAGGGCGTGGCGCGCACGGCGGCCCGCGTTTGTATTGGGCCAAGGCCGGGGCCATGCGACGTTCCTCCCCCCTCATCGCATGGCCCACCCGGCTCTGCAGGCCAAAAGCCCGACATCGCAACTACGCCGCACAGGCCAAACGGGTGGACTCCGACTAGCGATTCGCTGTCAACGGCTGTTTCCGCTTTCCGTTTTCCCCGACAGATGGCGAAATGCCGATCTGCGTTCCATCGCTCTCACGGAGCGGTCGCATCGAGAACAACGGGGAAGCAACGACATGAGGGACCTCCACGGCAAGACGGCTTGGATCACAGGGGCGGGAAGCGGCATCGGCGCCGGCGCCGCCCTGGCGCTGGCTGGCGCTGGCATGAATCTGGTCTTGTCTGGGCGCCGGGAGAGCCAGCTCGCGGAGGTGGCCGCCGCGTTGAAGGCGAAAGGGACTTCGGCCCGGACCCTTCCTCTCGACGTTGCCGACGCCGCAGCCGTGGAGTCCGCCGTCGCCGATATCGGCGCCCGCGAAGGACGTGTGGACGTGCTGGTCAATAGCGCCGGGGTCAATGTCGTGCGCCGCAACTGGAGGCATCTCTCGCGCGCCGACTGGGATCAGATCATCCGCATCGACCTCGACGGGGCTTTCTATTGCTGTCACGCGGTCCTTCCCCTGATGCGAGCGCAGAAGGACGGCCTGATCGTCAACATTTCGTCCTGGGCCGGGCGACATGTCTCGACGACCACTGGCCCGGCCTACAGCGCCGCCAAGTTCGGCATGAACGCCTTCACCGAGAGCCTCAACATCGAAGAATGCGTCAACGGCATCCGGGCGACGGCCCTGTGCCCGGGCGAGGTGGCCACGCCGATCCTCGACAAGCGGCCGATCCCGGTCAGCCCCGCTGATCGCGCCCGTATGGTGCAGGCCGAGGATGTGGGTGACCTCATCCTGTTCCTGGCCAGCATGCCTGCCCACGTCTGCATCAATGACGTAACCATCAGCCCGACCTGGAACCGCGGCTATGTCGCCCAGGCGCGGACAATTCCGGAGTGAGGAGAGGATGACGATGGGCGTGGACAACGATCGCCGGCGATTTCTGGCTCTGACCGGCGCGGGGATCGGCGGGGCGGCTGCGGGGTGGCCCGGCGGCGCGTCGGCGGCGACGTCGGACGCGCCGGATCTTGTGGTGCTGAACGCCCGTGTGTGGACCGTCGATTCGGCCCTGCCAAAGGCGGAGGCCTTCGCCGTGAGTGGCGGCCGGTTTACCGCCGTCGGTCGCAGCGCCGACATCCGGGCGTTGGCCGGACCGCGCACCCAGCTGTTCGACGCCAAGGGGATGACCGTGACCCCTGGGTTCATCGACTGCCACAACCATGCGCCGGGTGAGACCCTGCTCTACAGCGTCCTCGTGGGAAATCCCTACGAGGTGGAGTTCGTCACCATCGACTCCATCGTCGGCAAGCTTGCCGCCAAGGCGCGCACCTTGCCGCCGGGAACATGGGTCGAGGGCGAATTCTATGATGACACCAAGGTCAGGGATGGCCGGCTGATCAATGTTCACGACCTGGATCGCGTGTCCGCCACGCACCCTGTGGCCGTGCATCACCGGGGTGGCCACACCTCGTTCTACAACAGCACGGCCCTGGCCATGGCCGGGATCACGGATACGACGCCCAATCCTCCCGGCGGCACCTTTGACCGTGGGCCGGACGGTCGATTGAACGGCCGGGTTACAGACCGCGCCAAGTCGGTGTTCGACCATAGCGGAACCCAGGAGACGTTCTCGCCGGAGGAAGCGGCTCGCCGCAGCCGAGAGGGTCTGGCCCACATATCAAAGCAGTTTGCCCGCTACGGTCTGACCAGCGTGCACCACGAAGGCGGCGACCTCTTCGCCCTTCAGGAGGTTCGGGCCCGGGGCGATCTCAAGCACCGGGTCAGCTATGAAGCAGTAGGCGAGGTGCTTGAGGGGATGATCCGGTCCGGCCTGGAGACCGGTTTCGGCGACGAGTGGATTCGCCTCGGCGCCACGTTCGAGCACATCGTCGACGGCTCATTCTCCGAGCGCACCATGGCCATGAGCACGGCCTACCCCGGGGTCTCGCCGCCCTATCACGGAAATCTCACCGAGACTCAGGACGTCCTCAACGCCTGGATCGAGCGGGTTCACCGGGCAGGGATCGACGTCAACTGCCACGCCAACGGAGACGTGGCGATTGCCCAGGTGCTCACGGCCGTCGAGCGGGCCCAGGCCTTGTGGCCGAGGCCGAACGCCCGTCCGAAAATCACCCATTGCACCCTCGTCAACGACGACCTGGTGCGGCGCATCAAGGCCGCGGGCGTGGTCCCGGCGATCTTTTCCACCTACCCCTATTACAATCCCGACAAGTTCCACTTCTACGGTCAGGAGTTGCTCACTCACTGCATGGCGTTCCGGAACTTCCTGGACGCCGGCGTGCCGGCCGCGGCCGGGTCGGATTTCAACCCGGGCCCATTTTCGCCGCTCATGGCCCTCCAGGCGATGGTCACCCGCACCGGCTGGAACGGCGAGACCTGGGGCGCGAACCAACGGATCACCGTCGACGAGGCCCTTCGGGTCAATACGCTCAATGGAGCCTACGCCTCCCGTGAGGAGGAGATCAAAGGCTCGATCACCATCGGCAAACTGGCGGACTTCGTCGTCCTCTCCGACGACCCCCACACGGTCGACCCGGCGAAAATCAAGGACATCCAGATTGTGCGGACCGTGACGGGCGGCGCGACGATGTATCAGGCCTAGCCCCCCCACCCCCTCTCCGGTTAGCCTGCGGCAAAAGAGGGAACGCAGGATGGGAGCCGCCGCGCCATCGCTATGGACCAAACTGGCCTACGGGTCGGGGGCGATCGCCATCGGGGTCCGCAACAACGGCCTCGCCTACTTTCTCCTGCTTTTCTACAGTCAGGTGGTCGGCCTGGACGCCCGGCTGGTGAGCCTGGCGCTGACGGTTGCGCTTTGTCTCGACGCCGTCTGCGATCCGGTCATCGGCTACTGGTCCGACAACTTCAGATCCCGATGGGGACGGCGCCATCCCTTCCTCTACGCGTCGGCGCTGCCGATCACGGCCGCCTATTTCCTGGTCTGGAACCCGCCGGTCGGTTGGTCGCAGGCGGCGACATTCTGGTACCTGCTGGGAACCCTCGCGGCGATCAGGGTGTCCTTCTCGTTGTTCGAGATCCCGCTGTCGTCACTCGCCCCGGAACTGACGCGCGACTACGACCAGCGCAGCACCCTGCAAGCCTTCAGTTCCTATTTCGGCTGGACCGGCGGAAACTTCATGTCGGTGTTCATGTTCGGGGTGCTGTTCCCGCTCTTCGCCACGCACGCCATTCCCAACGGCCAGTTCAACCGCGAGGCGTATCGGGTCTACGGATTGATCGCATCGGGTCTCATCCTGGCGTCAATCGCGGCGTCCTCGGCCGGCACCCACTCCCGCATCCCTCACATGCGGGCGCCGCCGCCGGCGCGCAGCCTGACCCCAGGCCGCATTTTCCGTGAGATTTTCGAAACCCTCTCAAACCGATCGTTCATCGCCCTGTTCATCTCGGCAATCTTCGGTTCGATCGCCGCGGGTCTATCGGCCGCGATGGCCTTTATTCTCTACGCCTATTTCTGGCGGTTCAGCAGCCAGCAGACCAGCGTCATCACCATGGGCGTATTTGGTTCGGCCGTGATCGGATCTCTGCTCGCGCCGTTCGTCAGCCGCGCGATCGGCAAGAAACGCGGCGCGATTATCACCGGCTTGCTCGCCTTTCTGGGATCGCCTGTCCCGATCCTTCTGCGACTGTTCCACCTCTTGCCTCAGGAGAGCAGCGGGCTGGTGTTCTGGTTTGTGTTCTTCACCACCATGTTCGATGTCGGTCTGATCATCTGCTATCAAATTCTCTCGGCGGCGATGATGGCCGACCTGGTTGAACAGGCCGAGGTGAAGACCGGACGCCGATCCGAAGGCCTCTTCTTCGCCGCCTCGGCCTTCATCGGCAAGATCGTCAACGGGCTCGGCGTGATCATGGCCGGCTATCTGATCACGTTCGCCGGCCTGAAAACCGGCGCCGACGCCAGCCACGTCTCTCCGGAGACCGTGGGACGCCTGGGCGCGCTCTATGTGCCGACGATCCTGACCTTGTGGATGTCGATGCTGGCCGTGATGGGCCTCTACAGCCTCAACCGTCAGAGCCATGAGGCGAACCTCAGGGCGCTGGACGACGCCGCCAAAGGTTAGGGCCGCACGAGCATCTTGCCGGTGTTGCCGCCTTCAAACAGTTGGCGCAGCGCGCTTGGGAAGGAGTCGATACCTTCGTTCACCTGCTCGGGCATGGTCAGCTTGCCCTCGGCAAGCCAGGCGGCGAGCTGTGCGAAGGCCTCGCCATACTGCGCGGCGAAGTGCATCACGGTGAAGCCTTCCATCCGCGCGTAACGCTCGGCCAGTCTCAGGTAGAGGCTGGGGCCACGGACATGCTTCTGGTCATTGTACTGGGAGACCGCGCCGCAGATCACGACCCGGCCTCGCTCACGGATATTGTCCAGGGCGATATCCAGCAGCTCGCCGCCGACATTGTCGAAGAACACATCGATTCCATCCGGCGCCAGCGCCTTGAGCCGGGCGTCAACATCCTCACCCTTGTAGTCGATGGCTCCGTCCAGGCCGAGCGTTTCAACCAGGAACGCCGCCTTGGCCGGACCGCCAGCGAGACCAATGACCTTCGCCCCGAGGTTCTTGGCGATCTGAACGGCCATGCAACCGACCGCGCCAGCCGCCGCGGAGACCAGCACCGTATCGCCCGGCTTCACCTGCCCCACGTCACGAATGCCGAAAAACGCCGTGAGTCCGGTGGTCAGCCCCAAGGCGCCGAGATAGGTCGCCGGCGGCAGCGAGGCGTCCACCTTCTGGAACATGGCCGCCGGCATGGTCGCATAGGTCTGGGCGCAGAGAGGCCCGGACACCATGTCTCCCGGTGCGAAGCCCGGCGCATGGCTCTCGACCACATGGCCAACGCCAAGAGCCACGATCGTCCCGCCCACCGGCACCTGGGTGTGCAGCCCCTCCTCGTCATTCAGGCTTGTGCGAATGAAGGCATCGATAGAGAGCGTGTCCGTCTTGATGAGCAGTTCGCCGTCACCCGGTTCGCGAGCGGGCTCGTTTTCCAGGCGGAAATGCTCCGGTCCGACCATGCCGGTCACATGTTTCACGAGCACGACCTTACGGTTTGTCGGGCGGTTGGTGGCTGCGCTCATCAGGAACTCCGGACGGGTAAGGCGTTTCGGCCTCGGGCTTTCAGGTACGACGGTCAGGCCTTAATCGGTAGGTGATCGCCGGGGAACCCCTCGGTCAGATGCCGCTTCGGCCACATGAACTGGAGGCTTGAGCGGCTGATCTTCCAGGCGCCGTCAACCTTGCGATAGGCTTCGTCATACAGGCCAAGCCAGATCAGCGGATTTTCATCCTCGCCGCGTCCGACCGCCAGGTCGATCAGATAGACTCGGCCCACGGCCGTGTCCGGACCGGTAAGCTCGACCCAATGATTGGTGTTCGCGTGCAGGGACTGAAACGGGCCCTTCTCGAGGATAGGACGCTCCACAACCTCATAGTTCTTGTAGATCGTCGCCTTGCCCTCCCAGACACCATAGGGCCCGAACTCGCAGATGGCGTCGTCGGTGAACAGATCGACCAGCTTCTCCAGCTCGCCGGCGTCCAGATAGTAGGAATAGAGCACCCGCTGCTTGCGGATGGCTTCGATCTCCAACAGGTCTTCGATGGTCATTGGCATCCTCCCTGGCCGTCGTGCGGCAATGAACCCCGCGGCCGCCGACGCCGCGTCTTCGCGGTCGTCACGCCCGGTCAAAATATGTAGCACGTTCCTGTATCAATGCTATCGTCAGGGGCAACAGAAACCGGCCGTCCGAGCCGGATAAGGAGGAACGTGGGATGCAGAAGGTGCTCAATCGCCCGGTGTTTCAATACGCCTATTTCGTGAACGACATCGACACGGCGTGCATGAACTGGATCAAGCTTTTCGGGGCAGGGCCCTTCTTTCGGGTGCCTCACCACACTGTGAAGGTCGATCCGCGCGGCCGCTTCAGCTACCGCGGCGAGGCGGACGAATCCGACGTCAGCTACGCCTTCGCCTATTGCGGCCCGGTGCAGATCCAGCTGATCCAGCAGCACGACGACAAGGCTTCGATCTACACCGAGATGTACGGCAAGGGGCAGGAGGGTTTCCACCATGTCGGCATCCTCAGCGCGGAGTTCGAGCGCGACCGGGATGACTTCATCGCCCAGGGCCTCGACCTGGCGGTGGAAATGTGGGCCGTGGCCGACGTGGTCTATTTCAATGCAGTCAAGCAGATCGGCTGTTTCGTCGAAATCCACGGCGACAATGAAGACATTCGCGAGGTCTTCAAGCGCTGGAAACACGCCCATGACACCTGGGACGGCGTGACCGATCCGCTCAGGTAACCGAATAGGCCGCGGCGCCAGGCGCGCCGCGGCCTATTCGTCCGCCAGCGAAATCGCCCGCGCGGGGCAGACCTCGATGGCCTCGAGAGCCTCGCGCAACTCGGCCGGCGTCGCGGGCCGGCGCGCCTTGATCGCCGGGAAACCACTCTCGGTCATCAGGAACAGGTCCGGGTGATTGTAGTAGCACTCCCCGGCCTTGAGGCATTTGTCGAAATCGACCTTCAGCATTCGGACGGCATCGCTCATGGTCAGCTCGGGTCGAAGCTGATCCACAGTTCCCGCGGCGAGCGGAAACCACCGGAATCGATGGACGGCGAAACGATGCCCTCATGCGCGGCGAACTTTGGCCGGGCATTTTTCAGGGCGCGGGCGAGGTGGCCGCAGCCGATCGCCGCCTCCTGCCTGGCCATGGCGTAGCCCATGCAGAAATGCGGCCCCATCCCGAAGCCCAGGTGGCCGGGCTTGCCGTCCTTGTATTTGCCCGACCGGTTTTCGCGGCCCATGTGCAGGTCGTCGCGGAAGATGTCGAACACATCGGGGTCCTTGAACACCCGCTCGTCACGGTTGCCGCCGCCCAGGTACAGGATCACCCCGGCGCCGCGCGGAATGACTTCGCCATGCAGCGGAATCTCGCGCGTGGTCTGCCGGAACTGGGCGTGGACGACCGCGTCGTAGCGCATCATCTCCGTGAAGACATTGCTCCACAGGTCCGGGTCGGCCAGCACCTGCGGAAAGACATCCGGCCGGGTGTAGAGCATGTGGTACCACATGTTGGCGATGGCCTTGTCGGTCGTGTCGCCTCCGGCCGCCAGGAGCAGGGCGACAAAGCCCTTGATCTCGATGGTCTCCATCCGCTTGCCGTCCAGTTCGGCGACCGCGATGCGGGACAGGAGATCCTCGCCGGGAGACTTGCGGCGCTGCTCGATGAGCGGCTCGATGTAGTCCCACATCTCGTTGCGGGCCGCGAGACCGCGGGCCAGGTGTTCGCCGCCGAAGCCCAGCCCCGCGATCAGGGCCTGGTACCAGCCGACGAACATGGCCTCGTCCTCGCGGGGCAGGCCCAGCATGTTGGAGATCACGCGGATCGGGAACTGGCTGGAGAACTGGGTGACCAGTTCCACTTCGCCGTCCTGCTCGAAGGTGGCGATCACCTCGCGGGCAATCATATCTATGATCGGCAGGAAGGCGTCGAGACGGTCGCCCACGAACTGGCCCGCCACGACGTTGCGCATCCAACGGTGCTGCGGACTATTGCCGTATTCGAGAATGTTCGGCCCGAAGATGTGACGCTTGCCGAACTCATAGGATCCGTTGGGATCGTACACCGCCCGGTCGAAGCTCTGATTGTCCTGGAAAGCCGCCTCGATGTCGCTATAGCGGCTAAGGATCCACCGATTGTGAAACCGGTCGTGAAACACCGGGTGCTGATCGCGCAGTCGTTTGTAGAGGGGGAAAGGATCTCTCTGGAATTCGACGGCGTCGAATTCACGAGGATCCACGGGGCGGCGCAGGGCCGCGGCGTCGTCGGGCATATGGCCTCCCTTTCCCGGTCAGCGCGGCGGGCCGCGTGCCGGAACATTTTCCTGCGAAAGACCTAACACGTGCTGCTTTGTGGCTCAAGCAACCGGCGTGCTCAGCCGCGAACGAGGATGGCCTCCTCGCCCCACGGCGTGACCAGCGGGGCGGCCTTGTCCTGGAACGCGGGCGGCAATTCCTCAATCATATCCCAGGCGGCGCTGAGGCGCCCGAAGCCGATGAAGAAGGCGATGAACATCCCCAGTTCGACGATCTGGGCCTCGCTGAAATACGCTCGAAGGTCATCGAACGTCGCCTCACTGATCGACAGGTGGTCGATGCAGGAGATCTCCGCGTAGCGCAGAGCGGCCTTCTCGGCGGCGTTGAGGTCCTCGGCCTCCTGCGGCTTCTCCAGTGAGCAGACCATGCCCTCGGTCATGCCGTCCTCGACGGCGGTCTTGTAGCGAATGGCCATGCAACTGCGGCACTGGTTGTGAAACGCCACGCGCAGACGGACCAACTCCACCAGCCGCCGCGGCAGGGTGCGATTGCGGAACAGAGCGCCACTGAAAGCGATCATGCCCTTGGCCATCTCGGGCGTGTGCGCCATCATCCGCATCATCCCCTGCTCAAGGGGCGTGGCCTCGTCCGCTGCCGTCAGGGCGCGAAGCTCAGGGTCCCACTGGTCGATGGGAAGCTTCTGAATCCGGCTCATGCAATCGTCTCCCTGTCCGTTTGGCGGCGAGACAATCATGAGGTCGAACAAAACGCAACGCGTTCCAGACTTGGAAAATCCGGCCGCTATCGCGATCAAATCGCCCGGTCACCGCCGCTGGAACGCAGGAGCTTCTTCAGCTCGGCCTCGACGCGCGCCTGAGTCGCGCCGCGTGTGACCCCCCTGGCCATGATCAGGAACGATCGGCTGGTGGCGGTCGCCCATTCCTCATCGCTCACCCGGCCCTGGGCCCAGTCGTGCAGCACCATCAGCCGGTGGTTGGCCAGCAATGCGCTGACGAACTCCAGGGAGAGCCCAGGCAGGATATCGCCGTCACGCATGGCCTTCTGCAACCACGGCATCTGTCCGGCGGCGGCGTTGGCTGTATCGCGGATCGCCTTGTAGACACGCGGATCGACGGTCGAGAAATACAGTTCCGCGTACTGCCGCGCGTAGGGCTTGTTCGCCAGGATCGCGTCCCGGACGAGCTCGGTGGCCCTCAGAACACCGTTCAGGCTGGAGCTGACCGGGGCGCTGGCGACCGGCAATCGGTCGTAATAATCCTGGATCGCCGCGGCGATCAGCCCCTCCTTGTCGCCGTAGGTGGCGTAGATCGTGGTCACGGACACCTTGGCCCTGCGGCCGAGCTCACGGATGGTGAACCCGTCGGGACCACCTTCAGCGATCATCTCCTTGGCGATTTCCAGCATTCGCCGTCGGCGTTCGAGAATCGAGTCGCTGATATACCGGCCCCGTCGAAGTCGGGCCGGAGGATTCGCATCGGTGCTCGCGGCTTCCACGGACGGCGCGTCCGTGTCGTCGACCGCCCTTTTGGCGCGCGTCCTTATCGTCATGTCCGTCACTCTGAAACCCGTCGCAATTTCACGCGAGTCGCTGTTGGCCGTGTGGTCGATTTCCCATCTACCGCAACATCGCGGTGGAAACACGCACTTGTGTCGTTTGTCTTGGCGGAGCGGCGCGGAAACCCTAACGTGATCCAGAAGGCGGGCGCCAAAGCCCGGCCACGACACAAGGGAGGCCCGGCCATGAGCGTGCTCGATCTGTTTAGCCTGGACGGTCAGGTGGCCGTCGTCACGGGCGGCGGCAAGGGAATCGGCCGCGGGATTGCACTGGCGCTTGCGGAGGCCGGAGCGGATGTGGCGGTGGCGGCGCGGTCTCGCGCCGACGTGGAGTCCGTGGCGGCCGAAATTCGCGCCCTCGGCCGGCGCGCTCACGCCTATGTCGCCGACGTCACCGACGTTTCCGAGGTGGAACAGCTGGCCGACACAGCGGCTGCGGACTTCGGACGGCTGAGCATCTGGGTGAATAACGCAGGCGGCCTGCCGGACGCCACGCCGCGCTATCTGACCCGGACATCCGAGGATCGCTGGGACGCTCAGATCGACCTCAATCTCAAGGCCGTCTGGGCGGGCGCCGTCGCAGGCGCCCGGCACATGACGGCGGGCGGGGCGATCATCAACACGTCCAGCCGGGCGGCTTTCGGCGGCCAGATCAAGAACGGCCCCTATGCGGCGGCCAAGGCGGCGGTCAACAGCCTCACGCAGACGCTCGCTCTGGAACTCTCACCCGCCATTCGGGTCAACGCCATCGCGCCGGGCCCGATCCGCACCCAGAACTTCGACGAATCGATCCGCCTGGACGACGAACGGGCGGCGGCTTTCCTGAAGGCGCTGAACATTCCGCTCGGCCGCTACGGAACGCCGACCGATATCGGCGCGGCCGCCGTGTTCCTCGCGTCGCCGGCGGCGAGCTGGATCACAGGCCAGTGCCTGTACGTCACCGGCGGCGCTTGACGCCCTGTCCGCCCGGCCGATAGAAATCGGAACAGACTTCTGTTTTGGACTGAGCCTCCCGCTCCGACGAGAAAACCCCCATGGCCTTTGTGATCGCCAGCGCCTGCATCGATGTAAAGGACCAGTCCTGCATCGAGGTCTGCCCGGTCGACTGCATCTACGTCGAGGCCGACGACCGGATGTGTTACATCCATCCGACGGAGTGCATCAATTGTGCCGTCTGCGTGGAAGCCTGTCCGGTCGCGGCGATCTACGAGGAAAAGGACCTGTCGGCCGAAGAAGCGCCCTACGCCGGCATCAACGCCGACTGGTTCACGGACAAAGCCGCCGCCCGCGCGGCGGTCAATGCGCGAAAGGCGCCTTAGCGTTTCAGCGGCTTGCCATTTCAAGCGTAACGCGTTCTATATTTGGTAACGAGGAAACCCGGCGCCAAACAACGGCGCCGCGCGGCGAAAGGGCAGGAGATGGCTCGGCTGCAAGGACAGGTCGCCCTGGTCACCGGGGCAGCCGTGGGATTGGGACGCGGCTACGCGGAGGCCCTGGCCCGCGCCGGCTGCGATGTGGTCCTGTGCGACATTCGCCCGGAGGTGGTCGACACCGCGGCGGCCCTCCGTCGGCACGGCGTGCGCGCCGAGGGCTATGTGGCGGATGTCGCCAACCCTGAGGATGTGCGCCGGGTCGTGGATGGCGTCCTGACCGGGTTCGGCCGCATCGATATCCTGATCGCCAACGCCGGGACCTGGCGCGGCGGCGGGGCAAAGGACGATCTCGACAAATCCTTGAAGGACTATGAGGTCCTGATCGGGACGAACCTCAAGGGAGTCTATCTGTTCGGTCGCGCGGTTATCCCGGTGATGCTCGCGCAAGGCGGCGGGCAGATCATCAATATAGCGACCGATCACGTTCACACCCACCCCGGGCGACCCACAGCCGGCGGGTCGGGCATGGACCTTTACGACATCTCCAAATGGGGCGTGCTCGGGCTGACCCTGACCTGGGCAAAGGCGCTGGCCGACCACCATATCCGCGTGAACAGCTTCTCCATGGGCGCCACCGACTCCCATATGCTGCGCGGCTTCCACAACAACGCACCCTCGCCCGAGGAGGAAGCCCGGTGGATGAAACCTGAGGCGGTCTGCGACCTGGCCATGCAACTGATCGCCGAGGGACCTGCCGGAAGGACCGGCGAGAACATCGGCGTGTGGGTGGGCTTCGAAATTGAGCTCAAGCCAGTCCCCGCCGCCAAACCCGAACCCGCCGCCGCCTGAACCCAAAGGAACGCTCTCATGGCCTACCTTTCCGGCAAGACCGCCATTGTCACCGGCGCCGCTCAGGGCCTCGGTCAGGCCTTCGCCGAACGCCTGGCGGCGGAAGGGGCCGCGGTTGCGATCTGCGACATCCAGCCCGGCGTCATGGCGGTCGGGTCGGCGATCGCCGCCACGGGGGCCGACGTTCTCTGCCAGACATTCGACATCACCGATGTGTCCGCCTGCCGATCCTTTGTCGCCGCAACGACGGCGCGCTTCGGGCGCCTGGACATTCTGGTGAACAATGCCGCGGTCTGGCGCTCGACGCCGGTCACCGACCCCTGGGACAAGGCGCTCGCCGATTTTGACGCGGTGATGGACGTGAATGTCAAGGCGGCGATGGTCATGTGTCGGCTCGCCGTACCGCACATGATCGCCGCGGGCGGCGGAGATATCGTCAATATCAGCACCGACTACGTGCTGCCCAAACGGCGAGACGGCGTGAACGCCCCCGACACCGACCTGTACAACGCCTCGAAGTGGGCCCTGAACGGACTCACCGACGGCGGCGCCCAGGCGCTGGCGCCCCACAACATTCGCATGAACAGTCTCTGCATGGGGCCCACGGACACGGAGATGCTGCGCGCCCTGTTCAGGCCCGGTGGCAAGCTGGCGCATCTGGGCGGCCCCGATGGTCCGCCGCCGGAAGTGATCGCCGGGTTCATGGATCCGGCGGATATCGCCGGCCTGCTCATCGACCTCATGAAGGACGGGCGAACAGGCGAGAATATAGGCATCTGGGCGGGCCAGACGATCGAACTGGGCCCGCGCAAACGCTGGGACGTACGCATGCGCGAACGCGCCGACTTCACCGGCCAGCCGCTGCGAGACTTCGGTCCGCCGCCATGGTCCGACGCCCCGGAACCCGTGTGGAGCCTCGCTGTCGGCCAGCCGACGGAATAGGCGCGCGCCGACTCTTGCCCTCGCCGCGCGACGCCAGAGCAACCTAAAACCACGACGCGTTTCGGTTTCTTGACGGCCGAGGGCGCCGCGCCTAGGGTCGGATGACGAGGAAACGCCCATGACCACAGCCTGTCCGTTTGCCCAGACGCTGGAGCGGATGACCAGCGAGACGGCCGAGCCGGTTCGCTCCGCCGCGGACTTCCCGCTGATGCCGGTCGGTCAGGCCTGCGACATGGGTCATGCGCCCGACGGCACGCCACTTCTGGACCCCAGGATTTTCGATTCCCGGGAATTCTTCCGCAATCCCTATCCCTATTACCGGATCATGCGGGATCACTACCCGGTGTTCAGAGACAAGCTGCACAACTGCTACTACGTCACCCGCTACGAAGACATTACCCGCTGCTATTTCGACGACGAGGGCTTCAACACCATCCCGAAGGGGTCCTCAAGCGGCGTCCTGGGCAACACCCAACTCGAGCTCAGCGGCGTTGAGCACAAACGCCGCCGCAATCTCTACGGCCAGCATCTGGTGGGACAGTCGCTGGAGGCCCGCATCCCGATCATCGAGCGCCTCGCTGACAGCTGGATCACCAGCTGGGACCAAATGGCCAAGGAAGGGAAAGTCGTTCGCGACGAGGGCGGCAAACGCACCGTGGAGATCGGCAAGGCCTTCGCCAACGAATTCCCGATCTCCGTGGTCTGCGGAGTGCTGGGCTTCCCCGACGAGGCGCGCGGTCAATTCTACTATTGGTACAATTCCATGATGTCGGGCCTGGGCGGTTCGGAAACCCAGAAGATGGGGCTCGAGGCGCGACAGGACCTTGAGGACTATGTTCAGGGCATGGTCGACGAACGCCGGGTGCGGCCGACCTATCTCTACGACCGTGACGGGAAGATCGTCGGCAAGGACATCATCTCCAAGCTCTGCGAGACCAAGATCGACGGCGATTATCTGTCTACGGAGGAAATCACCTCCAATATCGCCCTGGTGGTTGGCGGCGGCGGGGAGACCACGCGCGGCGCGATCATGAACATGTGGTATCTGCTGCTGCAGCATTCCGATCAGGCGACGACGGTGCTGGGCGACGAAAGCCACTGGGACAAGGTCTTCCATGAGACCCTGCGCCATTCCACGCCGATCGGCGGGCAGCCCCGCCACAACAGCTTCGACCTTCTCATGCACGGCCAGCACGTGCCCGCCGGCTCACTGATGAACATGGTCGACGTCTCGGCCAACCACGACGACCGGATTTTCAAGGACCCGGAGCGGTTCGACGTCTTTCGACCCGATCTCTACAGCGGCAAGCTGTTGCGGAGCGGTTATTCGAGCGACGGCCGTCACAGCCACATGGCGTTCGGGGTAGGCCCGCATCTCTGCCCGGGCGCCTGGATCGCCCACCAGGAAGCCACCATCGGCTCGAAGGTGCTCAGCCGGCGGATGAAGAACCCGCGCATCCGCGTCGATCTCATGCCGAAGGATATCGACGGGGTCTCGCTCGCCCCAGTCGGCCTCGGCGCGGCCCGCGAACTCTGGCTGGAGTACGATCTTGTCTGACGCGCCCACCGTCGCCCGCGATGGCCCCTCCGACACGACGTCGCTTTGGGCCGGGACGCTGACCCTGGGTCGAAACGGCGTCGCCGTGGCCCGCCGCGCCGTGACCAAGGGGGCCGGCTATCGGTCCTACGAAGTGCACCAGCGCATGCGAGTACGCCAGTCGACCGAGAAGCTTAATCCCCTGCGGCTGGTGTCGCCGGACTTCGCCCGCGATCCCTATCCGGCCTTTGAAATTCTCCGGGAAAATTATCCCTGCTACCGCGACTGGATCGGCAACGCCTATTGGATCACGCGGTACGACGACGTGACCTCGGTATTCACCGACGAGGCGAATTTCGAGTCGCGGTCGAAGCTGTGGTTCTATGGCGCGGAGGGGTTTGGCCGCGATCTGAGGTCGGAGGCGCCGGTCATCGTCGCCCAGGCGCGCGGCATGGATCGCCATGCCGCGGACGTCGCCCAGACGGTAATCGACAGCTTTGCAGGCGCGGGACGCGCCGATCTCGCCCTCGACTTTGCCGCACGCTATCCGCTGGAACTCCTGGCGCGCATCCTGGATCTGCCGGCCGGCGACTTCGACGCGTTCGCCGCCCACTGGTTCGCCATGCAACGCGGCTGGGACTGGGACCCACGGGCCGAGCGGGACGGGCTTCAGGCCATGGGCGCGATGGCGGACCAGCTTCGTCCTTTGCTTGAGGCCCGGCGGGTGACCCCTGGCGAAGACCTGATCTCCGCTATCGCCAGCCTCGATCTCGAAGGAGGCCCGGCCACGGCCGAAGATTTGGTGACGACTCTGCTGGAAGCCGACCACGAAACACTCCACGGCGGCCTGGCCAATCTCTGGCAGCTGCTGTTGACTCATCCCGATCAGTTGCATCGGGTGGCGGCGGACCGGCGGCTGGTGAAGTTTGCCTGGCTGGAAACCCTGAGGCACTCCGCTCCCTTGCTCAGCGCCCGGCGCTTCGCCCGCCAGGAGGTGGAGCGGTTCGGCCTGCTGATCCCGGAAGGCGCATTGGTGATCTGCGTGGGCGCCGCCGGAAACCGCGATCCGCGAATCTTCTCCGAACCTGACCGCTTCCATGTGGAGCGGAAAGATTTGTGTCCACGGGAGCCCCGTGGGCAGTACCGCGCAGATGGCCTGCCCGCCGGCATCGCGCTCGGATTGGGGAAGCCCACGAAGTATCCGGCCGTGCCTGAGGATCGCCCGCGCTCGATCTATGCCCTGACGCGCGATGTCGCCGTAACTGCGTCGAACGTGCTGCTGGACCGCCTCGGAGATATTCGCCTGGCGCCCGGCGTCGCCCCAAGCCCGCGGTCCCTGCGACTGGGCGAAATGCACGCCTGCTGGAGCCTCCCGGCGCTCTTCACGGCGAGATAAATCCTTGGCGCTGATCGGTCAGAACAGCGGGCGCACCGGGTCCGAGCCATCCCAGTCGCGCGCGGCCTCCTTCATCCGGCTCATGCGATCGAGCGCCCCCGCGGCCCCGGGCGGCCGGTAGGCGAACTCCACGAACCCCGCCGGGCCGAAGGGTCCCAGGTCACAATAGGCGAAGCGCAGATCAGGCGCCCCAAGCAGGCCCCTTCCGTCCATGGCCAGGGCGAAACCAGCGGCCTCGCAGGCGGTCAGCGCCTCGGCGTAGTCTTCCACCGCCAGCTGGATGTGGTGCAGGGCGTTGGAGTTCCAGTCGCGGTAGATCGAGGGAGCGTCGTTGTCCTGGCGGATCAGCTCGATCTGGATATCCCCCCATTGGGCAAGCGCCACGGAGAAGTCGAGACTGACCGTTTCGCCCCGAAAGGTGAGGTGATCCACCTCGATATGCTCCCACAGGAAGAACGGCCCCGCCCCCATCTTGCCGGTCCAGTAGGCGATGGCGGCGTCGAAGTCCGTCGGCACAAACGCCAGCTGCATGATCGGCCCGAGAGCCGCCAGCTTGCGGGGAAGGGCCAAGCCGATGGGCGCGGTCATCGATGCTGCGCCATCACGATCGCGACCTGGCCCACGCGTGGGCTGCGTCGGAGGCCACCCACTTGATGGCGTTGTCCAGCAGGCGGCGGAAGGCGGGATTGTTATAGGCGGCCGGGCCGTCCCCCGCCTCGCTGGCCACCACCGGGCTGTTCCGGGTCCGCTTGGCCCAGACGATGGTGTTGTCGCCGTCAGGATGGTCCCAACCGTCCTGCTCACTCTTGGGGGCCAGCGGCGGCGGGTTGAAATTGGCGCGCGTGAAGGCGTAGTCGCTCTTGAGTAGCGGCACGATGTCCGGGCTCTTTGCCAGGGGGGTGCGCAGATAGAGCTCGTCGGAGATCTCGAACCCGGCTTCCAGACCGGCCACGACAGGGTGCGACGGATCGACCGGCGTCAGACGGTGAGTGGCGTTGCGATGCGGCTCGCCGCCGCCGCCGCGATAGCCCGACCCTGGAACCTGACGGCCATCAACCTCGCCGGCGGTCAGGCGGAAGGTATTTCCGGAAATCTCACGCCACAGCGGCCACATGGGCCATTGGACGAGGGCGTGATTGAGCAGAACAAGCCCTTTGCCGTTCTCAAGCAGGGCCTCGATAGCTTTCACATATTCAGGCGGAGGCGTGGCGCTGGCCGAACTGGTCGGGTCGGTCGGGATGCCCCACATGTCGTAGAATACCACCGCGTCATAGGCGGCCACGTATTCCGGCCGCAGAATGATCTGCGCGGCCGGCTGCTCCACACATGTCGCCGTGATATCCGGATTCTGATCGAACATGCCGTGGAAGCCGTTGTAGTCGTAGGGATGCCCCTTGGTGACGACGAGCACGTTGAGCGGCATGGCGTTTGTCTCCCCAGGCCGCGCCATCTTGCCGGGCGCCGGTCCTGCATTTCAGAACTAACAACATGTGTTAGTTTTGGCTAGTTCGCGAGGGAGGAAACATGGGTTCGCTCACAGGCCAGACGGCCATTGTCACCGGGGCCGCCATGGGGCTCGGACGCGGCTACGCCGAGGCTTTGGCCGGGGCCGGCTGCAACCTTGTGATCGGTGACATCGACCCGGGCGTTCACGCCGTTGCAGAGGCGCTGCGGTCGAAGGCAACGCAGGTCGAATCGCTCGAGGCCGATATGCGCCTGCCGGATCAGGCACGCCGATTGGCGGACGTCGCGGCGGACGCCTTCGGCCGGATTGACATCCTGATCAACAACGCCGGGATCTGCCGCCGCACCGTCCCCACAGACGAACTCGACACCTCGCTCGACAACTATGCCGACCTGATCGGAACCAATCTGAAGGGCCCGTTCGCCCTCGGGCGAGCGGTGATTCCCGTGATGATGGCCCAGGGGAGCGGCCACATCGTCAACATCGCCACCGACCATGTAAACACCTTCCCGGGCCGGCCAACCAACGGGTTCGGCATGATGGATCTCTACGACACCTCGAAGTGGGGCCTCATCGGGCTGACCTTGACCTGGGCCAAGGCTCTGGCGCCGCACGGCGTCCGGGTGAACGCCTTCTGCATGGACGCCACAGACTCGCCGATGCTGCGGTTTTTCGCGGGACCGGCCGTTTCCGAGGAAGCCAAGGCGCGCTGGATGGATCCCCGCGCCGTTTGCGATCTCGCCGTCCAGCTTATCGCTGAAGGCCCGGAGGGACGCACCGGCGAAAACTTCGGGGTCTGGTGTGGCTTCGAGGTGGCCCTGACTCATACGCCTCGGCCCCTAGCGGAAATCGGAGGCTGAGCAGCCGCGCGGCTACGAGATGAGACAAGGCAGAGGGCCACGTCCGGGGACACGGCCCTCTGTTGTCATCCCTGCAGACCTTTCGCTCAGGCGGCGAGGGTCTTGCGGCGGCTGGACCGAAGCGCTCCGCCCACGCCGAAGGCGCCGACGAGCATCAGAGCCCAGGTGCTGGCTTCCGGCACGCTGGGAACCGCCACCGAGCCGACATTGTAGGTCACCGAGCCCTGCGTGAAGCCGGTGTTCTTGATCGCTTCGGCGCTGAAACTGCCGACGGCGATCTTGGAGTATGCGGACAAAGCGCCAAGGCCCAGATAGTCGGTCTGGGTGGCGTAGGGGCCGCCGCTCAACTGATAGTCGGCGCCGATGTAGGTGAAGACCAGATCGGCGATCGACGCATTGTCGGTCACGCCCGGCAGCAACAACAGGCCGGGCGGCAGCGTGTTGGACACCGACGCGGCCCAGTCCGAATTCGTGGAATAGACCGACCCGGGGACATAGCCGGCGAAGTCGAGGATCACGACCTGATCGCCGGCCGTGAGGCCCTGGTCCGGTGCGAGGGCCGTGAGGTAATGGAAGTTGAAGTTCGACCCCGCCGTAGTGACGTTGGTCATGACAGGAATGTTCGAAGCCTGCGCGGCTGCGGACACCGCGATGGCCGCCGCCGCGATGGCAAATAGCGTTTTCATGTCTAAGTTCCTTTGAAAGCTGCACAGCAAAGCTGTCCAGTTGGACGCATCGCAAGGACTATCGACCTGTACTGTCTAATCTCTCAGGTCGGCAGATCCGCGATGACGCACAGAACACTTCAAAGGAGCGCCACACGAGGGTCGGAATATACGCAATTATTTGGGAATTGTGGCAGCGTGAGCTTGGCGTAAGAGCGGCGCCTATTCCGCAGCTTTCACAGGCGCAGGCTCGCCGCGGAACTTCTCCGGCAGACCTTCGCGACGCACCGCGCGGGATTCCATCTCGGCATTGTGCGCGTGACACATGTGGTGCAGCGCGATGGTGGTATCCATCGTGGACTGCTGCCCCATGTTGTTCTGGGCGGTGTTCACCGCCTGTTTGGTCATCTTCAGAGCGAAGGCCGGCTTGTTGGCGATGCGCGCCGCCAGGTCGAGGGTGAATTGCTCCAGGTCCGGCCGCGGGACCACGTGGTTCACCATGCCCAATCGATGAGCTTCCTGGGCATCCCAGACGTCGGCGGTGAACAGGAGTTCCTTGGCCTTGCGGATACCAAGTTCATAGGGGTGGTTAAAATACTCGACGCCGCAAACCCCCATGGCGACCACGGGGTCGACGAAGGTGGCGTCGTCGCTAGCGATGATGAGATCGCACACCCACGCCAGCATCAGACCGCCGGCGATGCACTTGCCCTGGACCATGGCGATGGTGGGTTTGGGGAAATCGCGCCAGCGCCGGCACATGCCCAGGAACACTTCCTGCTCGAAACTGTATCGGCTGTGCACCCCGCCCTCTTTGGACGGCGACCAGGTGGTGACCAGCGGGTCGGTCATCTTGCCCCAGCTCTTCAGATCATGGCCGGAAGAGAAATGCGGACCTTCGCCGCCGAGCAACACCACCTTGATGTCCTCATCGCGGGCAGCGAGGCCGAAGCAGGCGTCGAGGTCGTATGTCAGGCGGTTGTTCTGCGCGTTCCGGGCCTGAGGCCGGTTCTGCATGATCTTGGCCACGTGCGGCGCGACCACCTCATAGGTGGCAAGCTCGAATTCCTGCTTCATGGTTCGCTCTCCCAGGGACCTGACCGTGCGCTGCCTTCAGAGCCCGCCGGTGACGTTGATGATCTCGCCAGTGACCCATTTGGCCGCCGGAGAACAAAGATAGACCACGGCTGCGGCGATGTCCTCTTCTTCGCCCAGCCGCCCCATGGGTACGCCCGCGCGCTTGGTCATCTCCGGCAGGGCCTCTTCGGTCAGACCGTAGAACTCCATGAACACCTCGGTGGGGATCGGGCCCGGGGCCACAGCGTTGACGCGAATCTTTGGCGCCAGCTCCACAGCCAGGGTCTTCGTCAGGCTATTCACGCCCGCCTTGGCCGCGGCGTAGGGGCCATTGCCGGGCGAGGCGCGGAAGGCGGCTATCGAGGAGATGTTGATGATCGAAGAGCCCTCGCCCATGCGCTTGGCGGCGGCGATTCCACCGGCCCAGACCGCCTTGAGATTCAAACCGTCCTGAAAGTCCCACTGATACTCCGGCACATCGATGAGATTGCGGATCGTCCTGTCGTCGGCGCCGCCGGCGTTGTTCACCCAGATCGTCAGTTTGCCGAGGGCCCGCTCCGCCTCGGCGGCCAAATTTTCGATCTGCGCCATGTCGAGCATGTCGGCTGTGATCGCCACGCCCTTTCGACCCAAGGCCCGAATTTCCGCCGCCACGGCCTCGATCTCATGCGTGCGGCGGGCCGCCACGACCACATCTGCGCCCGCCTCGGCGAGGCCGAGAGCGATCGCCCGACCGATGCCCCGCCCGGCGCCTGTCACCACGGCCGCGTGACCGTCCAGGCGGAATTTATCGAGAATAGCCATGTGTCCTCCCGCCGGACCTGTTCAGCGGCCCGTTCGCCAAATCCTTGCCGCGCCGGAGAAGCCTTGGCAATACTGAAACGCGTTCGCAGATTGCCGGATCATTCCGCCATAGGGACTTGCCCGCGACACTTGGACACGCTCCGCTGTCAAAAGGCTTGCACATAACGAATTTCAGCGTTCAGATCACCTAACTCTGAGCAGTCCCGCCCAAGAAGGATTGATCCAGATCAAGGCGCGGCGCAGGGGGAAGCACAGCCTCCAACGCCGGAGAACAAGGTCGTGGGCCCGCCCGCGGCCGGGGAGGTTTCGGAATGTCGAAATGGGCTTGTGCGGTTTCCGGAATGGCGATGGGGCTGATCGGGTTACTCCTGATCGCCGTCGTGTGGCGGGCCGTCTATCTGACCGACCACGGCGCCCAGACCACCATGTTCACCCTGGGCATGCCGCTGGTGCTTCTATCCACGCTTGCAGGCGGATTGCTGCTGCGAGGCGCCGGGCGCATGTTCGGCCGGGCTCGCCGCACCCCCCTCGGTCAATCGACCCTGCGCCGGCGCTAGCCAGCCAGGAGCTTCGGATCTGGCCTGACCAATTCGGGGCGGGGCCCGCCTCGACCGCTACGGACCATGCGCGCGTGAAGCTCGTCGACCGTGGCGCTGGCCGTGCGTTCGAAGAGACCCGGCGCGAAGGCATGCACGAGGCACGCGAGGCCTGCGAGCAGCAGGGGGCCAGCGAACGACAGCGCCGTCCCAAAATGCTGGCCATAGCTTTCGCCCACGGCGCGCGGATGGCTCATGAACAGGCGCTGAAACATCGGACAGTCCCCCAGGATATGGCGTGCCCGGGAGAATGCTGGAATTTGCGCGAGGATTTATCCCAAATTAACACGGCATTACCCGCAGATTTGGGAAATTGTTGATGGACCATGGCATTCTTGTAGACAATCATGACCTCGCGATCCTGGCCGTTCTGCAGGACGACGCGGACCTGCCCGTGGCCCAGGTGGCCGAACGGGTGAATCTGTCGCAGAACGCCTGCTGGCGACGGATCAAGCGCCTTGAGGAGGACGGCTATATCCGCAAGCGCGTCGCTCTGCTCGACGCCGGCAAGCTCGGCGCCGGAGTCACGGTGTTCGTCACCCTGAAAGCCGCGGAACATTCCGATGACTGGTTCGATACGCTCGCCACCGCGATCAGGCGTATGCCAGAGGTAACGGAGTTCTACCGGATGAGCGGCAATGCCGACTACCTGCTCAAGGTTCAGGTCGCCGACATCGGCGCTTACGACCGCGTCTACAAACGCCTGGTCAAGTCCGTACGGCTTTCCGACGTCAGTTCGGCCTTCGCCATGGAGGAGATCAAGCACACCACCGCCATCCCGTTGCCCGGACGGAGCTGAATTCAGTCGGGCTCACGCAACGGGCGGATCGCTCTGACCGCCACATCGCACTATGGTGCGGCGAAAAGGGAGTCTGACGGCGGGATGTACGATCTTTTGAAGGGCCTGCGGGTCGTCGAGGCGGCGGCTTTCATCGCTGGTCCGTCCTGCGGTCTGCATCTGGCCCAGATGGGCGCCGAGGTGATCCGGATCGACCAGATCGGCGGCGGACCGGACTATCGCCGGTGGCCGCTGGCGCCCGACGGCGGGGCGAGCCTCTACTGGGAAGGCCTCAACAAATCCAAGAAGTCCGTCGCGCTGGATCTGAGCCGCCCGGAGGGCCGGGAACTGGCTCAGCGTATTGCCACGGCGCCGGGCGAAAACGCCGGCCTGTTCGTCACCAACTTTCCGGTGGAGGGGTTTCTCTCCTACGAGCGGCTGAAGACGCTGCGATCCGACCTGATCTGTGTGCGAGTCATGGGGTGGCCGGACGGCCGCCCGGCCGTGGATTACACCGTCAACAGCGCGGTCGGCGTGCCGATGATGACAGGGCCGGTGGACAGCGACGCGCCGGTCAACCACGTCCTTCCGGCCTGGGACCTGCTGGCGGGCGCTTACGCCGCCTTCGCGCTGGTCTCGGCCGAGCGGTCGCGGAGGGCCACAGGCGAAGGTTGCGAGGTGCGTCTGCCGCTATCCGACCTGGCGATCGCGAGTCTGGGCCACCTGGGGCAGATCGCCGAGGTCCAGACCTCGGGTCACGATCGGCCGCGCATGGGCAATGACCTGTTCGGCGCCTTCGGGCGGGACTTTCTGACCGCCGACGGACGGCGCCTGATGGTCGTGGCGATCACCCCGCGCCAATGGACAGGCCTCGTCTCGACGCTCGATCTCGATGCGGCGGTCACATCCCTTGAACTTAAGCTGGGGGTGAATTTCTCCCGGGATGAGGGCGCGCGATTTACCCATCGCGCCCACCTTGCGCCGTTGTTCGAGGCGGCCTTCGCAATCCGGCCTGCGGCCGCCCTGACCGCCGCGTTCGAGACCAAGGGGGTGACCTGGGGCCCCTACCAGGGCCTCGGCGAGGCGGTGCGGAACGACCCCTACTTCAACAGCGCCAACCCGGTTCTGTCCGAGGTCGACCATCCGAGCGGATACCGCTATCTGACCCCCGGACCCGCCGCCACCCTGGCCGGCGCCCCGCGGTCGCCCGCCACACCGGCTCCGCGCCTGGGCCGTGACACCGACGAGGTGCTGGCGGAGGTGCTCGGTTTGTCGGAGGGCGAGATCGCCAGACTCCGCGATCAGGGGCTGGCGGGAGGAGTTTGAGGACGCCCATGACGGTTCACACCCCCGTTCCGATCCGGATCGAAGATATCGAGGCCTGGCGCGCCCACGTGGGCCGACAGGACATCCGCAGACAGCGGCTGGACGTGGAGAGCCTCAGGCGTTTCGCCGCGGCCCAGGGCGCCCCGCTGGACGTCGAACGAACGCCGGCCCCTCTGGCGCACTGGACCTGGTTCCTTGAGGTCGTCGGCCCGGACGGCATCGGCCCGGATGGTCACCCGCGCCGGGGTGGGTTGATGCCGCCGGTGACCCTGCCGCGACGGATGTTCGCCAGCGCCGACATGCGTTTCCTTGCGCCGCTGTCGCTCGATGCGCCCGCCGAAATGTCGCTCACGATCGCCGAGGTGAACCACAAGTCCGGCAAGACCGGCGATCTGGTGTTCGTGGAGGTCGATCGCGCCCTGACCCAGGACGGCGTTCTGCGGCTGACGGAGCACCAGACGATCGTCTACCGGGACCTTGGCGGCCCGACCCCGCCGGTGATTCCGACCGACCAGCCGCCGCACCGCAACGCCCAGGTCTGGGATCCGGGTCCGGTGGATCTGTTCCGCTTCTCCGCGGTGACCTTCAACTCCCATCGCATCCACTACGACGCCCCCTACGCCCGCGACGAAGAAGGCTACCCCGGGTTGGTGGTGCACGGCCCGTTCACGGCGGCAAAGCTGTTCGCTCTGGCGGAGGCCCGCGAAGGCCGGCCGATTCGCCGTTTCCAGTTCAGGGCGGTCGCGCCGCTGTTCGCCGGCCAGCCGATCTATCTGGCCCCCGGCGAAGGCCCCGGTGACGTCCAGGCCCTTCGCTGCGACGGCGCGGTGGCCATGAGCGCCCACGCCGATTTCGATCTTCCCGCCTGAGCCAGACCATGACCCCAGACGCCATTGCCCTCCTCGCGCGCGCCGACGCCGCGGCTCAGGCCGCGCGCGACTATCTCCAGCAGGCGCGGCTGGCCGTGCTCGGCGCGGTATCCGCGGAGGGCAAGGTCGAGACCAGCCTGATCGAGCGCGAGCAACGGTCGGTGCATGGCTTCGCCTGGACCGCGACCACGGTGGAGGCGCTGGTGCAACTGGCGGCCTGGGCCCGCCGGCTGGCCGAACGCGACGCCCTTGGCGCCGGCGAGGCGCTGGCGGTCGAGATCGGCTTTGGCGAATATCTGGCCCAACTGCTCGGCGGACTGCCCATGAGCCAGAACGAGTTCGCCCGGCCGGCGGACATGGGCGCGTCCGCGGCGGCCCGGACGCTTGCGGCCGATCCGGCGGTCACCGGCTTTCTGGAGAGCGGCAACACGCCCGCGAAACGCGCCGCCCTGGCGCAGTTGCTGGCGCGGGGCTGGCAGGCCGATGAGTCCCTGGGCGACGAGACGCTGGACCTGATCCGCGAACAGTTCCGCCGATTCTCGGAAGCGCGGGTGGCGCCGGGCGCCCATGCCTGGCACCTGGCGGACTCCTTGATTCCCGACGAAATTGTCTCTGAAATGGCCGATCTCGGCGTGTTTGGAGTCTGCATTCCCACCGAATACGGCGGCCTCGGGCTCGGCAAGCTGGCCATGTGTGTGGTCTCGGAAGAACTCAGCCGGGGCTGGATCTGCGCCGGCTCCTTGGGCACCCGCTCGGAGATCGCCGGCGAACTGATCGGCGCCAACGGCACGCCGGAACAGAAGGCCCGATGGCTGCCGGCGATCGCCGCCGGGACGGTCCTGCCGACAGCCGTGTTCACCGAACCGGACGTGGGCTCGGACCTGGCGTCACTGAAGACTCGGGCGCGGCGGTTGGACGATGGCTCATGGAGCGTCACCGGCGCCAAGACCTGGATCACCCACGCCTCGCGCAGCGATCTGATGACCTTGCTGGCGCGCAGCAACGCGGAGACGCCCGGGCACGGCGGGCTGTCGCTGTTTCTGGCCGCCAAGTCGCGCGGCACGGCGGGAGACTCCTTCCCTGACGAAGGCCTGACGGGAAGCGAAATCCTTGTCCTGGGCTACAGGGGCATGAAGGAATATGCGCTGGGTTTCGACGGCTTCGCCGTGGCCGCGGACGGCCTGTTGGGGGGCGCCGAAGGGGCTGGCTTTCGGCAGCTGATGAAGACGTTCGAAGGCGCGCGCATCCAGACCGCGGCGCGCGCGGTGGGGGTGGCCCGCAAGGCGCTCGATCTGGCCCTGACCTATGCGTTGGAGCGCCGGCAGTTCGCCAAGCCTCTGATCGCCTTCCCGCGCACCTCGGACAAGCTGGCCCTCATGGCGGTGGAGACGGTCATCGCCCGGGAACTGACCTATTTCGCCGCCCGGACAAAGGACGCCGGCGACCGCTGCGACATCGAGGCCGGCATGGCCAAGCTGCTCGCCGCCCGCGTGGCCTGGAGCAACGCCGACGCCGGCGTGCAGATCCACGGCGGCAACGGCTACGCCCTGGAATATGAGATGAGCCAGATTCTCTGCGACGCGAGAATTCTCAACATCTTCGAGGGCGCCGCCGAGATTCAGGCAAATGTGATCGGCCGGGGCCTGCTTTCCCGGCAGAGTTGAACCGCGGAGGCTCTAACTCTTCATCCCGCGCGCCTGGGCCAGGGCCGTGACCGTCGATGAACCGATCGGTCCCTGCTCGTCATGGACGAAGCACTCGCCGATGGCGACGCCGTCGGTGGCGCCATGGTTGACCACCTCATAGCCGACCCATGGGGTGACCGGCAGCCGGTGCAGATAGAGCGTCACGTCGCTGTTGATATAGGCGAGCCCCTGGTCCCCGGCGTTGGCGAAGGGACTGGCGAAGTCGCAGCCGACGGCGACGCGGACGAACGGCGTCAGTGGCACGCCCCCAACCAGTTCACGCACCTCGCTCATCCACAGGCGGCGCGGTCCACCGGTCCCCATGGCGCCGCTGATCGGCCGGATGGTCCACATGCCACCGAGGCTGCTGCGGGGATCGTCCGGCGCCGGCAGTTCGGCCGGGAGCGGCGCCCCCCAGGACGGCGGCGACCAAACCTTGCCGTCGGCGTTCTGGGTGCGAAGCAGAAGCTGGCACGTGGCGCGGGCCATGGACACGCCGCCGCTGAAAAACTCCGCGTCGATCACCTTGATGCGTTTGCCGTCGCGCACGACCCGGGTCACCACGTCGACGGGCGAGAGATCGGGCATGCGGTACATGTCCACGGTCAGGCGGGCGGGCATGTAGTCGGGGCCGCCATGGCGGCGCTCGATCTCGGCGCCCAGCAACCCGATCACCACCCGGCCATGCAGGTTGTTGGGACTCCATGGGCCCCGGCTGATCAGATTGGGGATGAAGCGGTCGCCGTCGGGGCGGAAGAAAGGTTCGTTGGTCATGCGGGCCGGACAATGCCGGATTCGGCCGTTTCGGCAAACGACCAAGGCTTTCAGGGCTGTGAGCAAAGGCGAACTCCCTTAGTGACATCCCTGTGAAAACGCGTCTCCCGTCCCTGGATGGCCTCAGAGGGGTCGCGGCCCTGGCTGTCGTTGGCAGCCATTTCGAGAATCTCAGCGGCTATTCCCTTCACCTTCAGCATGCCGGGGTGGCGGTGGACTTCTTCTTCATGCTGAGCGGATTCGTGATCGGCCAGGCCTATGAGCCACGGCTGAAAGCCGGGCTTGGTTGGGGAAGCTACATGCTCATCAGGCTGAAGCGGCTCTACCCCGCGATCCTTGGCGGTCTGGCGCTTGGCGTCGTCGCCCTCCTGGTGGCCGGAGACGCGTTCCAGCCGATCATGCTCGTGGAATTTCTATTGCTGCCGGTCTTGATCGGCCCGGCGCTGCACGGCGGCGAACTCTTTCCGCTCGACGGCCCCCAGTGGTCGCTGTTCGAGGAACTGCTCGTCAATGCGCTGCACGCCGCCGCCCTGCCGTGGCTGACAACCCGGCGCCTGATCGTCATCACGATCCTGGCCGCCGCGGTGCTCGTGGCCGCCAGCCTGCACTTCGGCGGCCTGGACGCCGGCTGGGCGCGGCAGAACCTGTGGGGCGGACCGCCGCGGGCCATTTTCGGATTTGGCGCTGGCGTGCTGATCTTCCGCGCCTGCGCGGCCGGCTTTCGCCCGCCGGCCACGCCCTACGTCGCCGTGATGGCCGGCCTGGCGCTTTGCCTGGTTCGGCCGTTTCCTGAACAGGGGCTCTATGCCTGGACCGATCTCGTGATCGTCCTCATCATCCTGCCGGCGCTCGTCGTCCTGGCCGTGAGCTGCGAGGTTTCGGCCTGGGCGAGCCCTATCGCGGTCTGGCTGGGAGCCCTCTCCTACCCTCTCTACGCCATTCACGCGCCCATCCTGCGCCTGTTCGAGGCGGGGCTGCGGACCTTGTCCGACGATCAGGCCCTGATCGGTTGGCTGATCGCCGCTCCGGCTACCGTACTGCTCGCGACGCTGTTCGAGCGTGTCTACGACGCGCCGGTTCAGACTTGGTTGCGCAGGTCCGGCCGATAGGGCGGCGCAATTTGCCCCAAAGAGTCGCAAATTCCCCGCCGGGCGCCCAATCTGGCGGCGCCTGCCCTCGCACCACCCCTCAATTGGCGCCAGGCGATTGAGGTCGCTCAAAAGTCGGTAGGCTGAGCGCCTGGCGTCGATGGTAGGCGTCAACGACCTCAGGAGGCGTCCGATGAAGAAACCCGTCGCGGCCGTTCGTCCCGCGTCCCCGTCCATGCTGGACATGCTCTTCGCCGGAGGCAGCACGGTCGTCTTTTTGACGATCATGGCCAGTGTGGCCGAAGCGGTATCGATGTACCTGCGCTGATCGGGCGTTCCGGCGGCGCATTTTGACCGTTCCGCTGCCTCTGCGTCGGCATGTGGCCTTCCACTGGCCATGCCGCTATGACTTCCGTGATCGAGGCGCTGCAATAAGGTCAGGCCCATGGATGGCGAGGCTTCTCGGCCGGCGCATGCGGCCGACAGTACCCTTTGGCGCGAAGCGACCGATGCCGTCTTAGCGAGCCGCGCGGATCGCGTGCCTGACCATGCCGCCGAGAGCGAGACTCTCCTCGCCCTCGCCGGAACGATCGCAGGCGATCCGGTCGACTTCCATCATGAACTCTGCGGCAGGCTGATGAATGCCAGCCGGGCTCAGGCGGCGGCGGTCTTTCTTGCCCAAACAGACCCGGCGGGCGCAGGACAGTTCAGGCTGGCGTTCGGAATCGGCGTCGCCATTGAGCACGGCAGTCCAGCCACGCACCATCTCGCCGATCTTTGCACCCTGAGCGCGAACCGGCAGGGCCCCGCAATTTGGGCCTGGAATGGCCCGGAAGGCGTCCAGCCATCAGGGTTCTCCGCACCGGCTCGAGAGGTGTTGGCCGCGCCCGTGATCATCGAAGGTGTGGTCGAAGGCGTGATGCTGACGTTCAAAGCGCCTGGTCGGGACGGGTTCGACAACGAGGATATTCGGCGGATCGGAACCCTGGCGAAATTCGCGGCCAGCACGCACCAGGCGCTGGCGGTTCAGGCCGACCTCCGCGCCAACGAGGCGCGTTACCGCGCGCTGGTGACCTGTCCAGGCCCGGTTGTGTTCCGCGCCGGGCTGGATGGCGCCATCCTCGACGCGCCCGGGTGGGAGGCCCTGACCGGTCAACCGCCGGAGGAACATCTCGGCTGGGGATGGTTGAACGCCGTCCACCCGGACGACCGGGACGGGTCGATCGCCGCCTGGAGCGAGAGCCTGCAGACAGGCAAGCCCACTTACATGGACTATCGCCTGCGTCACGCGTCAGGAGAGTGGCGATGGGTCGGCGGCTACGGGGCGCCCGTCCGCGATCATCACGGCGCCATCGTCGAGTGGATGGGCACCGTTACAGACATTCACGAACTGCGCACCGCACGGGCGGCCCTGGTGGAAAACGAGTCTTTCCATCACTTCGCGGCCGAGGCGGGTCGCACGGGATCCTGGTATATGCGCCTGGACAATCGCGAATTCGTACTGTCGCCCATCGCCGCCGATCTCTTCGGCCTGCCGTACGCACAGACGGTCTGGACGGCAGAGTCGTGGGATCGTTTCGTTGCGCCCGAGGATCAGGCGCCGTTGCGGGCGGCGATCGCGGAAGCGGCGCGGAAAGGACAATTCTTCGACGTGGAGTTTCGCATCCGGCGGGAAGACGGTTCCGAACGCTGGCTCTACTCCAGAGGCGGTGTCGCGCGGGGACCGTCCGGTGAACCGTTGCGGGTGCACGGCGCCACCGTCGACCTCACCGAACGCAAGCAGGCGCAGACGCGCCGGTTGGCCACGGTCGAGCTGGCGGAGCGTTTGCGCGATCTTGAGGATATTTCGGAGATGGCGCGCGCGGCCGCGGCGATCATCGGCCAGGCCCTGGGCGCGTCAACGGCGGCTTTCGGCGTGATCGACCCCCAGGCTCGACTGATCCGCGTCGACCAGGGTTGGTCTTCCCCCGATATGCCGCCCGTGGGCGAGACGATTCCCTTCACCGCATACGCGGCTTACCAGACGGACCTGGAGCGCGGCGAGCCAGTGATCATCACGGGCTCGCTCGATCCCGGCCGTCGTACCTCCCACGGCGCGGCCGTTGTCTACAAACCCCTTTCGGCCGGGGTTGATCCACTTTGGGTGCTACACGTTCAGGCTGTCGCGCCACGACCCTGGTCGGCCGAAGACCTGGCCTTCGCCCGGGAATCGACGGAACGGACACGCGCCGCCATGGACCGTCACCGCGCCGAGAAAGACCTCCGGGAGTTGGCCCATTGGCTTGAGAAGGAAGTGGAAGCCCGAACCACGGAGTGGAGCCGCCTGTGGCGCAACTCGCGGGATTTGCTGTTGGTCATCGACCGCGAGGGTGTCTTCCGGGCCGCGAATCCAGCCTGGACCGCCATCCTGGGCTGGACGCCAGAGACAGTGGTGGGGCAGAGCTTTGTCGACTTCGTGCATCCGGATGACCGTGCGGCAACCCGCGCCGCCCTCGCCGACTCGGCCGGCGCCGAAAGCCCGGGCTTCGAGACCCGCTATCGGCACCGGGATGGAGGCTATCGCTGGATTTCCTGGGTGACCGCGCCTGAGGACGACCTGATCTACGCCACCGGCCGTCATATCACCGCTGAAAAGGAGGCCGCCGAGGCGCTTGAGGAAACTCAGACGCGACTGCGGAACTTCTTCGAGACCAGCTACCAGTACCGTGCGCTCGTCTCACGCGACGGAAAACTTCTGGAGGTGAACGACACGGCCCTTGCCGCTGCGGGCGTGACACGAGACGCCGTGGTCGGGCGGCAGGTCTGGCAGACACCCTGGTTCTCCGGCACCCCGGGCATCCCGGAGGAGGTGCGCGTCGCCGTGGCCTTGGCGGCTGCGGGCGAAGTCCGCCGCGAGGACATCTATCTCAAACTTCCGGCAGCGGGCTGGCGCTGGCTCGACTTCACCCTGCGACCCTTGATCGACTCCCGCGGCGGCACCGTCGGTGTTGTGCTCGAGGCCGTCGACATCACCGAGCGTCACCAGGCTGAGGCCGCCCTTCGGCAAAGCCAGAAACTTGAAGCCATCGGCCAACTCACGGGCGGAGTGGCGCACGATTTCAACAACTTGCTCACACCGATTATCGGCGGCCTGGATATGCTGCAGCGTCGGGGCCTCGGCGGCGAGCGGGAAAAGCGCCTGATCGACGGGGCCCTGCAGTCCGCTGAACGGGCCAAGGTGCTCGTTCAGCGCCTGCTTGCGTTCGCCCGGCGCCAGCCGCTCCAACCTGGCCCGGTCAATGTGGCGGCGCTCATCGCTGGCATGGCCGATCTCGTCAACAGCACATCGGGTCCGCAGATCCGCCTGGAGATCGACACACCCGAGGGCCTTCCTCCGGCCCAGGCCGACGCCAACCAGCTGGAAATGGCCGTCCTGAATCTCACTGTGAACGCCCGAGACGCCATGCCGGAAGGCGGCGAACTTACGATCTCGGCGGCCGTGGAAAACATCGCGCAGGGCGTACGTCCACCACTCTCGCCCGGCGCCTACGTCCGCATTGCCGTGTCCGATACTGGCGTGGGCATGGATGAGGCCACCAGGGCGCGCGCGATTGAGCCTTTCTTCTCCACCAAGGGGCACGGGCGAGGAACTGGGCTGGGTCTGTCGATGGCCCACGGCCTTGCGTCACAGCTTGGCGGAGCTCTGGACATCTCCAGTCAGCCAGGCCTGGGAACCACGGTGCAGCTCTGGCTTCCTGTCAGCTCCACGGCTGCGGAAGACGTCGTCCAACAGGACGTCGCCGTTCGACCCCGCACGGAAGCGGGGACGGCCCTGGTCGTGGACGACGAACTCCTGGCCCGGCAAAGTACAGCGGTGATGCTCACGGAACTTGGCTATCGGGTCCTGGAAGCCAGCTCGGCCGGCGAGGCCTTGCGACACGCCGAGGCCGAGCCCCGGATCGACCTGATGGTCACCGACCACCTGATGCCCGGCATGACCGGCGCGGACCTCGCCTTCGTTTTCCGCAAAATCTGGCCGGACGCGCCGGTGCTGATTGTGACCGGTTTTGCGGAGGCCATCCCGCCCGAGTTCCCCCACCTTCGCAAGCCATTCCGCCAGTCCGACCTCGCGGCAAGCCTCGCCCTGCTTTTCGAGCCGGCGAGCGCGAAAGGCCCGAACGTCGAGGGGCCACGCCCGGAATTCCGACCCGCGGTGTGACTCCCACCCTAAGGTGACCATCTCGCCCAAGGGCAGATACGCGGCCAACTGTGGCAAAATTCAAACACTTGTTTGACTTGCGTCAATGCCCGGAGTCCGGCGTCGGCGCATTCCCCTGGACATGAACTCAACCGGCCGTCGCCGGACCTCCCAGGGGACTATCATGAAGACCGTCATCGCCATCGCCGCCGCCGTCAGCGCCGCGGGTCTGCTCGCCGCCGCGCCCGCCTTGGCTGCCGATTCCCAGGGCTACCAGCCCTTGGGCAAAGGCGCGTTCAAGATAGACCTCCGTGTCAGCGACGTGGTTCCGGATGCTAACAACGCCATTGTCACCGCGGGTGGCGTCGATAGCGGCCTGAAGGCCCGCGTCGGCGACAGCGTCATGCCGACCCTCGGTTTCACCTATTTCTTCACCGACCAGCTGTCGATCGAGGCCATCGCGGGCTTTACCCGGCACACGGTCAGCGCGGTTGACGGAACGGGCGCGTCGACCAGGGTTCACAGCACCTGGGTGCTGCCGCCGGTGGTGACTCTACAGTACCACCCCTTCCCCAAAGCCCGCATCAACCCCTACGTCGGCGTCGGCGCCAATCTGATGGTCTACTTCGCCGGGACTGACTACAACGGCTTCAAGGTCGGGCTGAAGGACGAGTTCGGCTATGCCTTCCAGGCTGGCGCCGACATTGGCATTGTGGGGCCCTGGTCGCTGAACCTCGACGCGAAAAAGGTGTTCACCAAGACAACCGCCAATATCAACGACGGCGCTCTGTTCTCACACGTCGGCCTGGACCCCTGGGTGGTGTCGGTGGGTGTCAGCCGGCACTTCTGATCGGGCTCGCCCACGGGCGACCTTCTGACTGGACGACGGGCCAAACCGGCGGCGCCCCTGCCGGTTTGGCTCTGCGCGCGACGCCTGCTAATCGGCGGATAACGGGCCAGAGGCCCTTTTGTCCGTGAGGCCGATGCGCCAAGGCCGATCCGCCGACAGGGAACCAGGCGCCGCGTCCGGGACGCGGGCCGTCGATCCCGTGTTCCTGCTGGCCGCGGCGCTTGCCATGGCGGCCGGGCTGCTGGGCGGGGCCAGTCGGGAAAATCCTCTGCGTCTGGCGGTCGTCGAGCTCACCGCGGTGCCGCTCCTCGCCATGGGCCTGAGAGCCGTGGTTCGCGGGCGACTGCCGGACGACCGCCCTGGCAGGCAACTTGATCTTTGGATCATCGCCGCGGCGGTGGGCATTCCGCTGCTCCAGCTGGCGCCCGTTCCCCCGGAGATATGGACACGCCTGCCTGGCCAGGCGGCGCGATTGACCGCCCTTCGGGTTCTCGGGCGACAGCCACCGTGGTTGCCGATGAGTCTGGCGCCAGCGGCCACATTCCGGGCGATACTCGCCCTCACGCCACCGTTGGCCATGTATCTCGCGATCGTCCGGCTCTCTGCTGACCAGACACACCGTCTCAGCTGGCTATGGCTTGGCCTCGCGGCCTTGGGTCTCATGCTCGGGGTCGGCCAGATGGTCGAGCCGGGCGGGGGACCTGCCTACCTTTACGCAACCGCGAGCGTGGACTCGCTGGTGGGCGTGTTTGCCAACCGAAATCACGAAGCAGCGTTTCTGGTCTGTCTGGCTCCCGTCGCTGCGGCGATCGGCCTGCCGCCCCGACCCAAACGATCCGAGCGGGGGAATGGAAGCCGGACGTCGTGGCGGCGCTGGCTGGGGGCGCTGTTCATCGCCGTGGCTTTCGTCGCGCTCAGCGCAGTCAGATCGCGGGCCGGCGTGCTTCTGGCCGGCCCAGCCCTGGCCGCCGCCCTGCTCGTCATCTGGCGCGGCAGAGGGCGAGGCGAGGCCGACCGCTGGCGGCAGGCCCTGCCCGTGGCCGCTGCGGCGGCCGTCGCCGTGGCTGCCGTCGCCCTCTTCGCGCTGACGCCGATCTTGGCGCGCTTCGACACAGGGGGATCCGATCTGAACCGCGGCCAGTTCTGGCCCATCGTCATGGACGCGGCACAGCCATTTGAGCCTCTCGGCGCGGGGGTCGGCGCCTTCGACCGCGTGTTCGCGGCGGTGGAACCCCTGACCTTGGTCGGTCCAAGGTATCTGAACCACGCCCACAACGACTTTCTCGAGATATGGCTTGAGGCAGGCTGGCCCGGACTCGCGGTGGTTGGGGCGTTCCTGGTGTGGCTGGTGCTTGCAAACCTTCGCGCCTGGCGATCGCGAAGTGCTTTGGCGCGCGCCGCCGGCGCGTCGGTCGTGCTTCTCCTCGTCTTCTCCGTCCCGGACTATCCGCTCCGCACCGAGACCCTGGCGGTGTTCCTGGCGTTCTGCTGTGGCGTTCTGGCTGCCCCAACCGGGTCACTGGCGTGACGACGCCGGACATCAGCTGCATTGTGCCGACCTTCGAGCGAGCCGATCTCGTGTCGTCCTGCCTGGCCGGCATCGCTGCGCAGCGTGAGATCGATATCGACCTTATCGTCACTGATGATTCGGCGAGCGACTCAGTCCGCGAATTGGTGGTGGGCCTTGGCTCTACGGCCCCGCGCTTGCGCTACCTTGAGGGCGCCCGTAGTGGCAATCCCGTCGACAACTGGAACGCGGGTCTCGACGCAGCCCGCGCGCCGTGGCGGGTCGTCGTGCACCAGGATGAGCGCCTGATCGATCCGCTCTATCTTCGCCACGCCGTCGACGCCCTGTCCCGCACCCCCGCCGTAGCCTGTCGCGCCGGTGTAAGGGTGACCGGGGTCAACCGACGCTCGCGTTTCGGACTGGTCTCCCCGCTCGCCAGCCGGCTGCCTTGGGCGCGACAGCTGCTGCCCCTGATCAACTGGATCGGACCCACCGCCGCGTTCGTGTTCGGCGACGGTTGGCGTTTCGATCCCGCGTTCGTGCAGCTCGTGGACGTCGACCTGTACGCACGCGTTCTCGCGACTGGCCCCCTGGCGACGCTGCCGGGCATCGGCGTCGCTTCACTCGGCCATCACGACGACCAGATCAGCGCCCGGATTGACCGGACGGGTCTCGCCCTGGTCGAATTGCGCCGCATGGCCCTGCGGGAGCCGCCGACGGTGTCGCCACTCGCCAGCGGGGTATTTGCCGCTGCGTTGAAGCTGAAAAACGCCCTGCGATGACGTTCGCACCAGCCTTCACCTGTCTGATCCCGGTCTGGGAAGGCGACGATCCCGCGCAATTCGCTGAGGCGATCGAGAGTCTTTCAGCTTCGACCCTTCGGCCGGATGCCACCATTATCTGCCAGGACGGCGCGCTGCCCGCCTCGCTCACCGATCGTGTCGCCATCGCTCGGACGCGTCTGAACGCCCGTGTCGTGGTGAACCCCGGTCCGCGCGGCCTGAGTCACAATCTCAACCACGCCCTCGCCGAGGTCGAGACTCCCTACGCGGCGCGACTGGACGCAGACGACATCAACCTGCCGCAACGCTTCGCACTTCAGAGCGCGTTTGCCGCCACCCATCCGGAGATTGCGGCGTTCGGTGGCGCGATCGCGGAGTTTGACCCGTCGGGCCGGTCGCGCGTGAAGGTTCTGCCCACGGAGCATGCGGCCATGCTTCGGTTCGCGCGCTGGCGAAATCCGATCAATCACATGACGGCGTTCTTCCGGGTTCAGGCGGTTCGCGACGCCGGAGGCTATCCTCACATTCAGGGAAAGGAAGACTACGGCCTCTGGCTGACTCTCCTGGCCCGCGGCGAGGGGCTGGGCAATCTGGCTGAGGTGCTCGTCCGCGCCCGCCTCGGGGCGAATTTTCATAAGCGCCGGGCTGGTCTCGGCAACCTGGCGACGGAATGGGCGCTCTATGACCTCAAGAGGCGGTCGGCGTTGCTCCGCGGTCCTTCAGCCGCGGCGGCGCTGGCGCTACGTGGCGGCGCTCTGGCGTTCCCGGGGGCGGCAAGGTGGATCTACGATGGGATCCTGCGGCGATGAGGACGGTCAAGATCCAGGGGGGTCTCGGCAATCAACTGTTCGGCCTCGCCTTCGCCCGTTCGGTGGCGCTTCTGGGCGGGAAGCCCGTGGCGCTCGACCTGGCCGGCTACCGCACCGACCGCTACGGCCGTGGTTTCGATCTGGCGAAGCTTGCCTCCACACTATTCGCGGCGTCCCTCAGCCGGCGGCCATGGCTATCCTCGCGCCTTGTCACCGCCGTCGCCCGGCGTCTGCCCCTGCCGGGCTATGTGAGCGAGACCCGACCACCTCATGATGGCGGCGATCTGGCAAGGCTGATTGAAAAGGGGTTATATTTCAACGGGTACTGGCAGGACGAGCGCTATGTCGCCGACCCGGTGGGCTTTGTCGCGGCCACGCGGTCCTTCGTTCTGGCCCGCGCACCGCGTTCGCCTTTGCGCGATGTCGTCATTCACTTCCGAAGCTACAAAGAGGAAATCCGATCATCCGCGCGCGGGACTCCAGGCCCCGACTACCTGCGACGGGCGCTGGAGCGGATCGAGGCGACGCAGGGGCGGCCCGCCGACATCGCTCTTGTCTCCGATGACCCGGCTCTGGCGCGGGAATGGGTGGGCGATATCGGCCGACATGTCACGTTCATCAACGGGTCCGGGCCCTTCGCGGATATGGCCCTGCTGATGTCGGCGCGGGCGCTGATTCTCACCAACTCATCATTCTCCTGGTGGGGCGGATTTTGCGGCGAGGCGGCGCTCATCACCTATCCAGAGCGTGACCGCCTTTTCCACTATCCGGCACCCGCGGCGAGGTTCGTGATCGTCTAGGCTTCCCGCGGTTGACAGGCCTCCGCCAGGGTCCGCACTCTGGCCGCTTCCGCCGACATCAAGCCAAAGAGCGCGAATGCAGGATCCCGAAGGCACGCCTCCCACCCTGAAGCGCGTTCTCAGCCCGGTGGGCGTCGTCCTTCTGGCCTTCTCGGCCCTCTCGCCCGCCTTCTCCGTGTACATCGGCGGCGACGCGGTACTGAAGCTTGCCGGCACCGGGGCGGCGGTCGCCTTCATGCTGGGCGGAATCGCCGCGGCGATCCTCGGTCTGCTCTATGCGGAAGTCGGCGCGGCCTTTCCGGGCGCGGGCGGCATCTACCCCAGGCTGGGGGCCCTGCTGGGCCGCCGGGTGGCGTTCCCCTACATCGTTCTCATTGCGCCGATCGTATTTGCCCAGACCGCTTTCGCGGCCCTGGGGATGGCGGACTATATCCGCGTCCTGGCGCCGGGCTTGCCCGCCATGCCGCTGGTGTTCGGCGGCATGGCGGCGGCCACGGCGATCGCCGTTCTGAACATCCGTTTCGGGGCGATCGTCACGGGAATCTTCCTGGCAATTGAAGCCGTGTCTCTGACCATCCTGGTCGCCGTGGCCCTGCTGCACCCGGCGCGACCGCTGACCGAGGTGCTCGCCCACCCGGTCATGCTCGATCATGGCGTCCTGAAGGACGTGCCAGTCGAAACGCTCTGGCTGGCCATGGTCTCGGGCATGTGGGCCTGCGGCGGCGCCAGCTGGGGCATGTATTTCGCTGAAGAGATGCACGACGCCCAGCGACGGATCGGCCGTGTGGTCGCCTGGACCGGCGTGGTCGCCGCCATCACCATCGCCGGCCCGGTGATCGTCATGCTGACCAGCGCCGCAGACACCCGGGCCCTGCTGAGCGCCGACGCGCCGATCGCCGCCTTCCTTAAACAGACCGGCGGGCCGGTCATCGCCATAGTGGTCAGCGCCGGAGTCGCCGCGGCGATCTTCAACAGCCTTGTCGCCTGCATGATCGCCTACAGCCGGTATCTCTACGCCACCGGGCGGGACGGCATCTGGCCGGCGCCGATGAGCAAGGCCCTGGGCTATCTTCACCCCAGACTGCATTCGCCGCTGGTGGCCACGCTCACGCTGGCGGTCCTCTCGACCTTGATGTCGCTGCTCGGCGAGAAAACCCTGCTGATCCTGATCTCAGGCAACGTGTCGGACTATCTGCTGATTTCCGTCGCCATTTTTGTAGGTCGGCGGAAGGGAACGACCGGGCGCTTCTTCAAGGCGCCGCTGCACCCGTTCGTGCCGATATTCGGCTTGGCCGTCACAGCCATGTCCGTTGCCGCAGACTGGCTCGATCCGGATGCCGGGCGCCCTAGCATCGTCCTGTTGATCAGCCTCTTCCTGGCCGCGCTGGCCTACTACCATTTCCGCTTACGGCAGGTGTCCAAGGACTGGCTGATCGGACACCAGGGCGTCGAGGCGCTCGGCGCGGCGGACTAGGACTCGGCCCGGAGATCCCGCCAGCTTCGCGCCGCAGTTCCAGGCCAGGCCCGGGCTTCGTACACGCCCCGCGCCACGGCCCGGGCCAGACAGTCAGCGGCGATGGCGCCCAGGCGCGTCAACGCGAAGACGGCATCTTCGCCGAGGGGCCGCCGGCCGGTCGACAGGGCAAAGACGACGTCGCCGTCGTACGGCGCGTGCACGGGTCGGATCGCCCGCGCCAGGCCATCCTGCGCCATCACCGCCAATCGCCTTGCCTGCGCGGGAGAGAGAATCGCATCGGTGGCGACGCAGGCGATCGTGGTGTTCGCCCCGGGGCGAGGATCGCGCTTGGCCAGGCCCCAGTCCTCCGGCCTCACCCGCGCAGGACCGAGGGGAACGCCGCCGAACTCTCCGTCGACCTCATAGGGCGCGGCCCAGAACGCCCGGCCGCCCGGCGCGACAACCGACCCGAAGCTGTTCACGGCCACCAACGCGCCGACGGTGAACCCATCGGCGGTTATGGCGGAGGTCGACCCGACGCCGCCTTTCAGGGAGCCAGCCATAGCTCCGGCGCCCGCGCCGGCCGTCCCCAGGTCGAATGTCCGCCCTGCCGCCTCGGCCGCCGCAATACCCAGCGCACGATAGGGCGGCTCGAGGCCCCAGGCCTTGTCGCCGCCGTTCGCCAGATCATAGAGGATCGCCGAAGGTACGATGGGGGATCGGGGCGCGCCCGTTGTGGTCACCATTCCGTAGCCACGCCCCTGCGCGCCCAGCCAGGCTGTGACGCCATCGGCGGCGGCGAGCCCATAGACGGAACCTCCGGCCAGGACGACCGCATCGACGGCGTCGACCAGGGTCTCCGGCGATAGGGCGTCTGTTTCGCGGGTCCCAGGCCCGCCGCCACGCACATCGACAGCACAAACGGCGCGGTCGTCCGGCAGGATGACCGTGACGCCGCTCCGCACCCGCGCGTCCATCGCCTGACCGACCCGCAGACCCGCCACATCGGTGATCAGATTCATCAATCGGCGGCCATGGTTCATGGTTGGAGGTGACATGCGGCGGCGAGGCTTGTCCATGGGCGCACTGCGCAGACTTGGCGTGGTTTCCGCGCGGGCCAAAGCCTTCTAGGGTGCCGCGTTCGCAATGTGTGGTTTCGACAAGGAGGGTCCTCATGCGGCTTATCGGTCTGTCCGCTCTGGGGCTTCTGGCCTTTGCGCTGCTGGGCGTCCCATCGGGCGCCGCCGAAGCCGCCCGCCCCCAGGCCATGGTCGCCGCGGCGAATCCAGCAGCCGTAGAAGCGGGCCTGAAGGTGCTCAGGCGAGGCGGGACGGCACTGGATGCCGCCGTGGCGGTCCAGGCGACCCTGGGTCTCGTCGAGCCGCAGAGTTCTGGCCTGGGCGGCGGCGCCTTTCTCGCCTGGTACGATCCCGCCACCCGAAAAGTCACAGCCTACGACGGCCGCGAGACCGCGCCGTTGGGCGCCTCGCGCGCCATGTTCCTGCACGCCGACGGCACGCCCATGAGTTATGGCGAAGCCGTGTTGTCGGGCCGCTCGGCCGGAGCGCCCGGCGCGATCGCCATGCTTTTCATCGCCCAGAAGGAACACGGAAAACTCCCCTGGTCGTCGCTGTTTGAGGACACAGCCAAGCTGGCCAGCGACGGCTTCCCCGTCGGACCGCGTCTGGTCGGCCTGCTGCACTCCCCCGCGCCCCAGACCAAGGCCCCGGACGTGATCGCCTATTTCAAGGGCGAGGATGGAACCGCGCTCAAGCCCGGCGACCGTCTGAAAAATCCCGCATACGCGGCCACCTTGCGCAGGATCGCGACGCGGGGCTCTGACGCGCTGCTCAAGGGCAAGATCGCCGCCGATATCGTCGGCCGGTTGGCTCAGGAACCTCTACCGGGAACGATGACCCTGACCGATCTCGCGGCCTATCGGCCGCACAAGTCGGAGGCGCTTTGCCGGCCGTACCGTGTCTGGACCGTCTGCGTACCGCCGCCGCCCTCCGGCGGAACCGCCACCCTGATCGGTCTCGGTGTCCTGGCCAACACAGATATCGCCTCGCGCGGGCCGGCCGATCCCCAGGGCTGGTACCTTCTCGCCCAGGCGGAGCGCCTGATGTACGCCGACGATCTTCGTTACGTCGCCGACCCCGCCTTCGTGAAGGTGCCTGTTCAGGGCCTGCTGGATCCGGCCTACCTCGCGGCGCGGGCGAAGCTGATCACTGACCACGCCGGCCCCGCGCCGATTCCTGGCCACCCCGCCGGAGCGCCAACCTATGGCCCGGACGCCACGAAGGAACCCGGCGGAACATCCTCTTTCGTCGTCGTCGATCGCTGGGGCCACGTCGTCGCCATGACCACCACCGTGGAGAGTCTGTTCGGCGATGGCCGGATGGTCGACGGCTTTTTTCTCAACAATCAGCTGACCGACTTCTCATTCAACCCCGACAACAGCGACAAGACCCCGGCGGCTAACGCGCCAGGCCCCGGGAAGCGTCCACGTTCGTCCATGTCGCCCGCCATCATCCTCGACAAGGACGGGCGCTTCGTCGCCGCCATCGGCTCGCCCGGCGGTCTCGCCATCCCATCCTTTGTGCTCAAGGGGATCGTCGGGGTGCTGGACTGGAAACTGACCATGCAGGAGGCCGTGGCCCTGCCTAACCTCGTGGCTCTGGGCGACAACTACATCTCCGAGCCGAAGAAATTCGCGCCAGGCGTAGTCGACGGCCTCGCCGCCAGAGGCGTCACCCTGCGCGGCGGCTACGGCGTCGAAGAGTCCGGCCTGCACGGCGTGATCGCCCGCGCCGACGGCCTGGAAGGCGGCGCCGATCCGCGGCGTGAGGGTGTCGCCAAGGGCTGCTGCGAGCCCTGACGGCCAGCTTCAGCTGATACCGCGCTGCAGGGATTCGTCGCGGCCGGAAAAGGCCGACTGAGCCAGCCATAGGCGCAGGAGGTGGCGCTTCAAGGCCTGATCCTCAAAGTCCTCATAGGCCGTACGCTTGTGGAGGATGGCGGCGTTCTTCAGGAACTGCATGTCGCCAGGCTGGAAATCGATGTCGAGCCAGGCGTCCGAATCGTTGGCCGCGGATTCGATGAACGCGATAGCCTCGTTCTGAGCGGCGGTCAGACGCGGCGTGGCGGCGTGCTGCTGGCTCTCGCGGATGTACCAGGGAATGAAGAACGTCCGCAGACGGCCAGCGACGAAGCGGCAGAGCGGCGCCTCGAACCAGGGGCGTCCGCCCGGCTTGTGCTGGCCCTGGGTGTCGAACGGAAAGGGCTGGAACAGCACCGGCGCAAGATCGGGTCGCTCGCGCAGCAGCCGGTTGAAGATCGCCGGCGAACTGACAATGCGGCTCACACCGCCGCTTCGCGCCGCATGCAGGCAGAACAGACCGATGATGTCGGCGCCATCGGTGTGAAAATCCTGTTCGGCGCGGGTCTTGTACAGCCGCACGCCGTAGGCGGTCGGATCGGCGCCGGTGTCCCGGACATGACCGAGGAGATCGCCGTCGGTGTTCTGCGACACCGCCCGTCCCATGTGGAGACCGAGGCCCCAATAGATCGCGGCGCAGTCCGCTTCCGGATGCTCCGCCACCGGGAAGCCGCGCAGCAGAATGAAACCTCGCCCGCGGTCCAATTCCGTAAGCCAGGCGGCGATCTTTCGTTCGAGGGTCGGCAGGACGAAGTCCGAACGCGACCAGCTCAGATGATCCGCCGGCCCGGCCTTGCGGCGCGCCGTGATGAGTTCGGCGATGTCCGACGGCGTGAAGTCGTGCCGCCAGACCGGATCGGCCGCGAGATCCCGTCCCAGCCAGACATCGGGCGTCGTCAGGGGCGCGAAGGTGACCGGCCCGGCGTCAGCTCCCGTCATTGCGCCGTATAGCCGCCGTCCACCACGAGCTCGGCGCCGGTCATGAAGCTCGACTCGTCCGAGGCCAGGAACACGATGGCGTCGGCGATTTCGCGGGGCTCGCCGAGACGGCCGAGGGCGTGCCGTGAGATGATCATCTCACGCATCTCGTTGCCGTTCTCGGCCCGGTGGATCACGCCCGAGACCATCGGCGTGTCGATGAACCCCGGATGGACCGAGTTGACCCGAATGCCAAACGGCGCCCACTCCAAAGCGGCGGCCTTGGTCAGCAGGGCGACGCCGCCCTTGGACGCGCAATAGGCCGCGGCGCCTGGCATGCCGACCTTGCCCAGGATCGAGGAGAGGTTGATCACCGAACCACCGCCGGCGGCGGCCATGGCGGGGCCGGCGTGACGCAGACCCAGGAACACGCCGTCGAGGTTGATGGACAGAATTCGCCGCCAGTCCTCCAGGCTGTGAGTCATAAGCTCAAAGCCGCCGCCCGAGATCCCGGCATTGTTCACGAGCACATTCAGCTTGCCGAAGCGCTCGACCGTCGCGGCGACCGCGCGCGCCCAGTCGTCCTCGGACACAACATCATGGGTGATGAAGGCGGCTTGGCCTCCCGCGTCCTCAATGGACCGGGCGAGCTGTTCACCGGCATCCGAGGCGAGGTCGCTGAGCATCACCGCCGCGCCTTCCCGGGCCAGCCGCCGGGCCGACTCCGCCCCCAGTCCCGACGCCGCGCCAGTCACCAGCGCGACCTTACCGCCGACCCGTCCCTTGCCTGTGCTCATGAGCGTTCCTTGCTTCGTTTAGGGTTCTATGGCGATCCCGGCGCAGCGCTCCGGCGCGCGAACGGGGTTACAGATGGCGATAGCGCCATCAGGAAGCCTGGCCTGATAGTCGGAGAAGCGTGTGTCCGGATGGCGATAGTCCGTCGAGACATACTGCGCGCCGGAGGACAGGGCCGCGTCGCGCCGCAGGGTGTCGTTCGACCGCGCCTCGACGGTGTCGGCGTCCGCGCGGGTGCGGACGATATAGCCGTACTTCACCGCGGCTCTGATGCGCGGGATGTCCGAGGTCTCATTCAGGGTGATGTAGGCGCCGGCCGGCGACGCCTCGTCGGTGTTGACGAACATCAGCCGGCCCTCGAGCGACCGGCGGTCGGCGCGATAGGCGGCGATATGCGGCGCCTCCTCGTCCACGGCGAAGAGCACCTTGCCCCGCGCCTCGCCCAGCCGCGGCCACCCCTGCTTCAGAACAGCCTCGCGCACGGTGGCGTAACGGCCCCTGACCCGATCGGGGGTGATCAACGCCGAACGCGGAAACACCGACGCGATTTCGGCGTCCACGGCGTCATAGGCCTTGGTGTCGAACGCCAGTTCATCCACCCCGCCCGGCAGGTGCTTCTTCTCGTCGTTCGTATTCATGGTGATCAGGATCGGCGTGTGCCGCGGATGGGCGAGGCTCCAGGCGCGGATGATCTTCAGGCAGTCGACAAACGCCACGCAGGACGAACGGAAGTCGATGTCCTGCACGTGGAGGACCTTCAGGCCCGGCTTCGACATGGCCGCCACATAGTCCGGCGGGACGGTCTGCCCGCTCATCTTCAGACCGGCCGGACGCGCGAACCGGCCGCCTTCGGGATCGTAGGCCAGGTCCAGTTCCAGGGCTCGCGCGCCATCGTCGAGCTGCTCCATCAGCGGCGGATGGTGGTAATCGAGCCCGAACGCGGCCTTGGGCGAGGCGGCCTTCAACAAAGCCATCAGGGGCGACGAGATCGCCTGTTTGTAGCTGTTGTGGGTGCCCATGGTGAGGATGTCGTTCATCCTCAGATTGCGATCCATCCAGCGCTGGGCGCAGCCTGGCCCGGCCCGCATGGCGTCCGCCGCCGTCAGATCGCAGGCAGCGGCCGAAGTCGCCGCCACAGCCAGCAGGGTCAGCGCACCCGCCGCCGCGGGGTATCTCACCGTTCCAGAACCGCGATGGCGGTGGCGGCCAGCTGGCGGGTGTTTGAGTTGTCGGTGGACGCGACGCCCGTGCCGATGCCGGTCAGATTGCGCTTGAAGACGCCCTGACCGATCGACGCAAGCCGGAACATCGAGAACGCCAGCAGCGCGTTGAAGCCCGGGATGGAATCGCGCCCCGTGCGGCGGCAGTAGGCGGCGACATATTCGCTTTCGGACGGGATGCCGGCAGCCTTGATATCGACCCCGTCCAGGGTGCCCCAGCTCTCCGACCGGGAGTGGTAGAGGATGCATCCATAGGCGATGTCGGCCAGGGGATGCCCGAGCGTGGAGAGCTCCCAGTCGAGCACGGCGATGATGCGCGGCTCGGTGGGGTGGAACATCACATTCTCAAGTCGATAGTCGCCATGGGCGATGCTGACCTCGTCGGTGTCGGGGATCAGCGTCGGAAGCTCGGCGATCAGACGCTCCATCTCCGGGATATGTTCGCTCTCCGCGCCCCGGTACTGCTTGGTCCACCGGTCCATCTGGCGCTGGAAATAACTCCCGGGCCGACCGTAGTCGGCCAGGCCGATAGCGGCGAAATCGACGCTGTGCAGGCGCGCCAGGGTCTCGTTGAGATTATCATAGATCGACGCACGCTCGGCCGCCTCCATCCCAGGCAGACGCGCGTCGCGGAAGATACGTCCTTCGAGGAAGTCCATCACATAGAAGGCCGTACCGACGACCGACGTATCCTCACAGAGCGCCCGCATCCGCGGCACGGGAAAGCCGATCCCGCCCAGCGCGGACATCACGCGGTACTCGCGTTCGACCTGGTGGGCGCTGGCGAGCAGTTGACCGGGCGGTTTCTTGCGCATCACCCAGCGCTTGGCGCCGGCTGTGATCAAAAACGTCGGATTGGACGCGCCTTTGTTGAACTGGCTGAGTTCGAACGGCTCGGCGGGAGATTCCACATTGGCCCGGAACCAGGCTTCGAGCGGCGCGGGGTCGAAACGGTGGTTCTCGCGCACCTCGCCGATCGAGGGGCGGCTGGGGTCTGCGACGGCGTCTTCACTCATGGGTCGGACCTTCCCTAGAACACGTTCTGAATTCTTATCTTGAAACCACGCTCCCATGATGGGAGTCATGTGAAAAAACAAGGGAGCGTCCGATGCAACAGCCCGCCATTCAACCTGCCGACTTTACCTGTGTCCTCTATGAGACCGTCGACGGGGTCGCCCGGATCACCCTCAACCGGCCTCAACGGCGCAACGCGCTCAACCGCCGGGCCTATGACGAGGTCGAGGCGGCCTTCCGCTATGCGACCTTGGACACGGACGCCCGCTGCGTTGTGGTGACCGGCGCTGACCCCGCCTTCTGCTCGGGCGAGGACGTCAAGGAGATGATGACCGGCGAGGTCGCCGACGCGCCCAAGCCCGCCAAGACCGAATTTACGGCGACTCCGGCCGCCATGGCGGTCATCGATTGCGACAAGCCGGTGATCGCCGCCGTGAACGGCTCGGCTGTCGGCTGGGGCATGGAACTGGCGCTCTACGCCGATATCCGCATCGCTTCGGAGAGGGCGGTGTTCGCCGAACTGTTCATCAAGCGCGGCCTGATCTGCGACGTGGGCGGGCTATGGATACTGCCCTCGCTGGTCGGCCCGGCGAAGGCCGCTGAACTGCTCTACACGGGCGATGCTGTCGACGCCGCCGAAGCCGCGCGCATCGGCCTCGTAAGCCAGGTCACGGCGCATGACGATCTGCTGCCCACGGCCCTGGGGCTCGCCGGCCGCATCGCCGCCAATCCGCCCCTGGCGCTCAAGGCCATGAAGGCGGGGCTGCGGCGCACGACCCACGGCGATCCCCACGAGATCGGGGCGTGGGCGATCGAGAACATCTATCGCCTGTTCGCCACCGAAGACCATCGCGAAGGGGTCAAGAGCTTCCTGGAGAAGCGGGCGCCGGTGTTCCACGGGCGGTAGTGGCCCGGGAGAGAGCAGGACCGGGGCGTTGATCGGATCATTCAAGATTGATCATCGCCGCGCCGGGCCCAAAGGTCCGGCCATGACCGACTTCGCCGACCTCGTCCGCGCTTTCGACATCCAGGCCAACGCCTGCGTCGCCTTCGGGTCGCCTTTCTCGGGCGCACTGCTGAAGCGGGCCAAGGACGAGATTGCGCCCGGGACAGGGCTGGCGCAGCTGCTGTCCCCGTTCAAAGGCATGAACGCCCGGGCGCTGATGGGCGACGCCGTGCCGTTGCGCTGGCTGGGCTGCCTGCACGATCTGGCGCTCTCCGGCGACGCACCGGCGCTCACAGCCGCCTTTCCCGCTGCGGACCGGCCGGGCGACGTGGACGCCAGCTGGACCGCCGCCTTGGCTAGGATGGCCGCCGATCCGGCGCGCTTCGCCGGCTTCATGGCACATGAGCCTCAGACGAACGAAGTGCGGCGCTCGACCTGCCTGCTACCGATGTTCCTGACCGTGGCGGCGCAGACCGGCCTGCCCCTTCGGCTGTTCGAGATCGGCGCCAGCGCGGGCCTGAACCAGCTCTGGGACCGGTATGCCTATGACTACGGAAGCGGCATGACCTGGGGCGACACAGGCGCGGCTGTCCGCCTCGACGCCGCCTGGACGGGGTCGCCGCCGCCGCTCGGGGCGGGCGTCCATGTGGTGTCTCGCGCGGCCTGCGATCGCAAGCCGGTGGACATCCGTGACCCGGTCGCCCGGCGACGGCTCAAATCCTATGTCTGGGCCGATCAGTTCGAGCGCCTCGCTAGGCTGGACGGCGCCATCGCCACGGCGCTTGCAGCAAACACCCGCGTCGAGGCCGAGGACGCGGTAACCTGGACCGCCCGCCGCGCCCGCCCGGAACCCGGCGCCGCCACCGTGCTGTTTCACTCCGTGTTCTGGCAGTACATGCCTGCCGAGAGTCAGACTGCTCTGAGCGCGGTCATCGCCGACCTTGGCCGGCAGGCAACGGCCGAGGCGCCTTTCGCCTGGCTGCGCATGGAGCCGGCGCCGCGCAACCTTGCGACCATGGAACTGCGCCTCACGATGTGGCCCGGCGGCGAGGAGCGGCTCATGGGGATTGGTCATGCCCATGGCGCCTCGGTGGACTGGAGCTAGGCCCGCGTCTCGAACGCGTAAGGCTCCAGGCTCGACTGGGCGGCCATCCGGTATTTGTGCCAGCGGTTGCCCCCGTAATAGGCGAGGCTCCCCGGCTCCGCGGAGCCGTCGCCATTGTAGTAGGTCAGGCAGTCGCGCAGCGGCGAAGTGGCGATGTCGGCCTTGCGGCAGTGCTCTGCATACTCCGCCTCAGGCTCCGCCTTCACATCGACGATCGTCGCCCCCCTGTCGCGAAGGGTCTGCATCATCCAGACGACGTAGTCGGCGTGGGCGTCGATCGCGTCGGTGAAATTGAAGCTGCCGCCGCCGCCTTGGGGCCCCGAGATGATGAACAGGTTCGGGAAGCCCCGGCTGTGCAGGCCGAGGAACGTCTTGGTGCCCTCGGTGGCCCACTTCTCTTTCAACGTGCGACCGCCCCGGCCGGTGATCATGTTGAAGGTCGAGGTCGCCATCCACTGGAAACCGGTGGCGTAGATCAGAACATCGACCGGATACTCCACGCCATCGTGCACCACGCCCCGGGCGTTGATCTCCTGGACTCCCACGGGAGCGGTGTCGATCAGATGCACGTGGGGGAGGTTGAACGTCGGTAGATATTCGTCGTGGAACGTCGGTCGTTTGCAGCCGTATGGGTAATAGGGCTTGAGCGCTTGAGCCGTCTTCGGGTCCTTGACGATGGCGTCCACCCGGGCGCGGATCTGCTCCATGATCCGAAAATTGGCCTCAAGCTGCTTCTCGATCATCTCCTCGGCGCTGAGCATGCGCTCGTGCTGCTTGCGTTCCTTGAAGTCTCCGACCTTGCCGGAAAGATAGTCGTCGTTGGCCTGGATCGCCGTCCGCCCGGCGGAAATCTTGGCGAAACGCGCGCGGCGGGCGCGAGCCCAGCCCGGCTCATTGGCCCACCTCTGCCGTTCCTCGTCGGTGGTGGCGCGCTGATCGCGGACATCGATGGATGAGGGCGTCCGTTGGAAGACGAAGAGTTCGCCGGCGATCTTGGCCAGTTCGGGGATCGCCTGCACGGCGGTGGCCCCGGTGCCGATGATGCCGACCCGCTTGCCCTTCAGATCGACATGATAGTTCCAGCGCGACGTATGGAACGCCTCTCCAGCGAAGGTCTCCATGCCTTTGATGCGCGCGAGTTTAGGCGTCGTGAGGATGCCGTTGGCCAGCAGGACGAACCGGGCCTTCATGCGATCGCCGCGATCGGTAACGACGATCCAGCGGCCGCTGGCCTCATCCCATTGCGTTTCCTGAACCGTCGTGTGGAACAGGCAATGGTCGTAGAAGCCGAACTTCTCGGCCATGGTCTGGCAATACTCGAGAATCTCGAAGCCCGAGGCGAACTTCATGCTCGGGACGTAGCCCGTCTCCTCCAGCAGCGGCAGATAGCTGTAGGCCTCCACGTCACAGGCGATGCCGGGATAGCGGTTCCAGTACCAGGTGCCGCCGACGTCGCCGCCCTTCTCGCAGAACCGGACGTCGGTAAAGCCGGCCGCGCGAAGCTTGTGCCAGAGCAGCAGCCCGGCGAAGCCGGCGCCCACCACCAGGATTTCGCAATCGTCCGTGAGCGCATCCCGCTCGACCGGCGCGGCCGAGTAGACGTCGGCGAGGTATTTCGCGAAATCGCCCTCCATGGCCATGTAGTCGGCCGCGCCCCGCCGCGCTTCCTTGAAGGCCCGGTATTTGGCCTGTTCCTCGGCGTTGAATGTCGCGCCGGGGGGAAGATCAGGCAGCGTCTTGAGCGCCAGATCGTTGTTGACAGCATAACCCTTGCCGGCGATCCGGTCGGTCGCCTTGGCGGCGCGGGTGGCGAAAAGCTTCTGGCCGGTGGCCGGATCGAGACGGATCGACGGGGTCATGGTCCTCACATTTCCTTCCAGACGGTCTGGCGCCGTCATATTCCAGCGACTTTAAGGGGCTCGCCAAGGAGACCGCAACCTGTGCCGGCGATCACGCCCGCTTATGGGCCACCGGGGAGGATCAGGTCAAAGACAGTGCCCTCGGGCCCTGTCGCCACCAGGACCAGGTCGCCGCCATGCCCCTGGGCCAGCTCCCGCGCGATGGCCAGGCCGAGCCCCGCCCCACCCTGCCGCGTCGAACCGGCGAATGGCTGGAACAGGTTGGCGCGTGCGCGAGGCGGAAGGCCAGGGCCGTCGTCGGCCAATCGAAGCCGCCACAGCCCCGGTTCCAGGTTCAGGGTGACCAGGACCGCGCCGACACCGTTGCGTCCAGCCTCGGCTTCGACGGCCTCGCGAGCATTGCGCAACAGGTTCACGAGGATCCTGTGCAGTTGTTCCGGATCCGCGTCGGCCACGGCCTCGGCCGGCAGATCGATGTTCAGCCGCACACCGGTTGGGGTCAGTCCCGCGTCTTCCGCCGCCGCCTCCAGCACGCCGCGCAAGGCCAGCAGGCGCTTGTCTGGCGCGGGCTCCTCGCTGCGGCCGAACGCCAGGGTGTTGGACGCCAGGAGGATGGCCCGGTTCAACGCCCGCTCCAGACGCGGCAAGGCCTGGGCCACCTTCGGGTCACCGGAGGTGGCAAGCCGCTCGGAGGCGATCTGAGCACTGGTGAGCATGTTGCGCAGGTCGTGATTGATCTTGGCGACAGCTTCGCCCAGGGCCGCGAGGCGGGCGCGTGACGCCAGGGCGGTCCGCAGGTCCGCCTGCATCCGGTCCAGTTCGCCTTCGGCCCGGCCGATCTCGTCACGCCGGCCAGACGGCTCCACCCGGGCGCGGGGATCGTTCGGATCGGCCCTGAACCGCTCCATCGACAAGGTGATCCGGCGCATGGGCCGGACCAGAAAGAGGTTAAGCGATACATAGACCACCGCCCCTGCCATGACTGAGGTAAAGGCCGCGATCCCCATCAGTCGCCCGAGTTGGGCCAGCAGCTGCTTCTTGAGTGGTCCATCGGAGGCGACGATTTCCACGAACTCGCCTTCGCGGAACCGCGGCCGGGCCATGACCCGGACCATCCGGTCGTCGGCCTCGGTCAACGTGCGGAAAGGGGCGATCCAGAACAGCGGATCGCGGCGGCGCAGGTCGACCAGATAGGGCGTGCGGGTCAGACGCGGCGCCTGAAGAATGAGCCGCCGTTCATTGTGGACCTGCAGAGCGACCGACACGACCTCGGCGTTGGCCAGCAGCTTTGCCCGCACCCGATCCGTGACCACGCCGCCGGGTGCAGTCTCCTCCACAAGCGTCGCCAGTTCCGCCGCGCGCAGGCGGTCGAGCAGCCACTGTTCCTCGAAAGCCGAAAGATTTGGCGGCAGGATGAGGAGGTTGGCCACCACGACGATCAGGACGGTGAGCAGCAGCAGACGGGCCGACAGGCCCTGAAACCAGAAGAAGCGGCGCTCGCCTGGCGCGGTAAGCTCTTCCGGGGGCGCGGGCTCCGCCATGCGCCTTCGTTACAGCGCCACGCGCCCAGGAGCAATCAAACGCCGCATCCGGGGCGTCCGGGGCGAATGTCAGCCCACTCCCACCGCCTCGGCGATGCTGGAAAAGCCATCCGCGCGCAAAAGGACAGCAAGTTCTCGGTTGAGTCGGCCCACCAGCGACGGTCCCTCATAGACCATCGCAGAATAGAGCTGCACGGCCGAAGCTCCCGCCCGGATCTTGGCGTAGGCCTGCCGCGCCGTACCGATCCCGCCCACACCCACGAGCGCCAGACGGCCCCCGGCGGCGGCATGGAACGCCTTCAGCACCGCGGTGGAGGGGCCGAACAGCGGCGCGCCCGATAATCCTCCGGTCTCGGCACGCGCCGGACTGCGCAGCGTCTCCGGCCTGGCGACGGTGGTGTTGGAGACAATCAGGCCGTCCAGGCCATGGATGACCGCGGCCTCGACGATATCCTCGACATCGCCGGGCGAGAGATCCGGAGCCACCTTCAGGAACACCGGCCGTTCGCCGGCGGGGCCTGCCGCGAGTTCCGACCTCACCGTCGCCACGGCTGCGAGCAAGGCCTCGAGCGCCGCCTTGCCCTGCAGATCACGCAATCCAGGCGTATTCGGCGAGGAGACGTTCAAGGTGAAATAGTCGGCCAGCTGCCACAACCGCCGCAGGCCTGTCACGTAGTCGGCCGCGCGGTCGGCGGAATCCTTGTTAGCCCCCACGTTGGCGCCCACCACCGCGCCTCTCGGCCGTCGCGCCGCGAGCCCGGCGGCGAACGCCTCAAGACCGGCGTTGTTGAAGCCCATGCGGTTGATCACGGCCCGGTCCGCGGTCAGGCGGAACAATCGCGGACGCGGGTTGCCCGATTGGGGCCGGGGGGTGGTGGTGCCGCACTCCACGAAGCCGAAGCCCGCCCGCAGCATCGCGCCTGGAACCTCGGCGTTCTTGTCGAAGCCGGCCGCCAGACCGATCGGGTTGGCCAGAGTCAGACCCGCCAGCCGGGTGGCGAGGATGGGATCGGATCGACCGTCAGCGCGCGGGCCAAGTCCAAGCCTAAGCGCCGCGATGGTCAGACCGTGCGCATCCTCCGGGTCGAACAGGCGCAGGCCCGGCGTGGCCAGATCGTGCAACAGGCTCATAACGCAAGATCGCCGAGAACAGGCACGCCGTCCCCGTCCAGCGGCGCGTCAGTCACCGCCAGGACGAGCGAGATGTCGAGCGCACGATAGAGATGCGGAAACAGGTCCCCGCCCCGAGAGGGTTCATGGATCAACGCCTCGCCCAGCGCCGCGGCGTCGATGGCCAGCACCACGAGATTCTCCTGGCCGCGGAAGTGGCGCCGCGCGGTTTCCGCCGCCTGGGCTGCGGTTGAGAAATGAATGAAGCCGTCCGCAAGGTCGAGCGGCGAGCCCGCATAGACCCCTGCCGCCTGCGCGGCCGTCCAGTCCGCCCGGGGCAGGATTTTATAGATGTGGGTCAGGCCGGATCTCCAGACGCCCTATCGAGATAGACCCAGCGCGGCGGCTCGCCCGCCCTGCGGGGCGGCTCATATACCGCCTCAAGCACCGCCGCCTGATCGCCATCCATCCGAAACACGCAGGCGCTCGCCGTGGGGAACGCCTCCTCGATCCGGTCGATCTGATCGGCCGGTGCTCCGGCGGCGGCAGCCAGATCGGCGCCCAACTCCTGAAGGCCAGGATTGTGGCCGACGATCATCACCGATGCGCCGCGGCCCAGGGCCTCAAGCGCGGCGTCAAGGATGAGATCGCTGCTGGCGAGATAGAGATCTTCGTTCCGCTCGGCGCGCGCCGACGGGAAAGCCGGGCGAGCGCAATCCCAGGTTTCCGCGGTGCGGTGCGCCGGCGAGACCAGCACAATATCTGGGACGAAGCCCGCGTCGCTCAGCCAGCCGGCGGTGACGGCGGAATCTTCGCGCCCCCGGCCGGCCAGGGGGCGATCCTTGTCGCCGCCGCTCGGGCCGGCGACCTCGGCCTTGCCGTGTCGGAACAGGATCATTCGGCGCATGCTGTAGGGGCTCCCGCGCCGAGGTGTTTAGCCACGGCGGCCCGGCGAGGGAATGCTTTCGGCGCTTAAAATTGTCGCCGTCGTGCGGCGCGTGCTATCGCTGAGGCGGCTGGATTTCATTCGAAGGGGGATTGCCCAAAATGTCCGTTTCTTTCAGAGGCGCGCTCGCCGCCCTGGTGTCTGTCTCCGTCCTCGCGTCCGCTCTACCGGCCGCCGCCCAGGAGGCCCTGCAGCACGTGCGCGGCAAGGTCGCCTCGATCACCGCCGACACCCTGGTGGTCAAGCTGAAGTCGGGCACGCCCATGACGATCAAGCTCGCGCCCACCTGGAGCGTCGCGGCCATGAAGAACGTCACCATGGACGCCATCAAGCCTGGCAGCTTCATCGGCACCACCACCATCGAGCGCAAGGACGGCACCGGCCGCTCGCTTGAGGTCCATGTCTTCCCGCCCGGCGTGAAAATGGGCGCCGGCCACTATGCCTGGGACCTCCGGCCCCATTCGATGATGACCAACGGCGATGTCGGCAAGGTGGTTGCCGGCGCCAAGGGCAACACCATCGAGGTGTCCTATCCGGGCGGCATGCACACCGTCCTGGTGCCGCCCACCGCCAAGATCGTCGAGACCGGCCCCGGCGACCGCGCCATGGTCAAGCCCGGCGTCAGCGTCTTCGTGATGGCCATGAAGCGGCCGGACGGCGCGCTCGCGGCCGCCAGTGTCGTGGTCGGCGAAAAAGGTGCGCCGCCGCCGATGTAGTCCACGCTCGCGAGAGAACCTGCGGTTCAGGCCGCGGGTTCGTCGTCGCGGATTCGCAGGATCATCGATTGGCTGGCGGTGGCCATCAACCGGCCGTCCTGGGCGAACAGGCGCATGGAGCCGTGGGCAACGCCGTTGGCGACCCCGATGATCGTCACATCGCCCAGCACCCACTCGGTGGGCACGATCTTCAGGAAGCGGATTGTGTTGTCGAGGCTGTTGCCGCCAGCGTTGCGCCCCAAAGCGTGGCCGACACCCGAGGGCACATGGTCGGCCATGATCGCCAGCATGGTGGAATCCACCGCATAGCCGCCGCGCGAGCGGATCCACAGGACGACCCGGCCATCGCCGCTGAGGCCGTCGGGGCTGGCCGAACGGCGATGCCAGCCTTGCGCCACCCGCACCTCGATCTGACTGTGCAGATCCTCGACGTCGTCGCGCCAGCGTTCGCTCACCGCGCAGTCTTCCGGCGGCGGCACGGCTAGGGCGGTCGCCCACTGGTGATCGAGGTCGCTGGGACGTTCGCCGAGAGCGGCGTTGACCGTCAGAATCTCCTTATCACCCACATGGGCGTTCACCCGGGCCTGGCTGGTGAATTTGCCGTTGGCGGGAACCCAGACGTCCAGATCCACCACCGAGCCCGGCCGCGCATAGGAGAGATATTGCGCCGTGGCCCAGATCACCGGCCGGCCGCAGGTGCGCTCCATGGCCCCGATCGCCGCGGCCATGCCCACGCCGCCGAACATGAAGGTCTTCCCGGGCGGGCCGACACACAGACCGTCGTGCAGCGGCAGATACCAGCGGTGAGGGTTGTGCGTCGCCTTGAGATCGAAGAAGGGTCTGGTCATGTCGGGGCCCGCTGAATTCACGTCCGCGCCTATAGCAGAGGCGCCGGACTCTTCCATTGCCGGGCGGCTCGACGCCTTGCCGCGCGCCTGGCCCGCCTGGAAACTGATCGTTCTCGTCTCGCTGGGCGGCTGCTTCGAATTCTACGACCTGATGATGACCGCCTATATCTCGCCGGGGCTGGTCAAGGCGGGACTGTTCCATGACGGCAAGGCCGGCCTGTTCGGCCAGAGCGATCAGGCGACCTTCGCCGCCGCCACCTTCCTGGGCCTGTTCATCGGTACGGTGGTTTTCGCGCGGGTCGCGGACCGTTTCGGGCGGCGGGCGATCTTCACCGCCTCCCTGGTCTGGTACGCTCTGGCCACCCTGGCCATGTCCGCCGCCCAGAGCGCCGTGCAACTGGATATGCTCAGGCTGATCGCCGGGATCGGCATCGGCGTCGAACTGGTCACCATCGATTCCTATGTGGCGGAGATCGCGCCGGCCCGCCTGCGCGGCCGAGCGTTCGCCATCAATCAAGCCATTCAGTTCACCGCCGTGCCCCTGGTGGCCTTCGCCTGCTGGCGGCTGCTGCCTCTGACCCCATTTGGCATCGCGGGATGGCGCTGGGTGATGATCCTCGGCGCCAGCGGCGCGGCCCTGGTCTGGGTGATCCGCGCGCGCCTGCCGGAGTCCCCGCGCTGGCTCGAGCGACAGGGTCGTCACGCCGAAGCCGATGCGATCCTGCGGCGGATGGAAGGCCGTCCGCCGGCGGGACAGGGCGAGGCCGTTCCCGCCGGCGCGGTCGCCGGGACCGCGCCAGTCGCCTCCGCCCGCCTGGCCGAGGCGTTTTCGCCGGCCTACCGCGTGCGGACCCTGATGCTGGTGATCTTCAACATCTTCCAGGCCATCGGCTTCTACGGCTTCGGAAACTGGGCGCCGTCGCTGATCGCGGCGCGCGGCCATTCCGTCACCCACAGCCTGGGCTACGCCTTCGCCATCGCCGCCGCCTACCCGCTGGGACCCCTGCTCTGTTCGGTCCTTGCCGACCGCTTCGAGCGCAAGACCCAGATCATCGCCGCCGCCCTGACCACCGCGGTCCTGGGCCTAACCTTCGCCGGCCAGACGGCGCCGGCGATCCTGATCGCTCTGGGGATCGGCGTGACCTTCTCCAACAACCTGCTCTCCTACGCCTACCACGCCTATCAGACCGAACTTTACCCGACACGGATGAGGGCTTCGGCGGTGGGTTTCGTCTACGCGTGGAGCCGCATCTCCACGGTGTTCTCCAGCTTTATCATCGCCGCTTTGCTCAGCGGTATGGGCGCACCCGGCGTCTTCGTCTTCATCGCCTTGGCCATGCTGGTGGTGGTGGCGGCCGTCGGCCTGCTCGGCCCGCGCACCTCCGGCCTCGCCCTGGAGCAGGTCTCGGCCTGAAATCGCAGGAGACGCCCCCTGTTCGGAGCCGCTGATCCATGGTTCAAAACAAACCTGGGCGGAACGGCGGGGAGCCGGGAACGCTCGCGCCGCTTCTGCGTTGGCCCCCTTCAGGGCGCGGCGTGGACGCGGCGTTCCGAGGGTGGCGGGCCCAAGGGGCTTCAAGGGGGAACTTCCAAATGACCAAGGCGTCAGATCTGTTCGTGAAATGCCTCGAGGACGAGGGCGTCGAATACATGTTCGGCGTGCCCGGCGAGGAGAACCTCGATTTCCTCGACAGCCTCTCGCGCTCCACGAAGATCAAGCTGATCCTCAACCGTCACGAACAGGCAGCCGGCTTTATGGCCGCGACCTACGGACGGCACACCGGCAAGGCCGGGGTCTGCATGGCGACCCTGGGCCCCGGCGCCACCAACTTCGTCACCGCCGCGGCCTATGCCCAGCTCGGCGGTATGCCGATGATGATGATCACCGGCCAGAAGCCCATCAAGAGTTCCAAACAGGGTCGTTTCCAGATCCTCGACGTGGTCGACATGATGCGGCCGATCACCAAGTTCACCCACCAGATGGCCTCGGCCGACAATATTCCCTCCCGTGTGCGCGAGGCCTTCCGCCTGGCCCAGGAGGAAAAGCCCGGCGCCGTCCACATCGAGTTCCCGGAGGACATCGCCGACGAGGAGACCGACTCGACGCCGATCCCGGCCAGCCTGTCACGCCGCCCGGCCGCCGATCCCAAGGCCGTCCGCGCCGCGGTGAAGAAGATCGAGAACGCCAAGTCGCCCCTGCTGGTGATCGGCGCCGGCGGCAATCGCGCCATGACCAGCCGAATGCTGACCCAGTTCGTCGAGAAGACCGGCATCCCCTTCCTGACCACCCAGCTCGGCAAGGGCGTGATCGACGAGGATCATCCCAAGTTCGTCGGCTGCGCGGCCCTGTCGGGCGGCGACTTCGTCCATCGCGCCGTCGCGGCGGCGGATGTGATCATCAACGTCGGCCACGACGTTATCGAAAAGCCGCCGTTCTTCATGCAGAAGGGCACGGCCGAGGTAATCCACGTCAGCTTCCGCAGCGCCGAGGTCGATCCGGTCTATTTCCCTCAGATCGAAGTTGTCGGCGACATCGCCAACGCCATCTGGCAGATGAAGGAAGACATCCTGCCCAACAAGGGCTGGGACTTCTCGAAAATGATGAAGGCCCGCGAGGCGGAGGTCGCCCACGCCGCCCAATACTCCGGCGACACCCGCTGCCCGATCTTCCCGCCCTATCTCGTCGATCAGGTGCGCAAGGCCATGCCCTCCGACGGCATCATCTGCCTGGACAACGGGGTCTATAAGATCTGGTTCGCCCGCAACTATCACGCCCATGCACCCAACACGGTTCTGCTGGACAACGCCCTGGCCACCATGGGCGCCGGCCTTCCCTCGGCAATGGCCTCGTCCATGGTTTATCCGGATCGCAAGGTCATGGCGATCTGCGGCGACGGCGGCTTCATGATGAACAGCCAGGAGATGGAAACCGCCGTCCGCCTGAAGCTGAACATCGTCGTGTTGATCTTGAACGACAACAGCTACGGCATGATCCGCTGGAAACAGGCCAATATGGGCTTCAAGGACTGGGGCCTGACCTACGGCAACCCGGACTTCGTGAAATACGCCGAAGCCTATGGCGCCACGGGCCACCGGGTGACAAGCGCCGCCCACCTCACGGAACTGCTCGAACAGTGTCTCAACAGCCCCGGCGTGCAGCTCATCGAAGTGCCGATGGACTATTCCGAGAACGACCGGATCCTGAACAAGGAGATCAAGCAGGTCAGCGCGGCGGTCTGACGACCGCCGGGCGTTTCCAGCGCGTTTCCTCACCCGACAGCCGCACAGGACTTTCGCCATGACCGGCCTGAAACCCGTCTATCCGCTCTACCTGGCCAATGAGGCGAAGCAGCCCAACCAGGATCTGGCGGTCACCGACAAATATACCGGCGAGGTGGCCACCCGGGTCGCCCTGGCCGACGCCGCCATGATCGACGCAGGGATAGCCGCGGCGGTCGAGGCGGCCGAACCCATGGCAAAAATGGCCGCCTATGAACGTCAGGCCGTGCTTGCCCACTGCGTCACCCGCTTCACCGAGCGGGCGGATGAACTGGCCCTGGCCCTGTGCGTTGAGGCCGGCAAACCGATCAAGGACTCCCGTGGCGAGGTGGGCCGTCTGATCGACACTTTCCGGATCGCCGCCGAGGAGTCGGTGCGCATGACCGGCGAGGTACAGCCGCTGGACATCTCGCCCCGCGCCAAGGGCTATCAGGGCATGTGGAAGCGGGTGCCGATCGGCCCCTGCTCCTTCATCTCGCCTTTCAACTTCCCGCTCAACCTGGCCGCCCACAAGATCGCCCCGGCCCTTGCCGTGGGCTGCCCCTTCGTGATGAAGCCCGCCTCGCGCACCCCGCTCGGGGCGATCATCATCGGCGAGGTCCTGGCCGAGACCAACCTGCCCAAGGGCGCCTTCTCGATCCTGCCGGCCAGCCGCGACGGGGCCGACCTGTTCACCACCGACGACCGTCTCAAGCTCCTGTCCTTCACCGGCTCGCCGGACGTGGGCTGGGACCTCAAGGCCCGCTGCGGCAAGAAGAAGGTGGTGCTTGAGCTGGGCGGCAACGCCGCGGTCATCGTCGACAAGGATGCCGATCTCGCCGACGCCTCCGAACGCATCATTTTCGGCGCCTTCTACCAGTCCGGGCAATCCTGCATCGGCGTGCAGCGGATCATCATCCACACCGGCATCTATGAAGAGCTCAAGGCGATCCTGGTGGAGAAGGCGCGGAACCTGATCTGCGGCGATCCCAAGGACGAGACCACCTTCATCGGCCCGATGATCGACGAGAAGGAGGCCCGCCGTCTGGACGGCTGGATCGAGGAAGCCCGGATCAAGGGCGCCACCGTGCTCTGCGGCGGCCGCCGTGACGGCGCCATGCTCCAAGCCACCCTGCTTGAGGAGGTCCCGGCCGGCTGCAAGATCCGCGACGAGGAGGCCTTCGGGCCCGTGGCCATTCTCAGCGCCTTCGACGACTTCGAGGCTGCCCTGGATGAGGTCAACGACTCTCACTTCGGCCTGCAAGCCGGGGTGTTCACCCGCGACCTGGAGAAGATGCTCACCGCTTGGGACCGCCTGGACGTGGGCGGGGTGGTGATCGGCGACGTGCCCAGCTACCGCGTCGACAACATGCCCTATGGCGGGGTGAAGGACTCCGGTCTCGGCCGCGAGGGCGTGCGCTTCGCCATGGAAGACATGACCGAGATCCGCAATCTGGTGATCCGCCGCCGACCGCTTTAGGCCACGTGGCGCCCCGTCAGATATCCACGGGTACGGCCTGATCCATGTGCGCCGCCTCGCGGCGCGCCTGGGCGCGTAGCCACAGCACGATTGCCGCGGCCAGGAAGAACGCGAAGGGCAGGACCGCCAGGCCGACGCCGTAACCGCCCGTCCCGTCCTTGAGCAGGCCCCAGCCGTAGGGCGCCAGGAATGAGCCGATCATGCCGATGGCATTGATCGCCGCCACCCCGCCGGCCGCAGAGCGCCCGGAGAGCCGGTCGCTGGGCACCAGCCAGAACACCGCCGCCACCGCCGCGGCCATGGACTGGGCGATGAGGTAGGCGCCGGCGTAGGCGGGTCCGCTCGGAATGAGGCTCATGGCGCCATAAGCCAGGCCCTCGAGAATGAGCGGCACGGCCACATGGAGATAGCGTTCACGAAAGCGGTCGGAACGGCGGCTGTTGAGAACCATGGCCGCAGCGCCCAGCAACCCGCCGGAGGCGACCAGGAAACCCACTTGCGTGACCCCCAGCCCTGTGGCCTCACCCAGAAGCATCGGCGCGGAGAGGTTGAAGGCGTAGGCGCTGCCCAGGTAGAGCGCATTCACCAGGCCCATGAGAATGACCATCGGGCTGAGCAGGGTCGCCTTGAGGCCAGGGTCGGGCTCGCTCGCCTGCGCCGCGCGGTCGGCGGCCAGGCCCCGCGTGATCCAGGCCGTCTCGCCCGGCGTCAGCCAGGCGGCCGTGGCCGGCTCATCGGGCAGAAACCTCAGGAACACCGCGCTCAGAACCACCGCCGGCAGGCCCTCCACCAGGAACAGCCACTGCCAGCCCGAGAGGCCCAGGTTGCCGTGGAGACCAAGCAGGGCCCCCGCCACGGCGCCCATGAACACGTTGCTGAGCGGATAGGCCACATAGAAGCCGCTGATCGCCCGGCCCCGCCAGGCGGCCGGAAACCAGTGCATGAGATAGAATACCGCGCCGGGAAAAAACCCGGCCTCAGCCGCGCCCAGCAGAAAGCGCATGGCGTAGAACTGCATAGGCGTGCGCACGAACATCATGCCCACCGCCAGCAGGCCCCAGGTGATCATGATCCGCGCCAGCCAGCGCCGCGCCCCGACCCGGACCAGCATCAGGTTGGAGGGCACCTCCAGGAGCGCATAGGCGAGGAAGAACAGCCCTCCGCCCAGGCCATAGACCGTGGCGCTGAAGTGAAGGTCGGCATTCATCCGCGCCGCCGCGAAGCTTATGTTGACGCGGTCCATATAGGCGACGCCGTAGCCCAGACCGATCAGCGGCAGCAGCCGCCAGCTGGCCTTGCGCAGCGCCGAAACGCCGATCGCCACATCGGACGGATCGCTCATCCTGCCTGTCCCCAGCCCCGTCCGGCGTCCCCGCCGGCGCAGGCCCTTCGACCGGCATAGCTATTTCCGCGGCGCCCGTCGCGTGCTTGTTTGCGGCCGCCCGGCCATCACCTTAGCCTGCCCAAAAATCGGAGTTTCAGCGATGACGTCAGCCCCTCTCTGGCAACTCTCCGCGACTGACGCCGCCCGGTCCATCGCGGCCGGCGAGGTGTCGGCGGAGGCGGTGACGGAATCGCATGTGGCGCGGCTGCAGTCGGTCAATCCCGCGCTGAACGCCATCGTGGTCGATCTGAGCGAGGGCGCGCTGCAGGCGGCGCGCGCCGCCGATCGCGCGCGAGGTCGGGGCGAAACCCTGGGATCGCTCCACGGGGTTCCGGTGACCGTCAAGATCAATATCGATTTGGAGGGTCAGGCCAACTCCAACGGCGTGGTCGCCTTCAAGGACAATATCGCCCCTGGCGACTCTCCCGTCGTCGCCAACCTCAAGGCGGCCGGAGCCATTATCCTCGGCCTCACCAACACGCCCGAGTTCTCCCTGCGCTGGCACACCGACAATCCTCTCCACGGTCAGACCTTCAATCCCTGGGACCGGTCGATCACGCCCGGCGGCTCCTCCGGCGGCGCGGGCGCCTCGGTGGCGGCTGGGATCGGCTGCATCGCCCACGGCAACGACATCGGTGGCTCCCTGCGCTGGCCGGCCTCCTGCAACGGCATCGCCACCATCAAGCCGACCCAGGGCCGCATCCCGGCGTTCAATCCCAGCGCTCCGGCAGAGCGGCCGCTCATGGCCCAGTTCATGTCTTCGCAGGGTCCACTGGCCCGCACCGTCGCCGATGTGCGGCTTGGCCTGGAGGTCATGAGCCGCCGCGACGCCCGTGATCCCTGGTGGGTTCCCGCGCCTCTGACCGGGCCGGCGCCCGAGGGGCCGATCAAGGTCGCCCTGGCGCGCTCGCCTGCGGACCTGGATATCGATCCCGAGATCAGCAGCCTGATCGACCGGGCCGCCGGCTACCTCTCCGACGCCGGCTATGCGGTCTCCGAGGTCGAGACGCCGGACCTGTCGGCCGCCTGGACCCTTTGGCGCGACCTGATTTCCACCGAGATCGCCACCCTGCAGGCGCCGCAGATGCGCGAGGTCGGCAGCGCCGATTTCAACCGCGCCCTCGCCGGCATCCTTGATCAGGCCACGATCCTCGACGGCGAAGCCTATATGCGCGCCATCGCCCTGCGGTCGCGCCTGATCCGCGACTGGCTGGCGTTCCTGGAGACCTATCCGATCATCCTCGCGCCGGCCGCCGTGCAGCCGACCCCGCCGCCCGGGGCGGATCTCGCCGACGCCGCCACGGCCCGGCGGATCTTCTCCAACGATCTGCGCTGGATTTCGGCCCTGAACGTTCTGGGTCTGCCGGCCTCAGTCGCACCGATCGGCTTTGCCGGCGGCCATCCCGTGGGCGCTCAGATCATCGCCTCGCGTTTCCGCGAGGATCTTGCCCTCGACGCCGCCGAGGCGATCGAGAAACGGGTCGGCGTGCTGACCCATCGACTTCGCGACTTCGACGCCAGCCGTTGGGAACGGTTTGAGGGCGCAGCATAAGGCGCGACGCAACCTGGACCCGTGCTGCGGGCCCCATAGCGGCGGACCTTAAACCACCAGCAGGCTCGCCACAAAGAACATATGCTTTTGGCTGTTTCGGAACTATACGTTAGTATATTTCGGGCTTCGAGTGCGCATCTCGCCACGGTAGATTTGTCAAAATTGTTCATTAAAATGCCTATTATTGACTTTAAATCAGACAAGGACGTCGAAACGACTGTAATTCATTGTTAACATTTTTGCTGTTCCTTGCTGAACAATCACATCACGGCCCACAGCCTGAGTGACAGAGCGCCAATGTATGCGTTCCAGTGCGGGGCGAGAGGAGAATGCCATCGTGAAACCGTCGGATGATACGGGGCTCGTATGCGTCATCGACGATGACGTCGCCATTCGCGAGTCCCTGGACAGCCTGATCCGTTCCGTCGGGTTGAAGGTTGCACTCTTTGGTTCGGTGCAGGAATTCCTGGCCAACACACCCACCCAGCGCCCGATGTGTCTGGTG
>CAIQJF010000010.1 GCA_903872075.1 uncultured Caulobacteraceae bacterium | reverse complement strand
CGCCGACGCCGCTGCTCCGGCCGCCGCCGCCGCTGCTGCTCCGGCCGCCGCCGCCGGCGCCATGGCCCCGGCCGCCGACGCCAAGAAGTAAGATTCGTCTCCACGACGATCAAACTGATGGGAAGGGCCGCTCCGCAAGGGGCGGCCCTTTTCCGTTGAAGCCTTCGCGAGGGGGCGCATGACCGATCCTCAGACCTCGCCGGTGACGTGGGACGATGACGGCGCGCCCCGCTCGCGTCGTCACGGCGATGTCTATTTCTCCAAGGACGATGGCCTGGCGGAATCACGGGCCGTATTTCTGGCCGGCTGCGACCTGCCCGCGGCCTGGGCGGATCGACGAGTCTTCACCGTCGGCGAACTTGGCTTCGGCACCGGCTTGAACGTCGCCGCTTTGCTCCATCTTTGGATCAAGACCCGGCCCACGGGCAGCCACCTGTCCATTTTCACCATCGAGAATGCGCCCCTCGCGGCCGCGGAGGCCCTGCGCGCGCTGAGCGTCTGGCCCGAGCTCGAGGCCATCGCGCACCGCCTCACGTCCAACTGGCCCGGCCGGGCGCGCGGGTTCCACAGGATCGACTTGGCCGATCTGCACGCCACCCTCGACGTGGCCGTCATGGACGTCGCCGAGGCTCTTGCCGCATGGTCAGGGCCCGCCGACGCCTGGTTCCTGGACGGCTTCGCGCCGTCCCTCAACCCCGAGATGTGGCGGCCCGAGGTGCTTGGCCTCATCGCCCGCCGATCCGCCCCCGGCGCGTCGGCCGCCACCTACACCGTGGCCGGGGCCGTCAGGCGCGGCCTGGCGGAGGTGGGCTTCACCGTGGACCGCGCGCCCGGCCACGGTCGAAAGCGCGAACGTCTTATCGCCCGATGGCCAGGACCAGCGGCCGCAAGCCGGCTGCCTCGGGTCGCCGTGATCGGCGCGGGCATCGCCGGCGCCTCGCTTCACCGCGCGTTCGCCGCCCTGGGCATTGACGCCCGCGTTTTCGACGTCGCCGGCCCCGGCGCCGGCGCCTCCGGCGCGCCGGCTGGACTGATGGCCCCACGTCTAGACGCCGGACTTGGGCCGGGCGCAGAGCTCTTCGCCCAGGCCGCGCGACAGGCGGCGGCGCTCTACGACACGATCCCCGGCGCCGTCATCGCCCGCGGCGCGTTGCAGCTGGCCCAGGGGCCCAAGGACCCCGGACGTTTCACCGCGATCGCCGGCTCCGATCTTTTCGAGCCATTGGCCATGACGAGTCTGGCCCCTGATGCGACCGTGGCCCAGGTGGGCGAAGCCGCGCCGGAGGGCCTCGCCATGGCCGGCGCCAGAGTCTTCAGACCCGGGGCGATTCTTGAGGCTTGGCTCGGCCCTGTGGAGGTCGCTTCCGCGGCCCGGCTAACCCACGATGGATATAATTGGCGCATTCTGGACCAGGATGGAGAGGTCCTCGCGGCGGTCGATGTCGTGTGCGTCGCCGCCGGGATGGCAAGCGCCGACCTCGTCTCGGGGATCGCCCTCACGGCGGTGCGCGGCCAGGCCAGCGTCGCGCGCCGGGTGAACGGACCCGGCGCGCTGGTGTTCGGCGCCTATGTCATCCCGATGGGCGACGGGCTTTTGTTTGGCGCGACACACGACCGGGACGACCGGGCGACCGACCTTCGGACCGTCGACCGCGAACGCAATACGGCCGCGGTCGCCGCGCAGCTGCCCGGCCTGGCGTCTCGCCTGCGCGCCGCCGCCGGCGAGGATTGGAGCGCCGTCCGCGCCACGACCCGCGACTACCTTCCGCTGGCCGGCTCGGCCGGCGACGCGATGCCCGGCCTGATGGTGCTCACCGGACTGGGATCGCGCGGGTTCTGCCTGGCGCCGCTCCTGGCGGAACACATCGCCGCCCTGGCGGTTGGCGCGCCCTCACCCCTGCCGGCCGCCCTGGCGGACCTCGTCGATCCGGGGCGCTTCGCCCGGCGCGCGGCGCGCAAGGGCCGGCCCGTCTCCTGAACGTGAGGCTGACGGCGCCGTTCAGGCGCGGTTCAGCCAGACGCGCCGATAGTGCGCGCATGGACCGAGGCGGAACGCTTCCGGTGCGCGGGATTCACAATCAGGACGACCCCTGGAGGCGATCATGAAGACGTTCCTTGTCGGCGCCGCGGCGCTGATCACGACCCTGACCGGCGCGATGGCTGGGGCGACCCCCGCCGAAGCCTATGGCGGTGGGTGGCACGGCGGCGGCGGCTATCACGGCGGCGGCTATGGCGGCGGGCGCGGCGGCGAATACGGACGAGGCTATGGCTATCGTCGTGGCGGCGGGGCCGGACCGGCCATCATCGCCGGCCTGGCGGGCGTGGCGCTCGGCGCAGCCCTGACACACCGCCACGGCTACTACGACGAACCACGCGGTTATTACGTAGACCGTCGCGACTATTATGGACCACCCCCGTCGTACTATGTTGGGGACTCCTACTACGGCTGGTACGACGGATGCCGCCGGGAATGGATCTGGGACGGCCGCTGGGGCGGCTATCGCCTGGTCGAGGCGTGCTTCTGACGAAAGCCGGAACGAGCCCCCGCCGTTAAGCGTTTTTCCGTTGTCCCCGGCCGCTCGCGCGACCGGGGACAGTCACGTTTCGTAACCCTTTTGTGAGTGTGGATCTTAGCCATGGCGTCAACCTCTCGCCCCGTGCCGGACGCACCGGCCTTCAACCTGTTCATCTCGGCCTGGGAGCCCGCGCCGGCGCGCTTGCCGGAAGACGTGTGCGTGTGGGCCATCGGCGATGTCCACGGCCATCTGCGCCACTTCGACGCGCTCATGGCCGCCATCGAAGAGCTGATGGCCGCGGCGCCGGCCGGAAAGCGGCATGTGGTGACGCTGGGCGACTATATCGATCGCGGGCCGGACAGCCTCGGCGTCCTGAAACGGATCGCCGCGCTGGACCTCCCTGGCGCCAGCGTCACATGCCTGGGCGGCAATCATGAGGACTATCTTCGCGACGCCCTCGAAGGTGTCGGCGCCGACGACGCCTTCTTCGACTTCTGGATGGCCAACGGCGGACTGCCCACCCTGGAGAGCCTGGGCTTCACATTTGACGAGATGCGCCGGCAAGGCGGGGCGGCGACGCTGAAGGCGCTCCGCGACCGCCCCATGCCGGAGGTCCGTCGTGCGCTGGAGCGCCTCAAGCTCGGGCTTCGCATCGGCGGCTATCTGTTCGTTCACGCCGGCGTTCACCCGCACCACCCGCTGGAACACTCTGAACATCAGCGCCTGACGACCATTCGTCAGCCATTCCTCGATGGCGATCACTGGATGCATGACTTCGCCGTGGTCCATGGCCATTCGATCGTGGGACCCGACCTTGCCGCGCACCGGGTGTCGGTGGACAGCGGGGCCTATTGGACCGGCGTGCTCACCGCCGTGGAACTGCGTGGCGCGCGAGCGCGCTTCATCGCTGTCACGCCACAGGACAGCCTCGACGCCCTTCGAAAGATTCAGGGCCGCCGCCCGTTGGCTTCAGAATCCTGGCGGATGATGAACCCCGTCCCCGCCTGAACGGCCCGAGGGTCAGATCGCCGTGAGGCGGTCGTCGAAGATCGCCACGGCCCGGGTCCAGCCCGCCGACGCGCCGCGAATCTTGTGCGGGAAGCACGAAATATAGAACCCGAACGCCGGCAGCGCTTCGAGATTGTGCAGCTTCTCCAGGTGGCAGTAGCCAATGTCGCGGCCGGCCTTGTGGCCCTCCCAGATCAACGACGCATCATGGGTCTCGCCGTATTTGCGGGCGGTATGCACGAACGGCGCGTCCCAGCTCCACCCGTCCGTACCCGTAAGCCGCACGCCCCGGTCGAGCAGATAGCGCGTGGCCTCATAGCCCATGCCGCATCCCGAGGAGACATAGTCGCTCTGTCCGTAGCGCGACCCCGCCCGGGTGTTCACCACGACGATTTCCAGGGGTGAGAGAATATGGCCCACCCGGGCCAGCTCCGCCTCGACGTCGGCAGCCGTGACCACATAACCGTCCGGGAAACGCCTGAAGTCGAGCTTCACGCCGGGCTGGAAACACCAGTCGAGCGGCACCTCGTCGATAGTGATGGCGCGCTCGGCTTCGCCAAACGCCTTATTCATGGTGCTGTGGAAGTGATAGGGCGCGTCCAGATGGGTGCCGTTATGCGTGGACAGATTGATCTGTTCCACCGCCCAGCCTTCTCCATCCGGCAGGTCGTCCTTGGCCAGGCCCGGAAAGAACGGGGCGATCTGATCGACCGTGTTCTCGTGCGTGAAGTAGCGGATCTTCGGGCCCGCGCCCGGCGGATCGCTCTGGATATCGTTTTCCAGATAGATCGACAGATCAACGATCGTGCGGCTCATGCGGCGCCTCCCTCAGGAGGCGGCAACTGACCAGTCCGTCGCCGCCATGACAAGGCCATTGGTCGCGACGCGGGAGCGGCGTCGAGCCGCCCCCGGCGAAGACGAGAGCCTATTGCAGGACGATGAGCACCACGCGGCGGTTCTGCGCGCGGCCCTTGCGTGTGTGGTTGGAGGCGACCGGATTGTCGGATCCATAGGAGATCGTCGACATGCGGTTGAGGGCGATACCCTGCTTGTTGAGGAAGCGCCGGACGGCCTCGGCGCGATCCGAACCCAGCTTGAGGTTCTTGGCGTCGGAACCGGTGCCATCCGTGTAGCCCTGAATCTCGACGTAGACGCTCTTGTTGTCCGCCTTCAGCTTGCCGGCGAAGTCGGTGAGCTTGGCTTCGGCTTCCGGCGACAGCTTGGCGGCGTTGGTGCGGAACTTGGCCGTGTCGTCGCTCATCACCATGGAATAGGCGAACTTGCCTTCGGCGAGCTTGCCGGCGGCCTCGGCGCGCGCCAGGGCGTCGCGGGTGGTCTGATCCAGACCGGCCAGACGGGCGTCGTGGTCCTTCAGACGGCCGTTCACGCCGTTCAGTTCGCCGTGCAGGCCCGAGACGTCGCCCTTGAGGCCGTCAACCTGACCCTGAACGGCGCCGACATGCTGGTCCACGTACTTGTTCGTGGCGCAACCGCTCAGCCATACAGCGCCGATCAGAACGGCGGCCGTGATCGTCAGGCTCGACCTCAGTTGGGTCATGGTGTTCTCGTCTCCGGTGGGCGCGAAGCGCTTTCGTTTTCGCGAGGGTTGGACTGTATTCTGATGGGTCCCGTAGCGCATGGCGGGGTTAAATCAAGCCCTGATCCGCCAGCCAAGCTTCGAGGAGACGGGTCCAAGCGTCGCAGGGGCGGTCCTGGGGGATCATGCCGAAGCCATGCCCGCCGCGGGCGAACATGTGGCTCTCCACCGGACGGTCGGCGGCGAACCAGTCATCGCACAGTCCCCGGACGATACTGACCAACAGGCGGTCGTCCTGGGCGACGACGGAAAACAGGGGCGGCGCGTCGGCTGGGATGGCCCTGCCGCGGGTTTCGCCCCCGTAGATCGGCGCCACGAAGGCGGGTGGCGGGCCGCCGGGTTTCAGCGCCACATCGACGACCAGAAAAGCGCCGGCCGAGAACCCGATCAGGCCGACCCGCGCGGGGTCGACGGCGAAGTCCGCGGCCCGTTCTCTCACCATCGCCAGCGCGCGTCGTCCATCTTCCGCGGCGGCCTCACGGGCGCGAAGTGTCGCCTCATCGGAGATGACACGGTCCATGGAGCGAGGCGTTTCGGCGGCGGCCAAGGGCCGCGAGAGCGCCGCCGAACTGGCTGCTGATCGACGGGCAAAGGCCTCGGGATCGGCCGGTGTCGCGGCGACGCGGTATTTGAGCAGGAACGCGGTGTACCCGCGCGCGCTCAGCCAGGTGGCGAGATCGGCGCCCTCATGCTCCCACGCCAGGATGCGCCAGCCGCCCCCCGGACAGATGATGACTCCGACGCCATTGGCCTTGGCGGGATCGGGGCGAACAACCGTCAGGGTGGGGTGCGACACATTGCGCAGCATGGTTGTGGCGGGCGCGACACCCACGGGCGCGGAAAAGTGCGTTTCGGATCCGACCCCGGGCAGCGCCTTGTCGTCGGCCCCGGACCAGAGATCCAGCACCTCGGCGGGCGTCACGGGCGTCGGTGACACATCGTCGGCCATGGTTCCTCTCCTCTCGCGGCCAGGACCGTTCGCCTGGGCATGAAGGGTCGCGCATTTCGACAGTTCAGCGCAAGGCGGGACGAGAGCGCGACGGAGGCTCTCCTGTCGCGCACCTGACCTTGGGACGGGCGTCGATAGCGTGTTAGGCTTTCCCTACGGCCATGACCCAAGACGCGCCCGACAAGCCCCGCATCGCCCTGTCTCTCGCCCTGGCGGGGAAGCGCCGGATTCCGCCCTCGGCCGTGCACGGACTGAGTGAGACGCTCACGCAGGTGTTCCACGCCGTCGCCGGACGATTGCTGTCACTGTCGGAAAGCGCCGCCACAGGCGACGCCCTCTCCCTGCGGTTCGCCGCCGACATGCGCCCCCGCCTGACCCTGATCACCGGCCTCGCCGACGGGGCCGACCAGTTGGCCGGTCGCATCTTCCTGAACCCGGACCCCACGTTTCCCGATGTGGAGAAGCGCCTGGGCGCGATAATTCCCTGCCGCCAGGCAGACTTCGTGGCCAACAGCCCGGTGCGGGACGCGGCAGGGTTCGCCACAGCGGCCGCGGCTTGCGCCTTCATCGTCGAACTTGACGGCGCCCTGCCCCCCAGCCCCGGCCCCGCGGGGGACGGCGACGGTCCGGAGGCGCGACGGGCGCGACAGGACCGCTCCAGAGCGTTCAGCGACCAATCCGAGATTCTACTTCGGCAGGCCGATCTATTGATCGCCATCGACGACCCCGCGGATGACGGCCGGGTCGGCGGCACGCGCCAGACGATCCGGGCCGCGCTCGACATGGGCATGCCCGTGATCCTGTTGCGCGTCGGGCATGACGATATCGCCCTGGTGCGCAGCCGCGCCGACCTGGAAGAGCCGGCGGCCTTGCCGGAGGAACACGCCAGGCAGACGCTGTGGGCGTTGGTCGGAGAAATGGTCGGCGCCAGCGGCCTGCCCCGCGACATCGGCTACGTGCGAGACTTCCTGATCGAATTCTACGGGCCATCGGTCCCCAAGCGGGAGGGGTTGAACTGGCTCTGGGAGTTCTTCGAAGGACGCTTCAGGGACCGCGCGCGGGTGACGTCGGACGAAGCTGCTGTCGCCTATCAGTTCTATCGAAAACGGGCGAGCCTGCTGTCGGCTCACTATGCCAGTCTCTATCGCGGGACGTTCCTCATGGGCTACGCCCTGGCCGTCGTGGCGGTTCTCCTGGCCGTGGGCGCCCTGGCCATGTTCCCGCTGCGCCAGCCGCTGGGCCTGTCCGTTCGCGGACTTGAGGCGGTGCTCTTCCTGTTCGGCGCGGGAAAATTGGCCGTCGTGGTGCAGATTCTGAACCTGTCGAACCGCGCCAACAGACAACGTCTGGCTCACCGCGCGGCAGACTATCGCTACCTGTCCGAGCGGCTCCGGACGATGATCTACCTGCCGCATGCGGGAGCCTTGCGCTCGCCCTACAACTGGTCGCTTCCGTACACCACGCGTGTGTCGACCCAGGACATGATCGACAGGCTGTTCACGTCCATCGTCCGTCAGGTCAGCCCCGAAGACGTCACGCCGGGCCCCCGGGAAGGGACCGCTCTGCGACCGGAGGCTTCAGAGGCGCTCGCCCTCATCCGCACGGGCTGGTTGGCGGGGCAGCGACTCTACCACGAGCGAAATCGCGACATTCAGAAGCGAATGAGCCGCTGGATCGAGGGCACGGGCCGCCGGCTGAATCAGACCGTGATCGGCATCGTCGTGGTGGATCTGATCATCGCCGGCCTGGGCGTCACCGGGTTGATCGAGCACCTGCCGACCGGGATCGGCGAGATGCTCGACAACGGCGGGACCCCGATGCTCATCGCCCTGGCGGCCATCCTGCCCGCGGCCGTGGCCAGTCTGAACGGCGTGCAGTTTCAGTCCGAGTGCTCGCGTCTGGCCGACCGTTCGGAACACATGGTCAATCAGCTCCGCCAGCTTGAGGACAAGGCCGGCCTGGCGCGTCTGCGCCCGGTCAGGATTCTGGACGCCCTGCGGCTCGGCGAGGACATCGCCCAGACCACAATCGACGAGGTCGCCGAGTGGTCCGCCATCTACGGCAAGGATTTCATAGAGATATAGGGAGGGGCCTGGGCCGCATGGAATTCACGGTGAGGCCGATCGGACGGGTCTTCGGCGGCCGCCACGAGCCGACGGACGACAACTGGGACGCGGTTGAATCCGTCATCTGCCTGGATGCCGACCGTTTCGAGCCTGACGCCTTCGCCGGCCTGGACTCATTCTCCCACGTGGAGGTCGTCTACCTGTTTGATCGCGTGGACGACTCCGAGATCGTCCTTGGGGCGCGTCACCCCAGGGGACGCGAGGATTGGCCCCGGATCGGCATCTTCGCGCAACGCGGCCGAACGCGGCCCAATCGGATAGGCGTCACGGTCTGCCGGATTCGCGGGGTTGAGGGCCTCCGCCTTTCCGTCTCGGGCCTCGACGCCATCGACGGCACGCCCGTGCTGGACATCAAGCCCGTGATGTCGGGCTTCGCGCCGCGCGGCGCCTTTCACGAGCCCAGCTGGGCCCGTGAGATCATGGCCGACTACTGGTGAATTCCGGCGCCATCCCGGCGATCCAGGTGCGGATGAGCGCGATCCCTTCAGCGTGAGGCAGCGAGCGCCCGAGCTGCGGCATCATCACACCAGGTTCAACGGATGACATCCGGTAGAGCAGGATCGACCTGTCCGGCTTGCCGGGGTCGATCGACACCTCCAGGTCGCCAGACCCCCGCCCCGCCGCCACGGGCCGCTTGCCGACGCCGAGCACATGGGGATCGGTCTCTTCCAGGGTCAGGTACAGGCCCGAGTTGCTCGCCAGCCCTCCACGACTGTGACAATGGCCGCAATTGGCGTCGAGATAGGCCCGGGCGCGAGACGGGATCGGCAGCGCCGTGTCGTCCCAGCGCGGCGTGCGCGGCGCCTCCGCCGCGGGCGGCGCTCCGGTAAGCAGCCCCAGGCGCGCCAGTCGGGTGAGCTGGTTTTCCCGCCGGCCGCCTGGAGCAATATCGCCGTTCAGATTGCGGACCCTGAGCCCGATCGGACCGAGGACGCCGTTCTGCCCGTGACACTGTTTGCATTGGTTCAGGTTGGGCGCCGCATACTCCAGGGTGCGCGGCTGCCCCGCGACGTCGACGAACCGCACCAGAAAACGGGCGCCGGCACGCCGCAGGAGAGCGTCGGTCTGATCGGCGTTCCAGACATAGCTCGCCGCCCGCCATCCGTCAGTCTGGCGTATCAACAGGCGGGTCTCGACCAGCCGCAGGTCACGCGCCGGACGGCGGAAATCGGCCGGATAGGCGAAGGTCTTGATCAGCACAGCGCCGACGGGAAGGTCCAGCACCCCATCCCTGGCGTAGGGTATTGACGCGCCGGGAGGCAGGTAGAGATAGCGCGCCTTGGCGGCGTAATCCGTGAACAGCGGCGTGTTGACGGCATAGGCGATCACGCCGCGGCTGGGCCGCCTGCCCCCCGTGTCCTCGAACAACCGATAGTCCGAAAGATGCGCGGCGGGCGCGGCCTCGCTGAGCCTGGCGCGATCGACCTCGGCGGCGGGCGCAACCCCCGCACAAACCCAGCCGGCCAGAGCCAGCGCGAGCGCCGCGAGGCGCGCGCCAAGTCTCACGGCGCGTCTTGTCCCACAGGCAGAACGACCGCCGGAGGTTCGGGCAGCGCGCCGCGATCGAGGGTCGGGACGACCTCCGGCCAGGCCTGGGTCGCGGGCGTTCCCTGAACCTTCAGACGCAGGTTCACGACAGGCCCTTCGGTGATGGAGAGTTGAGCCAGGATCGATTCGTCGGCGCCCGCGGGATGGGTCCAGGTCTCGATCCCATCCCAGATGACCGGTGGCAGGACACCGCCCACCGCCTTGGCCAGATCCGCTCCACCCGGAAAAGTCGGCGCGAAGCCGTTGTGGCCATAGTGGTTGCCGTGCACCGCGATGTCGCGCGGCAGGGGATTATAGGCCGGGTCGCTGAAGGCCTGGAGATAGGCCACAAGCATCACGCCGGCCGAGCCGTTGCCGTCGATGGTGTTGTCGAAGACGTGCACGTCGCGGTTGGCCATGACCATGATCCCCGTTCCGGTCGGCACCCCGGCGACGATATTGCCCTTCGGCGCGAAGTTCGGGGTGTCGTTGTCGACCACCTGATTGTGGAACACACGGGTCGAATGCCCGCCCATCTGGGGAAGACCCGGGAGGTCGAACACGAGGATGCCGCCGGCGTTATGGGTGGAGACATTGTCGTGAACATCGGCGTTGTAACAGTTCTCGATCTCGATGCCGGCGACATTGAACTCAGCGCGGCTGTTGCGAACGATGATGTTTTTGGACTGGCCGACGTAGATTCCCGCGTCGGACGCCCCGCGGACCACAACCCTGTCGATCAGCACATTGGTCGAAGCGACGGGATAGACGCCATAGGCGCCGTTGGTTGCCTTCGGCCCGCCCGTCCATTCGACACGCAGATTGATCAGGCTGATCTGATCGGAGCCCTTGGACTTGACGCCGTTGCCCTTGGCGTTTTCCACAGCGAGGTCACGCACCACGACCTGGCTGGAGGTGACCAGGAGCCCCTCGGCCTCACCCTTCTGGCCATCGAACGAGAGCACGGTCTTCTCCGGCCCGGCGCCGGCGATCGTGACCCGCGCCACGTCGAGCGACAGACCATCGGTGAGTTCGAAACGCCCGGCAGCCAGGCGCACAACATCGCCCGGCGCGGCGTCGATAAGGGCCGCTTGCAAGCGCTCCTGCGCGCCTTGTCCTGGGGCGACATTGATCGTCTTGGCGGACGCCCCGCCCGCGGCGAGGGCGGCGGCTAGCGCAACGACTATGGTCTTCATGATTCCGTCCCCGGTCGCTCCACCCGGAGCGGCTCTTCGCCCAAAGACGATGGCGAGTTTTGGGGCGCCCTTCAACCCGCGGCGCGGGTGGCGTCGCGGGCGATCGAGCGCGACGCCGCGTAGTGGGCGAGAATCGTCAGGAGAAAGAACGGGGCCAGGCCGTAGAGCGCCAGTTGCAGGGAGACCGGCCCATGGGCCGGGGCGAGCATGTCGCTGAGCTTGCCCACGAACACCGGCCCGCCGCCGAGCCCGATGAGATTAAGCAGGAAGAGCAGGATGGCGGAGGCCGCGCCGCGCTGGGCCGGGGGGATGGCGTTCTGGACAACGGCCAGGGCGGGGGCGAGGTACATGTTGTTCAGCATGGCCGGCGCGGCGAGGAACACCATCGCCAGCTGCCAGGTCGGCGCCCAGACAAAGCCGATGAAACACGGCAGGCTGATCATGAACGCCGCCATCGGCACCAGGGCGTAGGCGCGCGGACTGAGTTTGGCGAAGCGATCCACCAGCCAGCCGCTGCCGAAGGTGCCGAAGGCGCCGGTCGCCCCCACCAGCAGGCTGTAATAAAGCGCCAGGTCGCCCCGATCCATGTGCTTGAGGCGGATCAGGAACGAAGGGCTCCAGTTCAGCATGGCGTAGCCGCAGAAGGCGGAGAGGCCGCTGGAGAGGCCCGTGAGCAGCAGGGTCCGGTTGGTGACGAACAGGCGGATCGATTCACTGAGCGGCAGACCGGCGGCGTGATCCGACTCGCCGGCCGGCTTCGGATCGAAGCGGCCTCGCGGCGGCTCGCGCACCAGGATCAGCAGGAGGAGGGCCAGCATCAGCCCTGGCGCGCCCACGGCGAAGAAGGCGGTACGCCAGCCGTAGTGCTTGTCGATCCAGGCGCCGGCGCCCGAGCCGAACATGGTGCCGATCGGCACGCCCAGGGCATAGATCGCAAGGCCGACGCCGCGCTTCTGAGCCGGAAAATAATCGGCGATCACCGAATAGGCCGGCGGCGATCCGCCCGCCTCGCCAAGGCCCACCCCCAGGCGCGCCAACGCCAGGGTCGGGAAGCTGACCGCAAAGCCGCAGGCCGCGGACGCCAGGCTCCAGACCGCACAGGCCGTGGCCATGATCCGCACCCGGTGGGTGCGGTCGGCGAGCCAGGCGATGGGGATGCCCACAACGGTATAGACGAGGGCGAACGCCAGTCCGGTGACCATGCCCAGTTGCGTGTCGGAGAGATGCAGATCCGCCCGGATGGACTCCTGCAGGATCGACATGAGCTGCCGGTCCAGGAAGTTGCAGGTGTAGACCACCGCCAGGAAGCCGGCGACCAGATAGCCATAGGGGCTCACGCCCGTCTGGGCCGCGGATGGCTTGATGTTCAACTTGACGTCCCCCTGAGCGAACATGGCCCGGAGGCCCGGCAGGCCGCCGGATCGCCGACGTTTCGCGGTAGTGCATGCCATCGACGCGCGGCCGTGGCCAGGGCTGATCGGGATCTCCAGCCCAGCCCGCGAAGGGGCGTCAGAAGCGCATCAGTTCACGTATTCCTCATAAGCCACCACCCAATTTTCGCGTATCAGCTTCTGAGCCTGAGCTAACGACAGACGACGCGGATCGCCGATGTTCATACAAACCCGCCTGTGAAGGGCGTTTTCCAGACGGTCTTTCTTTTTCGCGTTCCAGTCACCCTCGTACGGCTGGGGCCAAAGGTTGAACGGGTCCGAGGACGCTCCACCCAATTCCAGTGGAATGAGGTGATCCTCTTCGAAATCCTTAGGCGAGGTGCTGAGATAGCCCCGGGTCGGCGTTTGGAGTTGTGCGAGCTTGAGACCATGCACGTACGATTCCCGCGGACGGGTCTGGGCGGCGTAGCCGCTTCGACAGATTGTCACTGCGATGTTGGACTGACTGACCGAAGTGTCTACCGCACCCGGTGTCACAGACGGATCGGGGAGCACATGACGCAGCCGCTGCTGGCGGACGCCCTCGCTTATCGATTCGCTACTAATATGCGGCTGGCTGGCTGGTTGATTGATTTAGAAATACCCTGTCGCCAGCAAGACAATCATAACAAATAGCAAAATAGGAAATCGCATTGTCAAGCCGTCCAAGCGCCCCGAACGTTAGTTCCGCGACCGGCGGAGCAGGCTGACGACTGGCGGGATTCGAATTCGTGGGAGCGACCGGCAGCTGAGCGCCCCTCAGACGGATCTGCGATGATCAATGGCGAACCCGACCAGCGGCCATTTGAGTCAGCCGAGCGAACGCGCGCGGCGTCGATCGAGGCGCGCTTCCAAGAACGTCTCGCGCCCTTGGAGACACGGATACCCCCGCCGGTGCTTTCAGCGATCCGTGAAATTCGCCGCGAAAGCCAGGCGTTGGCTGAGCAGTTCGCGGCGACGAAGCCGTCACCTAGGCGGGTCAACTAAATCACGGCCGCGATCGGTTATGGTCAGAAACTGCGAGGAGCTAATCCACCCCACAGCTGCGGCGTGCGAAATTTGAGCAGACGGCGCCAAAGCCACCCGCCACGAGATGATCAGCCACCCGCAGGCCGCAAATCACGACGCCGGCCTCGACACGACGGTCACATCTGCCAACGTCCGCTCCGACGGTTCGGTCGTCACGCCATCGGGGGAACTTGGGCCCGCGGTGCGCCGTCGCGGCCCCTGGCGAGGGAAAAAACGATGACAATGACCCTGGCGGCGGACGATCACGCGGGCCGCGACCAGACATCGCCCCACCCCCTCTCGCCGCTGGCCCCAGCGGAAATCCGCGCCGCAGTGGCGATCGTCCGCGCAGATCCGCGGTTCGGCGATAGGGCGATGTTCGAGACCATCGAGCTGAAGGAGCCCAGCAAGAAAGCGTTACGCTCCGGCGGGCCGGCGCCGCGCGAGGCGCGGGTCAATCTGTTCCGCACCGGCGAGCCCGGGGTCTGGCGCCTGACCGTGTCGCTGGCGACCGCGGCTGTGGCCTCGGCGGAGTTCCTGGCCGGCGCCTTCCCGATGATCCAGCTCGAGGAATTCCTGGCCATAGAGGAGGTGGTGCGAAACGATCCCGACTTCATCGCCGCCTGCGCCCGGCGCGGCGTCACCGACATGTCCAAGGTTTGCGTCGACCCCTGGTCGGCCGGCAATTTCGGCGTGCCGGGCGAGGAGGGACGACATCTGTCGCACACCTTCTGCTGGCTTCGGTTGCGGGAGAACGAGAACTTCTACGCCCATCCGATCGGCGGCCTGAACGCCGTCGTCGATATCAAGGCGCTCAAGGTTCTTCGCGTCGACGACCACGGCGCCATGCCGATCCCAATGAACGAGATCAATTTCGAAGCCCAGTTCCGCGACAGCTTCCGCGCGCCGCTCAAGCCCCTCGACATCGTGCAGCCGGACGGGCCCAGCTTCGTTATTCGCGACGGCGTGCTGACCTGGGACAACTGGTCCCTGGTGGTCGGGTTCAACGCCCGCGAGTCCCTCACTCTGCACGACATCCGCTATGACGGCCGGCAGATCGCCCACCGCGCTTCGCTGGTCGAGATGGTCGTGCCCTATGGCTCGCCGGATCCGGCCCACGCGCGCAAGAACGTCTTCGACATCGGAGAATACGGCCTGGGCAAGCTCGCCAACTCACTGGCCCTGGGCTGCGACTGCCTGGGTCACATCGCGTATCTGGACGCCCACCTCAATACGATGGGCGGCGAGGTGTTCACCATTCCCAAGGCCATCTGCATCCATGAAGAGGACAACGGCATCCTGTGGAAACATACTGATTTCCGCACGGAACGGACCGAGGTCCGGCGCGGTCGCAAGCTGGTGGTCTCCTGCATCTGCACCGTCGGCAACTATGAGTACGCCGCCTATTGGTATTTCCGCCAGGACGGCGGGATCGAATTCGAGATGAAGGCCACGGGCGTGATCAACACCGTGGCCTGCCTGCCTGGACGGCCTTCCAAATACGGCGTCGAGGTTTCGCCTGGCGTCGAGGGTCAACTTCACCAGCACGCCTTCTGCGCCCGCCTCGACATGGCTGTCGACGGCGACGACAACACCTTCGTCGAGTGCAACACGCACGCCGAGCCGCCGGGGCCGTCAAACCCCTACGGTAACGCCTTCTTCGTCGAGGAGACGGTGATTGCCACCGAGGGCGCGGCGGGCCGACAGGTCGATACGTCAACCCAGCGCTACTGGAAGGTGATCAACCCCAATCGCCGCAACCATGTGGGCCGTCCCACCGGCTACCGCCTTGAACCGGGACATGCGCTGACGACGTTCCTGGGCCCGGAGTCACCGTCCGGCCGCCGGGCCCGCTTCATGCGCAACCACGTCTGGGTCACCGCGTTCGACCCGGAGGAACGATACCCCGCCGGCGAATATATGAATCACTCCGACGGCCGGGGCGATATCGTGGACTTCGCGGCGCAGGATCGCCCGATCGACAACGCCGACATCGTGCTTTGGCATGTGTTCGGCCTGCACCATCTGCCGCGCACCGAGGACTTTCCCGTTCAGCCGGTGATCAGCACGGGCTTCAAACTGATTCCGTGCGGCTTCTTCGACCACAACCCGGCCATCGACCTGCCGCCCGCGGTCAATGCCGCCAGCCGTCAGGCGGGATCCTCCTGTTGCGCCTGAGCCCCACCCCCGCCGGGCCCGTCGCGTGACGGCGGCCGAAAGCGCACCGGAGGCGCCGGCGCCGAATGGCCGGGTGGCCCAGCTGCGTCACGCCACACTCAGTCAGGTCGAGAGCCTGGGTCAGTCGATCGCCAATATCGCCCCGACCCTGATGCCGGCCATCAGCATGACCGTCGTCGTCCATCTGGCGGGGCCGGGGGCATGGCTCGCCTATCTGGTGGCGACAGTTGGCATGCTGTTCGTCGCCGCCAACATCGGCGAACTGGCCCGCCGCCACGCCCAGTCCGGCTCCTACTTCATCTACATCGGCCGCAACTTCGGTCCCTTCGCCGGGGCCATGGCGGGCTGGTCGATGATCTCCGCCTATCTGTTCACGGCCGTCTCCGTCAGCCTTTCCTGCGCCATCTTCCTCGGCGCAGTGCTGAAGTCCCTCGGCCTCGGCGCCCTGACGCCGCCGGCATGGGCGCCGGTGACCGTGACCGTCCTGCTGGTCTGGTTCGCCGGATATCGCGATATCAGGTTGTCGTCGCGTCTGACCCTGGTGCTGGAGGGTATTGCCATCGTCGTCATCCTCCTGATTACCGCCGTGGTGGTGGTCCGCCATGGCGGCGTCATCGATCCGGGCCAGCTCGACCTCGGCCGGCAGCCGCTGGGCGGGGTGATGTCGGGCCTTCCCTTCGCGGTGTTCAGCTTCGTGGGCTTCGAGAGCGCCGCCACCCTCTCGAAGGAGACCCGCGACCCGCATATCGCTGTCCCCCGCGCCATCATGTTCAGCGCCGCGGGCGTCGGCGTCTTCTTCGTCGTGATGACCTATCTGATGATCCTCGGCATGGGCGGCGACACCGCCGCGCTGGCCGCCAGCAGCGCGCCTTTCGCCGACCTCACCGCCAGGGTGGGCCTCGGCTGGGTGGCCGGCATCGTCTATGGCTCCGCCCTGATCAGCGGCTTTGCCTGCACCCTGGCCTCGGTCAACGCCGCCTCCCGCCTGCTGTTCTCCATGGGCCGCTACAGCGTGCTCCAGGGCCGGCTCGGGGAAATTCACGACCATCACCGCACGCCGCACGTCGCCGTCACCCTGTGCTGCGGCTTAACCCTGCTCGCTTGCCTGGCCATGCTGCCGCTCGGCGCGCTCACCGCCTTCGGCCTCGCCGGCACCTTCGCGACCCTGGGGTTTCTGGTGGTCTATCTGCTGGTCTGCATCGCCGCGCCCATCGACCTGCGCCGCACCGGCGGCCTTTTGCCTCGCCAGGCCGCCATAGCCGTCATCGGCGCGCTGCTCGTCGGCTTCGTGATTCTGGGAAGCGTCTATCCCGTCCCCGATCCGCCCAGCAATCTCGTCCCCCTGGCGTTCGGTCTCTACATGGCGGTCGGCGCCGCATGGTTCGGCGCCATGAAACTGCGCCGCCCCGGCGCGCTCGCGGCGCTGGAACACGATCTGGAGATGTGAGGCAGAATGGTGGACGCGGCTGGGATCGAACCAGCGACCCCTACGATGTCAACGT
>CAIQJF010000009.1 GCA_903872075.1 uncultured Caulobacteraceae bacterium | reverse complement strand
GGTTCAGGGCCAGCGCTGGAGCGCCCAAAACGCGAAAGGAAAAAGCCACCACTTGACCCATCCCCGCACCGCGGGGCACCATATCCACCCGGGTCACTTCTCGATGAAAATCCCGGGTCAACTCTCAGCGGAAATCAACAGGATGACCGGACAATTCGTTGCGGGCGGGCCAGCGCATAGCGACCAAGCGCTCGCAGCGGGAAGACTGTGGATGAACGGCGTGAAATAGCGGTCGAGAGAGCTGCCCGGCGATGTTGGAACGACGTGGAACTGTTAGCGCCCGCGACCACGAAGCGGCTCTAAACCACACCGAGCCCTTGGCAGCCGACGATATCAATCCGCCGCTGCGCCCTGGGGCCCGCCGGCTTGGCGGCCATAACCGGCGCATAGTTATCGACGAACATCGATATCTTCCGGCGGGATCACAATATTAAATCGAATTACTAAAATTGTTACCCTTACAATCAGGCCATATTTCTTCGAAATGTGTCAACATATTCAATTAAAGCGTCACAATGACACGTGTTCGCGGCGCCTTATTTGGCAACTATTTGCGGTATTGCGCCGAAATGACCCTTTCTTGGAACCGATTGCCGCCGGAAGACTTTCATGACTCAGAAATGATCGCCCGGCATGTGCCCGGCGGCGCGTCAGTAACGAGGTTTTGAAACATGAAGCACAAGACGATGGCCGCAATGGCGGCTCTGGGCCTCGCGGCCGGTCTGGTCTCCGCGGCGCCCGCAGGCGCGGTGACGTTCGCCACCTTCAACCCGGTCGGGCCCGGTTCGAACATTTCCCTTTCGGGACTGACGCTGTCTTCGAATGCGGCGGTGACCTTCGACTATCTCAGCGCGGCCCTCGCTCCGCTCGGCGATCTCCCAGCCCAGTTGCAACTGACCGCCATCGAAACCGGCGCGATCGCGCAAGGCCCGGTGGTCATCGGCTCCTTCGACGGCGCCTTCTCGCTCATCTACACCGGCGCGACCAGAACCGCCGGCGCCTATACCGTCCACACTGGCGACGACCTGTTGAGCGGAACCTTCCTCGGATCGGTGTTCACCGGCTACGGTAGCGCCGGCTCGCTGATCGACTCCGTCCTGGCCGGCGGCCTGGTCAGTTTCACCAGCAACAAGTTCGTGACCTTCGACGGCCTTGGCGATTCAGGTCTGGCGCTGGCCATGACCTCGATCACCCCGACGGTGAACGTCACCCTGGGCGCACTCACGCCTTTCTCCGCAGTCTCGCAAGGCGGTTTCGCCGCCGACGGCGTGGCCAATGGCGGCGGCGGCGGCGTGCCGGAACCGGCGACTTGGGCCTTGATGCTCACGGGCTTCGGACTGGCTGGCGCGGCGATCCGTCGCCGGGCCAAGCCGGTCAACTCGATCGGCTGACCCACAAGCCCGAGGTTACGGAAAGGGCCGCCGGTTTCGGCGGCCCTTTTTCGTTGGGCCCGGCCCGCGTGCGTAGTTTCCGGGCCTGTTGCCGTGCGGGCTCGACACACAGGATCGGGCGCCCGGGATTTCGCTAGCCGCTCCCGTAGACGCGCGCCTGCCCGCGCCGCAGCCTCAGGATTTGCGCCATGCCCGTCGCGGAACCCCTCTCGCCCCTCTCCGTGGCGGCCGTATTGAAGGCGGCCGCGGAGCCGTTGCCGTCGCTGGATGACCCCGCCTTCGGCGCTATGTTCGACCGTTTTGCGGACGCGCGCGTTGTCTTGCTGGGGGAGGCGTCGCACGGCACGTCGGAGTTCTACCGCGCCCGCGCCGCCATCACGCGGCGCCTGATCGAAGTTCATGGCTTCACCGTCGTGGCCGTGGAGGCCGACTGGCCCGACGCCGCCGCGATCGATCGCTATGTCCAGCGCATCCCGCACCAGCCGATAAACGCGACGCCGTTCAGCCGCTTCCCCATCTGGATGTGGCGCAACACCGATGTGGAGGCGTTCGTCAGCTTTCTGCGCGACCACAACACCTCCCGGTCGCCGCGCGAGAAGGTGGGGTTCTACGGCCTCGACCTCTACAACATGACCGCCGCCATGGCCGCGGTGCTCACCTACCTCGATCGCGTCGACCCCAAGGCGGCAATGGCTGCGCGGGAGCACTATGCCTGCCTCTCACCCTGGGCCCAGCAGCCGAGCGCCTATGGAAAGGCGTCGCTCGACGAGGGTTATGCGCTGTGCGAGATCCCGGTCACCCGCGCGCTCGTCGCGCTTCTCCAGAAGGAGCTGCAATATGCGCCAAAGGACCGCGCGCGGTTCTTCGATGCAGCGCAGAACGCCCGTCTGGTGGCCGATGCGGAAAGCTACTATCGGGCCATGTACCTCGGCGCGGCGGACTCCTGGAATCTGCGCGACCGGCACATGTTCGACACGCTCGAGAACATCCTGGCGCAGCCGGGCCCCTCCCGGAAAGCCGTCGTCTGGGCGCACAACTCCCATATTGGCGACGCCCGGTTCACCGACATGGGCCTGGAACGCGGCGAACTGAACATCGGCCAGCTTTGCCGCCAGGCCTATGGCGACGACGCGGTCCTGATCGGTTTTGGCACCCATTCGGGCACCGTCGCGGCGGCCTCAGATTGGGATGGGCCAATGGAGGTCAAGGCCGTGACGCCATCGCGCCCGGACAGCTACGAGGCCTGGTGCCACGAGGTCGGCGTCGACCGTTTCCTGTTCGACCTGCGGGCCGCAGAGCATGACGATTTGCGCCAGGTCATGGCCGAGCCCCGTCTCGAACGCTACATCGGTGTCATCTACCGGCCGGAAACAGAGCGGTGGAGCCACTACGGCCACGCCGCGCTCGCTGACCAGTACGACGGCTTCGTCTGGTTCGATGAAACCCACGCCGTGACGCCGCTGCCCACGACCGTGACGTCCGGCGAGGACGAGACCTATCCCTTCGGCCTCTGAGGCGCCGCGTACGACGACGGGACACGGGCGGAGATGAGAGCGGCGCAAGCCTCTGATCTGGTGGGTTTGGGACCGTCGTGTCCGCGCCGTATTGGCCCTGCAGTCTCGATCAGCCAGCTCAGGGCTCAGACATGGCGCGGATGTGACAAGGACTCGTCTACCATTTCGTTGGTCGAGATCGGTAAACCGGCAAAATGATCTCGTTTCCTATAACATCATGTCCGGTTGACACGCGACACGCCTCAGCAACCCATCTATATGTGAATACGAGCCCGAGACGCACCAGACTCGGAAACCACTCAACACGGTGTGTATCGTCGACCTCATGACCCTCGGCATGACTGTGAGCGCGCCACCGGACCTTCCCTGAGGCCTGGCCAGACCGCCTCCGCTGCATGCAAAGGACGATCAACATGCAGCCGTTCACTCACCGTTACGTGGCAGCCTCCAAAAGCTTTAGATGGGCGATGAGGGCGTATTTTCCGAACCTACCGGCGAGAAACGAATGTCCCGATAGTGTAATTGCGATTGGCAAACAAATGCCAACATCATGCGATGCGGCGAATTTCTACACAGGTTGGGATATCATTTATGACGACAGTCTCCGACAGGATCAAAGACATCGGGCCGAAGCCGCAAGCGTTCGATATTGAGGCCGCGACCAAGGAAAACACAAGTTACCGTTCAGTCGCCTGGAGCGGGCGCTATCTGCAGGTGACGCTGATGTCGATTCCCGCCGGCGCCGACATCGGCCTTGAAGCCCATCCGGAGACCGATCAGTTCCTGCGTCTCGAGGCCGGGAGCGGTCGTGTGCAGATGGGATCCGCCAAGGACAGACTGACGTTTGAACAGGACGTGTCAGACGGCTGGTGCGTCCTCGTTCCCGCGGGAACCTGGCACAACATCACCAATACCGGCCCGGCGCCCATGCAGGTCTATACGATCTACGCGCCCGCCCATCACTCGCCCGACAAGGTCCAGGCCACGGCCGCGATCGCGATGGCCGACAAGGACGACGCGCCGGCCGTATGGTCCGTGCAGCCAAGGCCCGTCGACGACAAACACGGGTGACTTGAGCGCCCGCAGAGCACGCTTGCGCCCGGCCATGTCTACTTTGCGGCCGGCGCGGCGCCCTTCAGGTTGAAACGGATTGGCAGGTTCACCGCCGCCCCGTCCACCGGGCCCCCGTCGCCCGTCCACAGGTTCATGCGCATCGCCTGGGCGACACGCACCGCAGCCTCGGAAAACCCCAAACCATCCGGATCGCCGGTCCGGGGCTCGCAGGCCGTCAGCGCGCCATCGGGCGCCACGACGCAGTGGGCGAGACCAAGACCTGTGGTGAGTCCCTTTGCGGCGGCTTCGGCCGGAAACAGTTTTTGGGCCGCCGTCGGGTCGAGCCCCGCGCTCCAGTCCGGCGCCCCCAGCCGCCGGGCAACGAATTCAGGGCTGGACGGACTGATCATGCGGATCGTGAGCAGCACTCTCAACGGCCTGCCCGACTCGGTCGCCGCGGGGTCGACGACCATTCGGAACCGTGGGACCAGGGCCCGGGCGACGGCCAGGGCGCCTTTGTCCGGCATAAGCTCGCTGCCAGGGCATTGGCTGAGCGTGCCTGAAGGCCGGACGGTGCATAGAAACGACACACCGATCACACCGACGCCGGTCTTCGGATAGGCCGCCGCCACGTCAGCAAAGGTGGGGGCGCTTAGCCAGACGGGATGCTGCGCGATCAGGTCGGGCTTGATCACGATCGGCGGCGGCGGGGCGCCGAAATGGATCGGGATGGTGACGCGCCAGGGGATCGGCTGTCCCTGCGATGTGGCTGGACTGAAATGCAGCAGCTTGGGCATCTTCGACGCGGCCCAGCCGAAGTCCACGCCCTGAGGCGTTTCCGAGAGGACCTGGCAATCCTTCGCCTCACCCTGAACGTCGACCTCGCAGGTCATCACCACGTCCCCGGCCGAATACCCGTCCCGCGCCGCCATCGGCCAGAGCCCCGACAGGTCCTCTGGCGTCGGCTTGCGCACCCATTCGGGCGGCTTGAAATCGGCGGGCGCGGCGGGGCCGCCCAGCACCGCGGCGGCGAGGATTGAGGCGATCATCGCGTAGGCCCTCCGGTGCGACCGTCCAGACCCCGGAGACTGACATGGCCGGAGGTGTGCGACAAACGCGGGTCTCGCGGGCCGTCAGGCGCCGATTCACATCGACGCCGTCTCAGTCCCAGGCGCGCGGCTTTCTATGGGACTTCTGGGCCTTGGAGATGGCGATCCAGCGCTTTCGCTCGGCCTCGCGGGCGACGCGATCCTCCTTGCGGTCGAGATGGGAAAGCTCGCGGCCGAGTTTGACGAAGGAGCGCCAGCGTTCGGGATCGAGCGTCCCGCTGTCGATCGCCGCGCGGACGGCGCAGCCGGGCTCCTTGTTGTGGCCGCAGTCGCTGAAGCGGCATTCGAGGGCCAGGGCCTCGATATCCTCAAAGGTCGAACTCAGGCCCTCATCGGCGTCCATCAGACCCAGTTCGCGCAGGCCGGGCGTATCGAGAATCAGGGCCCCGCCCGGCAGCAGGAACAGTTCGCGATGGCTGGTGGTGTGGCGGCCGCGGGCGTCGTCCTCGCGGATGCCGCCTGTCGCCATCAGGTCCGCTCCGGCCAGGGCGTTGACCAGGGTCGACTTGCCCACGCCGGACGAGCCCAGCAGCACGCCGGTCTGACCAGGCGCCAGGCGCGCCGCCAGATCCGCCACGCCCTCGCCGTTCAGGGCCGACACCGCCACGACGTCGACTCCCACGGCCATGGCCTGCACCGCCGCCAGGGCGGCCGCCGGGTCGGGCGACAGGTCGGCCTTGGTCAGCACGACGACGGGCGTCGCGCCGCTCTGCCAGGCCGCGGCAAGATACCGCTCCAGACGGCGGTCGTTCAGGTCGGCGTTCATGGAGGCGACCACGAAGGCCACATCCATGTTGGCGGCGATGACCTGCAGGGTGTGAAGCGTGTCGGCAGCCTTGCGGCTGAACACCGTCCGGCGGGGCAGGACGGCATGGATTGTCGCCGATCCATCCTCCGGGCGCGGCGTCTGGGCCACCCAGTCGCCCACCACAGGATAGCCGCCCTGGGCGGCGTCCTGCGCGAGCCGGCCGGACATGCGGCCCTGCAAGGGACCGTCGTCGGTGGCGATGACATAGTGACCGCGGTGCTGGGCGGTGACGCGGGCGGGCGCATAGCCCTGCGCCGCATAGGGTGCGAAGTCTCGCTGGAGGCTCTCGCTCCAGCCGTATTGATCGATCAAGGGGTGAAGTCCTTCACATCGGATTTGGTTTTCGCCGCCGACATGAGGACCGCGCACGGCCTAGTCGGCGACGCCTGCGAGGGCGGCGCGAACAAGAACAGTCATTTACGCACCCTCCTTTCCGATCAGGGTCTTCCCAGCCTGGGAGCCGGATCGCAGCCTAGGACGGCCTTGCGATGCGGTCAAATCGGCCTGCAAACGATTTCTTGACGGCCCCGTTTGTATACGCCGGACGGCTTCTCTATAGGGACCGCCCTTCCAAGGCGCGCCGCGGTCCCGCGGCCCGGAGGCTGAGATGCCCACGAAACCCGCCCGCACCACGCTCGCCGCGCTTCAGGCCATGAAGACCCGGGGCGAGCGCATCGCCATGATCACCGCCTATGACTATCCCTCGGCGCTCATCGCCGACCGCGCGGGCGCGCCAATGCTGCTGGCTGGCGACTCCCTGGGGATGGTGGTCCTGGGTCACGAGACGACCCTGCCGGTGAGCCTGTTCGATATGATCCGCCATGCCGCCGCCGTGGTCCGCGGCGCGGCGTCAGCCCTGATCGTCTGCGACCTGCCGTTCCTCACCTACGCCAGCGAAGCCGATGCGGTCGCGTCGGCGCGGCGGGTCATGCAGGAGACCGGGGTTCAGGCGGTGAAGCTCGAGGGCGGAGCGCCCATCGTCCCCATCGTCCGGCGCCTCACCGACCTGGGCGTGCCGGTGATGGGCCACCTGGGCTTCACGCCGCAGTCTCAGAACCAGCTCGGCGTGCGGGTTCAGGCCAAGGACGCCGCGGCGGCGCGCCAGCTGATCGCCGACGCCCTGGCGCTGGAGGCGGCCGGCGCCTTCGCCATCGTGCTGGAACTCGTCCCCGCCTCCCTGGCGGAGGCGGTCACGGGTCGGCTGAAGATCCCTACCATCGGCATCGGCGCCGGGGCCGGCTGTGACGGACAGGTGCAGGTCTGGCACGATGTGCTCGGCCTGTTCGACGAGAAGTCTCCCCGGCACGCCCGGCGCTATGCCGAGATCGGCGCGGCCATGGAGGCCGCCGTCAAAGCCTATGTGGACGACGTCCAGAGCGGCGCCTTCCCCACCAAGTCCAACAGCGCGGCCATGGACCCGGCGGAACTCGCCGCGGCCCTGGCTCCCGCCTCCACGCCCTCAGCCTAGGCCGTCGATCCATGCAGGTTCTGCACACCATCGCGCAGGTGCGCGAGGCGCGTCTCGCCTTCCCCCGTCTCGGCCTCGTGCCCACCATGGGCTTCCTTCATGCCGGCCACCTCAGCCTGGTGGAGCGGGCCCAGAGAGAATGTGGGGCGGCGGCGGTGACCATCTTCGTCAATCCAACCCAGTTCAGCCCCAGCGAGGACCTGGACCGCTATCCCCGCGACATGCCCCGCGATCTGCGGCTGTTGGGCCAGGCGGGGGTGGATTTCGTGTTCACACCCCAGGCCATGGAAATCTATCCACCCGGCTTCGACACCTCCATCGACGTGGGCGGCGTGGCGCGCGTGCTGGAGGGGGCCGTGCGGCCGGTCCATTTCGCCGGTGTGGCCACGGTGGTCGCCAAGCTGTTCAACATCGTCCAGCCGACCCGGGCCTATTTCGGCCAGAAGGACGCCCAGCAGTGCGTGGTGATCCGCCGGCTGGTTCGCGACCTGGACATCCCCGTTGAGATCGTGATTGGCGAGACGGTGCGCGAGGACGATGGCCTCGCCCTGTCCAGCCGCAACAGCTACCTGACCCCCGAACAGAGGGCCGCGGCGACCGTCCTCTACCGCGCGCTGTGCGTCGCCCGGGACGAATTCGCAGCCGGAGAACGGGACGGCGACCGCCTGCGCGCCATCATGACCACGGCGCTCCTGACCGAACCGTCGGGGCAGATCGACTACGTCAGCGTCGCGCACCCCGACACCCTGGCGGAACTCGGCGCCATTGCCGGAGAGGCCCTGGCGTCGATGGCGGTCCGCTTCGGCCCGACCCGCCTGATCGACAACCTGATCCTTCGCCCCTGACCCGATCTAGGCCGCCGAGACCTCGGTTACCTTGTAGGTCAGCGGACGATGGTCGTGATCGGTAACGGTGACATAGTCGCCGACGCCGAAGGTGTGTTCGCCCAGACGATAGACCGGCTCGTCATCGCCCGAGGCGGCGCCGTCATAGTCGAAGAACCACGCCGTTCCCCGGCGGGCCAGACGCCCGACCACCGCATCCTCATCCGGCGCAAAGCGGCGGACATGGCACTGATCCTTTGAGCTATGCCAGCCGTCGAGATCGAGATGACCGTCTGCGGTAAGCGGCGCGACGACGGTGTAGCCGCGGTGATCGTCGCCGCCGGCTAACTCCGTGCCCGGATTGCGGGCGAGGCGCATGACGATGCGCGAGAGAGACATGGGAACTCCGTTCAGGGGTCGTGAGGGTTAGTGGGAGAGGAAGAGCGACAGGCCTTCGGAATTGAGGAACGTGCGGGTCGCCCCGCCGAAGACGTATTCCTGCAACCGCGGATGTCCGAAGGCGCCGGCCACGAGAATCTGCGCCGAAGCCGCCTTGGCCGCCTTGATCAAGGCCGGGGCGGGATCGCCGGCGTCGGTGAGCACCTTGACCGAGGCCTTCACATCCCGGGCTTCGAGGAAGGCCTGCAGCAGGGCCGGATCGAACTTGCGCGGCGAGGCCGAGGGCGCGGAGAGGATCAATACCTCGGACGCCTTACGCAGCAGCGGGATGGCGGTTCGCACGGCGCGGGTAGCTTCCTTGCCGCCGTCCCAGGCCACGGCGATGGGCCCGCCGATGGTGAGGCCCTCGTGGGCCACCAAGGTCGGCCGCTGCTCATCGGCCATGATCTGCTGGAACGCCTCGGAGAGCGGCCCCTTGCCGCGCGCGGTGCCGGGATCGAACACCACCACATCCGAGAGGCGGCTTTCCATGGCCAGGGCGGCCCAGACCGGCGAGGCCAGGGCGGAGAAGGTTTTGCGGCCGTAGGCCACCGCGTCGGCCGACGCCTGCGCGGCGCGTTCGCCGGCGGCAGCGGCTTCGCGAAGACTTTGGACGGCGGTCGCCTGAACGCCGCCCATGAACCCGTCGCCCATCCAGGGGATCAGGTCGGCGACGTCGGCGGGGGCATGGATACAGGCCAATTCGGCGCCGAAGGCCTCGGCCAAGGCCGCGCCGCCGGCCAGAACACGCCTGTCGGCTTCGCCCCCGGAGAGCGGCGCCATGATTCTCGCCCAGTCCATCTTGTGCTCCTCCAGCGTTGTTTGGTGGCTGCCAGTGCGTCCCCGCGGGCGGATATTGTCAACCGAGGGCCTTTACGGAGCCACGCCTAAGGGTGTTCAAGGCGCGCGCCCTTTGGACCGAATCGGGAGGTGAAGGTGAACTTCTCGCAAAAGCTCCAGCAGGCCTGGGAAAAATCGGGCGCGGGCCTCTGTGTCGGGCTGGATCCCCTGCCGGGCCGCATCCCCGAGGTCTTCTTCAAGAGTCCGCGGCCGTTCCTTGCCTTCAACAAGCATGTGATCGACACGGTCGGCGACCTGGTCTGCGCCTTCAAGCCCCAGGCGGCCCACCACGGCGCCGAAGCGGCCGAGGACGATCTGGCCGAGACCATCGCCTATATTCGCGCCCGGACGCCACACGCCATCGCCCTCTTGGACGCCAAGCGTGGCGACATCGGCTCCACCGCCGAGATGTACGCCCGCGAAGCCTTCGACCGGTATGACGCCGACGCCGTGACGGTGAACCCCTATCTTGGCGACGACGGAATCCTGCCGTTCCTGGGCCGGGCCGACCGGGCGGCGGTGATCCTGTGCCGGACCAGCAATCCCAGCGCCGCCCTGGTTCAGAACGCCCTGATCGACGGCGAGACGCTCTATGAGACCATCGCCCGCCGCGCCGAGAGCCACTGGAACGCTCTGGACAATGTGATGCTGGTGGTGGGCGGGACCCATATTGAGGATCTTACCAAGGTCCGCGCCGCCGCGCCGACCCTCCCCTTTCTGGTCCCCGGCATCGGCGAACAAGGCGGTTCCGGCCGCGACGTGATGCGTGTCGGCCGCAGGGCGAGCGACGGGCGCGGACTGGTGGTCTCCGCCTCGCGTTCGGTGCTCTTCGCCGGCGATGAAGCCCAGATTCGCGCCGCCGCCGAAGCGGTCTACGCCGACCTCGTCAACTGAGCGGCCAGCCGCGCCGGATATCCTTGGCGCCGCCCGCAATGTAGTGTTGTCCTGAGCCGGAACGGCTCTGGGACAGTCATCGTGGCGAGATCGGCGGAAGGTCGGAAGCGGGCGCCCGCGCCCCCCCGCGCCTGGCAGCGCATGCTGTCGGGGCGGCGCCTCGACCTGCTTGATCCCTCGCCCATGGACATCGAAATCACCGACATCGCCCACGGCCTGGCCCGGGTGGCGCGATGGAATGGCCAGACGATCGGCGACCACCCGTTCTCCGTGGCCCAGCATTCGGTTGTGGTCGAGGAGATCGTCGCGCACGTCCAACCCGGCGTGGACGCGCGCTGGCGGCTGGCGGCGCTTCTTCACGACGCGCCGGAATATGTGATCGGCGACATGATCTCGCCGTTCAAGGCGGCTTTAGGAATCGACTATCGCGCCTTCGAGGACCGGCTGGAGAGCGCCATCCACATCCGCTTCGGCCTGCCGGCGCGCACGCCGCCGGCAATCAAGACCCTGATCAAACAGGCCGACCGGGCCTGCGCCTTCTTCGAGGCCACCCAGCTGGCGGGATTCGAACCGGGCGAGGCCTTGAAACTGTTCGGCCGGCCACCCCCTGGCTACAGCCTGCAGATCGAACCCCTCAGCCCGCGCGCGGCGGCGGAGCGATATGTGCAGCGCTGCCATGTGCTCAGCGAGGCGGCCGGGTTCGACGGCGCCCCGGCGGCGTTCGACAGCGAATGAGCCGCGCGCCGTGAGCCTTCCCATGGTCATCGGCCTGTCGGCGGTGATCGTCGCCCTGCGCGATGGCGAAGCCTGCGTGCTGACCGTGCGCCCGCGCGACACCCGCACGGCCCGCACATCGACTCTCGAAGGCCTGCCCTTCGGTCCGTTCGATCCCGAGGGCCAACGTACGTTCGATCTGGCGCTGCGGGACTATGTGACCCGCCAGACACGGTTCGAACTGGGCTATGTGGAGCAGCTCTACACCTTCGGCGACAAGGGCCGCGACGCCCCGCTGGCCGACGTGGGCGCGGGCGCGGCGCGCGTGATCTCGGTGGGCTATCTCGCGCTCGCCCCCTCCGCCGTAGACACCCAGGCGCCGGACACCACCTGGACCCCCTGGTCGCGCTTCTTTCCCTGGGAGGACTGGCGGGCCGGCAGGCCGGAGATCATCGACAGCCAGATCCTTCCGGCGCTCGACCACTGGGCCGACCGCTCCAACACCCGGCGGGACCGGATCCGGCTGCTGTTCGCCCTGGACGGCGCCCCATGGAACGAGGAGCGGGTGCTGGAGCGCTACGAGCTGCTCTACGAGGCGGGCCTGGCGCCCGAAGCCGCGCGTGACCGCGCCCGGGCCCTGGGCGGGGCGCCGGCGGAGCCCCGCGCCCTGACCCCGGCCTTGGGCGAGCCGATGATCTCCGACCACCGCCGCATCCTTGCGACCGGCCTCGGTCGGCTGCGGGGAAAGCTGAAATACCGCCCAGTCATATTTGAATTAATGGGTGAATCCTTCACATTGTCTGCGTTGCAGAAGGCTGTGGAGGCGGTCTCCGGCGTGGCCCTGCACAAACAGAATTTCCGCCGGGTGGTGGAACGGACGTCCCTGGTGGAGGGTCTCGGCTGCATGGACGTCGACACCGGCGGGCGACCCGCCGAACTTTTCCGCTTCCGGCGCGAAATCCTCAACGCGCGCCCGGCGCCGGGACTGTCGCTTTCGCTGCTTCGCGAGTAGCGTCGCCAAACAAACGATGATCGAGGCCCACGGGGTCCGAGCTGGAGGAAACCATGACCTACGCCCCCGCCACGCGCGACATCTATGACGCCGACAGCCACATCATGGAGCTGCCGGACTTCCTCAAGCGCTACGCCGACCCGGACCTGCGCGACGAGATCCCCAATGTCAGCTACTCGGCCTCAATCGTCACCGATGAGGAGGTGGCGGTGATCATGGACCAGGGCGGCCGGCACAGCCCGGAGCACGTGGCTGCGCAGATCGCGCTGGGCGACAAGCTCATCGAGTCTTCCAAGGAAATTCAGGCGCTTGGGGCCTTTAACTCCAGCGACCGAACGACGGCGATGGATTTGCTGGGCTTCCGCAAGCAGCTGGTCTTCGCCACCCACAGCGTGGCCATGCCGTTCTCGCCGAGCACAAAGCGCGAGCCGCGAATCCGTTATGGCGGGGCCCGGGCGCACAACCGCCACATGGCCGACTTCTGCCATGGCGACGACCGCCTGATGGGCGTGGCGATCATCCCCTTGGACGATCCCGAATGGGCGCTGAAGGAACTCGACTTTGTCCTTGAAAAGGGCCTGTCGGCGGTCTGGGTGCCGCACCGCCCCTGCGGCGACCGCTCGCCGGGCCACGTGGATCTCGATCCGTTCTGGGCGCGCCTTGCCGAGAGCGGCACACCATTCCTGCTGCATGTGGGCGGCGCGCCCTTGCAGATGGCCAAGGCCTGGATGAACAACGGCCAGCCGCCGACGAAGGATTGGCTGGGCGGCGGAGAGAACCTGCGCACCAAGGATATCGCCCTGCTGCACGAGGGCCCTGAAGCCTTCATCACCATGATGATCCTGGACGGGGTGCTCGAGCGCCATCCGGGCCTTCGTGGCGCGGCCGTGGAACTGGGCGCCGGCTGGGTTCCGGAACTGCTGCGCCGCCTGGACTGGGTGGTCAAGCACTGGAGCCGGAATGATGCGAATCTTCAGAGACTTCGCCGCACTCCTTCAGAGCAGATTACCCAGCAGATGGCGTTTACGCCGTTCGTGTTCGAGCAGGTGGGCGACTTCATCGACCAGTCGAACCCCGACCTCTATCTGTTCTCCAGCGACTATCCGCACATCGAGGGCGGCCGCAATCCGATCGGTCGCTTCGAGACATCGCTTGGCGCGCGGAGCGAGGCGATCCGCGGCAAGTTCTATGCCGAGAACTTCCTGCGGATCTTCCCGGACGCCCGCGTCACCGGCCCGCAAGCCGTCAGCGGGGCGGCACTGAGCGCCTGAGGGCTATTTCTTCGTCCAGCTGCCGCCAAGCGGCTTGACCCAGCTGCCGGGGGCCGCCTTCTCGATGAGTTGCCGGGCGGTGGCCTCGCCGGCCGCCTGATCGCTCACGCCGGTCTTGGCGGCGATGCCGTGATAGGCGCCGGCGCGACCGGCGTTGATCTCGGCCACGGCGGCCTTGACGTCGGTGGGCGCCGCGCCGGTCACCAGCCCGAGGAACCCGTCGCCCTGCTCGCCCACCTGACCGGCGGACTTGGCGGCGGCGATGGTGGCGGTGGTCGCGGACTGGGCGGCGGCGGATCCCGCGGCCAGGGCGGCGCCCACGGCGAGGGTGAGGAAAAGACGGCGCATCATGGGACGGCCCTTCACGCTAGTTGAACAGGTTGGGGTTGGACTGGATTGCGTTCTCGACTTCCTTGTCGAGCTTGATCCGGATGTCGGCGTCGAGCTTGGCGTAGATGCTGATGGGCTCGACCTTCAGGTTGATCGTGGGGGTGCAGGCCCCGAGGCCGAGCAGCGCGACGGTCGCGCCGGCGGCCAGGAATGCGCCTCGTCTGGTCATGGATGTGCCGGGTCCTTTGTTGCCGTAGGCGACCTCCCGGGAGCCGCGCTCGCGGGGTGCGCCGCGCCGCGCGGCCGGATGGCGTCCTGCCAGGCGGTCGTCAGCGCATCGATAAGTTCGCCGAAGTTCAGGGACGTGTCGAGGGTCAGATCGATCTTCGTGCCCGACGGCAGGGGAACAGGCTTCCCGAACGCCTTGCCCGCCAGGAGATCGGCGACGCGAAACACCGCCCTTTGCCGGACCGGCGGATCGTGCCGCCCCTTGATATGGAAAATGACCCCAAGGCGGTCGTGGGCGAGACTGCCCAAGGTCGCGTCGAGGCTGTCGAACGACAGGTTCTCCATCGCCTGATAGGCGAAATCCTGGGCGAAGCTGGTCTGGGCGGCGGGGGTCGCGGGGGCGCCCGCGGCGGGCTTGGCGGTGTCGAACGCCTCGCGCACAATGGTCAGACGCCCGCCCCCGATGGCGTCGAGCACGCCGTGTTTCACGTTCACACCCGCCTTGCCCACGCCGAAGGGAATACGGCCGTCCACCACGGCGGTCATCTTCACCTTGTCGGAGAGGTTCGACGCCGCCAGCACCTGACCGATGTTCACCTTGTGAAGCACCAGGGCGCTCTCGAACGCCCCGCCTTCGGCGAAAGCCACGACGACCGGATCGAGGCTCACCGTCCCCCCGGCGAACTTGCCGGCGAGCTGGCTGACGGTCACCGACTCGCTCCCGATGGTGAACACCACCTCAAGGTCGGTGAAGGGTGTGACGCTGTCGATCGAGCCGACCGTGAGGCGCTGGCCCGGCGCGGTGATCAGGGGCGTGAGGCTGGTGAAGGCGATGTGGGTGTTGAGGTTCGCGACGGCGCCGGACGGGCCGGCGAAACCGAACCGATCGGCCGAGAGCTCGCCGCCGCTGGTCATAGCGGCCCCGGGGGTCCAGGCGAACCAACCGGTGAACCGCGCCGCGCCGGAGGCGGCGCGGGCGACGGCCGCCAGGGGGCTGAGGTCGGTGGGCTGCAGGCCGGCGGCGGCGAAGATCAACGGGCCGGTGTCGATGTCCATCCGTCCCACGCCGGCCGCGTCCTGCGCCAGGCGCGCCTGGCCGAGCGGACGATGCTTGGGGTCCTCCACCGCGAACACGCCGCGCCAGGCGCCGGCCGTGTTTGTCAGATCGCCGGTGATGTCCAGGGGATTGAACCGAGGCGCGTCGGTCGTATCGACGAGCCGCGCCGCCGTGACTTTCACGGTCGCAGCGTTCACCCCTTTCGCGCCGCCCTCGCCGGCGAAGGTCAGGGCGGCGTCGCGGAGGCCGACGCCCAACGCGGGCGACTCGCCGCCGACACCCTCTAGCCGGCCGACGCCGCGCCAACCCTTGGCCGATGCGTCCAGCAACGGGCCCGCCGAGGGACACAGGCGCAGGACGATGGCCTGAGCCACGGGATCCGGAGCGCCGACGCTGCGGGCGGCAAAGGTTGCGCAGTCGAGCAGATCGGCCCGCAGGCCAGCTGACGTCAGACTGACCCGGCCGTGGAAGGCCGCCTTGGCGCCGCGCGCCGCCGCGAGATCCGCGTCGACCCCGCCCGTGACCGTCGCGGACAGCCCGGCCGCACTGACCGTCACGTCGTCCGTCCGCAGGGCGAGCGTCGGCAAACCGCCGCCGGACAGGCCGAGCACGGCGCCGCCCCGGCCACGCCAGTTGGACGGCCCGAGCGACAAGGCCGCCTGCCCCTGAAGCGTCATGGCGGCGCCGGAGTTCGCCTGGAGACGCAGCGGCGCCGGCAGCGCGAGGCGCGCGCCCTTGTCATCGATCGCCAGCCGCCAGTCGGGCGCGGTCAGACGGCCCGCCTTCAGCGCGGTCGCCAAGGCGGCGGCGTAGGGCCGTTCGCCGGACACCTCCGGAATCCCTTTCACCAACTGCGCAATCGTCGCCGGCGCCAGGCCCCCAGTCCCGCCGCCGCGGCCGGACAGCGACAGCCGCCCGGAGGCCACGCCCTTGCGCGCCGCCGCGGCGCCATCGGTCACCGTAGCGTCCAGCGTGAGGTCGGCCACGTGGACCTTCGGGGTGTCCAGCCGCGCCAGTGACAGGCTCACCACGCCACGGGCCAGAACCGCCACATCATTGCCGGCGTGCGTCAGGGAGACCGACGTGAGCCGCGACCGAAGCTGCGCTCCGGTCAGGCTACCGCCCACCGCCGCCAACCGGCCGGCGTCGAGGTCGCTGGTTATGGCCCCGGTGAAGGTCTGCCGCGCGGCCGTGGCGTCGATGGTCCCGTCGAGGACGAGTCGCAGGGTGACGGCATCAACCTTCGCCTTGGCCACACCGCCGGCGCCCTGGACGTCGATCGTCACCCGCACCGGTCCCGCCAAACGGTCCGACAGAGCCGGGAACGGCGCGGCGGCGCGCAGGGCCAAGGTAGTGAGATCCGCAGAACCTGCGGCGGTTTCGAGATGCGTGGGCCCAAGCTCAATGCCGCCGACGAGCCGGCTTCCCTGGCGTTGAACCGTGAGCGTTCCACCGGGCCCGGCGGCGTTCAGCGACGCGCTCGACTGGTGAAAGGGCGCAAGCCGCGCCGCGAAGCTGGTGGGTCCGGCGGCGGCGTATCGCCCGCCACCCGTGAACACCAGAACGCCGGTGTCGGTGACCAGGCGGGCGCCGCCGTCCTCGACCACCACATCCGGCAAAGGCCGGGTCGACGGCGGCAGGCTCCGGGCCCATTTCACCACCCCCGCGAGCTGGCCGTAGTCGAGGGCCCCATTTTTGACAGCCAGGCGCAATCTGGGCCGGATCAGCCGCACCGTCAGCGGGGTAACGTCCAGCGCCTTGCCGTTCCAGGGGCCTGAAACCGCATAGGTCACATCGACTCGGTCGATGACGAGATCGGGATCGGCTGGATCGCCCAGCCGAACGCTGGCGCTCAGGCCACGGCCGGTCAGCGACGTGACCCGCAGGGCTGAATCTGCCCCCTGGCTCTTCAACCACGCGGCAGCCAGATGTTCGGCCAGCGGACGCGGCGCGAACACGGCGACTAAGATCGCCGCCACCAGGCCGCCGGCAAGAACCAGGGCGACAACGAACCGCCAAGTGTGAGGCCCGGCGCGTCCAGCCGCCGTCCGATTCGTCTCGCGAGAGTCCATCATGCCTCCCGCCACGGGCGCCGCGCTGCGATCCTAGGCGGACCGGAGCCGCCTGTCAGCCCTTGCCGCCGGGGCGCCCTTGCATCCGCCGCCTACCCGAACCATCAAGGCGCCGGGGACGCTGGAGCAAGATGATGACTGTGACTCGACTGGACGTCGCCGTAGTGGGCGCAGGCTTTTCCGGCGTGTACCTGCTGCACAAGCTGCGCGGGCTGGGCTTTTCGGTACGCGTCTATGAGGCTGGCGACGGCGTCGGCGGCACCTGGTTCTGGAACCGCTATCCCGGCGCGCGCGTCGACATGGAGAGCCAGGAATATTCCTACTCCTTCTCCGAAGAGCTCGAGGATTCCTGGACCTGGTCGGAGCGCTATTCCGCCCAGCCGGAGATTCTCGCCTATCTCAATCATGTTGCGGACACCCTGAAGCTGCGCGACGGCATCCAGCTCGACACCCGGGTGGCCACTGCGCACTACAACGAGGTCGCGCGCCGCTGGACCCTGACCACCGACGGCGGCGAGACGATCGACGCCCGCTTCTGCATCATGGCCACCGGCTGCCTGTCGGTGATCAAGGAGCCGGATTTCGAAGGGCTCGAGAGCTTCAAGGGCCCGACCTATCACACCGGCCGGTGGCCTCGCGAGGGCGTCGACTTCACCGGCCAGCGCGTGGGCGTCGTGGGCACCGGCTCTTCATCCATACAATCCCTGCCCCACATCGCCGCCCAGGCCACGCACGTCACGGTGTTCCAGCGCACGCCCAACTACAGCGTGCCTGCGCACAACGGCCCTCTGAACCAGGACTCCCTGGCCGTCTGGAAGGCCAACCGGGCCGAGAACCGCCACAAGGAGCGCATCTCAAGCGGCGGCTTCCTGTCGTCCAACCCGAACGAGAAGTCGGCCCTGGAGGTCAGTGAGGCAGAGCGCCGCGCCGAGTTCGAGGCGCGCTGGGCCGTGGGCGGTTTTGCCATGGGCGCGGCGTTCAACGACATCGCCTCCAGCGAGGAGGCCAACGCCCTGATCGCCGACTTCGTGGCCGAGAAGATTCGCGGGCTGGTGAATGATCCCAAGACCGCCGACCTGCTGACGCCGAAGACCTATCCCTTCGCCACCAAGCGCCTCTGCGTCGACACCGGCTACTACCAGACCTTCAACCGCGACAACGTCACCCTGATCGATGCGGCCACGACGCCGATCACGCACATCACACCGACCGGACTGGCGACCACCGAGCGCGAATTCGCGTTCGACTCCATCGTCTTCGCCATCGGCTTCGACGCCATGACCGGCGCCCTGTCGCGCATCGATATCCGCGGCCGGGGTGGCCTTACCCTGACTGAGGCGTGGTCTGAGGGTCCCAAGACCTATCTCGGCCTGGCGATCGCGGGCTTCCCCAACCTGTTCACCGTGACAGGGCCGGGCAGCCCCTCGGTGCTGTCCAACATGGTCGTGTCGATCGAGCAGCATGTGGAATGGATCTGCGACTGCATGGCCCACCTGCGGGCGCGGCAGGCCGACCTGATCGAGGCGACCCAGGAGGCCCAGGACGGCTGGGTGGCGCACGTCAACGAGGCGGCGTCGATGACGCTCTACCCCAAGGCCAACTCCTGGTACATGGGCGCCAACATCCCCGGCAAACCGCGGGTGTTCATGCCCTACATCGGCGGCGTCGGCGCCTATCGCGAGATCTGCGACGGCATCGCGGCTCGGGACTACGAGGGCTTCGTGACGGCGGGACCGGCCGGGGCCTGAACGCCCCCACCGTTCCACGTCAAATTGAGCGCCCGGCGCCTTCCCAGTAGGGCTCGCGCAGTTTGCGCTTGAAGATCTTGCCGGAGTCCTCGCGCGGCAGGGTGTCGGAGAATTCGATGCGCCGGGGCACCTTGTAGCCGGCCAGGGTGCGGCGCAGCTCGGCGCGGATCTCGGCCTCGTCGAGGATCACGCCGGGGCGGGGCTGGATGACGCCCAGGATCTGCTCGCCGAACTCGTCATCGGGAATGCCGAACACGGCGCAGTCGGCGACGCCGGGCAGTTTGAGGATCTCCGCCTCGATCTCGGCCGGATAGATGTTGACCCCGCCCGAGATGATCATGTCCGAGGCTCGGCCGCAGAGGTAGAGAAACCCGTCGGCGTCGAGATAGCCCACGTCGCCGAGGCTCATCAGCCCCTGCTTCTGGGCGCGGGCGCGCTTGGCGTCGTCGCCGTGGTAGGTGAAGTCCGGATAGTACTTGTGCCAGGCGACGATCTCGCCCGTGCCGCCGGCTTCGATCTCTTCGCCGTCTTCGCCCAGGACCATCAGACGCACGGTCTCAAGCGGCTTGCCCACCGAGCCGGGGTGCGCCAGCCACTGCTCGGCGTCCAGATAGGTGACCGCGCCGGTTTCGGTGCCGCCGTAGTGCTCGCTGACCACCGGGCCCCACCAGTCGATCATCGCCCGCTTGATATGCACTGGGCATGGCGCGGCGCCGTGCATCACGAACTTCAGGCTGGAGAGATCGTATTTCGACTTCACCTCGTCCGGCAGCTTGAGCAGGCGCACGAACATGGTCGGCACGGCCAGCAGATGGGTGATCCGGTAGCGCTCCACATTGGCCAACATCTGCTCGGGATCGAACTTGGCCGCCACAAACAGATTGGCGCCCAGGCCATAGAAGGTCCCGAGCCAGGCGTTGGGCGTGGAGTGGTAGATGGGCCCCGAAAGAAGCACCCGCATCTCCTCCGGCCGGTCGAGCCAGGGCAGGAACCCGCAGACGGCGTTGAGCATGTCCTGCACGCCGGCGGTCTGTTCCGGCTCTGGCGGCTGGCGGCGCACACCCTTGGGACGGCCTGTGGTGCCGGAGGTGTAGATCATCGAACCGGGGGCCGGAATTCCCGCGTCGGCGCGCGGCGGGAAGCTGGCCAGCCACTCGCTCCAAAGCCGCACGCCGGGGACCGGCCCGGCGTCGCCAGGGGCGATCCCATAGTCGCGGATGATCTCGGCCGGCGTTTCCACCTGCAGGACGAGCGCGTCCGGCGGCATTACACCCTCCAGCTTGCGCAACAGGTCGCTGTGGATGACCACCACCTTGGCCCCGCAGTCGGTCAGGACATAGCCCGCCTCCTCGGCGGTGTTGTGCCAGTTCACCGGCGTCACATAGGCGCCGACCAGGCCGGCGGCCTGGGTGGCCTCGAGAAAGGGGAAGTCGTTGCGCAGCATCAGCGCCGTCACGTCGCCCGGATTGACCCCGGCTGCGGCCAGACCGCTGGCCGCCCGCGCGGCCCGCTCGGCCACGCCGTCGCGATCCACCGTCCGATCGCCGAAGGTGATTGTGGCGCCCATCGTCTCTGCCTCCCAGGCCTGCGACTGTGGCCGTCTCTGACGGACGGTTCCAGAGCGTCTGTTTAGCTGGCCCCACGCAGGTGGCAATCCACCGCAGCGGAGCGTTGCGGCCCTAGTGAGGCACCGTGGAATCGACGTGGACGTTCACCTCTACGCCCCCCCAGGTCGACTTGAAGTCCGCCTGCCGCCCTCGGGTCGGATCGGGGTTCACCGGCCGGGTCGATTTATCCTCAATCACGCCGCGGCCGCGCGGGACATGGATATCGGTGACGGAGAGCGAGGTCGGGGGCGAGCCGAGGGCGGGCGCAATGTCGGCGTGGTCGTGCCAGACCGCATCGGCGGCGAGGATATCGACGTCGCTGAAGGCCGGGGTCACCGCGTCGTTGGGGTTGGGGTTGCTGCCCATCATGATGGCGAACGACATGTCCCAGATCTTCTGCAGCAAGACCGTGTTGAACACCGCGTCGCCGGCGGTTTTGGCGGCCTGGTATTTCCCCAGACGCAGGGCATGGGCGGCCGCGTTGGCGATTCGCTGGATGCGCTGCTGATTGACGTTCTGGATGGCGGCGTCCCACCCTAGGGCCGAGCCGGCGAGGATGGACTGCAATTCACCCGTCGTGAACAGGTTCGGGTCGAGACCGGCGAAGGTGACCTTCGCCCGAACGTCCTTCAAAGGGTCGACCGCGACCTTTTTCTTTTCCTCCGATGAGCCGACGCGGGCGTCCGCCGGATCGACCTCTTTCGGATCCACGGTCTCCGCCCAGCCCCACCAGTCGTCCAACTTCCTCTTGGTGATCGTGATCACATCAGCTTCGCTGATCGAGGCGTCGGCGAACCATGCAATGACGTCTGACGCGTCGGCATCCTCGCCCCAGGTTTTCTTCACCCACTTTTCCACAGCCGTTTTCAGCGGCTTGGTCATTTTCACCATCTGGACCACGGGCGTGTGAATCGTACCGTCGATCGCGGCAGTAAAACCGACCGGCGACGCAACGCGCGCGCTGGCTGGGTTCGAGGCGGCCTGAAGAGGTTGATCTATGTCGGAGCCGACACGTCCGGACGATCCAAACAGAGCCCTGAGACTCGCCCGCTGCGCGACCGCCGCCGGACCCTGCTGCATCAGGCCGCGGAACTGGCGCATCTCCGCGCCACGACGGCTGTGATCGGGGGGCGCAGGTGTCGCGGTTTGCCGCAGGAACGGCTCCTGCGTCGGCGGGCGCGCCGCATCGACCTTCGGGACTGGGCCTGCGCGCTCCATCCTGGTCCTCCCGGCGACGTCGGTCGCCTCCAGCGCAAGGAGGACATCATGGGCGCGGGGCGGAGGCAAGAGCCGCCCGCAGCAACACCTCTTGCCAAGGCGGGGTCACAGAGGCGACATCAAAGCTGGCCCGCAGCGGCCCCGCCAGAAGACGCCAACCCGAGGACGAAACCCCATGAGCGACGCCGTCACCCCCTTCACCCTGGCGGTTCCCCAGGCCGAGTTGGATGAGCTGAACCGGCGCCTGACGGCCACGCGCTGGCCGGACAAGGAGACCGTGGAGGACTGGACCCAAGGCTCGCCGCTGGCCCGGGTCCAGGCGCTCTGCGCCTATTGGCGGGACGGGTATGACTGGCGGCGGATCGAGGCGCGGCTGAATGCGCTCGGCCAGTTCAAGACCGAGATCGACGGCCTCAACATCCACTTCCTGCATGTGCGGTCGAAGCACGAGAACGCCATGCCCCTGTTGCTCACCCACGGCTGGCCGGGCTCGGTGATGGAATTCATGAAGGTGATCGAGCCCCTGACCAATCCCACCGCTTTTGGCGGCAAGGCCGAGGACGCCTTCCACGTCATCGCCCCTTCCCTCCCCGGCTACGGCTTCTCGGATAAGCCCAAGACCACGGGCTGGGGCGTGCCGAAGATCGCCATGACCTGGATCGCACTGATGGGCCGGCTCGGTTACCACAAATGGGTCGCCCAGGGCGGCGACTGGGGCTCGGCGGTGACCACCGCCATCGGCGTGATCCGTCCGCCGGGTTGTCTCGCCATCCACGTCAACATGCCGCTGGTCTTCCCGGGGCCGGACGCCATGGGCGATCTGACCGACGCCGAGAAGGGCTACCTCGCAGGCCTGCAATATTATCAGGACAAGGACAGCGGCTATTCCAAGCAGCAGGCCACCCGGCCGCAGTCCGTGGGCTATGGCCTCGTCGACTCGCCTGCCGGTCAGGCGGCCTGGATCTATGAAAAGATGTGGGCCTGGACCGACAACAAGGGCGCCCCCGAGGATGTGCTCACCCAGGACGAGATGTTGGACAACATCATGCTGTACTGGCTGCCAGGGACCGGGGCGTCGTCGGCGCGGCTGTATTGGGAGAGCTTCGGCAGCTTCGGCTCGACCAGGCTCGACCTGCCCGTGGGCGTGAGCGTGTTCCCGAAGGAAATCTTCCGCGCCTCGCGCCGCTGGGGCGAGAAGGTGATGAGCAACATCATCCACTGGGGCGAGCTGGATAGGGGCGGGCACTTCGCCGCCTGGGAACAGCCGGAACTCTGGCTGAACGAAGTCCGCACCTGCTTCGCCAAGGTGCGGTAGGCAAAGGCCCGCGCCCTGACCGCCAGACGGCCATGGCTGGCCTTCATCGGGCTGATCGGCCTGGGATTGGCGATCAGCCTGGCGCTTCAGCGACCGGAGGAGGACGGGCAGACGGTCCGCCCGACCCCGGCGCTGCGGGCAATTGTCGATGACGCAACGGCGCCTCGTGCCGGCCCGGCGGACGCCGATGTCACGATCGTGCTGTTCACAGACTATCAGTGCGCCGTCTGCCGGGCGACAGACCCGGCGCTGGAGCGCCTGATCGATCGGGATCGCCGGGTCCGGGTGATCTTCAAGGATTGGCCGATCTTCGGAGCGAACTCCGTCATGGCGGCGCGGGTTGCGATGGCGGCGGACCGTCAGGGTAAATATCTCGCCCTGCATCGCGCCCTCATGACCAGCCACGAACCGATCAACGCCGCGACCCTGCCGGCGATCGCCGCCCGGGCGGGGGTGGACTGGGCGAAGCTGGCGGCCGACCTGGCGGCGCATGGGACCGAGATCGACACGGCTCTGGCGGCGCATGCGCGCGAGGCCCGGTCGCTGGGTCTGCAGGGGACGCCAGGCTATCTCATCGGCCCCTACCTCGTGCGCAGCGGACTACGCGACGGCCCGCTGAAGCGGAAGGTGGCGGCGGCGCGGCGCTCAGCGTCCTGAGCGCAGAGCCGCGATTTCGGCTTCGAGCGCCGCGATCCGCACATCGCGTTCTGCCAGCGCCGCCGCCACATCAGCGGCCTCCAACCGCTGCGGGATGTGCTGGGGGCAGTTAGAGTCCCAGGCGGCGATCTCGAAGACGATGGCCTGGGCAGGGCGGGCCTTGTAGCCCTCGGGCATGAGAGCCGCGAGGAGCGCCGGATCGTCGTCCACCAGCCGCGCCTCGCCCCAGATCTTGATGCGCCGGCGATGGGCGTAGTCGATCAGAAACAGATAGGCCTTCGGATTCTCGGCGAGGTTGCCGAGGGTGATGAACTGGCGGTTGCCGGTGAAATCGGCGAAGGCCAGGGTTGTCTCCCCCAGAACCCGCAGAAAGCCCAGCGGGCCGCCGCGATGCTGGATATAGGGCTGGCCCTCGGCGCTGGCGGTGCCCAGGAAGACGCTGGTCTGCTGGCCGATGAAGGCCGCGACGTCGGGGGTGAGCCGGGTGGCCCAGCCATCACCGGCCTCCATGGCGGCGTAGGCGGCGCGCGAGCCCTTGCGGCTCTGGACAGCCTTGACGGCGGGTGTGAAGGCGACGTCGCTGGGCGCCGCACGGGGCGTGACCGCGGCCTTCATGTCACAGCCCCAGATCGCTCAAGGACGGGTGATCGTCCGGCCGCCGGCCCAGCGGCCAGTGGAACAGCCGGTCGGCCTCGGCGATCGGCGCGTCGTTGATCGAGGCGATACGCCGGCTCATCAGGCCCTCCGTGTCGAATTCCCAGAGCTCATTGCCGTAGCTGCGGAACCACTGGCCGGCCGCGTCATGAGATTCATAGGCGAAGCGCACGGCCATGCGGTTGTCCCGAAACCCCCAGACCTCCTTGATGAGCCGGTAGTCCAATTCGCGCGCCCACTTCTCGGTGAGAAATGCGACGATGGCCTCGCGGCCGGTGAGAAAGGCCGCGCGGTTCCGCCAGCGGCTGTCCGGCGTGTAGGCCAGCGAGACGCGGGCAGGGTCGCGGCTGTTCCAGGCGTCCTCGGCCAGCCGCGCTTTCTGGGCGGCGGTCTCGACGGTGAACGGCGGAAGGGGTGGACGGCTCATGGTAGACTCCCTGCGGATGGCGGATGGCGGATGGCGGATGGCGGACGGCGACGCGCCCTCGCGCGCCGCCGGTTTTTACCTTGGGATCAGGCGGCCTTACGGGCCGTCACGACCGGAAAGTCGATATCGGTCTGGGCGACCGAATTGACGTAGTTGGTCCAGGTGTTGAGGGCGACATGCTGGACGATCTCGATCACCTGAGCGTCCGTATAGCCGGCGAGACGGACGGCGCGCAGATCGTCGTCGCTCACATGCCCCCGCGCCGTGGCCACCTTGACGGCGAAGCGGACAGCCGCGTCGGCCTTGGGGTCGTTGGACGCGCCGTTGCGGTTGGCGGTGATCTCGGCGTCGTCGAGCTTTGCCAGGTTGCGGCCCATGTAGGTGTGGGCTGAAAGGCAATAGTCGCAGCCGTTCACCTCGGCGATCGCCAGGGCGATGCGTTCGCGAGTGGCGGCCGGCAGGGCGCCCTTGGCCAGAGCGCCAGAGAGGCCGAGGTAGCCTCCCAAGGCGGCGGGACTGGCGGCAACGAGGCGAAACAGGTTCGGAACGCTACCGAGCTATTTCTTCACGCCTTCGAGTAGGGCGTGCGAGGCGGCGGGGGCGGCGGCGATATCGGCGGGGATGGCGATGCGGGACATGGGGCGATTTCCTTGGCGGTGGAGGGCCGGAGCGGCCTGACCTCCGCAACCTATCCATTTCCATATTTTGAATTAGTCTGCGTGTTCGAGACTCATTCTCTCGTTTTCCGGAAAAAGACATGGACCGACTGGACGGCATGAGAGTGTTGCTCGCCGTCGCTGATGCCGGGAGTCTATCGGCCGCCGCGCGGCGCCTCGGCATTCCCCTTCCCACCGTCAGCCGCAAGATCGCCGAGCTGGAAAGCCACCTGAACGCGCGCCTGCTGATCCGTTCGACGCGCAGCCTTGCTCTCACCGATGCTGGCCGCAGTTATGTGGAGGCGGCGCGGCGGATCCTCGAACAGATTGAAGAGGCCGAGCGGGCGGCGGCCGGAGAATACGCCGCGCCGCGCGGGGATCTGGTGATCACCGCGCCGCTCAGCTTCGGGCGACTGCATGTCACGCCGGTCCTGGCGGCGTTTCTGGCGGCCTATCCCCAGATCGACGTCCGCCTCGCGCTGACCGACCGGGTGGTGCGCCTACTGGAGGATCATGTGGACTGCGCCGTCCGTCTTGGGGCCCTGCCCGACAGCAGCCTGATGGCCACGCGCCTGGGCGAGATGCGCCGGGTAGTCTGCGCCAGCCCGGCCTATCTGGACAGCCGGGGCACGCCGATCACGCCCGCCGATTTGACATCACATGCGTCGGTGACGTTCGACGGTCTGACCTCGGCGAGCGTCTGGAGCTTCGCGGACGGCGATCGTCAGATATCGGTCGCCGTCCATTCCCGGCTGGCGGTCAGCTCCGCCGAAGCCGCCGTGGACGCCGCCATCGCCGGCGTAGGCCTGACCAATGTGTTCGCCTATCAGGCGGCGACGGCGCTCGCCGACGGCCGCCTGCGTATTGTCCTCGGGGACCATGAACCCCCGCTGGCGCCGGTGAGTCTCGTCCACGCTGGTCAGGGACTGATGCCCCTGAAGCTCAGAGCCTTCCTGGACTTTGCCGCGCCAAGGCTCCGCGAGCGGCTGGCCCGGGTCGCCGATCAGACCGAGGCGTCAGCCGTCTCTTCCTGAACCACGAAGCCCTTCCAGCCGTTCATATATTCCACGAACGACGGGCCCAGGCGCTCATTGCGCAGCCAGGCGCGTGTCACCGGGATCGACACGGCATGGAAATCCGGATCGGCTTCCACGAGGTTGGGGAAGTCGTGGTGCAGGATCGCCGCGCGGCCGATCACCGCGAAGTCGGCGCCATGCTCCAAGGCCCGGCGGCAGTCGGCGCCGCCCATCAGCTTGCCGGCGACACCCAGCCGGGTCTCGCCGCGCGGTAGTTCCGTGAACCAGTCGATGAGGGGACGATGGGCGAACTCGGTTTCCACCGGGGCCTTGAACGTGTCCCACAGCGACATGTCGAGATAGTCGAGCTTCCCGCCGGCCAGGACCTGACGGGTGACCTCAAGCTGCTCGGCGAAGCGCAGGCCGAAGCGCTCCGGCGACAGGCGCAGACCCAGCTGGAAGTCAGGACGCGTCTGGGCGCGGACGCCGTCGATGATCTCGAGCAGCAGGCGGGCGCGGTTCTCAAGCGAGCCGCCGTAGCGGTCATCGCGACGGTTGGTCTCGGGGCTGAGGAAGGCGCAGAGAATGTAGCCGTGAGCGCCATGCAGTTCGACGCCGTCGAAGCCGGCCTTCTCGCACCGCACCGCCCCGGCGATGAAATCATCACGCAGTTGCTCCACCTCGGCCAGCGTCAGGGCGCGTGCGCCGAACTCGGCGTCGACGGACGGACCATGCGGCGCCTCACCGATCAGATCCGCCGGCGAGCGGATGCCGGCATGGTGGAGCTGAACGGACGACACGGCGCCCTCGGCCCGCAGACCGTCGGCCATGCGCTTGAGACCCGGCAGATGCGCATCGGAAAAACAGCCGAGCTGGCCGGGGAAGCCCTGGCCAGACGCCTGGACGTGGGCGGCGCAGGTCATGACCAGGCCAAACCCGCCCGTCGCCCGGTAGGTCAGCCAGTTGTATTCATCGTCCGACATCGTGCCGTCGGCATGGCTCTGGCTGTTGGTCAGAGGCGCCAGCATGAACCGGTTTTTCCAGCCCGGGCCGCGGGTCAGGGTCACGGGAGCGAACAGATCGGTCATCGTCGGACTCTCTGAAAAATTAGAATTCAAGCTTCAACTACCTTCGCGCCACGGAAGCGCAAGACCTTCCCGGGGCGACGAGGTGCGAACGGGGAGGTCCGCGATCCGGCGGGCGGTACGCTGACACGCGTTCAGACGTTCAGGAACGCGGCGATGGCAGGGTTGGCGGCCCGGTCCTGCAGCATGAACATGTGGCCGCCCTCGAAGACCTGAAGTTCAGCCCCGGGGATGCGGGCGGCAAGGCGGTGCTGGGTCTCGGGGAGCGCCACACCGTCGTAGCGCCCGGCGGCGATCAGCACCGGACAGGAGATCTGGGGAAGGCGATCCCAGGTATCGTGCAAGGCCCGCGCCTCAAGCTGGCGGCGCGCGCCCATGGCGTGATCCGGCTCGTCAGCGAAGGGATCGGCGGCCGTGAGCGCCACCCACTGCTCATAAGCGGCGGGATTGTCCTCGGCCCAGGCGGCGTCGCAGCGGGTGTCGGAAATCGGGATGAGATGTCTGGCCCGGGTCAGGCGGTCCATGTGGCCGATCTCGTGAAACGGAAACGACGCCCCGCCCGGCGAGGTGCAGGCCAGGACCAGGCGCTTCACCTTGCCCGGATGACGCAGGACCAATTCCTGGGCGACCATGCCCCCGAACGAAACGCCCAGAACCAGGGCGCTGTCCCAGCCGATGTGATCCATCAGCGCCGCGGCGTCATCGGCGTAACCGGCCATGGAATAGGGCGCGTCCGGCTTTGACGTCCGGCCAAGGCCGCGCTGGTCATAGGCCAGCAGGTCGAAGGCCTTGGCGAAAGGCCCGTCAAACACATTGGGTTTGTTGCGCAGGTCTGCCCCGGTGCCGGAGATGAACAGCAGCGGCGGCCCCTCCCCCTGACGCTCGAAATAGATGTCGATATCACCGACTCGTTCCCGCGGCATGGCGCTCTCCCCGTCTCGTCGATCTGCGCTCCAGCCGTAGACGAGAGCGCGCTGTCTGGACAATCCTCACGGCGCTGTGAAAGGAGCGCGCATGAGTGACTATCCCGAAGACATCTTCTCCGAACGGGACGACATTGACGTCGACACCCTGGCGAACCTCGGTCCCCTGGCCGCCCTGGCGGGTATCTGGGAAGGGACGCGGGGCCTGGACGTGAATCCCTATATCGACGCGCCGCGCCGTCAGGCCTTCGTCGAACGGGTCGAGCTGCAGCCGATCGATCCGCAATCCAACGGCCCGCAGTTGCTTTATGGTCTGCGCTACCACACCCGGGTGACCAAACCGGGTGAGGTGGAGACCTATCACGATCAGGTGGGCTACTGGCTATGGGAGCCGGCCACGGGCGCGCTCCTGCATTCCCTCACCATTCCCCGCGGCCAGGCAGTGCTGGCGACCGGTCAGGCCTCGGCCGACGCCAGGACGTTCACGGTGACGGCCGTGCGCGGCTCGACCGTGAACGGGATTTCCTCCGGCCCATTCCTCGAAGAAAGGTTCCGCACCGAGTCCTTCACCCTGACGGTCACCGTGCATGACGACGGTGCCTGGTCCTATGAGGAGGACACGGTGCTGCAGGTGCGCGGACGGCCGGAGCCGTTCCACCACACCGACCGCAACAGGCTCACGCGCGTCGCCCCGCCGACGCCAAATCCCCTGGCGCGCGAGGTCAAGGCAGGCTGAGGCCGTCGGTCAGCTGGCCAGGCGCTCGCGGAACAGATCGCGGGCGCCCTTGAACACCTCGAACGGGAACTTGATCGGCGCCCCGGCCAGGGCGGCGACCAGCATGTCGAGGTGGGCGGCCCAGCCGGCAGCCGACCGCCCGGCGTCCTCGGTCTCGGGAACGCTCAGGCTGAGCGTGAGGCCCACGGCCGCGCCCACGGGCTCCAGCTCGAACCGGATCGGCCGTTCGGGTTCACCCGGACCGCTCCAGGAATATTCCAGGACCTTCCAGGGCTCGATGGCGCTCACGGTGCTGTCGATGACGATGCCGCTGTCGACGAAGTTGAGCTTCACGGCGCCGCCGGGCTTCAGGTCGATCTCGCCGGGCGCGAGCCAGTCGACGATCTTGTCGGGATGGGTCAGCGCCGCCCAGACCTCGTCGAGGTGGTTGTCCAGGGTCAGGCCGAAGCGCGCCGTGATCCGGCCGTCGGCCCTGGTAAAGGTCGCGGTCTCGTAGCTCGCCTCGGGCAGGTCTTGATCTTCGCTCATGGGGGGCCTCCTTGGCTGCAACCCTATGCTTGAGTGGAACACGCGGGGCTTGACCTGAGTCAAATCGGTGTAGCGCGAATGACCGGAGCGCAACCTTGCGCCGCACGGAGGGTTACGGACACATGACACGCCTGCTGCTCGCCTTGAGCCTGATTTTCACCCTGTCGGCCGGAGCCCCCGCCATGGCCACCGAAGAGCCGCCCTTCACCGTCTCGCTGAAAGCCGGCGATCTGGAGGTGCGGGACTACCCCGCTTTGATCGCCGCGGAGGTGACCGTCGGCGGCGATCGCGCCCAGGCGGTGAATGCCGGCTTCCGGCTGCTGGCTGGCTACATCTTCGGCGGCAACGCCGGAAAGAAAAGCATCGCCATGACCGCCCCGGTGGTTCAGGCGCGGGCCGAGGGCGAAAAAATTCCGATGACAGCGCCCGTCACCCAAAGCGGCGGCCCCGGCGGCTGGACGGTGCGCTTCATCATGCCCAAGGGCTACACCCTGGCGACGCTGCCGGCGCCGAAGGATGCGCGCGTCCGGCTGACGCCCGTGGCGCCGTCCCGGGTGGCGGTGGCGCGGTTCTCCGGCCTGGCCGGCGAGGGCGACATTCAGAAACAGACAGCCGCCCTCAGGGCCTTCATCACCGAACACCATCTGCATGCGGCCGGCGAGTCGTCGCTGGCGCGCTACGACCCGCCCTGGACACCCTGGTTCATGCGCCGCAACGAGATCTGGATTCCGGTCGCGGCGTCCTAGACGTCGAAGCGGAACGCCTCGCCCTCCGACTTCACGTGGCCGGCTGTGGGACCGGCGTAGTGGGTGCCGATGACCAGGATCGGCTTATCGGCCCATTCCGCGAACATCCGGCGGCGCATGACGGCGGCGGCCTTCTTGTCGCTGTCGAACCCGGGCGACCAGTCGGGGTGGCCCATCTGGCAGGGATGGTGGGTCATGTCGCCGGTGATGACGGCGGTTTCACCTTCGGATTCGATGACGACGCTGACGTGACCCGGCGTGTGGCCGGGCGTCGGCTCAAGACGGATTTCCGGGGAGATGCGGTGGTTCATCTCCACCAGCTCGACCAGGCCGGCGTCGAGGATCGGCTTGACCGAGTCCGCCAGGATTTCCTGCTGCTCGGCGTCGCCTTCAGCCGACCAGTGTTCGAACTCGGTCTTGCCCAGCAGATAGCGCGCCTTGGGGAAGGTCGGGACCCACTTGCCGTCTTCCAGCATGGTGTTCCAACCCACATGGTCGACGTGGAGATGCGTGCAGACCACGGTGTCGACCGTTTCGCGACCCCAGCCGGCCTCGGCCATGTGGCCCAGGAAGTTGGTGGACAGGGGCTTCTTGCCGATCAGGCTCGGCCGGATCTTGTCATTGCCCACGCAGGTGTCGACCACCATCCGCACGCCGGGGCCCTCGACCAGCAGGGCGTGGATCGACAGGCGCATGCGGTCCTGGTCGTCGACGAAGTGAGGATAGAGCCAGGGCATCGTCCGCAGAGCCTCCGGCGTGGCCTCCGCCAGGAACGGCGCGTCGGGGTTGTAGGCCACCGGCATTTCCATTTCGACGATCCGGGTGATTGTCACCTTGCCCACGGTCCAGCTCAGCATGCGTATCCTCCCACGCGTTTGTTTGAAGCGACGTTAGATTGTCGAAGGCGCCGCCGCCAGGGGGGCGCGCGCGCCGCACTCAGGCGTTCGTGGCCGTGACGATCCAGACGGCGGCCGGGATCACCACGACGCCGTCCTTCAGCCGCGCGCGCCAGGTCTCCCGAACAGCGTTGGTCACGGGTTCCCGCAGCTGCGGGTTGTCGCGGAGCACCGTCGCCAGCGGGCCCACGAACAGGCTCAGCTCGACGGCCTCCTCAAGCGTTCCCCCAACGAGATCGGCGTCGAACGGCGAGATGACGATGTCGGTGAAGCCGGCCGCCCCCAGAATGCCGCGCACACGCGCGGCGTCGGCGAAAGCGAACGGCCCGGGCGCCAGCGGATCGGCGGGCGGCAAGGGCGGCAGCAAGGCGCGCGCGGCCTCCAGCGGCGCCGTCATCATCGGATTGAGCGCCATGGCCCGCCAGCAGACGAAGGACAGACGGCCGCCCGGCCGCAGGGCGGCGCGGATATTGGCGAAGGCGGCCGACGGATCGGCGAAGAACATGACGCCGAAGCGCGAGAACACAGCGTCGAACGCGCCCGCGCCCAGATCCTCGACCTGGGCGTCGGCTCGGCGGAAGTCGAGCGGCGCCGCACCCGCTGGCCGCGGCCGGGAACGGGCGAGGCCCAGCATGGGCTCGGAGACATCGACGCCGAGCACCGCGCCCCCCGGGGCGACGCGCGTGGCGAGGTTCACCGAGGTCTGGCCGCAGCCGCAGCCGATATCGAGGACGCGCTCGCCGGCGGCCGGCGCCAGGGCGGTCATGGCCTGTTCGCCGAGCGGCGAAATCTGGGCGTCCAGACGAGGCTGAAACCGGACCCAGATCTCCCCGGTACGGAGGTTCCAGTTCTCGATCTGAGCGGCGTTGGCGGCGGCGTCGGACATGCGGTTCCTCAGGTCTTGGCGTAGCTGACCGCCATACCGGCGCGCACGTCCTGCTGCACGCCATATTGCGGGAAGGGATAGCGGAAGCCGTTCTTGGCCAGGGCTTTCATCCCGGCGATCGCCGTGACGAGATATTCAGGCGGCGCGGCCATCAGCATTTCGTCGTCGAGCACCCCACCGTACCGCCGCTCGGCGAAACAGGGGATCGACAGGCTGGGCTGTCGGGTCGTCAACGCCCGCCCCCAGGAGTCCGCGCAGGCGCTTTCGCCCACCACCGAGAAGTCGAACTTCTTGTAGCCGGACCATTGCAGACCGTTGATGAAATAGATCATGGCCCCGGGCGTCGCGTAGAACAGGGCAATGTCGGGCGTTCCCAGACGCCCGGCGGCGAGCGGGCCCACCGCCAGGGCCTCGAACTGGCCATCCGGCACGCAGTTCATCGCCGCCTGATGCGCGCTCGCGTCTTCAAGGGTTGAGAACCAGACGCCGGTCATGTGTTTGCCCGAGCGCCACTCGTCCGTCTTGGCGCTACCGAGACCCACCACGGCCCGGCACTGCGCGCCCACCAGATCGTCGGCGGTGATCCCGACCGTCCAACCGAGACGCGACGCCTGGCCGACCACCTGATCGAGCGTGTGGATCGCGCCAGGCCGGCGGATACGCGGGACGGCCTCCATATCCTCGCGCCGTTCGTAGAGTTTCATGGCGAAGGGGATGGAGCGCAGCTTCAGGAGGGACTCAAGCTCGTCGGCGACGGCGGCCCAGTCAGGTGTCTCGGTGGCGGCGTCGGTCATGGCGGTCTCCCTCTCCTGTCGTTTGGACGGAGCGGAGACCGCCGGACCGGTTTCGTCAAGGTCAGGCCGCGAGCGCGGCCTCGATCGCACCGATCAGTTCGGCGTCGTTCGGTGCTGTCGTCGGGGCGAAGCGGGCGACCACGGCCCCGTCCTTGCCGATGAGGAACTTCTCGAAGTTCCACAGCACCTCGGGCTCGGGATTGGGGGTCATGCCATAACCCTTGAGCCGCTCGCGGAAACCGGCCGCGTCGCCCTTCGCCGTGGGGGCGGCCGAAGTGAGCGCCTTGTAGAGCGGGTGCTTGTCCGGTCCGACGACAGTGATCTTCGCGAACATGGGGAAATCGACCGCGAAGTTCGTGGTGCAGAAGTTGGAAATCTCTTCGTTGGAGCCCGGCTCCTGGGCCCCGAAGTCGTTGGCGGGGAAGCCCAGCACCACCAGGCCCTTGTCGCGGTAATCGCGATAGAGGGCCTCAAGGCCTTCATACTGCGGGGTCAGGCCGCATTTGGAGGCGACGTTGACGACGAGGGCCACCTTGCCGGCGTAGTCGCCGAGCGACGCGGGCGCGCCGGTGATGGTCTGAAGCGGAATTTCGGCAATGGTGTTGGTCATGATTGGCTCTCCCTGAGGCTGCCTGAAACTTAGGTGCTCGACGACGCGATGCAATCGCAAGTCAGTCGCGAATCGTCGGGTTTCAACGGGCGCGACGATAGACAGGGTCAGTGGAATCGCGGCGCCCGCGCCCCGCGTTCTCGCCAACGTAGAAGTCGCGATCGGCCGGCGGCTCGAAGCGCTGCCAGTCATGGACCCCGATCCGGTCGACGATGCGCCACTGGCCGCCGCGCTTCTCATGCCGGTCGATGTACCGGCCGCCAATGATCAGATCCATGCCGGCGCTGTCGGCTCCGAAGGCTTCAGGCGGGTTGGGCCCAAGCCGGTGATAGGCGGTGAAGTAGCACTCCGAATCGGCGTGATGGCCGTCAACGCGGATGGAGATGTTCGCCAGGTGATGGTGGGTGGCCACGCAGGCGCGCAGCACATCCATCGCGTAGCCGCAGAATTCCTCCGAGGATCCCTTGTAGCCATGATGATGAACCGAATCGGGATGGAAACAGCTGCGCAGCAGCGGCTCATCCAGCCGGTCCAGAGCCCGGCAGTAGCGGGTGACAAGTTCCTCGATTTCCGTGCGATCGATGATCGCGCGCAGCGCCTGATCCATGTCCGGCGGCCTCCCTGATTCATATTGTTGCTTTTCGAGGGGGCATCACATCATCCTTGCCTCAAAGCGCCAACAGGCGATCGGCAAAATCGGTGTCGGGGGAGGACGGCGGGCGTGAGCGATTCCGCGGACGTGATCATCATTGGCGCCGGCGCCAGCGGCCTGGCGGCGGCCATCGCCGCCCATGACGCGGGCGCCTCGGTGATCGTGCTCGAGAAGGCGGCCACCCTCGGCGGGACGGCGGCGATCTCCGGCGGTGTGGTGTGGGCGCCGGCCAACAGTCACATGGACGGAGTCGATCCCACGGCCGACCAGGCCGCGGCCCTGGACTATTTCCACTCGCTCTCCGACACGCTCGACGATGCCGTGCTTGAAGCGTTCGTTCGCCAGTCGGGCGAAGCGCTCGCCTATCTGGAATCCGCCACACCCCTGCGCTTCGGCCGCCTTGAAGGCTATCCGGACTACTATCTGGACCGGCCGGGCGCGCGACCCGAAGGCGGCCGGGCGTTGGACGCAGACCTGTTCGATTTCAATCGCCTGGGCGACTGGCGCGAGCGGGTGTTCACCTCCGGCGCCGTGTCCCGCCTGATGCTCCGCGAGACGCCGCTCGGCGGCGCCACGAGCCTCCCCCCGCCGGACGAATTCGTGCGGCGCGCGGCGGCGGATCTCCGCGGTTTCGGCCAGTCCGTGGTGGGCGCCCTGCTGGCCGGGTGCCTGGATCGCGGCATCGAGCCCGTGCTGAACACGCCCGCCCGTCGCCTGGTCCGGTCAGGCGAGGCGGTGGTCGGCGTCGAGATCGCGTCAGATGACGGGACCCAAGCGTTGATGGCGCGGCGAGGGGTGATCCTGGCCACCGGCGGGTTCGAATGGAACCGCGATCTGGTGGCGAGTTTCCTCAAAGGCCCCCTGACCCACCCCGCCTCCCCGCCGCGCAACACCGGCGACGGACTCAAGCTGGCTCAGCGGGTCGGGGCTGACCTCGGCAACATGACCAGCGCCTGGTGGGCGCCGACCATGACCGGGACCGACACCTGGCCGGATGGAGAGCCGCGCTCGTCCCCGGTGTTGATTGAGCGAACGCTGCCCGGTTCGATTCTCGTGAACCGCCATGGCCAGCGGTTCTGCAACGAGGCCACCAACTATTCGGCCCTGGCCGGCGCGTTTCACCAGTTCGACCCCAACACCTATGCCTATGCCAACCTGCCCGCCTGGCTGATCTTCGACGGCGCCTACAAGAGCAAATATATGGTCGGTCAGGTCATGCCCGGCCCAGACGCGCCCGACTGGATCGCCCGGGCGCCGACCCTGGCCGCCCTGGCCGAGCTCATCGGCTGCAACGCCGCGGGTCTCGAGACCACCATGGCCCGTTTCAACAGTCATGCCGGAGCCGGCCACGACCCCGATTTCCAGCGGGGCGTGAGCGCCTACGACACCTTCTACGGCGACCGCTCCCGGCCGGGCGCCGCCGGCACCCTCGGACCGCTCGACACGGCGCCCTATTACGCCATCCCGATCACCATGGGGGCGCTGGGCACGAACGGCGGGGTCCGCACCGACGCCCTCGGTCGCGCGCTCGATCCCGACGGCGAGCCAATCGCCGGGCTTTACGCCGCAGGGAATGTGATGGCCGCGCCCACCGGATCGGTCTACGCGGGCGCCGGGGGGACGCTCGGCCCCGCCCTCACCTTCGGCTGTATCGCCGGGCGCCACGCCGCCTCGCGTTCCAATCAACCCCTTCCCGCCTGAGAAAGCTTTCCATGACCGCGATCAAGAAGGTGCTCGTCCTGGGCGCCACCGGAGACCAGGGCCTGCCGCTGCTCGACAGCCTGCTGGCCGCCGGCTTCGCCCCCACCGCCGGGGCGCGCCGCGCCGACGCCCTCAAGGACACCCGGTTCGCCCATCTGCCGGTGGTCAACGCCGACATCGACGACGAGGAAAGCCTGGTCAGGGCCATGGACGGCCAGGACGCCCTGGCGATGCACCTGCCCTTCGAGTTCAACCGTGAGCGGGCGGCGGGCTTCGGCAAGCGGATCGGTGGTGCGGCCCGGCGGGCGGGCCTCGGCAAGATCGTCTTCAACACCAGCTGTTTCGTCGCCGACCACGATCTGGACCTGTCGGCGCACGACGGCCGCCGCGACATCGAGAAGGCCATTGCCGACAGCGGCGCGGCCTATGTGATCGTCCGGCCCGTGGTGTTCATGGACAATATGATCCGCATCTGGTCGAAGCCCTCGATCGTCAACAACGCCATCTTCGCCTACCCGGCCGCGCCGACCCTGAGGATCAACTGGATCTGTCTTGAGGACGTGGCCGCCTATGTCACCGAGGGCCTGCTTCGGGACGACCTGACGGCGGAGAAGGTGCTGGTGGGCGGGCCCGAGACCTTGGTCGGCGCCGAGGTGGCCGAACGCCTCTCGGAAGCCGCCGGCCGCAGGATCACCTTTCAGAGCCTCACCCCGGACGAGTTTGCCTCCAAGATGAGCCTGCTGGTCACCGGCTCGCCGGACGTGATCCCGCACTCGATGTACGACCGGATGGCCTCGTTCTATCGCTGGTACAACGCCCAGCCCACCTCTCCCCTGGTGGTCGACGTCGCGGCCGCCCTCACCCAGCTCCCGATCACACCGACGAAACTCGTCGACTGGGCGCGGCGGCAGGACTGGAACAAGGTCTAGGCGACGCGATATCAAAGAGGGATGCGGCACCACCTCGCCCAGATCAACATCGCCCGGTTCCGGCAGCCCATGGCCGATCCGGTGAATGCGGACTTTCTCGCGGCGATCGACCGGGTGAACGCCGTCGCGGACCGCTATCCGGGGTTCGTCTGGCGGCTCGTGGGCGACGGCGGTGACGCCACAGACATCCGCGCCTTCGACGATCCGAACATGCTCATCAACATGTCCCTCTGGACGGACATCGAGTCCCTCAAGAACTTTGTTTATGGCGAGGCTGCGCACCGCGAGATCATGCATCGCCGCCGGGAGTGGTTCGATCGAATCGAGTCTCACACGGCGCTCTGGTGGCGGCCGGCCGGGTCTCCGCCCACACTGACCGAAGCCAAGGCGACGCTCGACCACCTGGCCAGGCACGGGGCAGGTCCGCGGGCGTTCACCTTCGCCGCGTCGTTTCCGCCGCCAGGCGCCGACGGGCACAAACCGCTGGACCGGTTGGGAGATTGAATTTGGTTTGGAACCGCCGGCTGTGGATGAGACTGGGGGTCATCAACGCCCTGTGCTCGGTGATCATCGCGTTGCTGGCCTTCCGGCTGGAAGACAGCCTCGCGGCCGGATTGCTGCGTCTGGGGTCGGGCTTCCAGTTCATGCACAGCATGTCGACCTTCGCCTGCGCCACCTTCATGAACATCGGCGCGACGCGCGCGCGGCACGCCCCGGCCCTGTTCCTGACCGGTTCGGCCATGTTCAGCGGCTCGCTCTACGCCCAGGCCAGCGGCCTGTGGAACGGCAACGACCTGCCTCTGGGACTTGGCGCAGGTCTGATGGCGGGCGGCTGGGGCGTTCTGTTCGTGGCCGCCTCGGACATCGACCGATAGGCCGGCCGGGCGCTGGACGCGGGATGTTCGGGTAGTCAATCGACAGCGGCGGCCTCACTATCGACCCGGATCTTCAGGAGCCTTGCATGCGGTCTGTCCTTTTCGCCTTCGTCGCCGCCCTGGCGTTATCCGGCGGCGCAGCCGCCGCGCCCCCCGCCCAACTGCCGGCGGCGATCTACACCGACCCGCCCTCCGACGCCGCCCATCCGGCCCGCATGGCGGTGCTGCATATCCCGAGTGGCGGGCTGAACATCAACGGCGTGGCGTATCTTGCGGCGGGCGCCGGGCCGCATCCCACGGTCGTCATCTGTCATGGCCTTCCGGGCAACGAGAAGAACCTCGACCTGGCCCAGGCGATCCGCCGCGCCGGTTGGAACGCCGTGACCTTCAACTATCGCGGCGCCTGGGGCAGTCCGGGCGCCTTCCGGTTCGGGCAGAACCTGGAGGACGCCGATGCAGTGCTCGCCTATGTGCGCGATCCCGCCAACGCCAAGTCGCTGGGCGTCGACAACTCGCGGGTTGTCCTGATCGGCCACAGCATGGGGGGCTGGGTGGCCGTGACCACCGCGGCGCATCATCCCGAGCTGAAGGGCCTGGCGACCTATTCCGCCGCCGACATGTCGCGCGCTGGCGGCGCACCGCTCGCCGTCCGGGTGAGCCTGATGGCCGACAACATGGAAGCGCTCGCGGGGGTGACGGCCGAAAGCATGGCCGCAGACGCCGGGGTGAGCGGCACGGCCCATCCCTTCAGCCAGGCGGCGACCGGCCTGAAGGCCCTGCCCTATCTCGCGCTCACCTCGGACGACGGCTTGGCCGGCGACACCGACGCCCTCGTAAAGGCGATCCGCGCCGGCGGCGGAAGCCGGGTGAAGACAGCGCATGTGGCGACCGACCACGGCTGGAACGACCATCGTATCGCCCTTGAGGCGATGATCCTCACCTGGCTCGACACTCTGAAATAGGCATCGCCCCGGGCGCCGTCGATCAGGGACGCGGCGGCGGTTCGGAGAAGAAGGCGCCTGCCGGGCCCGGGAACTCCACCGGGCTTTCGAACCCGTCCGCGCCCACCGACGATACGCCGAAGGTGAAGTCGTCGATATTCACGCCAGTCAGGGTGAGCGTCTGAGCGCCCCCAGAGGCGCGGGTCTGGGCCGGGCTCCACTGCGGATCGGTGGTCTCACGCCACCAGACCCGGTAGTCGCTGGCGCCCGGCGCGGCGGTCCAGGTCACGGTCGTGTCGGCGGTGACCGCCCCGCTGAGTTTCAATCCCGTGGGCGGCGGCGGCGCCAGCGCCAGGGCCGCCAGGGTGATCGCATTTAGACGCGTGACCCGCGCCAGATAAGGCACGTCCACGCCGGACAGTACATCTCCATAGGCCACGCCGTTCTCGGTGCGGACGTCCTGATGTTGGCGGGTGTAATTCTCGTCGGCCTCGGTGACGCGCACGGCGGGATAGCCCGCCTCCTGCATGGGCAACTGATCGCCGCCGCGGCCGAACCGGTCCGAGCGCAGCACCATCCGCACGTGAAAGCCCGGCATATAGTTCTCCGCCAGACCGCGCATGAACCGCGCGATGTTGCGCGAGGCGGAGTCCATCTCTCCGCCGGAGCGCCGGCGAATCGCCGCCTCGGCCGGGCTTTCCGTCACCCGCACGCCTTCCGAAAACACTCGCACCTCGTCGTCGACAACCTTGCCGTCCAACCCGTGGGTGTTGCCGACGATGTCGTTGTTGAGCACCGCCTCCACCCGCCAGCCCTGGGCCTTGGCGTAGCCGGCCAGTACCTGGCCGCCGTAGAGCCCCTGCTCCTCGCCTGACAGAACGGCGTAGACGACCGTGGCCGGGAAGCTGTGGCGGGAGAGAACGCGGGCGGCCTCCAGCACGGCGGCTGTGCCCGAACCATCGTCATTGGCCCCGGGCGCGTCGCGATCGGCGTTGAGGGGGTCGCTGTTACGGCTGTCGATATGTCCGCTGATGATCACCACGCGGTCCGGGTCGGACGCGCCGCGCTGAACGGCGATGACGTCCTGCACGACGCTCGGCGAGGGAACCCGGTCGCCTGTCACCGTCTTTTCCGGGGTGACGATGGTCAGGCAGCCGCCGCAGTCATGCGAAAGAGACTCGAACCGGCCGCGCGCCCACCGCCGGGCCGCGCCGATCCCGCGCGTCGGCGAGGCTGTGTCGGATAGGGTGTGACGCGTGCCGAAACCCACCAGGGCCGCCAGGCTCTGGCGCAGCGCCAACGGATCGACCGCGGCGGCGACCCCCTTCAGTTCGGGATGGACCGGGGCGGCGACGGCGTGAGCGGCAAGACTTGTGGCCGCAAGGGCGCAAGTCAGAAACGTCAGACGCATGCGAGTCTCCGGTGTCAGGGCCGTGGCGTCACGAACAGCGCCTTGGGCAGTTTCACATGCACGCCCTTGTTGCGGTCCACCAGTTCGGTGATCTCGACGTCTCCCGCCACGCTGATCAGCATGTAGGCGTCGTCCCGGGTCATGTGCTTCTCGCTCACCAGGAAGTCGATCATGTGCCGCAGCGCCTTGCGGGTGGCGTGGCTGAGATCATCGTCGAAACCCATGGCGATATAGTCCGTCGGGGTTTCGGCGCGCGGATAGGGTCCGCCCTCCCCAAGACCGCCATCGGGCCCCAGACGTTTTCCCTTGTGCAGGACAAACTCCAGCGTCCCCACCAGGGAGGTTTCCAGGGCGGTGATATCGACCTCGCCATTGCCCTGGCCGGCGTGACCGTCGCCGATCTCGAACAGGGCGCCGGCTGTCCAGACCGGCAGGAACAGGGTCGCGCCCGCCGTCAGCGCCTTGTCGTCCATATTGCCGCCGATCACAGTCGGCGGGGCGCTGTCGTAGCGCCCGAACGTCGGCGGCGGAGCAACCCCCATGCTGCCAAAGAACGGATGCAGCGGCACCTCAACGCCGGGACCGAAGCGGGCGACCATCCGTTCGCGGTCGAGTGGAATGATCTTCACCTTCGCATAGGGAAAATCGTCGGTCAGGAAACCGGCCCCATAGCGAAAGGCGTTGTAGGCATAGGGAATGGCCAGATCGATCCTGCGGATCCGGACCTCCAGGGTGTCGCCGGGCTCGGCCCCCTCGACATAGACCGGGCCGGTCAGGATGTGGCCGCCTGGACCGCGATCCTTCACCTGATCGTAGACGGCGCGCAGGCTGGGTTCGACGTCGGACGGCGCGACGCCGGCCTTTTCCAGACCCGTCGGGCTGTTCGTCAGCAGCGTGTGGAACACGACCGTGTCGCCTGAGCGGATGCGCAGGACCGGCTTGGCGGTTGCGTCGTAGTTCCCCCAGGCGACCGTGCCCGGCGTCGCCGGGAGGGTGAATGTCTCTGCGCGGGCGGGCCGGCTGACCAGGCCGCCCAAGACAACCAAAGTCGCGAGCCCGCAGAGGCCCCATGAGATCGTCGTCATGCGAGTCAGACTCCGGTTTCGAGAGGAGCCTAGCGGCTACGTGACCCTAGAGGTAGGCCCATGCCGCCAGCCCAAGCCCGACAGCCGTCAACCCCAGGGCCGTGAGCCAAGGCCAGCGCTTGTTAAGAATGATGGCCAAGGTGGCGATGGCGATGGCCATGTGCAGCAGGGTCGAGGCGATGGTCAGGCGACCGTGGCGGCGCTCATGAACCTCGGCCTCCTCGCTGAAACCGTCACGCTTTTCTTCAAGGCCCTTGGCCTCGGCCATCAGCTTGATCTTCGCGGTGGCGTAACCCTTCGATTTCGCGCCGTAGTCGGCCGCCCTGGCCGGCATCTGATCGCCGGCGATCGCGTACATCTTCTCCTTCAGGCTCTGCGCCTGGTACTCGTTCCACTTGTCGGTAGCTCGGTTCTGCTCGAGCACCGCCTCGTTCTTGGAGATGATCGTCCTGTCGCCCTCGGTGGTTTCGAGGCTGGCGCCAACAGCGGCGATCACCGCCATCACCGCGATGGTCAGGGTGACCTGGGAGACCAGGGGATTGTTTCCGTGGGCGGCATGCTGGGCATGCTCGGCATGCTCGTGAGCCTCAAGCTCCTCCAGCGGCGAATCGCCCATGCGGTCTCCTACGTCTTCGGCCTGTTGAGCGCGGCGTGGGCCGCGGCCAGCCGGGCAATGGGCACCCGATAGGCCGAGCAGCTTACATAGTCGAGGCCGATGGATTCGCAGAAGGCGATGGAGGCCGGATCGCCGCCATGTTCGCCGCAGATGCCGAGCTTCACATCCGGTCGGGTCGCCCGGCCACGCTCGGCGCCGATGCGAACGAGACTGCCCACGCCTTCGACATCGATAGAGACGAAGGGATCCTTCTCGAAAATACCTTTCTCCATATAGGCGTTGAGGAAGCGGCCGGAGTCGTCGCGACTGATGCCGAAGGTCGTCTGGGTCAGGTCGTTGGTGCCGAAGGAGAAGAATTCGGCGTCCTTGGCCAGGTCGGCCGCGCAGATGGCGGCGCGTGGCAGTTCGATCATCGCCCCGACCGAATAGGGGATGGTCATGCCGCGCTCGGCCATGACCTGTTTGGCCACGCGATCGGTCAGGCGGCGCAGGAAGGCCATCTCTTCAGGCTTGGAGACCAGCGGGTGCATGATTTCAGGATGCGGCGTGGCTCTTCCGGACGCCGCCACTTCGCAGGCGGCCTCGATGATGGCGCGCACCTGCATTTCGTAGATCTCGGGATAAGAGACGCCCAGGCGGCAACCGCGATGCCCCAGCATGGGGTTGGTTTCGCGCAGATCGGCGGCGCGGCGCAGCAGCTTGTCCGCGTCCAGACCGGTGGATTTCGCGACGGCGGCCACCTCTTCCTGGGTATGCGGCAAGAATTCATGCAGCGGCGGATCCAGGAGGCGGAACGTCACCGGATAGCCGTCCATGATGTTCAAGAGCTCGACGAAATCGCCCCGCTGCATGGGCAGGATGCGCTCCAGCGGCGCCCGCCGGCCAGCTTCGTCGTCGGCCAGGATCATTTCGCGAACGGCCGCGAGCCGCGCCTCGTCGAAGAACATGTGCTCCGTCCGCACCAGGCCGATGCCTTCGGCCCCGAACTGCCGGGCCGTGCGGGCATCCAGAGGGGTCTCGGCGTTGGCCCGCACCTTCAGACGCCGGGCCGCGTCAGCCCAGCCCATCAGCACGCCGAAATCGCCGGACAGTTCCGGCTCGATCATGGCGATGGCGCCCGCCAGAATCTCGCCGCGTGAACCATCGATCGTGATGATATCGCCGGCCTTGAACACTCTCCCGCGCGCGCGGAGTTCGCCGGCGGCGGCGTTGATACGGAGCTCGGCCGCGCCGCAGACGCAGGGCCGGCCCATGCCCCGCGCGACGACGGCGGCGTGGCTAGTCATGCCGCCACGCGCGGTGACGACGCCCCGGGCCGCGTCCATGCCGCGGATGTCCTCCGGCGAGGTTTCGTCGCGCACCAGGATCACCGGCTCGAAGGCGCCTTCGCGTTCGGCCGCCTCGGCGGTGAAGACGATCTTCCCGGTGGCCGCGCCTGGCGAGGCCGGGAGGCCCGCGGCGATCAGGTCGCGATCGGCGGCGGGATCGATGGTCGGGTGCAGCAGTTGATCGAGCGACGCCGGATCGACCCGCAACACCGCTTCATCCGTGGTGATCAGCCCTTCGGCGGCCATCTCCACGGCCACCTTCAGCGCCGCCTTGGCGGTGCGTTTGCCGTTGCGGGTCTGGAGCATGTAGAGCCGCCCACGCTCCACGGTGAACTCGATATCCTGCATGTCGCGGTAGTGGCGCTCAAGCCGCCGCACGACCGCGTTGAACTGCCCGAATACCTCCGGCATGGCCTCTTCCATCGAGAGCGCCGTCTCGCCCATTTCCTCGCGCGAGGCGCGCGTGAGGGGCTGGGGCGTGCGGATTCCCGCCACCACGTCTTCGCCCTGGGCGTTGATCAGGAACTCGCCGTACAGACGGTTCTCACCGGTCGAGGGGTTCCGGGTGAACGCCACGCCGGTGGCGCTCGTGTCGCCCATGTTGCCGAACACCATCGACTGAACGTTGACGGCGGTCCCCCAGGCCTCGGGAATGTCGTGGAGACGCCGGTAGAACTGCGCCCGGTCGTTCATCCAGCTATCGAAAACTGCGCCGATGGCGCCCCAGAGCTGCTCCTGCGGATCCTGCGGGAAGGGCCGGCCAAGTTCCCGTTCGACTTCGGCCTTGTAGTCGGCGACCACCGCCAGCCAGTCATCGGCGCTCAGATCGGTGTCGATGGTCACACCCAGGACGTCCTTACGATCGTCGAGGATTTCCTCGAACATGTGGTGGTCCAGACCCAGCACCACGTTCGAATACATCTGGATGAAGCGGCGATAGCTGTCGAAGGCGAAGCGGCGATCGCCGGCCAGGGCGGCGAGTCCTTCGACGGTGTCGTCGTTCAGACCCAGGTTCAGGACCGTGTCCATCATCCCGGGCATGGAGGCCCGGGCGCCAGACCGGACGGACACGAGGAGCGGGTTTTTCGGATCACCGAAACCCTTGCCCACCAGAGCCGCGACCTGAGCCAGGGCGGCGTCAACCTGGCCCCGCAGGTCAGCCGGGTGTGTCCGGCCGATCTTGTAGTAGTGGTTGCAAGCCTCGGTGGTGATCGTGAAGCCAGGCGGAACCGGCAGCCCGAGCGAGGACATCTCCGCGAGATTGGCGCCCTTACCCCCGAGCAATTCCTTCATCTGCGCGCCGCCGTCGGCAGCACCGCCGCCGAAAGCATAGACCCAGCGGGTCTCAACAGGCTGGACTTGGACTAGGGTGTTCATGATGGTGATTCCTCGCGGAAGTTCGGCGGGCCGGGCCTTCGAAAGCCTTACCCCTCAGAAACGTCATTCGAAAACACCGCATTTTCACTCACGCGGACAGCAACGCCTGACATCCTCAGCCGGTGACCAGGGAAAACTCCGCCACCTTGCTCATCTCGTCGCGCACGGCCGCCAGAAGTCTGAGGCGATTGGCGCGGACGTCCGCTTCCGGCGCGTTGACGAGCACCTTGTCAAAAAACGCGTCCACGGGGGCGCGAAGGGCGGCCAGAGCTGTCATGGCGCCGGAGTAGTCCTCCGCGGCGAGGGCCGCATCGATGTCCGGCCGCGCCGCCCCCAGGGCGTCGAAGAGGTCGGCTTCCTCGGCAGGCGACGCGGCGCGCTTGGGCAGGCCTTCAGGCAACGGCCCCTTTCGCGACTCCGCCGCCAGGATATTGGACGCCCGTTTAAACCCGGCCAGCAGGTTCGCCCCATCCTCCGCCGCCAGGAACGCTGACAGGGCGTCGATGCGCGCCACCACACGCACGAGGTCCTCATCGCCCAAGGCGAACACCGCATCGACGAGGTCATGGCGTTTGCCCTGGTCGCGAAGCGCGACCTTAAGACGATCGCCGAAGAAGCCCAGCAGGGTCTCCGGCGACTCGGCGCCCGCCAGACGGGCCAGGTGCGAGATCGACACGCGAAGCTGGTTGTCGAAGATCAAACGGATGACGCCAAGCGCCGCGCGGCGCAGAGCGAAGGGGTCACGGGAGCCGGTGGGGGCCTGACCGATCCCGAAGAACCCCGTCAGCGTGTCCAGCTTGTCGGCAAGGGCGACGGCGACCGTGACCGGTTCTCGCGGCACGGAATCGCCGGGACCCTGTGGCTTGTAGTGATCTCGGACAGCGGCGACCACGTCACCTGGCTCGTCCTGGGCAGCGGCGTAGTAGCCCCCCATCACACCTTGGAGTTCAGGGAACTCGCCGACAAGGCCGGTCGCCAGGTCCGCCTTCGCGAGCCGTCCGGCGCGCGCGGCCAGATCGGCGTCGGCGCCGACCAGCGGTGCAATTCTGCGCGCCAGGGCCTCGATACGCTCAACCCGCTGGAGCATGGTTCCGAGTTGGGTGTGAAAGGTCACGCCCTTGAGCGTTTCGAGACGCGCCTCAAGCGGAGTCTTCCGATCCGAATCCCAGAAGAAGCGCGCATCGTCGAGCCGGGCCGACAGGACGCGGGCGTTTCCGACAGAGATCAACGCGCCGCCGTCGGGCGTCTCGATATTGGCCACGCACAGGAAGTGCGGCGCCAAACGGCCGCCTCCCACCTCCCGGACCGCGAAGTAGCGCTGGTGGGTCCGCATGGACGTGCGCACCACCTCGGGCGGCAGATTCAGGAACCGCGGATCCATATCGCCGAGGATCGGGGTCGGCCACTCAACCATGCCCGCGACCTCGTCCAGCAGCCCGTCATCCTCGACCACTTCCAGACCGCGGCCGGCGCAAAGCGCCCGGGCCTTGTCAACAATCCGACGCTTGCGCTCTGAGACATCGAGCACCACGAAGTGTCCGGCCAACGCCTCGCGGTATTCATCGAAGTCACGGGCGCGGAATGGGCGGCCATGACCCATGAACCGGTGACCTTCGCTGATGTCGCCGACTCTGACCCCTTCGATAGCGGCGGGAACGATCTGCCGATCAAAGACGCAGATCAGGCTGTGAAGCGGACGCACCCAACGCAGCTTCCCCGATCCCCACGTCATCGATTTCGGCCAGGGGAATTTGGCGACGATGGTCTCCGTGAGGCCGGAGAGGATATCCGCCGTCGGGCGACCAGCGCGTGCGATCACCGCGAAATAGGCGCCGTCCTTCTCGACAAGCGCCTCTCGCTCCACGCCGGCCGATCGTAGGAAGCCCGCCAGGGCGGCGTCGGGCGCGCCGATCCGTGGCCCCTTGCGCTCTTCGAGCCGGTCGGGCTGAGCCGTCGGCAGGCCGTCGACCACTAGGGCGAGCCGGCGAGACCCAGCGAAGGTCCTGATGGTGTCGAAGGGGATTTCCGCGGCGGTCAGACCGTCGCGGGCCAGGCGTTCGAGGTCGCGCGCGGCGCCGTCCTGCATGCGCGCGGGGATTTCCTCGCTGAACAGTTCGAGCAGAAACTGGGCCATGGCGATCAGACCGCCGTCTCTTCGAGGGTGAGCCAGGCCTGGGCGCAGGCCCGGCATAGATCGCGGATGCGGCCGATATAGCTCTGACGCTCGGCGACGGCGATGGAACCTCGGGCGTCCATCAGATTGAACAAATGCGAGGCCTTCAGGACATGGTCGTAGGCCGGCAGCACGAGCGCCTGCCCCTGGCGCCCGGTTTCAGCCAGCAGGCGCGGGACTTCCCGCTCCATGTCCTCGAACTGACGCTTCAGCACGGCCACGTCGGCGGTTTCCTGTTCGAACGTGGAGAACTGGCGCTCATTTTCGAGGAAGACCTCACCGTAGGTCTTGAACGCCGGACTTTGCCGGTCGTTGAAGGCCAGATCGTAGACATTGTCGACGCCTTGCACGTAGAGCGCCAGACGCTCCAGGCCGTAGGTCAGCTCACCCGAGACGGGAGAGACATCCAGCCCGCCAACCTGCTGGAAGTATGTGTACTGGCTGATCTCCATGCCGTCGCACCAGACTTCCCAACCCAGTCCCCAGGCCCCCACGGTCGGATTTTCCCAGTCGTCCTCGACGAACCGGATATCGTGCAGTCGCGGATCGATCCCGATCGCTTCGAGAGAGGCCAGGTAGAGGGCCTGCATGTCCGTCGGATTCGGCTTCAGGATCACCTGGTACTGGTGAAAATGTCTGAGCCGGTTTGGGTTCTCCCCATAGCGGCCGTCGGACGGCCGCCGCGAAGGCTGGACGTAGGCCGCCCGCCACGGCTTGGGCCCAAGCGCGCGCAACACCGTGCCCGGATGCAGGGTCCCGGCCCCCACCTCCACGTCATAGGGCTGCAGAATCACGCAGCCCTGGGCGCTCCAGAATCGGTGAAGCTCCAGGATCAGATCCTGAAATGACAGGGGGCCGGGCAGGGTCATGGCCAGAGTCTTAAAAGGCTTTCTGAAAACGAAAAATCGGCCGGCGGACACTAGGGTCCGCCGGCCGATGCATCAAGCTGAGCGCGGAATTCAGCCGTTGGGCAGGGTGACGTCGCTGGGGATCAGCACCTTGTCGATGACGTGGATCGTGCCATTCGTCGCCTTGACGTCGGCTTGGATGATGTCGGCGTCGTTGACCTTCAGCGTCTCGCCGCTGCCATCGAGTTGCAGCTTGCCGGTTTCCACCGAGGGCACCTCGCCCTTGGCGCCCTTCATCTTGGCGCCGTCGAGGGTGGCGTTGACCAGGTGATAGATCAGCACCTTTTGCAGCACCGGCGCGCTGTCGGCCGTCAGCAGCTTGGCGAGCTCGGCCGGCGGCAGAGCATTGAAAGCCTCATCCGTCGGCGCGAACAAGGTCAGGCCGGGTGTCGCGTTGAGCACCGCGCTCAGCTGAGCGAGGTCGAGCGCCTTGGCCAGGATCGTGAAGTGCGACGAGGCCTTCAGGGTCGCGGTGATGCTTCCACTTGCGACGAGATTGGGTGACGGCGGAAGCGCCGGAGCCGGAGCCGGAGCGGCGGCCGGAGCAGCCGGCTCCGGCGTCGATGCCGGGGTGGTCTGGGCTGAGACCGCGAGAGGGAACAGGAGAAGTGACGCCGCCGCGGCGGCGAAAAGGGTGCGTGACAACAAGCGGCGTATCCTTGATCGAGCGGCCCCCCCGGCGGGGCCCGTCTCCCTATCGTAAAAAGGCGCAGCGGCGCGAGGTCAATTTCCGCGGCGCCGTAGATTTTTATTACCGCTCTCATGCGTCTCGACCCGCCGTCGGCGGGCTCGAACGCGCCGCCAATGCAAGTCGGCGCCCCTGAATTCGGCAGGGGGCCGAAAGCGGCCGGATTAATGGAGCCGCAGCGGGCTCCCACGACCCGCCAACCCGGCGGGACGGTGCGAAGGCGGGATTTAACTATTCCAGATCAGATAGTTATCCAACCCAGCTCAGGCCGCGCGCCGACCTGGGCGTCAGCGCAAAGCCCTCGATCGCCTCAGAATTAGGCAGTCCGTACGTTCGAGAGCAGGCGATTTCGCCCATTTTTCGCGCATTCGAGTTCCCAACTGCCCGAATCTCAGGCGGCCCAGGTCAATCTATCCGGAGGGCCGCTTCAAAGCGCGGCCCAATGGCCCGGCGTGGCTATTGCTGCGGTTGCAGGTGGCGACGTGGCGACGTTCTCCGCCGGCGCAGTTCGAAAGTTTGAAATTTCAATAACGAAAGAAGCGCGCCGACGTCGTGTCGGTCCAGCGGGAGCAGCCGATGAAACTCATCATAGCGATCGTCAAACCTTTTAAGCTGGACGAGGTCCGAGAGGCGCTCGTCGCGGCAGGGGTCGAGGGTCTGACCATATCCGAAGTCAAAGGCTACGGCCGTCAGAAGGGCCAGACCGAAATCTACCGGGGCGCCGAATACCAGGTGAACTTCGTACCCAAGGTGAAGCTTGAAGCCGTCATCGACGACGAGACGCTTCCCGCCGCCATCGAAGCCATCAAAGGCGCCGCCGCCACCGGCAAGATCGGCGACGGCAAGATCTTCGTCCTCGACGTCGAGGACGCGGTGCGCATCCGCACGGGCGAAACCGGCTCCGCGGCCCTCTAACGACAATCCCGACGACATGAGGACAGTGACGATGAAATCAACAGGACTCCACAGACTGGCAGGGTTCGCCCTGGCGGTCCTGATCGCGGGGGCGCCCTTGGGCGCAATCGCCCAGACAGCTTCCCCGCCCGCGGCGACGCCGGCCGCGGCGCCTGCGGCTGCCGCCCCAGCAGCGGCCGCGCCCGACGCCTCCGCCGCAACCGCCAGTCCGGCCGCCGCGGCTCCC
>CAIQJF010000008.1 GCA_903872075.1 uncultured Caulobacteraceae bacterium | reverse complement strand
CGGCGGTCTGGGCCTGCGCCACCGACCCCAGGCCGGCGATCACAACGAGACTGACGAGAGCTAGACGCATGGCGACCCTGTTTCCTTCACCTCAGGCCGAGAGGCGACCGCCGCCCCCCGGGCCCTACTTTTTCTTTTAGCCAATCTTCGCCGCGCGGGCGATAGACCGGACTCAGACGACTTCGGCGGCGTGCTCTGCCAGAATTGTCAGGCCCTGAGGCGTGACATCGGCAAACCCACCGCGAACGTCGTAGACACGTTCGCCGCTGCCGATGTGCACGTGCACGCGGCCTTCCTTCAGCGTGGTCATGAACGGCGCGTGGCCGGCCAGGACCCCGAAATTGCCTTCCGAACCCGGCGCGTCGACCTGATCCACATCGCCACTGAACAGTTCGCGTTCGGGCGAAACCAGGGAGAAGTGGAGTTTTTCAGCCATCAGACTTCCGCCGCCAGTTTTTCAGCCTTGGCCACCGCTTCGTCGATGCCGCCGACCATTCGGAAGGCAGTTTCAGGAAGGTGGTCGTACTCGCCTTCGCACACGGCCTTGAACGACCGGATGGTTTCTTCGAGCGAGACGAACACGCCGGGCTGGTTGGTGAACGCTTCGGCCACGTGCAGCGGCTGGGACAGGAACTGGCTGATCTTCCGGGCGCGGGCCACGGTCAGCTTGTCCTCTTCCGACAGCTCATCCATGCCCAAGATAGCGATGATGTCCTTCAGCGCCTTGTACTGCTGAAGGATTTCCTGAACCCGGCGGGCGGTGTTGTAGTGCTCCTCGCCGACGACGAGCGGGTCGAGGATCCGCGAGGTGGAGTCCAGCGGGTCCACGGCCGGGAAGATGCCGAGGGCGGCGATGTCGCGGCTCAGCACGGTCTTGGCGTCAAGGTGGGCGAACGAGGCGGCCGGGGCCGGGTCGGTCAGGTCGTCGGCGGGCACGAAGATGGCCTGCACCGAGGTGATCGAGCCCTTGTTGGTGGAGGTGATGCGCTCCTGCAGATTGCCCATCTCCGTGGCCAGGGTGGGCTGATAACCCACGGCCGAAGGGATACGGCCGAGCAGGGCGGACATTTCCGAACCGGCCTGGGTGAAGCGGAAGATGTTGTCGATGAAGAGCAGCACGTCCTTGCCCTCTTCGTCGCGGAAATATTCCGCCTGGGCGAGGCCGGACAGGGCGACCCGGGCGCGGGCGCCGGGGGGCTCGTTCATCTGGCCGTAAACGAGGGCGCAACGCGAGCCTTCGGTGGAACCGTTGTTTTCCTTCGGGTCCACATTCACCTTGGACTCGATCATTTCATAGTAGAGGTCGTTGCCTTCGCGGGTCCGCTCGCCGACGCCGGCCAGCACCGAATAGCCGCCGTAGGCCTTGGCGATGTTGTTGATCAGCTCCTGCATGGTCACGGTCTTGCCCACGCCCGCGCCGCCGAACAGGCCGGTCTTGCCGCCCTTGGTGTAGGGGCAGAGCAGGTCGATCACCTTGATGCCGGTGACGAGGATCTCGGCCGAGGTCGTCTGCTCGGCGAAGGACGGCGCCTCGCGGTGGATGTTGCCGCGACGGGTGTGCGGGATCGGGCCGGCTTCGTCCACCGGCTCGCCAATGACGTTCATGATGCGGCCGAGGCAGCCCGGGCCCACCGGCACGGTGATCGGACCGCCGGTGTCGACCACCGGGTGACCGCGGGTCAGGCCTTCGGTGGTGTCCATGGAGATCGTGCGGACGGTGTTTTCACCCAGGTGCTGGGCCACTTCGAGCACCAGACGGAAGGGCTCGCCGGTCTTCTGGTCGGTGTTGGTGGTTTCCAGGGCGCTGAGGATCGCCGGCAGGTGGCCTTCGAACTCCACGTCGACCACGGCGCCGATGATCTGGACGACGCGGCCGGTGGCGACGCCGGGCGGCAGGGTGGTTTTGGGGGCGGTGTCGGTCATGGTCATGGCGGGCTCTGCTTTCGTCTCTTAAAGGGCCTCGGCGCCGGAGATGATCTCGATCAGCTCCTTGGTAATCTGCGCCTGGCGGGTACGGTTCATGATGAGCTTGAGGCTGGCGATCATCTCGCCGGCGTTGCGGGTGGCGTTGTCCATGGCGGCCATCTGGGACGCGAAGAAGCCGGCCTGATTTTCCAGCATGGCCGCGAGGATTTGCGTGGTCAGGTTGCGCGGCAGCAGGGCGGCGAGGATCGCCGTCTCGTCCGGCTCATATTCATAGCCGGCCCCCTTCAGGTCGATCGTCGGGGCGGACCCGGCGATCTGGGCCGGGATCAGCTGCTGACGGGTCGGCACCTGGCTGACCACCGACTTGAACTGGTTGTAGTACAGGGTGACGACGTCGACCTCGCCGGCCTCGAAACGGGCCGTGACGATGTCGGCGATTTCCTGCGCCTTGGCCAGCGAGGGCACGCCGGCTTCCGGCGTCGCCAGATAGAGATCGCCGTAGAGACGACGCAGCTGGTCGCGCGCCTTGCGGCCGACGGTCAGTACCGACACCTGCCGGCCGGCGGCGATCTGGCCGGCGATATATTCCCGCGCGGCGCGGACGATGGAGCCGTTGAAGCCGCCCGCCAGGCCCTTATCGGACGTGGCGACAACCACCAGTTCCCGCGCCTGAGAGCCGGTTCCCACCAGCATGCGGGGCGCGCCGCCGCCGGAAATCCCAGCGGCGAGGTTGGCGATCACCGCCGCCATGCGCGAGGCGTAGGGCCTGGCGCTTTCGGCGGCGTCACGGGCGCGCCGCAGCTTGGCCGCGGCGACCATCTGCATCGCCTTGGTGATCTTCTGCGTGGACGTAACGCTGGCGATCCGGGTCTTCAGATCCTTGACGCTGGCCATAGGGACGCTCTCCTAGACCGGCTTCAGGCGAAGGTCGCGGCGACGGAGTCCAGAACGACCTTCAGTTTGTCTTCGAGATCGCTGCTGAGAGCCTTGCTGGTGCGGATGCCTTCGAGCACGCCGCCGGTCTCGCCGCGCAGGCGGGCCAGCAGTTCGGTCTGGAACGCCTGAATCTGGTTCACGGCGATCTTGTCGAGATAGCCGCGGGTGCCGGCGTAGAGGACGCAGACCTGTTCCTCGGCCTGGAGCGGCGCGTACTGGGGCTGCTTGAGCAGCTCGGTCAGGCGTTCGCCACGGGCCAGAAGGCGCTGGGTGGAGACGTCGAGGTCCGAGCCGAACTTCGCGAAGGCGGCCATTTCCCGATACTGGGCCAGTTCGCCCTTCAGCGGACCGACGGCGGTCTTCATGGCCTTGATCTGGGCGCTGGAGCCCACGCGCGACACCGAGATGCCGACGTTCATGGCCGGGCGGATGCCCTGATAGAACAGGTCGGTTTCCAGGAAGATCTGGCCGTCGGTGATCGAGATCACGTTGGTGGGGATATAGGCCGACACGTCGTTGGCCTGGGTCTCGATGATCGGCAGGGCGGTGAGCGAACCCGACCCGAAGGTCTCATTGAGCTTCGCGGCCCGCTCCAGCAGACGGGAGTGGAGATAGAACACATCGCCCGGATAGGCTTCGCGGCCCGGCGGGCGGCGCAGCAGAAGGCTCATCTGACGGTAGGCGACCGCCTGCTTGGAAAGGTCGTCATAGATGATGAGGGCGTGCATCTTGTTGTCGCGGAACCACTCGCCCATGGCGCAGCCGGAGAACGGGGCCAGGAACTGCAGCGGGGCCGGGTCGGACGCGGTGGCGGCCACAACGATGGTGTAGTCGAGGGCGCCACGCTCCTCGAGGGTCTTGACCAGCTGCGCCACGGTGGAGCGCTTCTGGCCGATCACGACATAGACGCAATAGAGCTTGGCGGCTTCGTCGGTGCCGGCGTTGATCTGCTTCTGATTGAGGATGGCGTCGATGGCCACGGCGGTCTTGCCGGTCTGGCGGTCGCCGATGATCAGTTCGCGCTGGCCCCGGCCGATCGGCACCAGGGAGTCGATGATCTTCAGGCCGGTCTGCACAGGCTCGTGCACGCTTTTGCGCGGAATGATGCCCGGGGCCTTCACGTCCACGCGGCGGCGCTCGGCCACGTCGGTGATCGGACCCTTGCCGTCGATCGGCTCGCCCAGCGGGTTGACGACCCGGCCGAGAAGGCCGCGGCCCACCGGCACGTCCACGATTTCGCCGAGGCGGCGGACTTCGTCGCCTTCGGAGATTTCGGAGTCGGAACCGAAGATCACGACGCCGACGTTGTCCCGCTCCAGGTTCAGGGCCATGCCCTTCACGCCGGCGCCGGGGAATTCGACCATTTCACCGGCCTGGACCTGGTCGAGGCCGAAGACGCGGGCGATACCGTCACCGACGGAGAGAACCTGGCCAACGTCCGAAACGTCGGCTTCAACGCCGAAATTGGCGATCTGGCTTTTCAGGATGTCGGAAATTTCCGAAGCGCGGATGTCCATGGATTTGTCTTAGGCTCTCTTCAGGGCGAACTTCAGGGAATCGAGCTTCGACTTGAGCGAAGCATCATAGAGGCGCGAACCGACGCGGACCTTGACGCCGCCGAGGATGGCGGGGTCGACGCTGGTTTCGATCTGGGGGTCCTTGCCGAGGGCGGTGCGCAGGGCCGCGGCGAGCCCGGCGGCCTGGGCCTCGGTGAGGGGAACGGCGGTGACCACCTGGGCCGACACCGTGCCGCGGCTGGCCGCGACGAGGCGATGAAAGGCCTTGATGATTCCTTCCAGCGCCAGGGTGCGACGGTTGGCGGCAAGCAGGCCGAGGAACTTGCGCGTGGTGTCGCTCAAAGCCGCCTTCGCCGCCACGGCGGCCAGCCCCTTGGCCTTGTCCTCGGCGGAGAACTTCGGCGAGCTGAGCAGCACGCGCAAATCCGGGCTGGCGGCGCGCATGGCCTCCAGGCTCTTGAGGTCCGCTTCCACGATCAGAAGCGTATCGGTCTCTGTCGCGAGGTCGAAGAGGGCCTGCGCATAGCGCGCGCCCACGTCCGTCGCACTGGAATCATCCGCCACGTGTAATCCGTCCGGTGTCATTGTCACGCCGGCTTCGGGGGGTCCAAAACCAGCCTAAAGGCTTGAAAACGCCTAGGAAACCAGGAGGGCTAGGAGAACTCCTAAAGCCCCCTCGCCGCAAGCCGCGCGCCTGATAACATGCGATGTTCGGCGCCGCAACCACAGGGGCGGGGGCGGTGGAGCCGTGTGACGCAGCGGAAAAAACCCCATGTTTTCCGGCCTCGACGCCACGAGATCCGGGTTTTTCTTTTGGGTTCAATAGGTTAGTCGAGCAGCCCGCGGCGGGACCGCGACGGTTGGATGGCAGCTTTTGGCAACGTTCTGGCAGCCGAAGGGCAGCGGCCTGGCCGCGGCGCGGCAACCGAAAGGCCGCGCATGGCCGCTCCGATGGCCGCATTTGGCAGCGGTCTGGCATCGAATTGGCAACAAATGGCAGCAGGGTTGTCACGCCCCGGAGCACGCCGTGTCGCCCGCGACCCCAGCGCGCCGTTCCCGGGCCGGCAGATTGCCGAGCTCCCGCTCTATAATGTCGCGGTCACGCGCCAGATCGCGGGCGATCTCCTGCTGCAGGCGCGCGGCCTCGAGATAGGCGAAGCGCGCCTCCTTGAGGCCCGAGGTGGTGCCCAGCGAGCGGCTGGAGGCGCCGATCGCCATCAGGGCCTCGATCACCCGTGGCCGTTCGGCGGTGGCGACATCCATGAAATCGCTTCTCAGTTCGTTGATCCGTAGGGCGACGTCCGGGCGGGAGGCGAGACGACAGGCATGGCCGCGATCGGGCGCATAGCCGGCCCGTTCATAGGCCTCCTCCAGACGCCTCCCTTGGGCGCGAAGCTGCGCGAACCATTCGTGGCGGCGGTTGAGAAGTCGCGGCATGGGGGTCCTTAGGGTGCGGGGATGAGGACGTCACACTAGCGAAATATTGCAATTTGTCAAGTGAAAGGCCTCCGGTGAGGGCCGATCCAGGTTGACGGCGTCTCGCCGCGGGACATGACGTCTTGATCCCCACGCCACATCATTTCGATCCACGCCTTCGCGAAGGGGGCGACCCGTCGTTGATCGCCGCAGCCGTGGCCGGCGCGTCCCAGTTCTCAGCGGCGCGTTGCAGTTTCCTCAGTCCCGCGCGCCCTTCGTCATCGGCCGCTGCCACGCTCTCGGTGGGGGCGCCCCGTTCCCAATCAAAGTTGGCGTGGTGTTCAAGAACGTCGTCGGTTGTGGCCAGCGCCGCGCGGAACACCTCCGCTGTCTGCTCGATGATGGAGGTTTAGGGGATGACATAGATCACGCGGCTCATCCGATGATGGACCGCATGGGCCAAGGCGAACGACAGGGAGGCCAGGGTCTTGCCGCCGCCCGTCGGCACCGTCAGCGTGAACAGCCCCGGAGGCATGACGGCCCTTCCGGTCGCATGCTCCAAGACCTCAGCCCGCAGTTAATTCACCGGCGAGCCTGTTGCCCCCCGCGTCATGCCAGCCATGTGCTCACTGAGGCGGTCACGCAGTTCAGCGAGCGACGCATGGCCGCCGCGATCCGGCTTCTCGCCAATAGCGCTCGCGTAGAAGCTCTCGGTTTCAAGGAAATCCGCGTCCACCAGGCAGGAGAACAACATCCGCGTCAGGAAGGATTCGCTAAAGCCTCCGTGGTCATTGGGGTGGAAGCGGGCGCTGGGTCTGAGCGATGCAGCGGTCGGAAGCTCACCCGCATGCGTCCGCCAATCGCCGTAGTCCTGGACCGCATAGCTCGGGTTCAGTCAGCGATCGAGTTCCTGCGCGTCGGCCAATCCGGCATGATGTCCGGCAATGGCGTAAGCCAGCATCCTGCCAACCGATTTGCCGTAAACCGCCGCCGCCTCGTGAGCGCCGGCGGTGGAATGATCCGGCCCGCGCCTCGCTCCGGACCCGTCGTCGCTCGGCGCGCCAATGTGGGCCTGGAAGGCGGCGGAGCACTTGCCGATATCATGAAGCGGCCCGGCGACCCGCGCCGACTCGGCAAGGCCGAATCGCGCTGCAAACTCCGCCGCGCGGTCGCTAACCGCCTTCAGGTGGTGCGATAGCGGCTCCCATTCGCTGGGAGGCCGCCCCTCCAATGAGTGCGCGAACACCATCCCCTACCTCTGCTCAAACCCGCCGCCGCCAAACCGTCGGATCGCGGCGCGAATGGAAACAGGCGATGACGTAGAGCGCGTCCGGCAGCACTCGAAAGAATAGGCCATAAGGAAAGTGACGGAGCCGCGCGCGGCGAACATCGCTCAGCTGAACCGGGAATCGCAAAGGATTCGCCACGATACGACCGATCTGAAGATCGACCTCTCCCCGAAATCGCGCGCCAAGCCCAGGAGACTCCCGTTCATACCAATCCTGCGCGACGATCAGTTCCGCCCGCGCGGCCGGCAGAAAGATCAGCGGCTGCGTCAAGGCGCTCGGGCTGAGAGTTCCGCCCTAAGAACTTCCCACGTGACGCCCAGCGGCCGATCCTCCTCGAACACGGCCAGACGGCTCTCCAATTCCGAACGTTGGGCGGCGGTGACCGCAACATCAGCATCGGCGAGACTATCCCAGAGACGCTCGATCAAGGTGAGACGCTCGTGGGCGCTCAGATGCCGGATCTCATCCTGGGTCAGGGTCGCCATAGCCCTAGGATAGGCAGGGCAGGACCCCGAATTCAAGTCCAGGGGCGGCGCCGCACGCGGAGGCTCGGGTGGCCTGAACGCGGCGGCCGGGCTAACAACCTTGGATGGCCAGAACCAAGCAGAGCGCTGAGTTTGAGATCGAGGTCGACGGAGAGCCCTATCTCTGGCGGTTGCACCGCCAGCCCGGGTGGTCCGCCGACTCCGGTGTGCGGCACGGCATGGCGATCGCCGTGCGTCACAAGGAAGGGCAGCGCGACGCCGTGCTGGACTTTCCACCCGGACCGGAGCCGCGGTACGGCGCGCCGCAGCTGAAGGCCGCCAGGGTCCCGGTGGAGCTTGTGGGAAAAGCCATCGCCTCCGCCATCGCGGCGGGATGGGAGCCTCTGTCCCGCGGCAAGACGGTCATCGTCGTCGTGGACGTGACCGGTGCCTGACGCCTCGCGGCGTCAGTACCATCCCGCCTCGCGCAGGGCGCGGGCGTAGGTGCGACTGACCGGCGCCACCACGCCATTGCGCAGGGTGAGGCTCGCCCGGCCATTGCCACGTTCCGCGCCGATCACGGCCTCCCTGGCCACCCACCAGGAGCGGTGGACCTGAGCGCCTTCCAATCCCTCGAGTGCCTTCAAGGCGTCGGCGAGTCGCATAAGGATAATGTCCTGTCCGCGGCTGGTGTGCAGGCGAAGGTAGTGGTCCTCGGCCTGCACGGCATGAAGGTCCGCGCCGCGCAGCCTGGCCGGCAGGCGTTCGAGGAAGGTCGGCGCCGCCCCGCCGCCGCCGGCCGCGGCGTGGGTCTGCACAGGCTCACGTTGCGCCAGGACGGTGATCGCCAGCATGGCCAGGTTCACCAACAGGACCGGAGGGCCGTAGCCCGCCAGACGATCCAGGCGGACCCCGCCCAGGAAGGCCGCGCCGGTGGCCACCCAGACCACGACGGTCTGCGCCGGGGTGATGGCCAAGGCGACCAGCACCGCCCACAGCCACGGCCGGCGTTCGAACAAATCGAATCGCACGGCCAGGCGGGCGACAAGATTGGCGAGCAGCGTGCCGGCCGACATCAGGCCGATCCAATAGGCCAGCCTGATCCATAAGGGCGCCTCGCCCGAGCCGAAAGCGCCGCTCAGCGCCATGAATACGCCGGTGACGAGAATCACCGCCCACTGACGCCAGAGGCTGAAACCTGTGTCATCCGGCGAAGCGCCAAGCGACAGCTTTGTCAGTTCGCGAAGGGAGCGCGCCAGATCACGCCTTTGCGGCGGCGGCGGTTCAGGGACTGTCATAGGTCACCGTCATCACAACCGCACTCAACACCCCGGAGGCCCCATGACCCACCCCTGGCATCAGCCGAAGCCCCGTCCGAAGTCAATCGCCGCCTGGCCGATCCTGGCCGCCGTCGCGCTCGGCCTGTGGAGCCCTGCGCACGCAGCCGACACATCCACGCCGCCGCAGGCCGGCGCGGCCGTGCTCTCCGTGACCTTCAAGGGATTGAAGACGCTGTCCGGCGCCATCTTGGCCTCGCTCACGGCCAGCCCCGCAGCCTACGACGGCAAGGCGCCGCCCGCCGGGCAGGCGACGGCGGCGGTGACCGGCGAGACCGTGACGATCACCTTCAGCGGACTGAAGCCCGGCCTCTACGCCATCAAGGCCTTCCACGATCTCAACGGCGACGGCCAGCTGAACACCAATCCCTTCGGCATGCCGACCGAGCCCTACGCCTTCTCGAACAACGCCAGAGGTATGATGGGTCCGGCCCCGTGGTCGGCCGCCGCCTTCGAGGTCAAGGCCGGCCCGAACGGTCAAACCATCGACATCGACTAGGCCCACGACAGCCCCCACCGGAGACACCCCTATGAACCGTCGTTCGCTTATCGCCAGGATCTCGGCCCTCGCCGCCGGCGCCCTGCTGCCGCCCGAGATCTCGCAGGCGGCCGGGCAGCTCGCCATCGGCGCCGCTCTCGGCGTGGATTGGGGTCTGGCCTTCGCCGACCTGGACGCCGATCTCGCGCCCCAGACCCTGAAGCGCATGTCGGGCAAATCGCCGGACGGTCTGAACGGCGCGCTCTATCGCAACGGCCCGGCGAAGTTCCGGCGTCCCGGCGGGAACGTGGGGCACTGGTTCGATGGCGACGGCCTGGTGCGGGCGTTCCGTCTCAGCGGCGGCGAAGCCACTCTGGCGGCCCGGTTCGTGGACACGGCGAAGCGCCGCGTCGACACCGCCGCCAATGCGGTGGTCACCCCAGGCTTCGGCACCGCGGCCCGGCCTGGGGCGAGGGTCGGCCACAACGACGACACCAACGCCGCCAATATCAATGTCGTCCCGGTGGGCGGCGAGCTTTGGGCGCTGTGGGAAGCCGGCTCGCCCATCGCCCTGGATCCTTCCACTCTGGCGACCAAGGGGGTGAGAACGCTGCGGAGCGACCTGGCCCACATGCCCTTCCTGGCCCATCCCCGGCTGGAGCCGAACGGCGACATCTGGAGCCTGGGCGTCATGGCCGACAAGGCTGTGATCTGGCGGGTTGGCCGCGACGGGGCGCTGGTCTCGGCCGACACGGTGGACCTGCCCGCCGCGAGCTATGTGCACGACTTCTCGGCGACGACCCGGCATCTGATCCTGGTGCTCCAGCCGCTGATCGCCGACCGTCCCACCCTGCCCTATATCGACGGCTTCACCTGGCGGCCCAAGGAGCCGACCCGGATCCTGGTGCTCGACAAGGCGGATCTGACCGAGCGGCGGATCTATGAGCTTCCGGCCTTCTTCGCCTTTCACTTCGGCGACGCCTGGGCCGACAAGGACGGAACGATCCGCTTCGACGCCTGTGTGAGCGACAATCCGCTGTTCGCCACCCGTAACGGCCGCGAAGTGATCAAGGGCGAGTGGACGCCCCTGCCCCCACCGCTGCTGACACTGATCAGTCTGTCGCCCGACGGCCGCGCGAAGATCGAACGCACCGACGTCCCGGCCGAGTTTCCCCGCAGCGACCCTGCCCTCGCCGGCTGGCCGCGCGGCCTGACGATCCACGCCACCGGCGACGGCAAGGGTCCGCTGTTCCACGGCCTGGCGACCTATGCCTGGCGGACCGGCAAGACAGACACCTTCGACTTCGGGCCGGCCCACCTCGTCGAGGAGGCGGTGTTCGTCGCCCGGCAGGACGGCCGCGGGGAACTCGACGGCTGGCTGGTCGCGCCGAGCGTCAATCTGGCGGCCAAGGCGACGGAGCTTCATGTGTTCGACGCCGGACACCTGGCCGACGGCCCGCTTTGCACCTGGCGCGCCGATACGGCCCTGCCGGTCAGCCTGCACGGCGCGTTCGTCGCGGCCTGAACAGACGCGGCGTCCGCAACAAAGCCCTGGTTTCGGGGCGGGACTCTGTGGTTCAGAGGCGGGCGAAGGAGAGCCCCATGAGCGACAAAACCGGATCGATCGACCCCACCCGCCCGCAGTTCGACGCCTTCAAGGCCCTGCCGCGCGACCAGCCCATCCACATGCTGAACCTGATCCGCCTGAAGCCGATGGCCGACTATCCGGCCGACCACCCCAACCACGGCAAGGGCATGACCGGCCTGGACGCCTATCGCGCCTACGGCCGGACCAGCGCCGAGGTCTTCGCCCGGGTCGGCGGCCGCCAGGTGTGGGCGGGGCGACCGGACGTCGTCCTGACCGGGCCGACCGACGAACGCTGGGATCTGGCCTTCATCGCCGAATACCCCGGCGGCGGCGCCTTCCTGGAAATGGTGACCGACCCCGCCTATCGCGAGCATGTGAAGCATCGCACCGCCGGCGTTGAAGACAGCCGTCTGATCCGCATGGCGCCGGTCGATCCGGGCGAGGGTTTCGGCGAGTAGGCCACGCGCGACTCGCCACGCAACCCTTCAGGTCATGGCGCGTTCGGACATCACAACCCACTATTCCTGGACGTTACACCCCCGCGACACCGGGTGATGTTGCGTCGCGCGCCGATCTAGGGTTTTAGAGGCCCCCAAATTACCAACTTGAAGGACTCATGAAGGATCCGTTGAAAACCGGCTTCGCCGAACGCCTGACCGCCCAGCAGGAAGCCAAGAAGGCGCTGCTGGCCAAGCTGAAGCCGAAGCCCACCGTCACCGCGCCGGTGTTCGAAAGCCGCGAGGAACTCCGCGAGCGGGAACTGGCCGCCGTGCGCCAGGCGCGAGCCGAAGCAAAGGAAGTCGCGCGACTCGACGCGGAAGCGCGGGAACTGGCGGCTCTGGAAGCCAAGCGGAGCGACCGCAAGGAGCGCAAGGCGCTCACCAAGGCCGAACAGAAGGCCAAGCGCGACGCCAAATACGCCGCGCGCAAAGCCCGGAAATAGCCCTGCCCTACTCCGCCGCCAAGGCGACGGGGGCGGCTTGCGCCCCACGCAGCAATCTGCCCGGCAGGACCCCAGTTGGCTCGCCATTGCGATAGGTGATCTGTCCGGCGACGATCGTCGCCTCATAGCCGCTGGCGCGCTGAATCAGGCGCCGACCACCCGAGGGCAGGTCGTAGACGACCTCCGGCGCATGAAGCGTCAGGTGCTCGTGGTCGATCACATTGATGTCGGCGCGGTAGCCCGGCGCGATCAGCCCGCGATCGTTGAGCCCCACCGCCGCGGCGGTGTCGTGGGTCTGCATGCGAATGACAGTTTCCAGCGGCAAGGTCGGACCGCGGGTGCGGTCGCGGGTCCAGTGGGTCAGCATCGAGGTCGGGAAAGACCCGTCGCAGATGGTGCCCACATGCGCGCCGCCATCCGATAGCCCCGGCACCGTGTTGGGATGATCGAGCATCTCCCGCACCGCGTCGAGCGAGCCTTCGGTGTAGTTGAGGAAGGTCATGTAGAGCATGCCCCGGCCCTCGTCGGTGAGCATGTGGTCGAGGGCGATTTCCTGGGGTGAACAGCCTCGGGCCGCGGCCAGGGCCTCAAGGGTCGTGTCGGCCGTCGGCTCGTAGTCGGGCCTGCCCGACATCCGGTACATCTTGTTCCAGGTCTCGATCATGACCGGCACGGCGCCCTTCGGGCCCGACCCCAGTTCGGCGTCGGCGAGCAGGCGCGCCCGGAAGGCCGGGTCCCGCAGGCGCGCGACACGCTCGGCCAGCGGCAGATGTGAGATCTCCTTATAAACCGGGTGACGGCTGAAGGGATTCATCGTCAGTTCCAGTCCGAGCAGCACGCCCACCGGGCGCGCGGCGACCTGCGCCTTGATATCCAGGCCGGCGTCGACCGCGTTCTCCATGGCGCCGAGCAGCATCCGGTAGCCCTTGGGGTTGGCGCCGCCCTGGGCGAGACTGAACGACATGGGCCGGCCGCTGGCCTCCACGACCCGGCGCAGCATGGCGAATTCGTCCACGCCCGTGGCGAAATCGGAGACGAACTGCAGCACGCCCTTGCCCGCTTCCGCCAGGCCCATGGCGATACCGGTCAGTTCGTCCTCCCCGGCCGTCAGGGTCGGCGTGGGATTGCCGCGGCTGTCGCGGTGATTGAGGGTGCGCGAGGTGGTGAAGCCCAGGGCGCCGGCCTCCACCGCGCCTTTCGCAAGTTCGGCCATGGCCTCGATATCGGCGGCCGTCGCGGGCTCGCGGTTCACGCCCCGCTCGCCCATGACATAGACGCGCAGGGCGGCGTGCGGCACCTGGCTGCCGATGTCCACATCGAACGCGCGCTGGGAAAGGGCGTCGAGATATTCCGGATAGGTTTCCCAGTTCCATGGCAGGCCCTGGCTGAGCACCGGGAAGGGAATATCCTCCACCCCCTCCATGAGCCGCACCAGATTGTCATGGTCCTGCGGACGGCACGGCGCGAAGCCGACCCCGCAGTTGCCCATGACCACGGTCGTGACCCCATGCCAGGACGACGGCTGCATGCGCCCATCCCAGGTGGCCTGGCCGTCATAGTGGGTGTGAATGTCGACGAACCCCGGCGTGACGATCTTGCCGCTGGCGTCGATCTCCTCGGCGCCAGCGCCCGACACCTGACCGACCTGGACGATCCGCCCGTCCTTGACCGCGACATCGGCCGCGAAGGCCGCGCGCCCCGATCCATCGACCACGCGGCCGCCCCGGATCACGAGATCATAGGTCCGCTCCATGGCGTCCTCCGGCTAGATGCTTGTTTTTCGCATTTGCCTCTCGGGGTGGGGTCGCCGTCAAGTGCCGGACGGCCCACGGCTTCGATCTCAGTTTTTCGATGGCCCAGGCTTAGATTTAGCCCGCTTCCAAAATCCGGGGGCGGGCCTAAAGTCCGGCGCGATCAGTCCCCCTTGGACAAGAGACACATGCGATGAACGCTCCCGCCCCCCCCGCCATCAGCCGTCATGCCCGCAAAGGCCGCGGCAAGATCTACGATTCGATCATCGAAACGATCGGCGATACGCCGCTGGTGCGGTTGCCCAAGCTTACCGCCGCCCTGAAGCCCCGGGGCGAGGTGCTCGCCAAGCTGGAGTTCTTCAATCCCCTGGCCTCGGTGAAAGACCGCATCGGCCTGGCCATGATCGAGGCGCTCGAGGACCAGGGCCTGCTGACGCCCGGCCTGACGCTCATCGAGCCGACCAGCGGCAACACCGGCATCGCCCTGGCCTTCGTCGCCGCGGCCAAGGGCCTGAAGCTGATCCTGGTGATGCCCGAAAGCATGTCCCTGGAGCGGCGCAAGATGCTGCTGTTGCTGGGCGCCAAGCTGGAGCTCACCCCCGCCGAGCGCGGCATGAGCGGCGCGGTGGCCCGGGCGCGCGAGCTGTTGAACGAAATCCCCAATTCGGTGATGCCGCAGCAGTTCGAGAACCCCGCCAACCCGGCCATCCACCGCATTTCCACGGCCGAAGAGATCTGGAACGACACCGCCGGCAAGGTGGATGTGGTGATTTCCGGCGTCGGCACCGCCGGCACCATCACCGGCGTCGGCCAGGTGCTGAAGGCCCGCAAGCCCTCCCTGCGCATGGTGGCGGTCGAGCCCTCGGCCTCGCCCGTGCTCTCCGGCGGCAAGCCCGGTCCGCACAAGATCCAGGGCATCGGCGCGGGCTTCGTGCCGGCCATTCTCGACCGCAGCGTGATCGACGAGATCATTCAGGTGTCCAACGAGGACAGCCTCGCCATGGCCCGCCGCGCCGCCTGCGAAGAGGGCATCCCCGTGGGCATCTCCAGCGGCGCGGCCCTCACCGCCGCCTTCGACGTGGCCTCGCGCCCCGGCATGGAAGGCAAGACCATCGTCACCATCATCCCCAGTTTCGCCGAGCGCTATCTCTCCACGGCCCTGTTCGACGGCCTGGGATGAACGATCCGTCTCCTCCCCCACGCGGGGAAGAGCGTACTGACGTCTATGGCCCGGAGAAGCGCTCGGCCGTCATGCGGCGGGTGAAGAGCACCGGCACGACGCCCGAGCTCGCCGTGCGGCGGCTGATCTGGAGCCTGGGCGGTCGCTACCGGCTCAATCGCAAGGATCTGCCGGGCAAGCCCGACATCGTCCTGGCCGGCCGGCGCCTGGCGATCTTCGTCCATGGCTGCTTCTGGCACGGCCACGACTGCGCCCGCGGCGCGCGGGTTCCCAAGACCAATCGGGACTATTGGCTGAGCAAGGTGGCGCGGAACAAAGCCCGCGATGCGGCCGCGCGCGAGGCGCTGACAGACGCCAAGTGGCGGGTTGAAATCATCTGGGAATGCCAGGTGAAGGACGCGCCCGCGCTGGCGGCGCGGGCCGCGGGGTGGCTAAAGGCGCCTCCGGCGATCAGCGCCGGGACTGGCCGTCGTCGATCTTGATCACCGTGCCGGTGACGCATTCCGAGGCCGGCGAGACCAGAAAGAGCAGGGTCGAGTCCATCTGGGCGGGATCGCCAAGGCGCGGGCGAGGGAAGCCCTTGGTGATGTCGCCGACGCGCTCCAACATGCCGTCCATCATTTCCGAGCTGAAGGCGCCCGGCGCGATGGCGTTCACATTGATGCCGAAGCGCGCCCATTCCACCGCCAGAGCCTCGGTCATGCGGGCGATGCCGCCCTTGGTGGTGGCGTAGAGCGCCGCGCCCTGACCGCCGTAGTCGAAGGCGGCCATGGAGGAGATATTGACCATCCGGCCCGGCTGTTTGGCGACGATCAGCCGCCGCGCCACCTCGCAGGAGAGGATGTAGGGGCCACGCAGATTGGTGTCGATCACCCGGTCGATCAGATCCAGAGACATCTTGTGCGCCCGCTGGGCGTCCGGAATGCCGGCGTTGTTGACCAGGATCGTCACCAGACCCAGAGCCTTCTCCGCCGCCTCGACCACGGCGGTCAGCTGATCGGCCTCATTGACGTCGAGGGCGAGGGCGACGGCGGTTCCGCCCGCGTCGGTGATCTCCTTCACCAGGTCTTCCAGACGGTCGAGCCGGCGGGCGGTGACGGCGACCTTGGCCCCGCAGGCGGCCAGGACCTTGGCGAAGCGGCGGCCGAGGCCGGAGGAGGCGCCGGTGACCAGGGCCACCTGGCCGGTGAGATCGTTGGAGACATAAGGCAGGGGAAAGGTCATCGGGCGTCCTTCGCGACGGAAACGGGGGCTTCGATGACGATCTCGGTCGTCACCGAATTGGCGATGAAGCAGAGGTTGTGGGCCTCGTGGTGGAGGTGGTCGAGTTCGGCGGCGGTGGGGACTCTCTCGCCCGCCCAGGTGATATCGGGACGCAGGCCGACCCGGGTCACGGCCATCCGGCCCGGCGCGATGCGCTCCAGCTTGCCCTCCGCCGTGTCGCGATAGGCGCTGATGAGGAAGCCGGCCCGGCGGGCGATGTCGAGGAAGGTGAGCATGTGGCAGGCGCTGAGCGCCGCCACGAAGGCCGCCTCGGGGTCGATGGCCTCATGGCTGGACCAGGGCAGCGGCACCACCGACGGTGAGGCCGAACCCGGCACGGTGATTCCGCCATCGAAGGCCAGGGTATGGACGCGGCTATAGCGGCCCTTGGCGAAGTCCTGACCCTCGGGGAGGGTCCAGTCGACGGTGGCGTGGTGCAGGCTCATGGGGTCGGCCCTACGGGATCGGCCGAGCGCCCCCTCCACCCCTTCGGGGTCCCCCTCCCCCGTGAACGGGGGAGGAGAGATATCCTCCTCCCCTGCGAAGCGGGGGAGGTGTCACCGAAGGTGATGGAGGGGGCGCTCCGGCTATGAAATCACAGCGTCCGCGAAATCAGGACCTTCATGATCTCGTTCGTGCCGCCGTAGATCCGCTGGACGCGGCTGTCGCGGTACATGCGCGAGATCGGATACTCGTCCATATAGCCCCAGCCGCCGAACAGCTGCAGGCATTCGTCGATGAT
>CAIQJF010000007.1 GCA_903872075.1 uncultured Caulobacteraceae bacterium | reverse complement strand
CCTCAACACCGGCCGCATCGAGACCATCGGCGGCTGAAAACAGGGCTAAATCACCCTCAACCGATCATCACACGCAAATAAGCACCCGATGCTCCGGGATTTTCCTCAGCCTGCTAGGTCACCAGCCCTCTGTTTCGTTGCCGCCCTCGCGCTATCTGGATGCGCCGCGTTTCCGCGCACAGAAATCGTCGGGAGGTTCAAGTCGGCGACCTGCGATGGAACAGATTGCCATCAGTTGGTGCCGGGAGTGGGCGTTAGCATCAGTTCTGCTGCCACCAAACCAGACGCCAAGCCAACGACGTTCAAAGATCTGTCTGAACGCGCACTGGCCAGCTATGTGAATGCCCTGTTGGCTCTGAAGCCCGCTTCCGCCGAGGAGTTGCGCAAGAACCTCGCCGCACCGATCAAATCCTCCAAGAAGGAAGGACTTATCGAGGATTTGACGACGATGGAACGTACGCTGGCCGTCACCGTCGCTAAAACCGACTTTAACCCTGTCGATCGGTTAGTGTTCACCCGTATCGAGATAGCGCTCGACAACGCAGAGTTCACGAACTGGACAGCTGCCAAGACAGAGTACGAGACCTATGACCTCGGGACTTTGAAATCAGAGCGGTCCCTTTCATTTGAAGCGACCGCCGACATTATGACGGGAGGGCCCAATGCTGTCCTTCCCAAAGTTGGCACCAAGACTACAGCCGCCAGTACGCGGAATGAGGAGCTCGCTGCCAAGCAGAGAGTTGAAATTCTGACGACCGAGTTCAACTCCGGAAAGATTATTGTCACCCGACAAGGGGAAATGGGTATCGATCTAACCGGAACCACATTACTCGATGTGGCGGTGGTTCCCAAGCTCACGCAGATCAATCACACTATCAGGTTCACTGCAGACGGTCTCGAAACAGACCCTAAGAAAAAGGATGAACCAGCGGTCTCGCTTACGCCTCATCCGACTGCCGAGCCGAACATTAAGGGGCCCATAACGGCCACAGTTACACTCTCGTGCCGCCTCCGGCATATTACAGCAGGGGATGCGACCTTGGAGGAAAAGGATGACATCGTCGATTTTAAGAAATGCGGGGCTACAGTTACGGGCGTAGTCATTGTGCCCGCGCGCGATGATCGCGTTCCCGCATGGGGCCTCGTTGGCTACGGCCTCCCGTCAGACGATAAACAAGTCTATGCGAGATATACGTCGACAAAGGTGGCCGCGCTATGCTTCAGCAGCTACGAAGAAGCCGACGCATTCTTGGACTATTTGGAGGCGCATCCCACCAATAAGATTGGGGCCACGGAGTTAGTTGCTGTCAAAATTGTGGCTGGAACACCTAGTTACGAACAGTTGTCGTTCAAGTCTGCGCCAAAACTCCAGGTAGAGTCGTGCATCCCTGGCGGGTAACGATGGAGTGACATTGATAAGGCGATGGAAGGCCCTTAAACGTATGGTGCCGCTGCGGCCGACAAGACGGCAGTTTGAATGTGGCGAATTATACTATTGTTAACAAATACTAGCCAGCAAGGTGTCCTTGGGGAGCACGTAAACCTGACGTCCTGCGGTGAATTCTCTCTTCCTCAAGGCAGAACTGCTTTATATCGCGCTAAACGTGACGTCCATATTCAAATGCCTCCTGAAGAACTCTCCATCTCAATTAATTTTATACCGCGCAACCGCTGGATCGACGAACCTCAGTTTCAGTTTGACGAGAAAACCGGGACTATAGTTCGATACATTCATAGCTCCGGCAGTGAGCTCATGGTCAGAATGGGTGGACTCCTTCCGGGCGAAGTTTCAGTGGAGACGCTTGAGCGCATTGTTACCTCCAACGCCAGTGCTCACGTCCGCGCCCTCGCCGCCGTGGCGCTCTATAGGGCCGCCCCGCGATCAGAAAGATGGATCCCGCGCTGGTCGGAGAAACCAGACAGGGCCGTTGAGCGATCGATCTTTGAGCTCGAACTGGGATCCCCGGGCGCGACACTGAGGCCGTTTCAACCGCGGTAAGTTCGGACATCCCGGTCGTACGCTTGACCGAACCGCCTGAAATCTATCCAGGATCACGTTGGGCGGGCTCCGGAACATGGATAGCCGGATGAAGCGATTGACCACCGCCGGACTCTCGCAATGGCTGGATGAAAGTTGGGGGTCACGTCAACCTGACTCCTGCCGCTCATCCAGCCCCAACAAGAGTCCTGCGGTGAACATGCCACCGCACCGGCACTGCTTGTCTACAGGCGGGCCACGACTCCCCCCATCCCCCATTGACGAACCGCCCCTAACGTTCTCTTGAAAGCCCGAAGTTCCGGCGCGCAGCCGGGCGGTTTTTCAGGGAGAGATGTCAGGTGGGTATACTCGACGGCAAGGTGGTTCTGGTCACCGGCGGCGGCAACGGGATCGGGCGGGAAGTCGCCCTGCTGGCGGCGGCGCAGGGCGCCAAGGTTCTGGTCAACGATCTGGGCGGCAGTGTCGCCGGCGGCGACGAGGGCTCGACCGGGCCGGCCGAGACCGTGGCGGGTGAGATCCGCGCCGCGGGCGGCGAGGCGGCCTCCAACACCGAGAGCGTCACCTCCATGGCCTCGGTCAAGGGCATGGTCGAACAGGCCAAGGACACCTTCGGCGGCCTGCACGCCATCATCAATCCGGCCGGCATCCTGCGCGACGGCATGTTCCACAAGATGAGCGACGCGGACTGGGACGCCGTGCTGGAGGTGCACCTGCGCGGCTCCTACAATGTGACCCGCGCCTCGATCGAACTGTTCCGCGACCAGCAGGAGGGCGCCTATGTGCTGTTCACCTCCACCTCGGGGCTGATCGGCAATATCGGCCAGGCCAACTACGCCGCCGCCAAGCTGGGCATCATGGGCCTGTCGCGGATCATCGCCATGGAAGGGGCGATGAAGAACGTGCGCTCCAACATCATCGCCCCGTTCGCCTGGACGCGGATGATCGCCACCATTCCGGTGAAGGACGAGGCCTCGGCCCAGCGGGTCGACCGCATGCGCAACGCCATGCGCGCCGATCAGGTGGCCCAGCTGGCCGTGGCCCTGGTCTCGCCCCTGGCCAAGGAGACCAGCGGGCAGGTGTTCGCCGTGCGCGGCAATGAGGTGGTGCTGTTCAACCAGCCGCGGCCGATCCGCAGCGTGGCGCGGATGGAGGGCTGGACGCCGGAGAGCATCCTCGATCAGGCCCTGCCGTCGATGAAGGCCGACTATACCGACCTGGGCGCCACCGCGTCGGTCTTCCCCTACGATCCGATCTGATCAGGAGCGGTCAGCATGAGCACCGTCGGTCTTTCCGCCTGGGGCGCCTATGTGCCGCGCCTGCGCCTGCAGCGTAAGGCGGTCACCGCCGCCAACGCCTGGATCGCCCCCAACCTGGCCGGGAAGGGCCGGGGCGAGCGGGCCATGGCCAACTGGGACGAGGATTCCCTGACCATGGCCGTGGAGGCGGCGCGCGACGCCCTGGGCCCCGGCGACGACCGCGGCCATGTGGGCGGGGTCTATTTCGCCTCGACCACGGCGCCCTTCGCCGACCGGCTGAACGCCGGGATCCTGTCGGCCGCCCTGGTGCTCGACAAATCCGCCAGCAGCACCGACATCACCGGCTCGCAGCGGGCCGGGCTCACCGCCTTGGCCCAGGCCCTGTCGGCGGTGAAGGCCGGCGCGGCCAAGACCGCCCTGGTGGCGGCGGGCGAGCATCGCCGGGCGCGGGCGGCCTCGGCGGCGGAGCTGGATTTCGGCGACGCGGCGGCGGCGTTCCTGGTGTCGGGCGCCGACACCGTGGCCGATTTCCTCGGCCACGGGGCCCTGACGGCGGATTTCGTCGACCACTTCCGGGGATCGGATTCCGAGTTCGACTACGGCTGGGAAGAGCGCTGGATCCGCGACGAGGGGATCATCAAGCTGGTTCCTCCGGCGATTAACGACGCGCTTAAGGCGGCCGGGATTTCGGGCGAGCAGGTGACCCACTTCTGCTTCCCCTCCACCTTCGCCGGCATGGCGGCCAATCTCGCCAAGGTCTGCGGCCTGCCGGCGGGGTCGGTGCGCGACAACCTGGCCGCCGTGGCGGGCGAGGCGGGAAGCGCCCACGCCCTGGTGATGCTGGCCCACGCCCTGGAGGAGGCCAAGGCCGGCGACATCATCCTGGCGGCCCAGTTCGGCCAGGGAGCCGAGGCGCTGGTGTTCCGGGTGACCGAGCGCGTGGCGACGCAGCGCCCGGCGCGGGGGGTGACCGGCTCGCTGGCCGACCGCAAGGAAGAGAGCAACTATCTGAAGTTCCTGTTCTTCAACGACCTGGTGCAGTGGGACAAGGGCATGCGGGCGGAGAAGGACAACAAGACCGCCCTGACCACGCTCTATCGGAATTCCGACATGATCCTGGGCCTGGTGGGCGGACGCTGCACCGAGACCGGGGTCGTGCAGTTCCCGCGCACCCGCATCTCGGTCTCGCCCAACAAGTCCACCGTCGACACCCAGGAGCCGTACCATTTCGCCGAGCGCAAGGCGAAGGTGCTGACTTGGTCGGCCGACTATCTCACCTTCGCCATGGCCCCGCCGAACCACTACGGCATGGTGGATTTCGAGGGCGGCGGGCGCATCTTCATGGACATCACCGACGTGGAGCCGGGGGATGTGGATACGGGGTTGCCGGTGAAGATGGTGTTCCGGGTCAAGGAGGTCGATCAGGTGCGCGGCTTCAAGCGCTATTTCTGGAAGGCGACGCCGGATCGGTCGGCGGTGGCGTGAGGTTTGGGGCTGAGCGCCCCCTCCGGCGCTTCGCGCCACCTCCCCCGCTTCGCAGGGGAGGAGGAACTAACTCCTCCCCCGTGAAACGGGGGAGGTCCCCGAAGGGGGGAGGGGGCGCGTTTTTTTGACTTGCCAACGAAGGGCGATCGGATTGAGGTCGGCCCAGCAAAGCGGAGAAGACATCCATGGCTGCGGGCATCAGGGACAAGGTCGCCATCCTGGGGATGGGCTGTTCGAAGTTCGGCGAGCGCTGGGACGCCGGTCCCGACGAGCTGATGGTGGAGGCCTATCTGGAGGCCATGGGCGACGCCGGCATCGAGGCCGGCCAGCTGGACGCGGCGTGGTTCTCCACCCACGTGGACGAATTCGGCACCGGCAAGGGCGGCACGCCGCTTTCCATGGCCCTGCGCCTGCCCAATATCGCCGTGACCCGGGTGGAGAACTTCTGCGCCTCCGGCTCCGACGCCTTCCGGGGCGCGGTCTACGCCGTGGCGGCCGGGGCGGCCGATATCGCGCTCGCCGTGGGCGTGGAGAAGCTGAAGGACACCGGCTACGGCGGCCTGCCGGTGGGCAACGCCGGCACCCTGAACCCGCAGGTCTCGCCCAACGGCTCGGCCCCGGGCAATTTCGCCCAGCTGGCCTCGGCCTATCGCGACAAGCACGGGGTGAGCCGCGAGGATCTCAAGCGCGCCATCGCCCATGTGTCGGTGAAGAGCCACGCCAACGGGGCGATGAACCCCAAGGCGCACCTGCAGAAGGCGGTGACCGAGCATCAGGTGATGAACGCGCCGATGATCGCCGATCCCCTGGGCCTGTTCGACTGCTGCGGCGTGTCGGACGGGGCGGCGGCGGCCATCGTCACCACCCCCGAGATCGCCCGCTCGCTCGGCAAACATGACCTGGTGACGGTCAAGGCGCTGCAGCTGTCGGTGTCCAACGGCTTCGAGAGCCAGTTCAACGCCTGGGACGGCTCCTATTTCCACACCGCCCGCATCGCCGCCGGCAAGGCCTATCGCGAGGCCGGGGTCACCGATCCGCGCAAGCAGATCTCGATGATGGAAGTGCACGACTGCTTCTCGATCACCGAGCTGGTGACCATGGAAGACCTGTTCATCAGCGAGGAAGGCAAGGGCTGGCGCGACGTGCTCGACGGCTTCTACGACGCCGACGGTCAGGTGCCCTGCCAGATCGACGGCGGCCTGAAATGCTTCGGCCACCCGATCGGGGCGTCGGGCCTGCGCATGCTTTACGAGATGTACCTGCAGCTGCAGGGCCGCGCCGGCCCGCGGCAGTTGAGCAACCCGGTGCTGGGCATGACCCACAACCTGGGCGGCGGGCCGTCGGTGAATGTGTGCTCGGTGGCGATCGTGG
>CAIQJF010000006.1 GCA_903872075.1 uncultured Caulobacteraceae bacterium | reverse complement strand
CAGCCCTCCGGCGGCAGCCAGAAATCGACGATCTCCGGGAACTGGCCGCGCAGCAGGGGGATGAAGACCTCGTTGAGCGCTTCGCCGAGGACGCTGGGCTCATCCGGCGGGCGGCCGGTGTGGGTGGTCAGGTAGATCGGATCGCGGCGCATGGTGATGGCGGTGACGCGGAACACCGGGAAGGTCTCGACGCTGTTGTAATAGCCGGTGTGGTCGCCATAGGGGCCCTCATCGGCGTATTCGTTGAGCAGCACCTCGCCTTCCAGCACGATCTCGGCCTGGGCCGGGACCAGCAGGGGCTGGGTTTTGGCCTTGACCAGCTCGGCCTTGGCGCCGCGCAGCAGGCCGGCGAACTGATATTCCGACAGGGTGTCGGGCACGGGGGTCACCGCCGCCAGGATGGTGCCGGGATCGGCGCCCAGGACGGCGCAGGCCGGGAGGGCGTCGGGCTTTCCCTGTTCCTTCCAGCGGCGATAGTGCTGGGCGCCGCCGCGATGGGCCAGCCAGCGCATGATCGTGCGATCCTTGCCGATCACCTGCATGCGGTAGATGCCGAGGTTGAAGTCGTCCTCGCGCGATTCCGACGGGCCCTTGGTGACCACCAGGGGCCAGGTGATCAGGGGGGCGGGCTCGCCCGGCCAGCAGGTCTGGATCGGCAGTTTGGAGAGATCGATGTCGTCGCCGGTGAGCACCACCTCCTGCACCGGGGCGCGGCTGACCACCTGGGGGCGCATGCCCAGCACGGTCCGGGCCAGGGGCAAAAGGTCCCAGGCCTCCTTGAGGCCGCGGGGCGGTTCGGGGTTGCGCAGGAAGGCGAGGAGCTCGCCCACCTCGCGCAGGTCGGAGGGGGATTCGCGTTCCTTCTCGCCCAGGGTGACGCCCAGGGCCACGCGCCGGACCGTGCCGAACAGATTGGCCAGGACCGGCATGGGCGAGCGGACGCCATCGGCGCGGATCACATGTTCGAAGAGGACGGCCGGCCCGCCGGTGGCCAGCAGGCGGGTGCAGATCTCGGTGATCTCGAGCACCGAGGAGACGGGCTCGGTCACCCGCACCAGCTCGCCCTTGGATTCCAGGGCGGCGATGAAGTCGCGAAGACTGCGATAGGCCATGTTCCGTTCCTAGGCCCGCCGTTGCGCCCTGTCACCCTTCGCGGCTTGGCGCTATCCTGATCGTGTCATGCCCCAGATCGATCTCGACGACCTGCCGCCCCGGGTGGCCCAGACCCTCAGCCGCCTCGCGCCCGGCGAGGAGCTGGTGCTGGTGCAGGGCGGCGGCCTGGTGGCCCGCCTGACCGTGAACGCCGCGCCGCCGCCGGCGGACCCGCTGGCGGATGTTCCGCCGGAGGAGGCGATGGTCGAGGTCATGGAGCAGTTCAAGGCGATGATCGAAGACGAGTTCTGAGATGTCCGGGTCTGACAGGGGGGCTGCAGACCTGGGGGCCACGGATTTGGGGGCGTATCTGTTCGGGCCGTTCCGGATCGATCCCGTCCGGCGCGTGCTGACGCGCAACGGCGCGGCGATCGCCCTGACCCCGACCCTGTTCGACACCCTGCTGTACCTGGCCGAGCATCCGGGCCGGGTGGTCTCCAAGGACGAGCTGTTCGACGCCATCTGGCCGGGCCGGGTGGTCAGCGAATCCAATATCAGCCAGACCATCTTCGCCCTGAGGAAGGCGCTGGGGGACGAAGCGCGGCAGGACCGGCTGATCGTCACCGCGCCGGGACAGGGCTACAGATTCACTGCCGCCGTGACTCGGGAGGTCGAGGCGGCGGGGGATGGCGCCGTCGCGCCGACGCCCGCGCCCGCCAGCCCGCCCCAATCCCAGCCTCAGGCGGAGGTTCGCCCCGCCGGCAACCGGCGCGGCCTGGCGATCGCCGTGGGGGCCGGCGTGCTGGTCGCGGCGGCGGGGGCGGCCGTGATGCTGCTGCATCCGTGGCGGCCGGCCAACGCCCGCAGCCTGGTGGTGCTGGCCGAGTTCCAGAACCAGACCGGCGAGGCGATCTTCGATCGCACCCTGGGCAAGGCCCTGGAAATCGACCTGATGCAGTCGCCGGTGGTGAGCGTGCTGCCCGAGCGCCAGGTGCAGGACACCTTGGCCCTGATGGCCCGGTCGCGCGACGAGATCCTCAAGCCCGCCCTGGCCGGCGAGGTCTGTGTGCGCAACGACGGCCAGGCGGTGCTGGAGGGCGCGATCGCCGCCCTGGGGCCGAAATATCTGATCACCCTGACGGCCACCGACTGCGCGGGCACCACCACCCTGGCGGCGGAGAAAACCGTGGCGGGCAGCCGCGAGGCGGTGATCGCCGCCCTGGATGAGCTGGCGGCGGGGATGCGCCGGCGGCTGGGGGAATCGGGGGGATCGGTACGGCGGTTCGGCGTTCCCCTGGCCCGGCAGAAGACCGCCTCGCTGGCGGCGCTGAAGGCCTATAGCGAGGGCAATTATCTGTTCAATCACGGCCAGCGGCTGGAGGCGATCCCGCTGTTCCAGCACGCCGTGGAGCTCGATCCCGCCTTCGCCACGGCCTTTGACGACCTGGGCCGGGTCTATTCGAACCTGCACCAGACCGCCCTGGCGCGGGAGGCGATCCGCAAGGCCTATGCCCTGCGCGACACGGTCTCGGAGCGCGAGCGATTCCATATCATCGCCAACTACAACGAGATCGTGGCTCGGGATTTCAACCTGACCCTGCGCAACCTGAAGCTGTGGAGCGAGACCTATCCCAGCGACGGGGTGCCGGTGGCCAATCTGGCCAACGCCGAGAACTGGCTGGGTCACTATCCGGAAGCCATCGAGGCCGGCCGGCGGGCTTTGGCCCTGAGGCCCAATTCCGAGGCCAGCTATGTGGTCCTGGCCCGGGCGCTGATGCACGCCGGGCGGCTGGACGAGGCCGCGACGGTGGCCGGACAGGCGGTGGCCAAGGCCCTGGCCGGCGACGACACCCATGGGCTGCTGGAGGAGATCGCCTTTGCCCGCAACGACGAGGCCGCCGCCCGCAAGGAGCTGGACTGGGCGAAGGGCAAGCCGGCGGAGATCCGCCTCACCTCCTTCGCCGCCGATCACGCCCTGCGGCTGGGCCAGACCCGCCGGGCGCTGAGCATGTTCGCCCATGTGGGCGAGCTGTCGCGGGCCCAGGGCCTGACCGACTACAATCTGCCGCCCACGGCGCGGGAGCTGTTCGATCTGGGCCTGGCCGATCAGGCGCGGGCGGTGCTGGCCCAGGTCCCGCCGGAGACCGACAGCGCCGACTACCGCTTCGACCTGGCCGAGTTCGGCGACGGCGCGCGGGCCGAGGCGTTGCTGGCGCGGGATATCCAGGAGACACCCACCGACACCCTGCTGATCGCGGTGTCGGCTTCGGAGGTGCGGGCCGCGGCGGCGCTGCGGCGGGGCAAGCCGACCGAGGCCATCGCCGCACTGGAACCAGCGGCGCAGTATGAGCTGAAGAACTACGACATCCCCTACCTGCGCGGGCGGGCCTGGCTGGCGGCGGGGGACGGGGCGCGGGCGGCGGCGGAATTCCGCAAGATCCTCAGCCGGCCGGGGCTCGATCCCACCTCGCCGCTCTATCCCCTGGCCCTGCTGGGCGCGGCGCGGGCGCTGAAGCTGACGGGCGACATGGCCGGGGCGGGCAAGGCCTATGAGGCGTTCCTGGCCGCCTGGACCCATGCCGATCCGGACTCCCCCGCCCTACTGGCCGCCAGAGCCGAGTATGCGGCGGTGCGCGGGCGGATGCGGCCGCTTTAGGGAACCGCCACGAAGAAGCCGGTGGCCACCAGGGCGGCGACGTCGCCGGCCTCGACCCACTGGCGCGGGGATTGGGCCGTGAAGCGGTAGATCTCGCCGGTGCGGCCGCCGGCGGCGAGGTAGGTCCCCCGGCCGCGAAAGGCGACCTCGACACGGGCGATGTCGGGAGATGGCGGGGCCGGCGCGGGAATGACCCTCATCGGGCCGCGGCGCTTCAGGGTCTCACGGGTTCGGCCACAGCAGCTCATCTCAGGGCTCCGCGGCGGGAAGGGCGTGGATGACCGGCTCGGCCGATCCCCAGCGTTCGAGGAGGCAGGCGGCGGCCGACAAGGCCAGCCAGTGAACCAGCCAGGCCTGGGGTCCCGAGGCCGTGATCAGCGCCGCCGGGGCTGAGATCCACAGGCTCAGGCAATAGAAACAGTCCATCAGCCGGCCCAGCAGGCCCTCGCCCAGCCGCGCCCGAAGGCGGGCGACGAGGTCCCAGGGACCGTCCTCGGCCGCCAGCAGGTGGGTGACCCGCCAGACAGCCAGGGCGACGAGGAGCAGGCGGAACCAGAGGTCCTGGGGCCAGAGGTCCTGATGCCAGAGATCTTGCGGCATGGCGCGAGCCTTCAGGTGAGAGGGAAAGACGGGGCGGCCGGGAGACCGGCCGCCCCGGAGAGGCTGTCAGGGGTTCTCGTTGACCACGGCGGCCGCGAAGGACGGAGAGGTCCAGCGGTAGACCGGGTCATAGTTCCAGTCGTCGAGATGGCCCGCGTCGCCGCCGGACGGGTTGAACGCCCGGCTGTCGGCATAGATCGCGAAGCTGTAGGCGCCCTGGGGCGAGCCGGCGGGGATCCTGTAGGTGGCGACGCCCGAGAAGGTGTTGTCGCCGGCGTCCTCGTGCCAGTGCTCGGTGGTGGAGACCGGCGAGATCAGGCTCGCCGCCGCGCACCCGCCCGACCCGGCCTGGACCGACCGCAGATGGCCGGCCGTGACCGAATAGGTCATCTGGACATAGACGTCGGCGGGAACCGCCCCGCGCTTGATCACCACGCAGTTGTCGGTGGGCAGGGGCTGCGGGTTGCTCATGTCCGCCGCCAGGCTCCAGATGGCGCTGTAGGTGACCATGGGCGCGGCGTTGTCGATGGTGAACCCGACGTGCGCCGAGGTCGCGATCACGTTCTTTGCGCCGTCGGCGATCTCCAGCTGGACCGTGTAGAGGCCGTTGGCGAAGGCGGTGGTGTCCCACTCCAGGACCATCGACCCCGGGAACCAGTTGTCGGAGTCGGGCAGCACCGGATACCAGCCGGCGGAATCCGACACGGGCCAGTGGGTCTGGAGATTACCGCCCACCACCCGATAGAGCGGCCAGGTCAGCCCTTTGAACGGCGTCAGGGCCATGGCCGTGGCGCTGCCGGGGGCGGTGTAAGCGTAGCGCAGGCGGTAGTAGGACGCGCCGGCCACATCCGCGCAGCCATAGATCTGCAGGGTTCCGGTATAGGGCGCCGTGGCCGGCGGCAGGGCCGGGCCGCCGATCGCGCCGCTGGGATGCGGCGGATTGGGGCGGGTGGCGAAGCCGGCGATGGGGTCGACGTAGGGGGCCGCGGGACCCGGCGGGTTGACCAGCGGCATGAGCCCGACGAACTCCAATGACGGGACATTGCCGCACGGCACGACCGGGGCGTCGCAGGTGGTGGTGGAGATGGCGATGGGCGAGGCGTGCAGGGTGACGCCGGAGACCGGCCCCACGCCCCACGGCACATCGAACAGGCCGTTGTCGTAGATCACGTCGGGCGCGCCGTCGCCGTTGACGTCCTGGGTGACGCGAAAGCTGATGTCCGGCAGTTCGAAGATCGGGACCCACTCGGGCACATAGACATCGACGCAGCGCAGGAACGGCCCGCAGTAGTGACGCGGGTCCAGACGGCCGAGCGCGGATGCGTCCAAGCCCAGGTCGTTGGCCAGGGTCCCGCGCACCGCCTCGGCATGGGCGGCATGGTCCATGTGATGAGGCCGGCGGCGGAACTGCCGGGGCAGGGTCGGCGGCAGGTTGGCGGCGAAGGCCGGCTTGCCCAGCAGGGCCTGGCGGGCGCCCTGCCGCTTGCCGAAACCGTCGGCGCCGCCGACCCCGGCCAGGGCGCGGACCGTGGCGGTTCCGAGGATCTGTTCGGCCTTCTGATAGAGCGGCCCGTTGGGGTCGAGGATCGGCGGCGGATCGCCCAGGTCGGGGATCAGCGATTTCAGCACAGCGCCGATTGTCGGCTTCCTGAACAGGTCGAGCCAGCAGATGCGCTCGCGGCGGAAGCGCAGGATCCATTCGATCTCGAACTCGGGCACCCAGACGCAGAAATTGCCGCAGGCGTCGGTGATGGTCTGAGCGACGACCTCGCGCTCGCACCAGAAGGGGAAGAACCAGCCCCAGGGCGAGCCGTGCGGGAAATAGCCCAGGAGCGAGCAGTCGGTGTCCTCGGCATAGACCGTGGCGAAGGGCACGGGATAGTCGACGCCGGTGGCGGGGTCGGTCTTGACGACCTTGCCGCAGATGCGCCGGAACAGCAGCAGGGCGGGGTCGATCTCCCATCTGTGGCGGCCGGCGATGTCGGCGACTGAGACGCCGTGGAGGCTCTTGGCGTCAAGACCGGTGAGGCTGGCCAGGCGCGCCGCCTGGGTTTTTGTCAGGGGAAGGTGATCGGGCGCGGGGCCCTCATGGCGAAAGACATTGAATGACATGGCGGGGGGTCCTTGTGGCCGGCGCGGCGGAGATGACGTCGCGCGCCGGAGCGGGGGGGTGGTGAGGTTCCGGCGGGCCGGATCGCCCTTGTCGCCGTGGACCAGCCGGGGCAGATCTGGCCGCGGTGGGGGCGAAACCGACCCGCCGGAAACCTCACGCCGAAGTTGCGTCGGACCGGGTCCCGGCGTCCTCAAGATCGCCGTGAAAACTTCTCAGAATTTCTCAAGAACCCTAAGCTACCGGAAATGCTGATTTATTTTCCGTCGTAGGTTTTCACGAGCCGCTTGGGCGCGACCCGCCGCCACCGCCGCTCAAGGAAATTGCGCAAGGAGCCTGGATGAACGGTGGCCAGGCGCGCGAGGACAGAGGGATAGTCCTTGTAGTGCGGCGTGATGTGGAAGGTGGCCGGCTCGGCGGCGATCAGCATCTCGCGCTCGTCGAATGGCACATCGACCAGGACCAGGCTGTCGTCCTCCGGACGCAGGCGGGTCAGGAATTTGCCGTTCACCTTGAAGGACGGCGTTCCGTAGGAGGTCGATTCCTCCACACCGGGCAACGACAGGGCGATGGCGCGGACGTCTTCCCAGGTCATGACAGCCTCCGTCTCACCAGGCCAGGGCGGCCCCGTCCTTGCGCATCTCGCTGGCGGCGGCGTAGCGGCCGGGCCAGCGCTGGACAGCCTGATAGCCGCCGAAACCGCCGTCGAGCGGGCCGAACGTCCAGCCAAGGTCGGCCAGCGCCTGTTTCGTGCGATGCGGCACGCCGGACTCCAACCGCAAGGTCCCGCGTCCCGCCGCCGGAACGCCGGTGGGTTCGGACGAGCCCTCATGGCGCCAGCGCGGGGCGTCGCCGGCGGCCTGCAGGCCCAGGCCATAGTCCACGAGATTGACGATCATCTGGGCCTGGCCCTGCGGCTGCATGTCACCGCCCATGACCCCGAAGGCGAGCCAGGGCTCGCCGCCCCGCGACGCGAAGCCGGGGATGATGGTCTGGAACGGCCGCTTGCCCGGCGCATAGATATTGGCGTCGCCGTCGCGAAGGCTGAAGAGCTCGCCGCGGTTCTGGAACATGAAGCCGAGGCCGTCGGGGCAGAGGCCGGAGCCCATGCCGCGGAAGTTGGACTGGATCAGGGAAACCATCATGCCGTCGGAATCGGCGGCGCAGAGATAGGTGGTGTCGCCATGGCCGGGCGCCTCGCCGGGGAAAACCGGATCGAGGATGCGGTCCGGCCGGATCAGGGCGGCGCGCTCGGCCCCGTAGGCTTTCGAAATCAGCCAGTCGATGGGGATCTCGGCGAAATCCGGATCGGCGAACCGCCGGGCCCGGTCCTCGAACGCCAGCCGCTTGGCCTCGATCTGGAGATGCAGGCTGGCGGCGGTCTGGAATCCGGCGCCGGCGAGGTCGAAGTTTTCCAGGATGTTGAGAATCTGTAGGGTGCTCAGCCCCTGGCCGTTGGGCGGCAGGGCCCAGACATCGACGCCGCGATAGGCGGTCGAGCGCGGCTCGACCCACTCGGCGCGGTGGGCGGCGAGATCGGCCACCGTCATCCAGCCGCCGATGCGCTGGAAATAGCGGGCGATGACCTCGGCGATCTCGCCCTCGTAATAGGCCTCGCGACCGCCGGACGCGATCAGGCGGTAGGTGCGGGCGAGGGCCGGATTGGCGAAGATCTCGCCCTCCGCCGGGGTTCGCCCCTCGGGCGCCCAGATCGCCTGCAGGTTCGCCACCTCCTCGATGCCGCGTCCCGGCCGGGTGAAGGTGCGGAGCGACGAGGCCAGATAGTGCGCCACGGTCTGCGGCACCGGCGCGCCGCGCTCGGCCAAGTCGATCGCCGGGGCGAAGAGATCGGCCCAGGGGAGGCGGCCATAGCGCGCGTGCAGGGCGGCCCAGGCGTCGACGGCGCCCGGCACCGAGACGCTGACCGCGCCGAAGGCGGAGATCAGGCCGCCCCGCGCCCGTTCGCGGTGAGCCTCCAGGCTGAGGCCGCGGGGCGAGCGGCCCGAGCCATTGAGGCCGGCGAGGCGTCCGACCTTGGGATCCCAGACCATGGCGAAGGCGTCGCCGCCGACGCCGCAGGCGATGGGCTCGAGAAACCCAAGGGCGATGTTGGCGCCGATGGCGGCGTCCACCGCCGAGCCGCCGGCCCGCAGCAGATCGATGGCGATCAGGGTGGCGAGGGGATGGGCCGTGGCCGCGGCGCCGTGAGATCCCCAGACCGTCGAGCGCGTGGCGAAGGGCTCGCCGGTCACGCGGTCGCCGCCGCCGATCCCCGCGAAGGGGTTTCCGATGTCCGCGCCGCTCATGATCCCCACACCTTCTCTTCGGTCCAGCCCAGCTGGGCGAACTCCGTCGCCCTCAAGGGCGCTTCGCCCGCGGAGAAGAACTCATCGAGCTGCGGCGGCGCAATGCCCGTCTCCGACAGCATGGCGTGCGCCTGACCGCGATGGTGAGTCTGATGCTGGAACAGATGCAAAAGCAGGCGGTCGCGCCGCTCGATCTGCACGCGGTCGCCACGGTGAACCCTCACAGCGCCGGCCAAGTCTGCCGCAGTGAGGACGTCACAGACCGCGATCAGCCGGTCGTCCACCGCGCGTTGTTCGGCGTGAAGGCGGGCGACCTGATCGCACGGAACCTCATCGGCCCAGGCCGCCGGGCCGAGCGATCCCCCCTCCAGAGCGTCGACATAGAACCAGTCCACCACCAGGATGTGGTTGAGGGTGCGGGCGAGGCTGGGAAAGAAGCCGCTGCGCGGGGCGTGGAAGGCCTCCCGGTCCAGCCCTGCGCAGGCGGTCAGCAGCCGGTGATTGGCCCAGGCGTTGTTGCAGGCCATGGCCCGGAAGGCGATACCCGCGGGATCGGCCTTTCTGCTGGTCATGGCCGCCTCCCTCTGCCTGCGCCGTCAGAGTCATGCTGGTCCGAAACCGCGCGCCGGGCAAACTCTCAGGAAGAGGTGGCCGCCAAATTCAGGGCCGTGGACTGGAAAACAGCCGCCCGGCCTCACGCGCCCGCCGACGCGCCTCACGCCGCCAGGGCCAGGCCGGCCGGTCCAGGATCGGCCGCGGCGCTGGAATGGGATCCCAGCATTCGGTCCAGACGCCCAGTTCATTGCCGCAGGGATCGCGGAAATAGAACCGCCGCCCGCCCGGATAGGCGAAGATCGGCTGGGTGATCACCCCGCCCGCGGCGCGAACCCGCGCCAGCATGCGGTCGATGTCGTGCGCATAGACCAGAACCCGCGGCTTAGCCGGCGCGGCCTGCGGATTGCTCGAAAAGCCACCCTCCGCGCCCGCCCCGTCGAAGGCCGTGTAGCCCGGCGACAGATCGACGAAGCGCCAGCCGAACGCCAAGCCGTAGAACAGCTTGAGCGCCGGCAGGTTGTCGCCGGGAAACTCCACATAGTCGATCTTGCCGTCTTGACGCATGGCTGGCCCTCCGCGTGGTGATGATGATTGCGATGTGCGAAAGAAGAAGGTTGCGATTTGCCGCCGTCAGGCAGCCAGGCGCAGTTCGGCCGACAGACCCTGGTCAACCGCGTCGCCCGGTTCGGGTCGCCGGCGCGGGAAGGGAATGACCTCGGCGGTGTGGCCTACCCGCGAGGGGCCGCGCGGCGCGGGAAATCGGTCCGACCACACCCCGAGTTCGTTGCCGGACGGGTCGCGGAAAAGGAACCGCCAGCCCCCCCGGGCGCGGTGAATACGCCGGGTGATCACCCCGCCCGCGATCTGAACGTCGCGCTCCATGAGCAGCAGATCCTCGGCATAGATCATCACCCGCGGCTGGACGAGCCGATGCTGGGGATCCTTGACCCAGCGCCCGACCACGCCCGGTTCGTCACTTTGGACGACGTCGTCGGAAAAGCCACAAAACCTCCAGCCGAAGGCGAGTGTGTAAAACCGCGCCGTCTCGGGCAGGTCCGCGCCCGGCAGCTCTACAAAATGGATCTTGGCATTGGCGCGCATGGCCCGTTCTCCGTGTGATGACGAGAACCGGAATATTGCATTATGCGCATAACGGCAATTGCAATTTGATAAACATTTGTTCATGCGGGAACGGTGGTCACGGCCCTCAGAATGCTCAGATAGCCTTCGGCTCCCTCCATCCTCGCGGTGACGCCGTCGCGCGCCAGGAGGCGGCGCACGCGGGGCAGGCTCCAGCAGGGCACATGCATGAACATGTGGTGTTCGCAGTGATAGTTGACCCAATAGGGCGCCAGCAGGGCCCGTTCGATGAGATTGGCGCGGGTGGTGCGGGCGTGGCGGAGCGGATCGGGCTCGTTCTTGGCGATCAGGGCGTGTTCGGCGATGTTCCGGACGCGGGTCACAAGCTGGTACCAGGTCGCCCGCGGCAGCAGCCAGAACACGAACCATCCCCACCACACACCCGCCGCCGCAAAGGCGGCGATGGCCAGGCTGTTGAGGATCAGCCAGCGCCGCTGACGGCGCGCCTCGGTCTTCAGAATCGGCCACAGCGGCTCGCCCGGCTTGCGGCGCGCCAGGTTGGAGGTCAGGCGCCCGAACTTCTGCTTGAACCAGGTCTGGCCGGTGAGATCGCGCACGACCTTGCGCCACAGGGACGCGCGGCTGACCGGAAACGGGGCAGAGAGCACCAGATCGGGATCCTCGGCCTGCTGACCGTATTTGTGATGCTGCAGGTGATAGTCGCGATAGGTCTGCACGCCGTTCACGCATAGCCACTCGGCGACCCAGTCGTTGATCTTCGGATCGGGGTTCAGGGCGCCATGGGCTGCGTCATGCTGCAGGATGCCCAGGCCCAGCTGGCGGGCGCCGATGATCATCACGGCCAGGGGAATGGTCAGCGGCCAGACAATCCCCATGAGGGTGGCCGCCCCGATCACCGCCCAGCAGTGCGCGAGCAGGGCCAGGCCCTTCCACGACGAGCGCGCCGCCAGCGGCGTCCACTCCTCGGCGGTGAAGAAGTCCTTGGGATTGACGCGGGCGGCGACGGGCATGCGTTCAACTTACCACAATGCGGTTAACGACGCCGCCCCTGCGGCTGATCAGCTCGCCTTGCCGGCCAGCAGGTCCTGAATAGCCGTCGGATCGATATCCATCATCTGGGCGAACGGATTGGGCGCGGTCGGGTCCCAGGAATGGCGCGGGCCGACCGTGATGCCGCCGTCCACCACGATGTGCGTGCCGGTGACGAACACGGAGTCGTCGCTGGCGAGGTAGAGCGCGGCCGCGGCAATGTCGGCGGGCAGGCCCGCCTTGGGATAGGGCTGCACCACCGAGGCGCGCTGGGCGATCATCGCGGCCATCTGGTCGGCAGTGTCGCGGGGCAGGCCCACGGCGGCGCCGAAGATCGAGGTGGCGATGGCGCCCGGACAGATCGCATTGACCCGGATCTTCTGCGGCGACAGCTCTGCCGCCGCGCAACGGCTCAGATGGATCACCGCCGCCTTGCTGGTGGAATAGGCCAGCGGTCCCCAGCCGGCCTCAAGGCCCGCGATCGAGGCGGTGTTGATGATCGAGCCGCCGCCCCGAGCCTGCATCAGCGGCAGGGCGTGCTTCATGCCCAGAACGACGGCGCGGACCAGAACCGCAAAGGTGGCGTCCCAGCCCTCCACCGTCATGGCCTCGACCCCACCCGGATGGCCGCCGTGACCGGCGTTGTTGAAGATGATGTCCAGCCCGCCGAAGTCGGACGCCGCCAGGGCGCAGGCCGCGGCGATATCGGCCTCCGAGGTCACATCGCAATGGATGTAGCGCAGGGTGTCCGGGAAGCGGCGCTGCAGTATCGCCCCCTTCTCATCCTGCACGTCGCCGGCCACCACCAGGGCCCCGTGCTCCAGGAAGAGTTCAACGGTTCCCAGGCCGATGCCGGAGCACCCCCCGGTGATCAGGGCGACCTTGCCCGCAAGACGTCCGGCCATGGCGGCGTTTCCCTATTCGCGTTCCAAAAAGATGGCGGGCAGGCGAATCTCGCCTGCCCGAAGGGGCCTCAGCCCATCGTCACCACGACCTTGCCCAGGGCGCGACGGCTGGCCAGGTGGGTGATGGCCTCGCCGGCGCGGGCGAGGGGATAGGTCTCGGAGATGTAGGGCTTGATCTTGCCGGCGGCGTAGAGATCCAGCAGTTCCTTGACGTTCTGCTGGTGCGCGGCGGCATCGCGGGCCACGGCCGCGCCCCAGAACACACCCGCCACATCGCAGCTCTTCAGCAGGGTCAGGTTCAGCGGCAGCTTGGGGATGCCGGCCGGGAAGCCCACCACCAGGAAACGGCCTTCCCAGGCGATGGAGCGCAGGGAGGCTTCGGCATAGTCGCCGCCCACGCCGTCATAGATCACATTGGCGCCCGCCGGACCGCAGACGTCCTTGAACAGGTTGGCCAGGGCCTTCTGGCCGTCGCGGTCGAAGGGCCCGAGCGGATAGACAACGCCGGAATCGGCGCCCCGGGCGATGGCCAGATCCACCTTTTCCTGTGAGGAGGCCGCGGCGATCACGCGGGCGCCCATGGCCTTGCCCAGTTCCACGGCCGCGAGGCCGACGCCGCCCGCGGCGCCCAGCACCAGCAGGCTCTGGCCGGGCTTCAGATAGCCGCGGTCCTTCAGGGCGTAATAGGAGGTGCCGTAGGTCATCAGGAAGGCGGCGGCCTCGTCGAAGGGCATGGAGTCGGGGATCTTCACCAGGCGCGAGGCCTCCACGGACATTTCCTCGACCATGCCGCCGGAGCCGGTGTTGGCCAGGACCCGGTCGCCGACCTTCAGGCCGGTGACGCCCTCGCCCACCGACTTGATCACGCCGGAGATCTCGCTGCCCGGCGCGAAGGGGCGGGGCGGCTTGAACTGGTACTTGTCCTCGATGATCAGCACGTCGGGATAGTTGACCCCGCAGGCCTTCACCGAGACCACCGCGTGGCCGGGCCGGGCTTCGGGGCTGGCGATATCCTCCAGGACCAGGGTGTCGGGGCCGCCCACGGCCTTGCTCAGCAGAGCCTTCATCGCTTCCTCATCGGGTTTATGTTTGTGGCGGCGGACGCTATCGGATGACGTTCCCGGGTGAAAGCCCCAACCGCCTCAGGACATGCCATGACAAGCTCTCCGATCGCCATGGTCATCCACGGCGGCGCCGGCCCGCTGAAGGGTGGCGACTACAGCCGCGAGGTCGTGCACATGCGCGGGCTGATCGAGGCCGGGCGCGACCGTCTGGCCGCGGGCGCCTCGGCCCTGGACGTTGTGGTCGAGACCATCGTCGCCCTGGAGGCCTCCGGTCTTTATGTGGCCGGCCGCGGCGCCTCGCCGAACACCGCCGGCGACTTCGAACTGGACGCCAGCCTGATGGACGGGCCGACCCGCCGGGCCGGGGCTGTCGCCGTGCTGACCGGCTTCAAATCACCTATCACCGCGGCGCGGGCGGTGATGGAGAAGACCCCGCACGTCATGCTGGCCGGGGCCGGGGCGGCGGCCTTCGCCGCCTCCGAAGGCCTGGAGCCCATCGGCGATCCCGCCGCCTGGTTCACCCCGGCCTGGAAGACCGTGCCGCCGCACAAGGGCCTGAGCACCGGCACCGTCGGCTGCATCGCCCTCGATTCGTCTGGCGCCCTGGCGGCGGGGACCTCCACCGGCGGGGTGTTCGGCAAGAAGCCCGGCCGCGTGGGCGACACGCCGATCCCCGGGGCGGGGGTCTGGGCGGACACACGGGTGGCGGTCTCCTGCACCGGCGTGGGCGAGATGTTCATCCGCGCCGCCGTCGCCAGCCAGATCGCCCATCGCCTGAGATTCACCGACGAATCCCTGGCCACGGCGGCCGAGGCGTCTTTAGCGGAGGTGGCCCTGCTCGGCGGCGAGGGCGGACTCATCGCCCTGACCGCGGCGGGCGAGATCGTCATGCCCTATAACTCCGCCGGCATGAAGCGCGCCGCCCTCTATCCCGATGGCCGGATCGTCTCCGACGTGTTCTGATGCCGGCCGCGCCGCCGCGCGGGGAGCTTTCGATGCGAAAGACGACGCGAGGGGCCCTCGCCCTGTCCGCCCTGGGGCTGGCCGCCCTTTCCGCCTGCGGCCCAACGCCCGGCGCCAAGGCTCCGGCGGCGCCGCGCGGTCCGATGTTCGACGCCTTCGCGGTGGCGTACGGCAAGCCCGCGCCCTACCAAAGCCTCGACGAGAGCGGCGATACGGTCGTCTACACCCCTCAGAAGCTGATCGAGGTCGCGCCCGGCGTCGTCGCCCTGATCTCGCGCAGCGATCTGCCCAGCCGGTGCAAAGCCTGCGCCGGGGCGATCGACATCCACTATCTGAAACAGGGTCCTGACGGTTTCCACCGGCTCGGCGCCTGGCCCGGCTTCGGCGGTCACGGGAGCTACGGCGCGCCGCTTCCGTGGGTCCTGAGGACGGATCTGGACGACGGTCCGACCCTGGTCACCCAGGACGATGAGAAAGATACGATCTGCACGGCAACCAAGCAGGAGCTGATCACCCTGACCCCGACGGCGCCGGTGAAGGTCGCCACCGTCATCACCGCCACGGCCTACGCCCCCGCGCCCGGCGACAAGACCGGCGATCACGTCTCCGGCAAGATTCTCCCCATCGCCAAAGGCAAGAGTTTCGCCGTCGTGCTCACCGGCACGGCCTCGGTCCGCCAGGTGTTCAAGCTCGAAGGTCAGGTGTTCGTCACACACGACGTCGGCGCGACCGGCTGCTGATAGCGGCTCAGTCGGCCTCGAAGTCCGCGGCCCTGTCGCCCATGAGAAATCGGGGCCCCGGGCCGGCGCGCGCGGCGCGGTCGCCGGGGTTGTAGAGCGCGCAGCGGTCCAGGGAGAGGCAGCCGCAGCCGATGCAGCCGTCGAGCCGGTCGCGCATCTGCTCCATCCTGACGATCCGGGCCTGCAGGCGCTCGCGCATCCGGCCGCTGATCGCCTGCCAGTCCTCGCGGGTCGGCGTGCGACTCAGGGGGAGGGAGGACAGTTCGGCCTCGATCTCGGTCAGGGTCAGGCCCATCTGCTGCGCGATCAGCGCGAAGGACAGGCGGCGGATCGCCGAGCGTTCGAACCGGCGCTGCCCTCCCGACGATCGGACCGCCGCAACCAGGCCGCGCGAGTCGTAGAAGCGTATCGCCGATACCGACAGGCCGGTCCGGCGCGCCAGATCGCCGATGGTCAGCAACACCGGGTCAGTCATCCAAGGCCTCCGGAAAATGTCTCTTGACCTCAAGTTAGCTTGAGGTTGTACGGACCTCAACCATGGCGCGGCGGCGCGTCCAATCCACAGGAGAAACGGCCATGGCCAGCCCCAGAATCGAACATGTGAATGTGACCGTCCGCGATCCGCACCGCACCGCGGCGCTGATGGAGTCGCTGTTCGACTGGCGGGTGCGCTGGCAGGGTCCCGCCCGCGACGGCGGCTGGGCGATCCATGTGGGCTCCGACGATCACTATGTCGCCCTCTACACCGGCCGCGACGTCGCCTACACCGACGAGGACTTCGCCAAGGGCCGGCCGCTGAACCATATCGGCGTGGTGGTCGACGATCTCGATGACGCCGAAGCCCGGGTCATCGCCGCGGGCCTGACACCCTTCAATCACGGCGACTACGAACCCGGCCGCCGGTTCTATGTCTTCGATCCCGACGGCATCGAATACGAGCTGGTGAGCTACGCGCCGGCCTGACCGCGCTTGGCCGAGGCCTCCCGCCAGGCCGCCAGCACAGCGACCTCCCGGTCCGGCGACAGCCCCGTCTTGATCGCCGCCTGGCGATCGGCCGGCTGGCTGCGAAACCAGGCCAGGGTCTCGGCGGCGGTGACCGCCAGGGGACGGAAGGTCAGGCCGGCGGCCAGCGCGCGGCCGATGTCGCGCCGGGCGAAGCCGAAGGTCTCCCCGGTTCCGGGAACCCACACGGGCATGTCGCTCCAGGGCGACACCTTCTGGGCCTCAAGGAAGGGGGCCGGAACCCAGGTCGGATGCGGCGAAGCGCCGATCCCCTTGCCGATCCCCGCCAGCATCTCATGCATGGTGAGCGAGCGCGCCGGACCGTCGGCGTTAAAGGTTCCCATGGTGCGGGTTTCCGCCATCCGGATCGTCCATTCGGCCAGATCGCGGGCGTCGATGAACTGCACCGGATCGGTTCCGTCGCCGGGGGCCAGCACCTCGCCTCCCCGCGCCAGCCGCACCGGCCAATAGGTGAAACGGTCGGTCTCATCGCCCGGACCGACGATCAGGCCGGGGCGAATGATCGTCGCCCTGCCGGGAAACTGCTTCAGGGCCTCCTTCTCGCTGAGCGCCTTCAGCGGGCCGTAGACGGCGCCGAACCTGTCCTTGATGTCGGCCAGGGTCAGGGCCATCGGATCAGGCCCCGTGTAGGCGACGACGGCGTCGGACTCGTCGGCGGCCTTGTCGTTGCGGGCGTAGACCGAGATGGTCGAGATGAAGATGTACTGGCCGACCCGGTCACCAAGCGCCGCGCCGGCGTCGCGGACCCAGGAGGGCAGGGTGGTGGGATTGTCGATACAGACATCCCAACTCCGCCCCGCCAGCGAGGCCAGGTTCCCGGTATTGCGATCGCCGAACAGCTGCTCGACGGGTCCCGGCCAGGTGTGCGGCTGGCGGCCGCGATTGAGCAGGGTGACCTCATGGCCGCGGGCCAGGGCGCAGTCCACCTGATGCGGACCGATGAAGCCGGTGCCGCCGAGAATGAGGATCTTCAAGGGCTTTCCTTTTCGGGGTGTCGCACGACCGAGACCCGGCGCAAACGCGAGGCCGGCGCCGGCCATGGTTGAGTTCACGATGGCGCTCCGGCGTGTCAGACTCATGCGTGCCTCCCGCGATCGGCGTCCCGATCGCCGACCCGGCGCAGCTTCGGGCCGCCAGCCCGGCTTGGCAAGGCGGCCGTCTCGCCCGGCGGCGCGCCTCTTGCCTGAGATTGTTCATGGCCTTATGCGCATTCCGATGCGCTCGATCGCCACCGCCCGCCGTCTCCGCCGACCCTTCGGGGCCGTGGGACCGCGCGCGCGCTGAACGCAACGCATCTTCCCTCGACCCCGCCGTCTGGATGGGGTCGCTGAAAGGGGCTCCGTCCGTTGATGATCTTCACGGAGCTTCCCATGACCACCGCCGACCCCGCTCAATCCTGCGCGCCCGCGACGTCCGCCCTGGCATTCCGTCCGGTGCGCGCCTCGGATGTGGATCTGATCGCGCGCCAGCGCCGGGACATGTTCGCGGCCAACGGTAGGCCGGACGAGCTGCTCGATCCCATGGTCGTGGCCTTCCGCGCCTGGCTGGCCCCACGGCTGGCGTCGGGAGACTATTTCGGCTGGATCGCCGAGGATGCCGCCGGCGAGCCGGTGGCCGGCCTCGGCATGATGGCGATCGACTGGGGGCCGCACCCTCTGCATCCCCGCCAGGACAAGCGCGGCTACATCACCAATGTCTTCGTCGAACCTCATCTGCGCGGCGCGGGCGTGGCGCGCGCTCTGATGGCCAAGGCGACGGAGGAAGGCCGGCGGCGTGGGCTCGACCTGATGGTCCTGCACGCCTCGACCATGGGCCGGCCGCTCTATGAGCAGCTGGGCTGGCAGGCCGGGTCGGAAATGACCCTGTCCCTGGCCTCATGACCCGGGCGAGGTCGGCAGGCGCCGGCAAATCCGCGCCGACCGGCCTCGTGGCCCACATCCTCGATGTCCTGGGCGAACTGGGTCCCGTCGATCATGGCCGGTTCTTCGGCGGCTGGGGCCTGCGCGTCCACGGCGTGTTCTTCGCCATGATCATGCGCGAGGAATTGTATTTCTCTGTGGACGGCGCCCTGCGCGAGGAGATGATCGCCGCCGGATGCGCGCCATTCTCCTACACCCGGGCGGGCCGGACGATCGTCACCGAGAAGCTCTACGCCGCGCCGTCAGGCTGCCTGGATGACAATGACGAGCTGTGCTTCTGGGCGCGCAAGGCGATGCGCGTGGCCGGTGGGCTCAACGTGCGGGGGTGACGGCGGCGGACTGGAAGAGTTCGACGACATTGCCGGCGGGATCCTGCAGCAGGATCTGTTTGCCGCCGGGGCCCGAGAGGATGTCATTGCGAAACGTCACGCCCGCCTCGCGCAGGCGAGCGACCTCGGCCTCGATGTCCTCGACGATGAGGTGGATGCGGTTCCAGCCGCCAGGCCCTGGCGTCGCGCCGTCCGGCATGGGCCGCCCCGCGGAACTCGCGGGACCGCTGAGCAGCAGCCGCAGGCGGCCACGGGCGACGTCGGCGAACGCCGGTGGATAGCTGGTCAGAACCTCGAAACCGAGGAACCGGGTGTAGAAGTCGAGCGCCTTGGCGACATCGTCGACCATGTAGCGGACGCAAACCGTGTCACGTGTATCAGTCATCTGAGTCTCCTCCCCTCAGGCGGCGAATACAGATGATTCCACTTGGATCGCCTTCGCGCTAGCGGGTGCGGTTGTAGACGTAGTCCTCGCGTTCGCTGAGGCCCGCGAACAGACCAGCCGGCAGGGGCGCGCGGGCGGCGTTGACCGCCGCATGGGCGTCCAGGGCGACCTGATCGGACCACAGCTCCAGCAGGGTCAGGCGGTCGGGATCGAGGCCGCTGTGGAACACCTCGAACTGCTCGCAGCCCGGCTCGGTGAGCACCTCGGCACAGCGTTGGCGGAAGATGTCGAGCACCTCCGCGCCTCTTCCCGGCGCAGCGGTGAGGCTGATGATCAGGCGGATCGCCATGGTGTGTCCTTCCCTGGGCCGGCGTGGCATGTGTCGGCTCACGTCTTAACCCAACCCGGCCGGCCGTTCTCCCCATGACCTTCGAGACCCTCTCCGCCCAGCGCTGCCATGGCGGCGTGCAGAGCTTTCATCGCCATCAGAGCGCCGAGACCGGCACGCCCATGCGTTTCGCCGTCTTCACCCCGCCCGGTGCCGGGCCGCATCCGGTGGTCTGGTTCCTGGCCGGCCTGACCTGCACGGAAGAAAATTTCACCGTGAAGGCCGGGGCCCAGAAGGCCGCCGCCGAGCTAGGACTGATGCTCATCGCCCCCGACACCAGCCCCCGCGGCGAGGGCGTGGCCGACGATCCGGCCTATGACATGGGCCAGGGGGCCGGCTTCTATGTGGACGCGACTCAGGCGCCCTGGGCGCCGCACTTCCGCATGCGCGGCTACATCGAGCGCGAGCTGCCTGCCGTGATCGCGGCCAATCTCCCCGCCGACATGAACCGTCAGGGGATCATGGGCCATTCCATGGGCGGCCACGGGGCGCTGACCATCGCCCTGCGCAACCCTGGGCGGTTCCTGGCCGTCTCCGCCTTCGCCCCTATCGTCTCGCCGCTGAACTGTCCCTGGGGCGAGAAGGCCCTGACCGGCTATCTGGGCGACGACCGCGGCGCCTGGCGGGACTACGACGCCTGCGCCCTGATCGACGACGGCGCGCGCGTCCCGGACCTGCTGGTGGATCAGGGCCTCGCCGACAATTTCCTGGAAAGCCAGCTGAAACCGGAACTTCTGGAAGTCGCCTGCGCCCGGGCCGGCGTGCCCCTCACCCTTCGCCGCCAGAGCGGTTACGATCATTCCTACTGGTTCATCCAGAGCTTCATCGACGATCACCTGCGCTGGCACGCGGCTCGCCTGGGCTAGTTGCGGCGGACCACCCGTTTCCCTGAGGAGTTTTTCTTGCGCGCACTGCTCTTCACCGCCGCCCTGGCCGCGACCTCCTGGACCCACGCGGCCGAACCCACCAAGGAGACGAGCCCCTGGTGGGGCCACATCAAGGTGCTGGCGTCTGACGCCTATCAGGGCCGGCTGACCGGCAGTCCCGGCTATCTGAAGGCCGCCGACTATGTGGCCGGTCAGTTCAAGGCCGCGGGCCTTGCCCCCGCCGGCGAGGGCGGCGGCTACTTCCAGACGGTCAAGTTCCTCGAGCAGCGGATCGATGCGGCGCATTCGACGGTCGCCCTGATCGACGGCGGCGCGGCGAGCCCCCTGGCCATCGGGCCTGACATCATCCTCGGCGCCCGCGACGCCCAATTGGCCACGGTGACGGCGCCGCTGGTGTTCATCGGCTACGGCCTGCACCTGCCGGAGGCCGGCTATGACGACTTCGCCGGCCAGGAACTGAAGGGCAAGATCGTGGTGATCCTGGGCGGCGGCCCAGCGACCCTGTCTGCGGCGCTGAAGTCGCACGCCTCTTCCACGGAGTTTCCCAAGGCGCTGCAGGCGGCCGGCGCGGTGGGCTTCATCCGCCTGCAGAATCCCAAGGCCATGGACATCCCCTGGCCGCGCGTCATGGCCCTGTCGAGCCAGCCCGGCATGCGGCTGGCCGACCCTGCGCTGCAGAACTATGCCGCGCCGGTGTTCTCGGCGTCCATGAACCCGGAACGGGCCGAGGCCCTGTTCGCGCGGTCCGGCCACAGCTTCGCCGAACTGCTGGCCCTGGCCGACGCGCACGCGCCGCTGCCGCGATTCGCACTCAACCTGAGCCTTACCGCCACGGTCTCCGGCGAGACCCGCGCCATCACCTCGCCCAACGTCGCCGGCGTGCTGCCGGGTTCGGATCCGGCGCTGAAGGGACAATATGTCGTGGTCTCGGCGCACCTGGACCATCTGGGCGTCGGCCAGCCGATCAACGGCGATGCGATCTATCACGGGGCGATGGACAACGCCTCGGGCGTGGCCTCGATGATCGAGACGGCGCGGGCGCTGAAGGCGGCCGGCGCGCGGCCGCGGCGGTCGATCGTGTTCGTGGCGGTTTGCGGCGAGGAGAAGGGCCTGTTGGGCTCGCGCGCCTTCGCCGAGCAGCCCACCGTGCCGAAGGCGGCCATCGTCGCCGACATCAACATGGACGAGTTCCTGCCGCTGTTTCCGCTGAGGCATCTGCTGGTGCTGGGCGAGGGCGAAAGCACCCTGGGCGGCCAGGCGCGGCAAGTGGCGGCGAAGCTTGGCTACGATACGCTCCCCGACCCGGCTCCGGACCGCAACATCTTCGTGCGCTCCGACCAGTACAGCTTCATCCGCACCGGCGTGCCGTCGGTGGCGCTGATGATCGAAGGTCTGCCCGGCTCGCCGGAGGCGAAGATCATCAAGGATTGGAGCACCTTGCGCTATCATGCGCCGCAGGACGACCTGACCCAGCCCGTGGATCTGGCCGCCGCCGACGCCTTCGACACCTATCTCCTGGCCTTCATCACGACAGTAGCCAACGCCGAGGCCCGGCCGCTGTGGAACGCCGACAGCTTCTTCCGCCGGTTCGATGTCAGCGGCGCCGCTTCGTCACCGGCGCGACCTGCGCTATAGGCTGGCCCCGTGACCATCACCCTCGACCTCTCCCGCGCGACCCCGGCCGCCTCGGCCCCGGCGCCGCTCAATCTCGCCGGCCTGACCCGCGCCGAGATCGCCGCCGCCTTGGTGGAGAGCCGCGTCTGTTCGTCGAACCAGGCGAAGATGCGGGCCAACCAGATCTGGGGCTGGACCCAGCATCACGGCCTCACCGACTTCGCCGGCATGAGCAATATCGCCAAGGAGACCCGCGCGGCCCTTAGCGACACCTTCACCCTGGCCCGGCCACAGATCGCCGAGCGCCAGGAGAGTGTCGACGGCACGGTCAAATGGCTGATCCGCTTCGCGCCCGGCATCGAAGCCGAGACGGTGTTCATCCCCGACGTGGGCGGCGGTTCGGGGGCCCTGTGCGTCTCCAGCCAGGTGGGCTGTACGCTCAACTGCACCTTCTGCCACACCGGCACCCAGGCTCTAGTCCGCAATCTTACCGCCGCGGAGATCGTCGCCCAGGTTCAGGTCGCCCGCGACGACCTCGGCGAATGGCGGGTGGGCCCCGGCGAGCGGCGGCTGACCAACATCGTCTTCATGGGCATGGGCGAGCCGCTCTATAATCTCGATAACGTCGCCAAGACCCTGGACATCGTCTCCGACGATCAGGGCATCGCCATCTCGCGCCGGCGGGTGACGGTCTCGACCTCGGGCGTGGTTCCCAAGCTGACCGAGCTGGGTGAGCGCACCGGCGCGATGCTGGCCATCTCCCTGCACGCCGTCACCGACGAGCTGCGCGACGTGCTGGTGCCGATCAACAAGGCCTATCCGATCGCCGAGCTGCTGGACGCTATCCGCGCCTATCCCGGCCTCTCCAACGCCAAGCGGGTGACCTTCGAATATGTGATGCTCAAGGGCGTCAACGACAGCCCGGCCGAGGCCCGCGCCCTGGTCAAGCTGCTGGCCGGCATCCCGGCCAAGATCAATCTGATCCCATTCAATCCCTGGCCGGGCAGTCCTTACGAATGCTCCAGCGGCAACCGCATCCACGCCTTCGCCGACATCGTCAACGCCGCCGGCTTCGCCTCGCCGATCCGCACGCCCCGGGGCCGCGACATCCTGGCCGCCTGCGGTCAGCTGAAATCCGAAAGCGAGAAGCAGCGGGCCAGCGCGCGGCGCCGCCTAGACGCCAGCGGGGAGCCTCAGGCGATCTGAACTCGTTCACAGGCCGTCTACAGACTGGCCCGCGGCCTCCTGCAACAACCCACGCGAACTTTTCAAATCGTGGGAGCAAATACATGACGAACCTGTTTCGAAGCGCCGGCATGAACACCGGAACTTTGGCCCTCGGCGCGGTGGCCGCCGTGCTCGTCCTGGCAGGATCCGCCGACGCCTCGGCCCTGGTCAACGGTGACTTCGAGAGCCCCAACAGCGGGACGCAATGGCTGACAACATCGCTGCTGACGGGCTGGACCTGGACCCCCGGCCCTGGCGGCAGCGTCGATCTGCAGGCGCAGAGCGACGCCTACGGCCTGCCGACCCTGGACGGCGGCTACTATGTCAGCTTCGGCGGCAACGGCACCTACGGTGGCTCGATCACCCAGACCTTCGCCACCACGCCGGGCGCGCAGTACACCATCTCCTATCTGGTGGCGGAATCGCAGGGCGATGACCCGGCCCAGGTGCTTGAAGCCATCCTGGTCAACGGCGCGCAGACCCTCACCGAGGACAACAGCGCCCTGACCATGAGTTTCCTGGCCGGCAAGTCGATCACGTTCACCGCGACCGGCGCCAGCGCCACACTGACCTTCCTCGACGCCACGCCGGCCGGCTACGGCGGCCCCTCCAACATCGGCCTCGACACGGTCACCTTGAACGGATCGACGGGTGGCGTGCCTGAACCGGCGACCTGGGCGGTGATGCTGCTTGGTTTCGCCATTGCCGGCGCCGCCGCCCGCCGTCGGCGCGGCCTCGCGTCCGTCGCCGCCTGAAAACCTGCGTGAGCTGAAGGCGCCGCCGGACCTATAGCCTGCGGCGTTTTCCCACGCCTAGCCCTTGGCGAGCGCCGGCCCGAGGCAGTCGACCGCCAGGCGAAATGCCAACATGGCCCCGGTTGTCGCGGCCTCGTCGCGAGACAGCGCGCGTTCAAGCCGCACGGCGGCGTCGGCGAGCGCGGGCCAGCCGAACTGGGCGGCCAGGCCAGCGATCTTATGCGCCTCGGCGGCGGCCGGCGGTTCCCCGGCCGCGTAGCGCGCGGCCATGTCGACGCCGCGACGGATCAGCTCGGCCCTGGCGGCCACGGAGAGCTCCGCGAGGGTCGCCTTCAGCGCATCAGCCGAGCCGTCGCCGCCCCGGACGTCAGACAGCCGCCCTATGGCCTCGGCGAGCTCCGCCGCGGAGACGGGCTTGCGCAGCACCGCGCCGGCGCCCAGGGCCAGAGCCGCCTGGGCGTTGCCGTCATCCGAAGATGCGGTCAGCACAATGCACGGCGGCGCGCCGCCGGTCCGGTCCAGCAGGCGAAGCAGATCGAGCCCGCCCATCCGCGGCATCGACAGGTCGAGGATCAGCAGGTCGAAGGTCTCCGCCGCGGCGAAGCGGGCGGCGTCGAGACCATCGGAAGCCTCGACGACTCGATGTCCTTGCCAGGTAAGCAGAGCCGCCACCACGCGCCGGATAAGCGGCTCGTCCTCCGCCAGGAGAATGTTCAGACCCGCCGACGGCGCCGATGCGGCGTCGCCGGCCGCGTCGGGCGCGGCGTCCACATGGAAGGTGAACAGGAACCGGGCGCCGCCCTCCGGCCGGTTCTCGGCGTCCAGGCCGCCGCCAAGAGACCGGGCGATCTGACGCGACAGAGTCAGTCCCAGGCCCAGCCCCTGGCCGTCGCCTTCTCGCCCGCCGCGATCGAACGGTTCGAACAGCCGCAGCAGCTCGCCGGCGGATAGCCCAGGTCCGCTGTCCTCAACGGTGATCAGCATGCGGGCGGGGTCGGACGGGTCAGGTGAGAGCGCCACGCCGCCGGCGCTCCCGCCATATTTCACGGCGTTGGACAGCAGGTTGCGGACCACCTGGCGAACCCGGTGACCATCGGTCACGACGAACCCCGGACAGGCGGGGTCGATCCGCACCGTCCAGGCGAAGCCACACCGGTCGGCGGCCGGCTGAAGGATACCTACCTCGGCCCTGACCAGCCCGGCGAGCGACACAGGCGCCGGCGTCACCCGCAGTTCGCCGCTGGCCAGAGCGCCCAGGTCGGTCAGATCATCGACCACCGTCTTCAGGCTGGAGAAGACCTCGGCGAACAGGCTCAGGTCGAACCCCGCCGGGTCGTACGCCGCCACGTCCAAAAGGCCCTGCATAGGCGTTCGCAGTTCGTGCGCCACGTCCGCCAGGAAGCGCGACTTCGACCGCGCGTCGCGATGGGCGGCGAGGACCTGGGCCCGGGCCTCCGCCAGAAGGGCTGCCGCTTCCGCATCGGCGCGGGCCTCGACCGCCGGGTCGTCCAACAGGGCCGTGGCCCCCGTGGCGGCCCAGATAGCCTGGGCGTGGTCGTGATAGTGTCGCGCCAGGTCTGGCCGTCCGGCCGCCCGCGCGGCGTCGGCGGCGCAAGCGGCGGCCAGCCCCGCCTCCAGCTTCGCGGACCCCGCGTCGGCGGCGTTGACCGCCGCGCCATAGGCGGCCAGGGCCGCGGCGGGTCGGTTTCGCCGGCGCAACTCCTCGGCGCGCAGCCAGAGTCGGCGCGCCAGATGGTCGGCCGGATTGAGACGCGCGGCGCGCCGGATGTAGGCCAGGTCGGCTTTTCGCGCCGGCTGGCCGGTCCTGAGCAGGGCCAGACTTTCATGGAACCGCCAGGCAACCCCTCCGGGGTGACTGTCGAATCCGCTCCGTGCGGCTTTCCACACGCGCCCAACACGCAGCACTTCGCGAACATCGCCGCGCAGTCCGGCCGCCTCGATCGCCACCAGCGGCTGATTCGGCGCCTCGCCCGACGGGTCCGGACCGTCGGGTGACCCGGCGGTCTCCTCGTCCAGCCGCGGTCGGACCAGACTGCGCACCGCGACGAGGACGGCCTGAAGCCCGTTGACGATGTCGGCGTCGCCGATCCGGCGCGTCTCCCGCAGGGCTTCGCGCACCTCGATCTCGAAGTCGGGCAGGTACGAAACCGTCCGCCAGCCGATCATGATGTGATTGCGGATGGCGTTGGCGACGTAGACGAGATCGCCCTCCGCCAGGGCCATCTCGCGAATTTCCAGGCAGCGGCCGCGCAGGGAGGCCTGAGGCCGGCGCCAGATGACGCCCCAGTAGAGCGCCCGGTACAGAGTGCCCGCGCGGGCGAGGCCGCGATAGTCCAGGTTCGCCGCCGCCAGCTCCCCAAGTCGCGCCGCGGCGGCGAAGTCGCCGAGCACCGCCAGAAGGAAGGTGTCGATCGACATCCAAAAGGCCGATTGAGGCGATTTCGCCCGGGCGCGGATCGATCCGCGGAAGGCGACATAGGCGGCGAAGGCCGGGCCCCGCTCGTAGGCCACCGTGGCCGCGGCGTTGGCGATCCGCGTAAACGGGTCTGGTGGTCCCCGGTCTTCGGCGGGCGGGCGGCGCGCCCGACGGCCGAACAGCCGGCTGAGCCGCCACGCCATCGCCGTCGCCGCCAGTCGCGCCCAGCCGACGCTGCCCGGAATCCTGAGACCGAACTCCGCCAGACCTTGCCGCGCCAGGGCCCAGCTCAGCTCGCTTTCCCCCGCAAGTCGCAGCGCGGCGATGGCCAGTTCGTAGTCCTCCGCCCGGTCGCCCGCCGAACGGCTCATCGACAACAGAATTCGGCTCCGTTCCCGCACCACGCCGGCTTCGTGCCGGTCGGCCGCCGCCAGAATGGCCTCGCGCAGGAGCGTTCGGTCGGCCGCGGCGTCGACGCCGGCGACGCGTTCCCGCAGGCGCCAGGCGCACTCCGCGAAGGCGTTTGCCGCCGCGCCGTCGGCCCGGGATCGCGCATCCGCGGCGCCCTGAACGAACCGGTCCCGCCAGACCTCCGGCGCCGCGTCGTCAAGCCCGGCGAGGCGACGCAGATGCAGCGCCGCGGCCGCCGACCGGGCCCACGACACCGGATCCGCCGCCAGGCGATCCGACATGGCCGCGGCCAGGCCGGCGACCGCTCGCGGATCCTCATGGCGAATGATGTCGTCCCGCAGCCGATCGTGCAGGAACCGGATCCCGGCCTTCCCCGACTGGACAAGCCCCGCCCGGACGAGATCGTTCAGGGCGGCCTCCACCGCCGCCGGGCTCAGGGTCAAGGCCTGACCGAGATCGCGCGGCGGCGCCTCATCGCCCCACAGGGCCGCCGCCAGGGCCAGATCGCGCGTCTCGACCGGCAGCGCGCCAACACGCCGAAGGACGCCTTGCGAGAGTCGCGGGCCGCCGACGGCCGCCGCCGCGGCGGGATCCACCGTCCACTGGCCCGCCGCCTCCCGGACGACGCCGCCGTCGCCGATGGCCCTGGCGGCCTCAAGGATGTCGAAGGGCAGGCTGGGCGCGTGATCCCCCAGCCAATCGCGGACCGCCGTGGCCGGCCCCTCGCCGATCACCGCGCTCATCAGGGCAAAACGATCGGCGTCGGCCAGAGGTCCAAGTTGCAGCAGCGTCGCGCGGGAGCGCGCGGCGAGTTCATCGTCGGGGGTTTCGTCGTCGCGTTCGGTGAGGATGACGGTGGGTGGGGGGTCGCCGTCCTGGGAGACGATGGCGTAGAGCAGGGCGCGCGCCCGGCGTCGTCGATCAGCAAGACCACGGGAGAGCCGAAGCCCATGAGCCAGCGGACCAGCTGAAGGGCGGCCGCGGTGAGCCGCGCGGCGCCTTCCCGCCGCCCGGCGGGCGGGCCGAGGGCCGGTTCAACGGGTGATGCGCCGGCGCCGAACCCGGCGCTTTGCAGGACCGCCAACGCGGGACCCAGCGCCGCGACCATCGCCGCGGCCCCCGCCTGGGGGTCGTAGAGCTGTTCAAGCGCGGCGTCGGTGGCCCCGGTCAGGGCGCGTATGATCGGCGCGAAGGCGGGCTGGCTGTCGCCTTGCCCATACTTGCCCGCGCCCGTCAGCGCTCCGGCGGCGGCGACGTTCTCCAAAGCCAGATCGCAAAGCGCGGTCTTGCCCGACCCCGCGGGGCCCCTGACGACCACAGCGCGGCTTTCCGGGCGGTCGATCGCCCGCGCGAGCCACGCCGCCTCGCGGGCCCGGCCGACCAGCGACATCGTCACTCGCGAAGCTCGGCCTGATTGAGCCTGTAGCCGAAGCCCGGCGCCGTCTGGATCAGGTCCCCGCCGGGACTGGGGCGGCCGAGCTTGCGCCTTATGCGGCTGACCAGGGCGTCCACGGACCGGAGGTCGGAGTCGTGCGGGGTCTTGCTGATCGCCCGCAGCAGGTCTTCCCGGCTGACGATCTTGCCGCCCGCGGCGGCCAGCAGCGCCAGCAGGTCGAACTCGCCCCGTGTGAGGTCGGCAACCTCATCACCGGCCCTTGCCGTCCGCGCCGCGATGTCGATCACCCACCGTCCCACCCTTGTCCTGGGCGGCGGACCGCGGCGGCGCATGAGACTGCGCACGCGCGCCGCCAGTTCGCCGAAGTGGATGGGCTTCACCAGATAGTCGTCGACGCCGAGGTCCAGGGCCGCGATGCGCGTTTCCGGCTCGGCGCGCCGACTGACGACGAGCAGGCCGACGGAGGCGCCCTCACGCAGGGTGCGGGCGAGGGTAAGCCCGGACATCCCGGGCAGGCCGAGATCGAGAATGACCACGTCCACGGGATCCACCCGCATCCTCGCCACGCAGGTCTCGGCATCGCAAGCGGTGGTCACCTCGAAGCCGGCCGCCCTGAGCGAGACCGCAATGGCCTCCCGCATCAGATCCTCGTCCTCGACCACCATGATGCGAATGGGCATGAGTCACCGGCCTGACGTGAAGCGCGAGCGTGGCAGACATCGGGCCGCCGCACCACCACCTCCATGGAGAACGGAATGGCGCACGGCGTCTGTGGACAGGTTGTGAACGGCGAGGTCGCGCCCACAGGCGCGCCGGCCTATTTCGGAACGCTCAGGCTCTCCCGCCGCAGATTGGCCAGCACCTTGGCCGTATCCTTGCGCATGCCCTCGCGGACCAGGGGGGCGGGGGCCATGATGTCGGCCGCCACCAGGTTCTCGTAGATCACCCGCGTGCCGGCGCCGCTGTTGAGCGATTCCAGCCGCCACTCGCCCTCTTCCACCTTCAGGTTGCCGCCGGCCTTCCTGAACCGGATCAGGCTGTAGGGCTGGTACTCGGAGCGATAGACATTGCGGATGGAGGGGATGAAGAAACTCCCCTTGGTCACCGTCTCCTTGATGTCCCAGCCGTTGCGCTCGGCGTCGCCCTGCAGGGTGCGGCAGGACAGGGCGCTGGTGATCAGCCGTTTGATGTAGCGGCAGTCGTTCATCACCATCCACACCGTCTTGGGCGGAACCGGAATATCGATCGCCGCGTGAATCAGGCCGGCGCCGTCGGCGGCGGGCGCCACCTCCGACCAGGCCTGACCGCTCGCCAGGGTCTGCTGGGCCGCGGCGGGCGGCTCCCAGGCCGCGGTCGCGGCGCCGGGCGCGCCGCAAGCGAGCGCCATGACTCCGACGGCAAGAGCGGCGCCGCGTGTCACGGGCGCCGCGCCGAGATCCAGTCGTTCACCCGCTGCTCGAGCACGCTCAGCGGCATGGAGCCCGAGCCCACCAGAAGGTCGTGGAAGCCGCGGATGTCGAATTTCGCGCCCAGCTGGGCTTCCGCCCTGTGGCGCAGCTCCAGGATCTTCAGCATACCGATCTTATAGCCGGTGGCCTGGCCCGGCAGGGTGATGTAGCGCCGCACCTCTGAGCTGGCCTGATTGGGTGGACGCCGGCCGACCTTGATCAGGTAGTCCACGGCCTGATTCTCGGTCCAGCCCTTGGCGTGCAGGCCGGTGTCGGTCACCAGCCGCGCGGCCCGGAACAGTTCGGCGTCCAGGCGCATGAAGTCGGCGGCCGCGTCCGGATAGATCCCCATCTCCTTGCACAGGGCCTCGGTGTAGAGCGCCCAGCCCTCGCCATAGGCCACATAGCCATAGGCCTTGCGGAACTTGGGGCCCCCGCTCTGACGCGCCTGGATGTCGCCCTGCAGCACGTGGCCGGGAATGCCCTCGTGGCACATCAGGTTGTAGATGTCGGCCGGATCGTCCGTGACCCCCAGCAGATGCACATAAACCCGCCCCGGCCGCACCCCGTCGGGGCTCGGGCCGGCCGCATGGGCGGCGCCGCCGGCCACCTCGCTGAACCCGGGCTCGCGCACCACCTCCACCCGATAGGCCGGCAGCTGGCCGAACCAGGCGGGGAGCAGGGTTCGCGTGTGCGCCAGGGTCTCGTTGGCCCGGCGCAGGTAGTCCGTCCGCAGATCATCCGTCCACGGAGCAGGCGGGAAACGCCTTGCGCGGTCCTCGTAGAACGCCTGCCGGTCCGCGAAGCCCGCCTGTTTGGCCAAGGCGTCCTGCGCCGCCTCGATCCGCGCCACTTCCTTGAGACCGATGGCGTGCACCTGTTCCGGCGTCAGGTCGGTGGTGGTGTTGATCTTCAGCGCCGCGGCGTACCACGCCGCCCCGCCCGGCAGCGACCCCACGCCCACCGCGCCGCTGGGCGCCTTGGGAAGCTCGGCCTGCGCCCAGGCGATCACCCGCTCATAGGCGGGTTTCACGCCCAGCAGCGCCTCGCGGGCCTCGTCGAGCAGGGCCTGGGCCTCCTTGTCGGTCACCTTGCCGCCCGCTTTCAGCTTGCCGACCTTGGCCTTCGCATCGGCCCACAGGGGCGAATCCGGACCCGTGTCGAACGGCGCGCCGGTGAGGATCGTGCGGCTGCCGGCGATCACCCGCTCCACCTCGAACCGCGGGGCGCGGATGCCCTGGGCGGTGGAAAGACCGCTCTGGGCGATGGCCGTATCCAGCACCGCCGGCAGGGCGCGCAGGCGGGCGCTGTAGGCGCGCATGTCGGCGGCGTCCTGCGCCACATGGGTGTTGATCAGGAAGTTCGGCAGCTCCGAATGGACCGAATAGAGGAAGGAATAGAACGGCGGCTGATAGCGGCGGAATTTGTAAGAGAGTTCCGCGCGATCCAGCTCCAGCGCCCAGATGTCGTAGTTGGCGCGCGCCTCCGGCGAGAGCTTGGCCCGACTGAAGGCGGCCTTCATCGCCGCCACGCTGGCGCGGCGCCACGCCAGACGCGTCAACTGGCCCGCGTCGCTGATGTCGTCGAACCGGTCTTCACCCGCCTTGACGCCCAGGCGGGTGGCCAGCTGCGGCCGCAGCTTCAGCTCCTGGGCGAAGGCGTCGTCGAGGAAGGCGGTGAAGCGGGCGTCCTCTGAGACCGCCGCCGCCTGAGTCGTGGCTGGGGTTGTTTCGGGCGGACCGGCGACGACGGCGGAGGCCTGGAGCAGGACGGCGAGCGCCGCCGCGGTGAGGGCCGGAAAGGCGATGCGCATAAAGTCCCCTTGGATGATGCGGGAACCTAGAGCCTGATCCGTTTGCACGGAACAGATGCAAACGGTGAATCAGGCTCTAAACTCTAAGTTCTAGAGCACGTTGAACCCTTTCAGACGATTCCGTCTGAAAGGGCCGTGCTCTAGCCGACCGGCGACAGGTGCGCCACCGTAGCCTCCAGGGCTTCCACGAGGGAGACGCGCTGCAGCTTCACCCCCTCCGGCAACCCCGCGAACAGCCGTGTCGGCGCCGCGGCGTCGAGCATCACGAACACGCCCTTGTCGTCCTCGCGGCGGATCAGCCGGCCGAAGGCCTGGGCGATGCGGCCGCGGGCCTGGGTGTCGTCATAGGCCTTGCCGCCGAAGCGTCCACGCCGCGCCTTGTGCAGGATATCCGGGCGCGGCCAGGGCACGCGGTCGAACACCAGCATGCGCAACGACCGCCCCGGCACGTCCACCCCGTCGCGCACCGCGTCGGTGCCCAGCAGACAGGCGTTCTCCTCGGCCCGGAAGATGTCCACCAGGGTCCCCACCTCCAGCGGATCGACGTGCTGGGCGTAGAGGGCCAGGCCCTTGTCGGCCAGGGGCCCGGCGATGCGCTCATGTACCGCCCGCAGGCGCCGGATGGCGGTGAACAGACCCAGGCCCCCGCCCCCGGCCGCCAGGAACAGCTCGCGCATCGCCGCCGCCACCTGCCTAGCGTCGTCCTTGGCCACGTCGGTGACCACCAGGGCCAGGGCGTTGGTTGCATAATCGAAGGGCGAAGCCAGCCTCAGGGTCTTGGGACGCTCCGGCAGGCGGGCCGCCCCGGTGCGCATCTCGGCCAGGGCGAAGGGATCGACCAGGCTGGGATCGGCCAGGGTGGCGCTGGTCACCAGCACGCCGTGCGCGGGCGCGATCACTGCCGCGGTGAGCGGTTCGGTGGGATCGACCCAATGACGGCGGCAGGCGGCGTCCACCACCCGGCCATAGAGATAGGTGGCCTCGAACCAGTCCACGAAATCCGGATCGTCCTCGGCGTTCTCGTCGATGGCGGTGAGCATGGCCCGCCAGGCCGGCAGGACCATCCGCGCCCGACGGTCCAGGCCGCGCAGGGCGCCCTCGATCCGCGCCCGCTCGGCTGTGTTGAGATTGTCGGCCTCGTCGTCCAACGTCGCTTCCAGCGCCCGCGACAGGGCCAGCAGCGGCGCCTCCAGGGCCGAGACGGCGGTGGCGGCGGCGGCGGCCGAGGACCGGACCAGATCGATGGCCGGGCGGGCGCCGCACTCCATGCCGATGTCCGACGGCGCGGCCCGGGCGCGCAGCTGCTCCAGCACCGCCACCAGGAAATTCTCGATCAGCCCCATGGGGCTGACCTCGCCCGCGCCGGGAGCGATGCGGCCGGACCAGCCCTCGCCGGGCAGGGCCGCGGCGGCGCGCAGGGCGTCCCGCAGCGCGGCCTGCGCCTCCTCACGATCGGCAAGGATTTCCGAGAGCCGGGCCTCCAGGCCCCGACCGCGCCGGCCGCGGCCCTCGGGCCCCCGGATCCAGCGGCGCATCTCCGCCGCTTCCGCCCCGGACAGGGCCACGGAGAAGGCGCTGTCGGCCGCGTCGAACAGATGGTGGCCCTCGTCGAAGACGATGCGGCGCAGGCGGGTGCTCTCGCCGTCCTCCTTCTGGCCGCGCGCGGCCCGCGCCCCGTCGAAGGCCGCCTGGGTGAGCACCAGGGCGTGATTGGCGATGACGATGTCGGCGCGCTTCGACGCCCGCACCGCCTTCTCGATGAAACAGGTCCGGTAATGCGTGCAGCCGGCGTGCATACACTCGCCCCGCCGGTCGACCAGATTGGCGGAACTCGCCTGATTGACCCCCGGAATGGCGAACAGGGTCGGAAGCCAGGCCGGAAAATCGCCCCCGGTCATGTCGCCGTCGCGCGTCACCCGCGCCCAGCGGGCGGCCAGCATCAGCCCCACCAGATCGGCCGCGCCCATGCGGGCCGAATTGGCCATGTCCTGGAAGTTGAGCAGGCAGAGATAGTTTTCCCGCCCCTTGCGGACCACCGCCTTGATCGCCCGCTGGGCCGGGTCGGGATAGACCGACTGACTTTCGCGTTCGATCTGGCGCTGCAGGGCGCGGGTGTAGGTGGAGATCCACACACCGGGCCCATTGGCCTCCGCCCACAGCGAGGCCGGGGCCAGATAGGCCAGGGTCTTGCCGATGCCCGTGCCAGCCTCGGCCAGCATCATCATCGGCTCGCCCTCGCGCAGGCGGGGCTGAAAGGCGTGCGCCGCCTCCTGGGCGAACACCGCCTGATTGGGCCGCGCTTCCGACAGACCCGACCGTTCGAGCAGCAGGGCAAGACGCGCCGCCGCCTCGGCCGGGGCGACGGGCTTGCTGCCCGCTTCGCCGGGTGGAGCCTGATCCTCCCATTCCGTGACCCGCGACCAGACATCCAGCCCGTCGCCGCGCCAGGGCCGGCCCAGCGGCGCGGTGCGCAGGGCGGCGATCGCCGGCGCGGCCCAGGGCCATCCGGCGCGGCCCAGGGTCTCGGCCTGGGCCAGGGCCTCCTCGCGGCTGGGCGTCGGCTGCGTCTCCAGCTCAGACAGCAACACATGCGCCACCGTCCGCAACGCCGCGGCCTGGGCCGGGGCGTCGCCCGGCTCCTCCAGACCCAGCACCTGGCACAGACCCACCGCCGAGGGCGCGCAGAACTGCCCCGGCCGGACGAAGGCGAACAGCTCCAGCACGTCGAACAAGCCGGGCGAGCGGACCGGGACGTTCATCCCCAGCCGCCGCGCCGTCATGGCCGCATGGGCGATCAGCACCGGCCCGCGCTCGAAAATATCCCGCGCCTCGGGCGGCCGCGCCGGCCGGGACCCGGCGCCATCGGCCACGCCCGAGCGTCCGCCGGGCAGAACCGCCAGGGCGCGAGCGAGATCGAACGGGGTAGGCGCGGCGGTCACGCGCGCAGTCTAGGGGAGTTGAGTCCGAAACGAAACGGGAACAATCCCGCCGACGCGCGCGCCGCGCCTAGTCGATCCGCGCCGCGGCGGCCAGGCTCTCGCGGCGCAGGGCCATCAGCACCTTGGGCGTGCTGCCGCGCAGGCCGGCGCGGACCACGAAGGCCGGGGCCAGCAGATTGGCCTTCACCCGGTTGATATAGATGACCCGCGTCGCGGTCCCGCCGTTCAGCGGCTCCAGCCGCCATTCGCCATCCTCGATCTTCAGATCGCCGCCGGCCTTGCGGAACTTGATCGAACTGTAGGGCTGGTATTCCGAGCGGACCACATTGTGGATGTCGGGCAGGAAGAGATTGCCCTTGGAGAACTGATCGCGCACGTCCCAGCCCCGGCGCAGATCGCCCTGCAGGATGGTGCAGCTGGCCAGATCGCCGATCATGCGCATGGCCATGCGGCAGTCGGTCATCACCGCCCACACCGTGCTCGGCGGGGCGTTGATATCCACCGCCGAGCGGATCAGGGCCGCGCCGTCCGTATCCGGCAGCACCTCGGCCCAGGCCTGGCCGGCGCGCAGGGACTTCTGGGCGTCGGGCGTCGGGGCCCAGGCCAGAAGCGGCGCGGCGGCGACGAGGGCGGCCAGCGCGAGGCCCAGGCGTTTGAGGATCATGACGGCTCCGGCGTCGGGCGCGCGGCGCGCCAGAGCGCGGCCTATAGGCCTGTTCGGCTCATTTCGCACCTGCACAAAAAGTCACAGACGCCGTGCGGGCCCCGTCAGGGGTGCAGGGTGAGCTTCTGCAACCGCCAGTTCAGCAGCTCCGCCACATAGAGGGTGTCGGCCCGCGGGCAGGCGATCTCATGGATCCAGCCGAATTCGCCCAGCTGCTTGCCCGACCGCCCCAGCCAGCCCAGCACATGGCCGTCGAGATCGAGCTTATAGACCCGCCCCGGAAAGGCGTCGGCCACGAACAGCACCTGCGGCCCGGCCTCGGGCGGGGTGATGCACAGGGCCCAGGGCGCGCCCGGCGCCATCGATCCCGTGGCGCCCGGTCCGGGCTTGGCCCCGATCGCCGGCGCCGCGTCTGCGGGCGCGGGCACATCGATGGTGACGATCTTGAGCAGCTTGCCGTCGGTGTCGAACACCTGGATCCGCCGGTTGCCGCGGTCGGCCACATAGATGTGGTCATGGGCGTCGGCGGCGATGGAGTGCAGGGTGTTGAACTGCCCCGGCTCCGACCCATAGCTACCCCACGACCCCAGCCAGCGGCCGTCGGGCGCGATCTTCGCCACCCGCGAATTGATATAGCCGTCACTGATGTAGGTATTGCCCTGACTGTCCCAGGTCATGTCGGTCACCTGGCGGAACAGGCCGTCCACCGCCGGCAGGGGCGGTTTGGGATGCTCCAGCGGATGGGCGCCCTCGTCGGCGGCCTCGGGCTTGCGGCCGAAAACCGCCGTCACCCGGCCGGCCGGGTTGAAGCGGATCACCATGTCGGAGCCCTTGTCGGCGGCCCAGATATTGCCGGCCGGATCGACGCGCACCGCATGGGCGTAGGACCAGGCGTAGAGGTTCCTGCCGATCTCGCGCACGAACTTGCCCGCGCCGTCGAACTCCAGCAGCTGCGCCGCCGCCGCGCCATAGGCCGGGCCGGTGGTGTTCCCCCGCTGGAAGACGAAGATGTGCCCGGCCTTGTTCACCGCCACCCCCGCCACTTCGCCCAGATGCATGTCGGCCGGCGGGGAGAGGGCGTCGACGGCGTCGAAGGCGATGCGCGGCGGCGGGGCCTCGGCGCGGGCGAGCCCGGCGGTGAGAAGTAGGGCGACGGCGGCGAGAACGGCTTTCATCGGGGCGCTCCGGGCGGGATGGACAGGAGGGATGAAAGACTGATCCGGCCTTGGGTCCAAGAGGCGGAATTCAGGGCCGTTTCCGACCCTTTGTCACGGGCCGTCGCGGCGCCGCGTCGCGGTGAGCCATGCCCTGTGCAGCTTCAACCTGCGGCCGTGAAAGTATTTACTTTGGCCATTCTCCGCCACCATCGGAACAAACGCGGATTTCGCGAGTTTTAAATGTTGGTCAAATTACGCCGAAGAGCGAGAACGTCATGCTTTATACAATTGCACTTGTCCTAGTTGTGCTTTGGCTGTTGGGCTTTGTCGCCCACATCGGTGGCGGACTTATTCACCTTCTGCTCGTCGTGGCCCTGATTGTCATCGTCTATCAACTGGTGACCGGCCGCCGGGTGCTATGAGGCTGAGCGTCGCGGCCTAGCCGTCGTCAGCCGGCCCACGCCGGGCGTCATCCAGCGATGGGAACCCAAACCTCCATATCCCCCAACCCCGACCGCGGATCGAACCCCGGCCCATAGCGCTCCAGCAGGAACAACGGCTCGGTCTCCAGGGTCAGGCCCGACCGCGGCTGCCAGTCGCCGAAGATCGCCGCGCAGGTCGCGCCGAGGGTCGAGACATGGCCGGCATGCGGAAACACTGCATAGCGGCGTGGCGAGAGACGAAGCCCTGAGAGCCCGTCCGGAATGCTGTCCAGTGAGGCCACCGCCACGGCGGTGAGATAGTCGAACCCCGCCTCGCGGTCGGCGGCGGCCAGGCAGGCGCCGTAGGTCTCGGACCCCCTCTGCCCCGGAATGGCGCCGATGTGGGGGGCGAACCTCTGCCACTGGCCGGGGATGCCGACCCGATCCTCGAACCGGCGGAACTCGCGGATGCCGGCCAGCAGCAGGGGCCCGGCCTCGCGGAAGACGGGGTCGGGCAGGTGGGCGGCGGGGCTTTCGGTCATCACATAGGGCTCCACAAGCGGCAGGTCGGCGAGACTGCGCCGGGCGCGCACGTCTTCGGGCGTGGCGCCGAAGACCTCGCGAAAGGCGCGGGTGAAGGCCTCGTGCGAGCCGTAGCCCACATCGAGCGCCACGGAGAGGATGTCGGGCGCCCCGGCGGCCAGGGCGCGGGCGGCCTCGGTCAGGCGCCGGCCGCGCAGATAGGCCGAGATGGTCGTCCCCGTGACCTGGGCGAAGGTCCGCGACAGATGAAAGCGCGACAGCGCGCTGACCACGGCCAGATCGTCCAGCCCCACGGGGCCGGCGAAATGGCCTTCGATGTACCAGAGGGTTTTGCGGATGGGGTGCATGGTTTTGCGTGGGGGCGGTTAAGGCTTCCTATGCCACAGCGGAGAGCGCCGCTTGACCTACATTGCTCCGATGGCTCGCTGCGGAGCCATCTATGTATTGAAGGGAATGAGCCAAAGGGATCTGCTCAGACGTAGGTGACGAGCCAAAACGACCGTGGTCGAGCCCCCGCACAGCCATGCAGATCACAGACGCGATCGCGGACCGTGGCCTTCGCTGCGACGATCACGCCCGTGTGGCGATCCGTAAGAGGATCCGCGCCGCGCTAATCTCGCTGAGGGCAGCGACGACGCTGCCGAATGAAGGCGTCGAGGTGGATGGGCCTAAGGGGTGGGTGGTGGCGCGACTCCTTCCACATTCGATCCACAGACGGGCTTGACTTATCCCCCAAACGGGAGTCCCTCAGGCGAATCGTCCCAGTCTCTTGCCTATCGGGGCGTGTTAGAAATTGTTGGCGCGCTCGGCTGGACTCGAACCAGCGACCGGGGACCTTCGAAGAACCTGCTCTATCCACTGAGCTACGAGCGCGCTTTCGGGGTCGTCCTGCCAGGGGCGACCCCGAATCTTTTTATGACCTTGTCAAGCTAACATCTAAATCGACAACATCTAGCGTGTTCACTCCGTTCACCGTCAATATGATGTGTGTGGATTGGGGATAAGGGGGATGGATGAACAATTCATTCCGCGGTCCGCTACCAATACCCCTTCCAAACTCGGCTGACCGGACGACCCAGCGCGGTGCCCGTCGCGGCCAGGAAGTGTTCGCCGTTGGAAATCCGGTGACGATCTTCGCGCCAGCCCATCTCGCCGACTTAGGCCGGGAGGTTGGGTGCACCGATCTCGTGATGTATGCCGATCTCGGCGCGACGCATGAGATCGCCCTGCGCCTTCTGACCTACCGGGTCGTGGTCGAAACGGGCGCGGCCCATGGCATCGTGGAGACTGAGCCGAATCGGCGCAATAGGATTAGCCGGGGCGGGTTTTCGGCGGGGTTCTTTGTCTCATGTCTAGCAGGCTGAGGAAAATCCCGGAGCATCGGGTGCTTATTTGCGTGTGATGATCGGTTGAGGGTGATTTAGCCCTGTTTTCAGCCGCCGATGGTCTCGATGCGGCCGGTGTTGAGGGTTTCCGGGCGTAGATCTCGGGT
>CAIQJF010000005.1 GCA_903872075.1 uncultured Caulobacteraceae bacterium | reverse complement strand
AGGGGCGGCGGAGGCGCGGCGGCGACGGGCGGCGGAAGCGGCGGGGGCGGCGCAGGCGGCGCAGGCGGCGCAGGCGGCGCAGGCGGTATTTCGACCGGCGGCGCGCTGACGCCACCTCCGATCAGCGTGAGGAACGCGACGCCCGCTGGAAGACTCTCCAAGGGCAGGCCCGACGCCGGCTGGAAGACGATCGGTGTCGGCGTCGGCGCTGGAGTGGGTGTTGGCGTGGGCGTGGGCGTGGGCGTGGGCGTGGGCGTGGGCGTTGGAGTGGGTGTCGGCGTGGGTGTCGGCGTGGGTGTCGGCGTGGGTGTCGGCGTGGGTGTCGGCGTGGGTGTGGGAGTCGGCGTGGGTGTGGGAGTCGGAGTCGGAGTTGGCGTCGGTGTCGGAGTTGGCGTGGGTGTCGGAGTCGGCGTGGGCGTCGGTGTCGGAGTTGGCGTGGGTGTCGGAGTCGGCGTGGGCGTCGGAGCCGCGGCGATGGTTCCCGTTGTTCTGAAGGTGGGCGTGCAGCAGGACAACGCCAGGGCGTAGGCGCCGGCATTGGCGCCGCTGAGGCTGTAGCCGCTGTAGGTAATGCCGATGCTCGAGCCGGGGCCTGCGCTGTCGTAGGTGGCGGTGGCGCCGGTCGGGGCGCCCGTGACGACGGTGCTCAGGAACCCTGAAAGGGTCGTCGCGGTGGTTCCATCGGCCACCTTTCCGCCGTCCGGAAACACCAGCATGTGTTCGGTCAAGGTGGCGGCGAGAGTCAGGGTGAAGTTGGCCGAATAGTCCGTCGGCGCCGCATAGGAGACCGGGTTGTAGTTGATGGTGGCGGGCGCGTTAGGTCCCGTGACGACGGTCTTCGGGGTAAGGGGTTCGAAGGTCACCGTTCCGCCGGCGACCCCCGGACCGGTTCCGTTGTAACCTGAAATCAGCGTCAGGCCGGTGGCCAGACCGAGGCTCTGGGCGGGAATTGTGGTGCCTCGTGTCAGTGTGATAGCCGCCCCGATGTCGACATTGCGCCCGGCACAGATGGTAAGATTTCCATCGGTGGTCGTCAGGGCGGAGACGGCATTCAGGGTCACGTCCTGCCCGCCGCTCAACAACATGCTGCCGTTGGTCGTCGTAATGGGACCGAAGACATTGACGTTACGGCCGCAGCAGACGACGAAATTGCCGTTGGTGGCGGTTACGGCGCCGTTCACGATCACGTCCCGAAAGGCGTTCAGGGTCAGGGTCGTCGTGCTCGACGACGCCGTCCAACTGACGGCGTCGTTGACAGTGATGTCCCCGGCGCCGGCCGTCGCGCTGTAGAGGCTGGTCACGGGGGGCGTTCCCGCCACCGTCGCATCCGTCCCTGTCGTGGTGCTGATGACCACGCTGTTGGTCACCAGGTCGGCCGAAAGGGTTGCGCCGGAGATGTTGCCTCCGGGTCCGATGATGAAGTCCTGCGGGTCGATGCTGAAGGTCCCGGTCAGCCCCGCCGGCGCGGTGGTGGTGATCCGGGAGGCGGGAGCAATGTTCACGTTGGCCGCCGAGGTTTCGATGAAGCCGCCGTTGCCGCCGTTGGGGGCGCTGGCGTCCAGCACGCCGCTCTCGTTCACCGCGCCGCTTTGCATGTCGCCAAGCAGCAGGATCGCGCCGTCATGCGAGCCGAGGGTCTGGGCCTGGATGACACCGGAGTTGTTCACCACCGTCTTGAGCAGTTGCCCGGCGGCCTGAGCTGTCATAACCACCCGCCCGCCATCGGCCAGGATCAGACCGCCGTTGGCGACGAGCGCCTGCGCCAGCCCCTTGTCGATGGTCACGTTGAGCAGGCCGTCCCCCGCGAGGTCCAATGTCACGGCCTGGCCGGCGGCGAGGGTCGCCGTGCCCAGCTTCGCCGAGATCACCCCGGTGTTGCCGACCTGGCCGCCCAGCAGGGCCACATAGCCTCCGTCGGCGTTGATCGACCCGGCGTTGGAGACGGACCCGCCGCTTCCGGAGAATTTGTACCGCCCGGCCATGAAGTCCGCGTCGCTGATGTTCAGGGTCGACGCCACCAGGCCGCCGACATTCACCTGCGCGCCCTGGCCGAACAGGATGCCGTTGGGATTGATCAGGAACACCTTACCGTTCGACGACAGGCTGCCGAGGATCGCCGAGGGATCGGCGCCGATGACCCGGTTGAGCGCCACCGAACCGCTGTTGGGCTGAACGAAGCTGACCGCCTCATGGGCGCCCACGCTGAAACTCTGCCAGTTGATCGCCACGTTCTGGGTCGATTGATTGATCGTCAGCGTCCCCGGCGCGCTCGCGAAGGTCGCTCCGCCAGCCGACACCGTTCCGCCCGCAGGCAGGGCATAGGCGTCGGTGGTCATGGAAAGGGCCAGCGACCCCACAAGCGCCGTGGCTCCGCAGAGATAACACCGACGATGCAACCGCGGCCGCGCCGCCGCGTCGGGCGCCCGCTTCACCGCCAGCACGCGCGGATAGATACTAGGAGTCATAGCGATACTTTCTCGGTGACCGGAGCTGACTTACGGCTGGCCTGGACATTCCGGCCGCCATCAGAAGAACTTCACGACCTGGAACCAGAAACAGCCCCCACGGTCTGGGGCCGACGTCGCCCTGGCGTCGCCCAACTCAAAGCCGTACGACGCACTGACGATGAAATCGTTGGTCTTCGACCACACGATCCCCGGTCCCGCCCCGCTGCGGGTCGCCGTGTTGGGACCCGCGATCCACGGATGCTGGTTGAACCGGACGGACCCGGTCTCGACGAAGGCGAACAGCTCGAAATGGCCTGGCAAGCCCTGCATCGGCGTGGGAAGCGCCCATCTGGCTTCGAGGGTCGCGATGTAGCCTTCGTCGCCATAGGCTTCGCCTTCCGGATAGGCGCGCACGCCATAGGCTCCGCCCAGTTCCATCTTCTCGGAGATATCCAGGTTCTTGGAGGCGATCTGTCCTCTGACGTGGGCGTAGAGGGAGAGGGGCCCGACCAGGTGCTGCCAGCGGTCGACGCTGATGGCGAGCTTCGCATAGTCGCCATTGCTGCGAGCGCTCGTCGCGTCCGCCGCTCGCGCCCCGGGGGTTTCGATGTCGAGTTCGCCGAAGGACGCATAGACAGAATAGTTGTCCGTTCCGCCGCCGCCGAACGAGTCCCGGTGCCCGCCGCTGAATCCCGCCGTAACGACACCCGCCCGTCTGTCGGTCACCGTCGAGGTCGAATCGACCCTGTCGCGGAAGGTCCGGTAGTCGACATCGACCAGCGCCGTCAGGCTATCGTTGCGCGTTCGGACCAGGGGATAGCTCGCATAGGCGCTAGCGATCTGTTCGTCGCCGTTGGCGTGCAGAGGGGCGAAGGTGTCGCCCAGCCGGTACCACAACGCCGTATACGCCACGCCCAGGGTCGCAACGCCCAGTTGGGCCTGGTAGGAGCCGCGAACATAGTTGAAGCCATCCCCCGAAGTCAGGCCGCGCAGGCTCAGCCTGTCGCCGATGCCGAGCGGATTGTTCAGGTTCACCGTCCCACCGCCGCGATAGGCGCCGGTGTAGCGATTGCCGGCGTTGTCGGCTTCGAGGTCGCCATCTATGCGCGGGCCCGGCGTGAGGTTCACCTTCAGATCGGACGTTCCCACCGGCCCGCCGGGGCTCAAGGTCGAGTGGACAACGACGCCGGGAATCTCCGACAGCAGCAGAAGCCGGCGCTCAAGGGGCGCGGCCGCGACGACGTCGCCGCTCTTGAGGCCGCTCAGCACGCCGCGGGCGACGCCATTGGCAAGGTTGGTCCGGTTGTTCAGACCGATCTTGTCATAGTGGCCCTCGATCACCGCGATCGTGACCGACCCGCCTTGCGTCTGCTGGGCCGGCACATAGGCCTGGGCGACGAAATAGCCCTGCCGGTTATAGAACTCTGTGATTCTCCCGGCCATGCGCCGCAGGTCGGCGAGAGACAGCATGGCGTCGGGCCGGAACTGGGTGACAGCGATGAGTTCGCTCTCGGAAAACCGTGTCTGACCCGTCACACGCAGCGACTGCACCATGACGCGCGGCCCCTCGGCGCCGATGTCGGCCGAGGCGGGCCGGCCTTCGACGCGAAGATCGGGCGCGTTGCGCTGCGGAACCGGGGCGGGAGGCAACTGCTGGAGCTGACCTCCCGCTCCGGTGATCTGCTGGGCCATGGCGCCGGAGCTCACCGCCAGCATCGCGAAGAAGAGAAAGTGAGTCGATTTCAAAATGAATGCTTTCCCGATCGGGGCAATTGGCCACGGGGACCAATTAAGCGTCGCCGCGCCGCCGTTTGACAGGATCGGAAATTACCCACGAGGCTGGACTCGCCGCCCGAGGCCTCGGGCGTGGTCAGTCAGGTCGGATAGGTGAGGTAGGCATCGTTCCGCCAGTGAAAATTCGTGTAGGTCAGTGTCACACTGAAGTCGAGCGACCTGACTTGGTGCCACCAGCCCAGCGGCATGAACAGTATCTCACCCGGCTCCAGCACGACGTCATAGGTGCGGAGGTCCGTCAAGCGGGGGTGATCTGAAAGATTGAGCGTCGGATCTTCAAGGTCTGGAATGTCACTGAACACGTGTTGCTGGTTGTAGAGCTTTCCCACCTCGGAGGCGGGCAGAATCTTAATGGATTTTCGACCGACCAGTTGGGCGATGAAGTTGTTGGTCAGGTCGTAATGTAGGGATGTCACCGTGCCAGCCGGGCCGATCCAGGGCATCCCGTGGGGATTCGACGCCTCGCGATCGAGGAATTTATCGAGAAACCCGAGATCGCCACGCAACACCGACAGGGTTTCGACGTTTCGGGCCGAGTTGTAGGCCGTGAGGTAGGTGTCGTTCTCAGCGTGCGGCCGCAGGATCCGATCGATGAACACATCGAACGGCGCCTCCCGGCGATGGGCATCCTTGTCCATCTCGAAACGCGCGTCCATGGTCCGATCGCCCTGGAACTCAACGGTGCGATCGCCGACCTTGGCCTTGAGGTAGTCGGGCGTCCATAGGGCCAGGGCCGGCCAGCCCGCCATCTCGCCAGTGAGGATGACCGGTCGGTTGACCGCATAGTACCGCTCGAGGAATTCCGCGGCGCCCACGTCCGCCCGTCGCTCGATGGCCTGCAGATCCGCAAGGTCGCGTTGCCGCTCAAGGGTTTCGAGCAGCCACTCCCGCTTCGACAGCGCCACACGCAGGGCGGCGATCTCGGCGGCCGCGTGAGCGGGCGTCGTGGGGGAGGGCGTCCGCAGCTCGGTTCGCAGACCGGCGTCATCGGCCGGCGGGACGGGGACTTCCGGAACGGCGGTGCGATCGAACGATCTGAGGCGGAGTTTGGCGCGATGGTCGTCGATCAACGCCTCGCCGTTGACATCGACGCCACGATAATAGTGCTTCTGCCAGCGATCCGCCGGCGCGCCAGGCGGAGACACCCGCATTCGCGTGTGGAATTCGTCGCGCGCGCGGCTCCAGGCTTGAAACCGTTCCAAGGTGGCCGGGTCTTTGCCGAGGGGCTCAAACCGCGGCTCGAAGCTTTCGATCGCCGCTCGCGAGATCGGAACCATGAAGCAGATGGCCTCCATGGCGTCGAAACGCACCGACTGGCCGGGTCGGGTGAACCGCCAGTTCATCGTGAAGGTGAAGGGCGACCAGTCTGTTTCGATCACGCCGGACAGGGGCGCTATGGCGTCCTTGCCGCGATTGGGCGAACCGCCGACCCACAGGTTCCAACCCGGCGGCGTGCGAATGATGCCCTCGATATGGAAGGTGATGACGCCGTGGCCAAACAGCGACACCGGAAGTCGCGCGGGATCGGCGCCTGCGTCTCCACTGATGATTATGGAGTCCGGTCCGGCTTCACCGTTCCAGATCGCACTGAACGCACAGGGATTGAGCACTTCCCAGCCGTGGGCATTGGCGATGTTCAGCGGTAGGCAGCGGTAGGCGAAGGATTCCGACGTCTCGTCCATCCACCGCCGCGTCGCCGGCGCCGGCCTGATCAGCGGCGCCCATCCCGGGTGGAGGTAGCAAATCAAGTCCATGCTTCACGCTCGCGAACGTATCGTTTTCCGGGGACGTCTGCCAAGCAACAGGCGATCGTGGCCGGTTTCGAACATGCTCAACTTGAACTTGTTTCTGAAAGCTTGAAAGTGAAACCGGCTCTGCCGCCGATACCCGCGAGAGCTGCCGACAAGGACGAGGGCAAACCCGACAGGGGCCTAGATCCTCGCCGGTGATCTACAAATATTTCGCGCCCAATGTTGATTATCAGACCCGGCTTGATTGGTCTGGACCCGGCCAGTTTGTCCGGCAGACGAGGGTCCGCTTCTCGTAGCCAGGTAAGTGTCCGCTCCTGGCGCGCCTATGCCTTAGGAACCCGGCGAGGCGGGGGGCACCATGTTCGCGTGCCGCGCGACCTCCACCCAACCGCCGGGCGCTCGCTGCCAGACGGTGGTGAACCTGAAGTGCGAAAGCTTGCCCGTCATCGGCGACTTGCCCGCCCAGACACCCGTCTCCGAGCCGGCCACGACAGCGACATCACCGTAGGTGTGGATGTAATCTATGGCGCGCTCCATCGAGGAAAAGCGGAACACGCCGGAGGTCATCAAGGCGAGAACCTCAGGCTTGGTCACGAATTTGTTGAACGGATTGGTGACGACGAACGTGTCGGCCCACAAGCTGGAAAGCTTAGTCTCATCCCCCGCCAGTATGGCGTCGACCTCGGCCGCGTTCGCCGCGCGGAGTGCGGCTTCCCCGTTGTCGCTATCCATCGCGAACGCCGGCCCCACCGCCGCGCCCCAAGCGGCTACCGCGAACACGACCGCGAGAACAGCGGATTTCATGGTGTATCTCCCGTGGAAGTCGCCGCTGATGATAGAGCAACGGATGCGCTATGTGGCAACCGTGCGGCGCGACGGGTTTCGCTCGGCGCGCCAGCTTTGGCATTCTAGGCCGGCGGTGTACGCGGCCACCCCCACCGGATTCACGGCCATCTGCTCGCCCTGGATGAAGGCGTTGCAGCCGTCGTCGGCGAACGCATCGACCTGGAACTCCATCTGGTTGCCGTCGGGGTCGGCATAGTGCAACGACGCCGTGAGCCCATGGTGGATACACCAATAGGGCGTGACGCCCTTTGCCTTCAGTTCGGGGTAGTTCTCCAGCAGATTCCGAAGCCAGGCTTGGTGTAGGCGACGTGCGAAAAGGGCCGATGTTCTCCCCTGCGCGGCTAGCCGACTCCGGACGGTCGGGCGGCCCGCGCGCAGATGCAAGGTGACGCCGGCGGAGCGATGCCGTAGCCTCTGCGCCAACCCTGAGGAGCCTTGCCCATGCAGGACCCACGAGCGCTGGCGAACCTGGCAAATCTGCGGTCCTACAGAGCCTGCGAGCAAGACGGCTTGCGGCGGTCGGGGTTCCTCATGACCGTCCTGAGCGTGCCGGCGGTGCTCGCGCCCCTGTTCATCGTCTCCATCAGCGTCGCCACGACCTTGTTCAGGCATGGGGCGACAGACGCCCGCGCCTGGGCGGCTCTGACGGCCACGGCCTTTGCCATCTACCTGGCGATCGCGGGCGGACTGATGCTGGTCTCAGTCCTCCGGCTGAACGCCTGGAGGCGGGCCCACGCCTGGACGCCGCCGTTGCGACACTTCAAGGTTTGACGGAGGCGACATGGCTAGGCTTTCAATCTCGATCGCCGCGACGGTCGCCTTGCTGATGGGAGCGGCCGGCGCCGCGGCCGCTCCGACACCCGCCTATGAGCAGCGCGCCGCCGAGCGCTACATCATCCAGTCGGAGGCGCAGTGGGCGGACTCCCTGGCGACCGGCAAGACGTCCGATGTCGAGCGCATCCTGGCCGACGATTTCCGCGGCGTGGACCCGGACGGCACGATGTCCGACCGGGCGGCCATGCTGGCGGGAACGCGCGTCTCGCCCCCCGCGTTCATATCCAACCGCATCGGCCCCGTGACAGTCCGGTTCTATGGCGACGCGGCGGTGGCCCAGGGCAGCGAGACCTGGGAGCGGCGCAGCGGCGAGCCCCGGAAGGGGCGCTTCGTCTGGACCGACACCTGGATCCGCCGCGACGGCGTCTGGAAGATCGTGGCGTCGGAAGACCTGATCCCGCCGGAGCCGGGGCGCTGAGGTATGCCAGACCGGATCGCCATGACCAAAGTGTCTGGCGCGTTCAGGCGGACGGAGCGTCCACGCCCGTGATCAGCCGGGCGCCGCGGTCGAAGGTCAGGTAGTTCCACAGCCAGTTAGCGCCGACCACCATGCGGTTGCGGAAGCCGACGAGGAAGAACAGGTGGGCCGTGGACCAGAGCGCCCAGGCCATGAAGCCGCTCAGCCGCAGCCAGCCGAAGTCCGCCACCGCCCGTTGGCGACCGATGGTGGCCAGCGATCCCTGGTGGCGATAGCGGAACGGCGGCGGGGCGGGCATGCCGCGCCGGCGGGCGGCGATCACCTGCGCCACATAGTCTCCCTGCTGTTTCGCGGCGGGGGCGAGGCCGGGGACGACCTTGCCGTCGGCGTCGGTGACCATGGCGGTGTCGCCGATGACGAAGATCTCCGGCCGGCCGGCCAGGGTGAGGTCCGGACCGACGACGGCGCGGCCGGCCCTGTCCGCCTCGGCGTCCAGCCAGGCGGCGGCCCCCGAGGCCTGAACCCCGGCGGCCCAGATCACCGTGGCGGTCTCCAGGCGCTCGTCGCCGATCATCACGCCCATGGCGTCGATCCCCGTGACCCGCGCGTTCAGGCGGACCTGGACGCCCAGGGACTCCAGCGCCCGTTTGGCGCACGCGCCGAGATCCTCCGCGAAGCCGGGTAACAGGCGGTCGGCCGACTGGACGAGGATGATCCGCACGCAGCGGGGGGTGATGAAGCGGAAATCCATGGTCACGGTCTGGCGGGTCAGTTCGGCGATGGCGCCGGCCATTTCCACGCCGGTGGGGCCGCCGCCGACGACCACGAAGGTGAGGAATTCCTCGCGGCGCGAGACGTTTTCCTGGCGGTTGGTCTCCGCCCGTTCCAGGGCCAGCAGGATGGCGCCGCGGATGCGGGTGGCGTCGTCGAGGGTCTTCACTCCGGGGGCGAAGGGCGCCCACTCATCGCGGCCGAAGTAGCTGTGCTGGGCGCCCGTGGCGACGATGAGGGTGTCGAACGCCAGGGTGGCCCCCGTGGCCAGGGCGATGCGGCGCGCGCCGGGGACGAGGCCGGTCATTTCGTCCAGCAGCACCTGGATGCGCGGATTGCGGCTGACGATGGAGCGGATCGGCGCGGCGATATCGGCGGGCGACAGGCCGGCGGTGGCCACCTGATAGAGCAGGGGCTGGAAGAGGTGGTGGTTGCGCTTGTCCACCAGGGTGATGTCGACATCTTCCGACGCCAGCCGCGCCACCGCCGAGAGGCCGGCGAAGCCGCCGCCCACCACCACGACCTGTTCGCGCTTCGGATCCATGTCCCGCCTCCCGCCGTCGAACCCGCGGAGGCCGGCCGACGTGGAGGGTTCGGCGCGGGAGGCCGGATCGTTACAGGGGGCGCGTCTCTAGCGAGTGGGCGGGGTGTAGAGCTCGATGGCGTTGCCCTCGGGATCGGTGATGAAATAGGCGACGTTCGGCACGACCTCGCGCATGGGGACACCTTTGGCGGCGAGGACGCCGGCCAAAGCCTTGGCGTCGGGGGTTTCCAGGATCACGCGGCCGAAGCCGTTGGGACCGGGCGGACGCGGCGCCTTGAGCAGGGCGAGAATGGCGCCCGGCGCATTCAGACCCATGACATATTCATAGGGCGCGCCGCCGCGCTGGTAGGTCGCCGTCACGGTCATCCCGAGGGTGGAGACGTACCAGGCCTTCTGAGCCTCGAGATCCATGACGTTGAGGCCGGAGCCCGCGATGCGGGCCGGCGCCACCGCCGGATCGAGCGGCGGCGCAGCCTGGGCCAGGGCAGCGGCGGCAAAGCCAAGGAGAGCGGCGGTGGCCAAGGCGGCTGTCGTCGTCGATCTGATCATGGTTTCCCCCGTTTGACGGCCAACATGACCCGTCGCGCGGGCGGTGGCCAGGGTCAGCGCGCCAGGTGTCACGCCGCGAGCGTCGCCAGAACGAAGTCGGCCCGTTCGGCGACGGTGGTCTTGGGCAGCAGGATCACCTCATAGCCGAGCGCCGGAAGCTGCAGTTCCAGCCGCGCGAACTCGGCAAGGCCCGCCTCGAAGCCGTGCCGCCGCTCCGGGTCGGTCACATAGATCTCGGGCCAGGGCGGGGCGAGGAAGACGCGGCGGTGATAGGGGTAAGCCGTGTTGAGCGCCCTGAGCATTGGCTCGCCGGTGATGTCTTCCAGGGCCGAGGCGGCGTCGATCAGGCCGCGGTCGAAGAACACCCATGCCGGAAGGTCCCGCGCGGCGGCGCGGTCGGCCAGGGCCATGTCGATGGCCCGGCGGGCAAAGGCGGCTTCGTCGACCCAGGGCAAAGCGGCGCCGTCACCCTCAAGTTCCTGGTTCACGATACGCCGGCCGGGTTCCTCGACCACGGCATGGCCACGCGCGGCGAGTTCGGCCAGCAAGGTGGATTTGCCGCCGCCAGAACAGCCGGTGACGAGAACAAAGCGGCCGCTCACGACGAGGTCTCCAGTGCGGCGAAGGCGGCGCAAGGCCAAGGTTTCGTACACTTGCGACGCAGTATCAGGCCCAGATTGTTACGTTTCATCAAATTTTCGTTTAATTATTGACACCCTTCAGCCGCTTTGAACAGGATACCTCGGGAACTCCGAAGGGGAGGGGTGAGTATCCCGGCCATGGCCCATGCAGGGCGCCCCTGGGAGACATCAATGCCACGCTTGTCAGCTTCCCCCGCCCGTCGCGCCCTGTTGGGCTCGCTGGCGATATCGATGGTTCTGGCCGCCGGCGCGGCCGCCGCGTCCAATATCACCTACAACGTCAATGAGACGGTGCTGAACGGCAGCGTCACCGGCCAGATCACCACCGACGGCGCCACGGGCGTGCTGACCGGCGGGGATATCGTCTCCTGGAACCTGCTGCTTCAGGGTGGCGGCGCCTCCTACACCCTCACGAACCTCAACAGCGTCGTGCTGAACTATGGCACGAACGGCTTCTTTGGTCCGCCGAGCGTCGATGTCACCGCCACGGCGACCCAACTGCTCTTCAACTACAGCGGGCCGGACGCAGGCTATTTCGCCTTCCAGACCTTCCCGGCCTATGGCGGACAGCACTATTGGTGCAACGCCACCCACAACCAGGGCTTCGACTGCGCGCCAGGCGAAAGCGTCGTGCCGGTTCTCTATAGCGACCCGACGTCGCAATACGACACCGGCCGGAGCGGCAATCAGGTGATCGGTGTGGCCGCCGTGACCGGCGTACCCGAACCCGCCGCCTGGCTGGTGATCCTGGTGGGCTTCACAGGCATGGGCGCCGCCATCCGCTCGCGCCGCGCGACGACCGCGCTCGGCTAGCTCAAGGCGTCGAACGCCAGCACGGCGTGCAGCAGCACGTCGGCGCCGGCGGCGGCCTGGGCGGGGGTCATGTTCTCCGCCTCGTTGTGGCTGATGCCGCCTTCGCAGGGGGTGAAGATCATGGCGGCCGGGGCGACGCGCGAGACGTAGACAGCGTCGTGACCGGCGCCGGAGATGATGTCCTGATGGGTGAAACCCAGGCGGGCAACCGTCTGGTGCACGGCCCCGACGCAGGCGGGATCGAACACCACGGGCGGTGAGGTCCAGACCTCGGCGATGTCGATGTCGAGGCCGAGATCAGAGGCGATGGCCGCCGCGTTGACGCGCAGGGCGCCCTCGAGGCGGTCCAGCCCGCCAGGACCCGGATGGCGCAGGTCGACCGTCATCCGGACCGTTTCGGGAACGGTGTTGCGCGAGCCCGGGAAGGCCTCGAAGACGCCGACGGTGGAGAGCGAGACCCCGGGTTCCGACCGGCCGATCGTGTCCACGACGGCGGCGAGCCGGGCGGCGCCCTGAAGCGGATCGCGGCGCAGGGCCATGGGCGTGGTCCCGGCGTGGCAGGCCTGGCCGGAGACGGTGACGTCGAGCCAGCGTACGCCCTGCACGCCGGTGACAACGCCGATCTCGACGCCGGCGTCCTCCAGGACGGGCCCCTGCTCGATGTGCAGCTCGAAATAGGCGGCGGGCGGCGCGCCCCGGGCGGGCGCGGGGCCGGCGAAGCCGATGGCGTTCAGGGCGTCGGCGAAGCTGACGCCATCGCGATCCGTGCGCGTGCGGGCGTAGTCCGCGTCGAACGCCCCCGCGAACACGCCGGAGGCCAGCATGGCCGGGGCGAAGCGGGCCCCCTCCTCATTGGTCCAGTCGACGATCTCAATGGGATGGCGGGTGACGAGGCCGGCGTCATTGAGGGTGCGGATCAGCTCCAGCCCGGCGAGCACGCCGAGAATGCCGTCGAACCGCCCGCCGGTGGGCTGGGTGTCGAGATGGCTGCCGATGGCGATAGGGGCGAGGGTCGGGTCGGTGCCCTCGCGGCGGGCGTAGAGGCTGCCCAGTTCGTCCGCGCGCACCGTGCAGCCGGCGGCTTCGCAGGCGGCGACGAACCAGCGGCGGACCTGCGCGTCCTCTTCGGACAGGGCGAGACGGCAAAGGCCGCCTTTCGCCGTGGCGCCGAAGGCGGCGGTCTCGGTCAGGGTCGACCACAGGCGGTCGGAATCGATGCGCAGATTCGAGGCGGGAGAGCTCATGCGGCGGCGCCTTCATCGGCCAGGGCGACGGAGATCGTCCCGGCGGGCCCGGCGCGCATCAGGGACGAGACATCGGCGGTGAGGTCGAGCCAGCGGCCCCAGTCTTCCTGCTCCAGCACCACCGGCTGGCGGGTGTGATACGGCGCGCAGTCGGGACCCGGGGCGCAGGTCAGGATGGTGAAGCTTTCGATCACCCCGTCTGCGGTGGTGGCCCGGTCCCACAGGCCGGCGAAGCAGAACAGGTCGGCCCCCGTCCGGGTGAAACGCCACATGGTCTTGGCCCCCTTCTCGCCGGTCCATTCGAAATAGTGCGTGGCGGGGACCAGGCAGCGGCGGCGGCGGAACGGCTCGCGGAAGGTCGCCGTGGTGGCCACCGTCTCGCTGCGGGCGTTGGTGCACATGGGCTTCCACTCTTTCACCGTTCCCTTGTGGAAGAAGGGGATCAGCCACCAGCGGGCCTCGACCAGGGTCACGCCGCCTTCAGGCGCGGCGGGGTTGAGGGCGCGGACGATGGGGGCGATATTGGTCGGCCGGATATGGTCCTGGGGCGGCAGGTTGGGCACCGCCCCGCCATCGAACAGCAGGGGGATGCGGATCTCGCTGAACACGTCGGCGAGACGGGAGACCGGGGCGAGATAGCCGTAGCGGTTGCACATGGGCGCGAGCCTATCGCCGGGCGGCGGGATTGGCGATAACCCTGCGCCATCATGCTGCTGCTCAACACCCTGCCCGCCCACGGCGCCGCGCTGGACGCAGCCGACGCCCGCTTGCTGGGCGCGGAGGGCGCGGCCGAGGCCATGGCCGGGATCGGACGGCTGGACGGGGCGGGCCCCACGCCTCTGGTGAGCCTGCCAGGGCTGGCGGCCGAGCTCAGTGTGGCGGCGATCCACCTCAAGGACGAGGGCCGGCGGCTGGGCCTGGGCAGTTTCAAGGCTCTGGGCGGCGCCTATGCGGTGATGCGGCTGGCCGGGGAGGCCCGCGCGGGCGGCGCCTCGTCTCCGATGGTCTTCGCCTGCGCCACCGACGGCAACCACGGCCGCAGCGTCGCCTTCGGCGCCCGGCGGGTGGGGGCGCGAGCGGTGATCTTCGTGCACGGCGGGGTTAGCGACGCGCGGGCCGCCGCCATCGCCGCCTATGGGGCCGAGATCGTGCGGGTGGCGGGAACCTATGACGACTCGGTTGCCGAAGCCGCGCGGGTGAGCGCCGAGAACGGCTGGACCGTGGTCTCCGACACCGCCTGGCCGGGCTATGAGCGCATCCCCGGCCTGGTGATGCAGGGCTATACGACGATCGCCGCCGAGACCCTGGCGGCGCTGCCCGCGCCGCCGACGCATGTGTTCCTGCAGGCCGGGGTCGGCGGTCTGGCGGCGGCGGTGGCCGGCCATCTCGCGGCGACCTTGGACGCGGCCCGGCCGAAGGTAGTCGTGGTCGAGCCGGACAAGGCCGCCTGTCTGTTCGCGAGCGCCCGGGCCGGGACGCTGACAGCCATCCCGGCGGGCGAAGCGACCGTGATGGCGATGCTGGAGTGCTATGCGCCGTCGCTGTCGGCCTGGCGCATTCTCGAACGGACAGCCGACGCCTTCCTGACCGTGAGCGATACGGACGCGGTGGCCGCCATGCTCCGGCTGGGCGCGCCGGCAGCCGGGGATGCGGCGATCGTGGCCGGAGAGAGCGGCGGGGCGGGTCTGGCCGGGCTGATGGTCGCGGCCGGCGATCCGGACATGCGCAGGAGCCTCGGCCTGGACGCGACCTCGCGCGTCTGGCTGATCAACAGCGAGGGGGCCACCGACCCGGATCTCTATCGGCGGCTGACCGGTCTCGATCCGGAAAGGGTGGCGGCATGAGCGCGGACGACGCGGCAATTTGGGACGAGCTGGCGCGGGACATGACCGCCTGGCGGCACGATCTGCACGCCCATCCGGAATTCGGATTCTCCGAGACCCGCACCGCCGCCCAGGTGGCGGCTGCTTTGCGGTCCTTTGGCCTCAACGAGGTCGTGGAAGGGGTCGGGGGCACCGGCGTGGTGGCGACCCTGACCCGGGGCGCCGGCGCCCGGCGCATCGGCCTGCGCGCCGACATGGACGCCCTGAAGATCCAGGAAAAGGCGGATCACACCCACGCCTCGCGGCATAGCGGCGTGATGCACGCCTGCGGTCACGACGGCCATACGGCCATGCTGCTGGGGGCGGCCAAGAGCCTCGTCCAGGACCCGGACTTCGAAGGAACGGTCCGGTTCATCTTCCAGCCGGCCGAGGAATGGGGCCGCGGCGCCCTGGCCATGCTGGAGGATGGTTTCCTCGACCGGTTTCCGGTGGACGAGATCTACGGCCTGCACAACTGGCCGGGGCTGGCGGTGGGCCGGTTCGAGACCTGCGTGGGGCCGCTGATGTCGGCGGAGGACAATTTCGAGATCGTGCTGACCGGCCAGGGCGGCCACGCCTCCCGCCCGCAGCATATCCGCGAGACCCTGGTGGCCGCCTGCGCCCTGGTGATGAGCCTGCAGACCATCGTCTCGCGGCGGCTCGATCCGGCCGACACGGCGGTGGTCTCCGCCACCGAACTGCTCACCGACGGAACCCGCAACGTCCTGCCCGGCGAGGCGCGGATCCTGGGCGATGTCCGCAGCTTCCGCGCCGAGGTGAGCGCGGCGGTGGAGGCGGAGATGCGGCGCATGGCGGCGGGAATCGCCGAGACCTATGGCCTGACCGCCCAGGTGACCTATTCTCGCGAGTTCGTTCCCCTGGTGAATCACGCCGCACAAACGGCGCACGCCGTGGCGGCCGCCCGCAGGGTGTTCGGCGAGGCGGCGGTGACGGCCGACCGGCCGCCGATCACGGCGTCGGAGGATTTCGCGCGGTTCCTGGAGCACATCCCCGGCTGCTTCGCCTTCGTGGGCAATGGCGAGGACTCCGCGCCGCTGCACAACGCCCGTTTCGACTTCGCCGATTCGGGCCTGGTTCCCGGCGCGCGCTATCTGGCCGAGGTGGCAAAGATGCGGGCAAGGCCAGAGAGGGCCTAAAGGGCGCGCATCCGGTTGTTGCGGGGCAGTTTCTCGACCTCGGCGAGGCCGAGCGCCTCCATCACCGGCGGCACATAGACGCCGAAGCGGCCCCGCAGGCCCTTCTTGAGGCCATACCAGCCGCCGACCGGGTTGTCGGCCGCGCGGCCCCAGGCCTCGACGCTGCCCTCCGGGGCGGGCTTCTGTTCATCGGTCCCGCCCAGCAGAACCCAGTCGCCCCGCGTCTTGAGCATGGCGTGAAGATCGTCGATGGCGGCGATGAAATAGCGCAGCTGAGTCTTGCCCACCTGGACAACCAGGGCCGGGGGATCGGCCGCCTCGTCGCGCCAGGCCTGGAACGTCGATCCGCCGCTGGGGGTGGTCAGGGTCCAGGGATCATCTTTCCATCCCGTGCCCGACGCCATCATCAATCTCCCCCGGCGAAAAATTCGCAGCGGGAGTCTGACACGGCAAAGTGACGGACCCAAGGCGTTTTGGACGAACGCAGCCGGACGGCCCGTGAGACTGAGCCGACCTGCCCACCTAAACTTCGATAATCACTTTCAGCGCCTTGGTGGCGGCGGCGTCTCCGAAGGTCTCATAGGCCTTGCCGATATCGGCGAACTTGAAGTGGTGGGTGATCAGCAGCTTGGGGTCGATCTTCCCGGCCTTGAGAACCTTAAGCAGCATCGGCGTGCTGGCGGTGTCCACCAGGCGGGTGGTGATGCTGATATTGCGGTCCCAGAGACGCTCCAGGTGAAGGGTCACCGGGACGCCATGGACGCCGATATTGGCGATCACGCCGCCGGCGGCGACGATCTGCTCGCAGAGTTCGAAGCTGGCCGGAACGCCGACCGCCTCGATGGCGGTGTCGACGCCGCGGCCGCCAGTCAGGGCCATCAGCGCCTCAACCGCCTTGCCGTCGGCGCTGTTGATGGTCTGGGTCGCGCCGAAGCGCCTGGCGACCTCCAGACGGTTGTCGTCGAGATCGATCATGATGATCTCGCCCGGGGAATAGAACCGCGCCGTGAGCAGGGCGGCCAGTCCGATCGGACCCGAGCCGACGATGGCCACGGTCGCGCCGGGCTGAACCTTGCCGTTCAGGACGCCGCATTCGAAGCCGGTCGGCAGGATGTCGCTGAGCATCACCAGGGCGTCCTCGTCGTCGCCGTCGGCGATCGGGTAGAGGCTGGTGTCGGCATGGGGAATGCGGACGAACTCGGCCTGGGTCCCGTCGATGGTGTTGCCGAGGATCCAGCCGCCGGTCTCGCAGTGAGAGAACATGCCTTTTCGGCAGGACGCGCACTTGCCGCAGGCGCTGACGCAGGAGATCAGCACCCGGTCGCCGGGCTTGAACGCCGTGACGGCGGCTCCGACGCTGTCGATGACGCCCACGCCCTCATGACCCAGAATCCGTCCGGGCGCACAGCTTGGAAGATCGCCCTTCAAGATATGCAGGTCGGTGCCGCAGATGGTCGTCCGGGTGACTCTGACGATGGCGTCGGTCGGGGCGCCGATCACCGGCTTGGGACGCTCTTCGAGAGCCGACTGGCCGGGGCCGTTATAGACAAAAGCTTTCATGGCCCTGTCTGTGGCCGACGCGGGGCGCGCCAGGCAGCCCCGGAAACTACGCGCCCCGGCGACCGACGCCGTTCCCGACCCTTGGATCGCGTGGAAAATCGCGGGCATATGGGGTGGCGTTGGGCGGGGAGATTCACATGAACGCACTGAGGCTTTGGATCGCCGTGCTGGCGTCACTGATCCTGGGTGGCGCGGCGATGCGGGCCGGCGCGGCGGTCGAGCGGGTGGAGGTTCTGGAGCGGACAGCCTTCGCGCCAGTGGTGAGCTTCGGCGCGGCCGGACCTTACGAGAAGATTCACGGCCGGGCCTGGTTCGCCCTCGATCCGAACGCCAAGGCCAATGGCTCCATCGTCGACCTGAAGCTCGCGCCGCGCGACTCCCGGGGCCGTGTGGTGTTCTCCAGCGAGTTCGTGATGCTGCGGCCGGTGAAGGCCGCCGCAGGCGCCCTGCTCTATGACGTGAACAACCGGGGCGGCATCGCCATCCTCGGCCAGATGGACGGGGCGAGCCCGGCCAACAACGATCCCACCACGGCGGCGGACGCCGGCGACGGCTTCCTGATGCGCCACGGTTTTACCCTGCTGTTCTCGGCCTGGACCTGGGACGTGGCGCCCGGCGCGCCGGGGGCGAAGCCGCTGGTGTTCGCCCCGCCGGTCGCCCGCGGTCCCGGCGGCGCGCCGATCACGGGAAAGGTGGAAAACGAGTTCACCGTCTCCGCGCCGGCGCCGGTGGCCGCCTACGCCGGCATGCGTGGCCTGACCTATGAACCGGCGACGCCGGACGATCCGGCCGCCGTTCTGACGACGCGGGCGCGCCCCGAAGACCCGCGAACGCCGATCGCCCGCGACCGCTGGCGCTTCGTCGCGCCGGAGCGGCCAGGCGGACCGGGACGCATCGCCCTGGACGGCGGCTTCACGCCGGGGGTGATCTATGAGGTCAGCTATCTCGCCAGGGACCCTTACGTGACCGGCGCGGGGCTCGCCGGCATCCGCGATCTGTTGGCCTGGATGCGCGACCATCCGTTCGAGAGCGCGCCGGCGCCCCGGCGGGTCCTGATCTTCGGCATCAGCCAGTCCGGCCGCCTGATCGGGCGGATGCTGCACGACGGGCTGGACGTGGACGAGACTGGCCGGCTGGCGTTCCAGGGGGCCTATATGCAGGTGCCCGGCGCGGGCGGATCGGCGGGATTCAACAGCCGCTTCATCCAGCCGACCCGGCATCCCTCGATGCTGGAGGAGCACGACTATCCCGCCGACGCCTTTCCCTTCACCACCGCCCCGTCACGTGATCCGGTGAGCGGGGTGACGGCCTCCTTCCTCGATCACGCGCGCGACGCCCAGGGCCGCGTGCCCAAGCTGATCATCGCCAACACCTCGGCGGAATTCTGGAACCGCGGCGCCTCGCTCATCGCCACCACGCCGGACGGGACCGCGGACGTCGCCCCGGCGCCGGACGCGCGAATCTACGCCTTGATGGGCGCGCAGCACTATGTGGGCCGCTCGCGGACGCGCGCGCCCTATCAGAACTGCGTCTCCACCACCGACCACTACCTGGCCATGCGGGCGCTGATCGTGGCCCTGGACCGATGGGTCGCCGGCGAGGCGGAACCGCCGGCCAGCGCCTATCCACGCCTGGGCGACGGAACTCTGACCACCCCGGCGGACTATGCGGCGGCCTTCCCGCAGGGGATCGGCCTGACCCCGCCGGCGCAGAACCTGCGGGAGCCGCGCCTGGATTTCGGGCCGCGATTCACCGCCGGCGGGATCGCCGACACCGTCCCGCCGGTCCACGGTCCGGCCTATGAGACACGTGTCCCCGCCCCGGACGGCGACGGCAATGACCGCGGCGGGGTGCGGCTGGTGGAGCTTCAGGCGCCGCTGGGCACGCACACCGGCTGGAATCCGCGGGCGCCGGAGACGGGCTTCGCCTGGGCGACGGCGCGGTTCGACGGCAGCTTCGTTCCCTTCGCCCGCACCGAGGCCGAACGCCGGGCGGCCGGCGATCCCCGGCCGAGCCTCGAGGCGCGTTACCCCACCCGCGAGGCCTATGCCGACAAGGTCAAGGCCGCGGCGGCGCGGCAGGCGGCGGCGGGATTCCTGCTGCCGGAGGACGTGGAGCGGGCGACAGCCGAGAACCTCGGCCTGTACGACCGCATCCAGACGCGCGATCCCGCCGACCAGAGCTGCCGCTATCTGTTCGCCGACTGACCGCCGGCGCTGGCGTCAGATCAGTCCGCGATAGGAGCCGCCGTCGAGCTGGATCTGCTGGCCGGAGATGAAGCCTGCCTGGGCCGAGCACAGATAGGCGCAGGCGTCGCCGAACTCCTCGGGCCGGCCGAATCGTTTGGCGGCGATGGAGGCGGCGATCTCGGCGCGGGCCTCCTCGTAGGTGATCCCTTTCATGGCCATGGACAGGCGGGCCATCTGCTGCTGGCGCTCGGTGTCGAACCGTTCGGGCAGGAGGCTGTTGAGGGTGACATTGTCGGGCGCGACCTCGGGGACGAGGGCCTTGCAGGCGGCGGTGAGCCCGGCCCTGGCCGCCGTGGAGAGGCCCATGGGGCCGAGCGGGGTCTTCACCATGGCGCTGGTGATGTTGACGATGCGGCCGAACTTCCGCGCCCGCATGCCGGGCAGGACGCCCCGGATGAGCATCAGGGCCGGGATCATGTTGGCGTTGACCGCGCCCAGCCAGGCGTCCTCGTCCCAGGCCTGGAAGGCGCCCGGCGGCGGCCCGGCGTTGTTATTGACCAGGATGTCGACCTCACCCGTCTCGGCCAGCAATCGGGCGCGGTCCGCAGGGACGCCGAGATCGGCGACCACGGCGCTCACCTCCCGGCCTGTGGCGGCGGCGATGGCGGCCCGAGCGGCCTTCAGCTTGGCCGCGTCCCGTCCGTTGATCGTCACCACCGCACCCTCGCGAGACAGGGCGAAGGCGCAGGCCCAGCCCAGACCCTGCGATGAGGCGCAGACCAGGGCGCGGCGGCCTTCGAGACCGAGATCCATCAGGCGACGCCTTCAAGGGCGGGCGCGAGAGTGGCTTTCAGCCGCGCGGACAGCCGGGCGAGCTCAGCCGGGGCGCCGGTCACCGCGACGTCGAGGATGTGGCCGTCGGGACGGACCAGCAGGGCGCCGTCGCGCGACAGGCCCATGGCGCCGGCCCAGTCGCCGGCCGAGGTCACGAAGTCCGTTCCCGCCACGAGGCGGCGCAGCGGCGCGCCCGGCGGCGCCTTGAAGCCCCGCCAGGCCTCGGGATCGGGTCCGGTCAGCAGGGTGAAGCCCTCAAAGGCGATGAGATCCAGGGTCGATCGCCCATCCGCCAGCGCCATGTGCGGCAGGCGCGCGCCCGCAACGGCCTTGGGCGTGAACTGGCTGATCGGGAGCAGATCGTCGTCCTTCAGGGTTCCGCCGTAGGCGAAGCCCAGCTGCAGGCGCAGGCTGTCGAAATGATCCTTCTGGGCCGTCACCGCCGCGTCCACCTGGATGCGGGCGGCGGGATCGGCGAGCCGCGCGGCGAACGTGTCGGCGTCCACGGTCTGGCCCGTGCCGTAACCCAGAGCTTCGAACAGCATTCGGATGCGCAGGGCGTTGGCCAGGCTCTGACCCATATTGGTCTGGGCGATGACCCGCCGCTCGGATTCGTAACTTTCCAGCAGGTCGGGACCGGCCCAACCCGCTTCCACGGCGGCGATCTTCCAGGCCAGGTTATCGATATCACCGACCCCGGTGTTGAGACCCAGGCCTCCTGTCGGTGGGAAGCGGTGCCCCGCATCTCCCACCAGGAACACCCGGCCGTCGCGGTAGCGGCGCGCGATCTGAGCCGACATCACCCAGGAGCGAACGCCCTTGATGGCGATATCGACCGTGTCCACGCCGATCGCGGCCCGCACGAGGCCGAGGCAGCGCGCCGCGTCGAAATCGGCGGGCGTCTCGGCCGCCCCACAGGGATGCATCAGCACCCAGGTGCGGCCGATGTCATAGGCGATCAGCACGCCGCCGGCCCCGGGGCCGAAGAGGAAATAGAGAATGGCCGGTTTGTCGCCGACCACCGGCCGCAGGTCGGCCTCGAAATGGATCATCATCTGGCTGGACAGCCGCTCCGGGCCGTCCATGGCGATGCCCAGGGCGTCTCGGACCCGGCTCCCCGCCCCGTCGGCGGCGATCAGGTAGCGGCTGCGGACCTTGACGGTCTCGCCGCTGGACCGGTCGGTGAGGGTCGAGATCACCTGGTCGCTGATCTGAACACAGCTTTGCCACTCAAGACCGCGACGGATCTCGACATCGCGAAGGTCCGTGGCCTCCCGCTCGACAATGGCCTCGAACCGCGGCTGCTCGATATTGATCAGCGGCCAGGGGGTGACCTCGCGGACCGCATCGTCCTGGCGTTCATAGGCCAGCGAGCCGATCTCGGGTTTGGCAAGGGTCTCGACCATGCGCACCCAGCGGCCCTCGTCCGTCGGCGTGGCCGCGCCGAGGATATCCGCCATCGGCAGGCCGGCGGCGGCGCAGATCTCGAGGCTTCGGGGATTCAGGGCGTGGGCCTTGGGCGCCTCAAGCCGCGAGAGATGCTTCTCGGCCAGAAGGGTCTTCACGCCCCGGCGGCCCAGCAGGTGCGCGGCGAGCAGGCCGACGGGCCCGCCCCCGACCACGAGGACGGTGGTTTCGATGTCTGTCACGGCGCGTCTCAGGCGGTTTGCGGCGGAATGGTGCGGCCGAAGGTCGACGGCATGTTCGGGCCCCACTGGCTGACCGCGGCCATGTCGATGGGATGGTCGCCGGGGGGGATGCTGGCGTCGAACTGATCGCCGTCGGTCCAGTGTTCGTGGATGTGGCCCCAGGGATCGCGCCAGTAGTCGAACACCTGACTGCCCAGCAGGTGACGGCCGACGCCCCATTCGTGGCTTCGGCCCTTGCTGGCCATGTGGTCGCGTCCGAGCAGGACATCGTCGATGTCGCAGACCTCCCAGGACAGGTGGTTCAGCCCCGGGACGCCGCCGGAGGCCATGTCGCTGGCGAACAGAATCGTGTGGTGGTCGGCCGGTTCGTCACCCCGGTCGCAACGGGTGAACAGGGCCACGGGCATGCCGGGCGCCAGATTGATCCGGTCGGAGGCGATCAGACCAAACCGCGCGTGATGCCAGGCCAGGGCGGCGGCCGGCTCGCGCACATTGAGGGCCAGGTGGCCGAAACGCTTGATCCGGCTCGGTCCGGCCGCGACGCGCTGCGGCGCGCCGAGGCGCTGGAACGCCTCGCCCATGTTCAGGGGCCGCGGCGACCGGTCCTCGGTCGACGCGCGCGGGGCGATGCCGTGGACCACCTCGATCTCCAGACCGGTCGCATCGCGGGTCGCGGTGCGCCACCCGCCGCCCGGCGCGTTCAATGGCGTGACCGGAGAAAAGCCCTCCTCGGCGGCCAGGCGTTCGAGATCGTCCCGCGCCGCGGCCTGATAGGCGAAGCCGAGAAAGGCGGCCGGGCCCTCGTGGATCACATGGACATAGGGCGCGGGTCCGACACCGCGCATGTACAGAACGCCCGGGCGGCGTTCGGCGCGCTTCATCCCGAAATCGAGGAGATAGGACTCCATGAGGTCCAGATCGGGAACCTGCAGACGCGGATAGGCGACGTCGCGGACGCGGATGATCGGTTCTGATGACATGGCTTCGCTCCCGGCCCCGACCCCGGCCCGCCTAGCAGGCTATTAATGGGAATATTCCCAATATTGGGAGTGTTGTCAAATATACGCCGTCGCCCTAGTCTGCGCCTGAATGAGAGGGAGATCCGGGTGCTCGCCGAAGGACCGTTCGTCAGGGAGGCCCGACAGCTCGGCAAGCGCGAGCGCACCCGCGCGCGCCTGATGGATGCCGCCGTGTCGGTGTTCGCGCGCGAGGGGTTCGAAGCGGCGTCGGTGAACGAAATCGCCAGGGCCGCCGACGTGGTCAACGGCACCTTCTATGTGCACTTCAAGGACAAGGACGACCTGATCGCCCAGGTGGCCGTGCGGATCGCCGGCGATGTCGCGGGCCAGCTGGACGAGGCCATGTCGCAGATCGAGGACGCCGTGGAGCGCGTGGCCCTGGCCACCCGGCGGTTCATCGATCTGGCCTGCAGCCGGCCGGAGTGGGGCTGGGCGCTGCTGCGCGCCGTCTGGGCGTTGCCGGCGCTGCACCATCGCGCGGTGGCGTTTCTGCGGGCTGACCTGGAACGCGGGGTGCGCCAAGGGGCGTTCACCATCCAGATCGACGGGCCGACCATCGACATCTTCGGCGCGATGATCATGGCGGCCCTCGCCGGCCGGCTGAGGGGCGCCCAGGGGCCCGAGGCCGGCTCGCGTGTGGCCGAACTCCAGCTCCGCATGCTGGGCGTGGCAGCCGAAACCGCGCGCGCCGTGGCCTGGCGGCCGATAGAGCCCCTGGCCTTACGCGTGGACGAACGGTCCCGCGGTCCGCGCGAACGGGCGCTTGGGATTCCACCGCTCATCTGATCCTGCGGCGCCGCGACAATCGGTCCACGGCGATCTCTTGCCGGTCTCGCCGGGCTGAGGTCATGGTAAGGCTTGTTCTCCGGATCGGCGCGGCCACCCGCCGCCTCCCGGCGCGGACAGGGAACAGGGCGCATGCCGCGACGAGACGCCACACCGCCGGTGTGGTTGATGGGGTTCGGGTTCATACCGCTTGGGGTGTTCGGCGCGGTCATGCTGATCACCACGCCGCAACTTCTGGCGGCCAATCATGTGCCTGAGTCCCAGATCGCGGCCGTCACCGCCACGGCGCTGATTCCGGGTTTCAGCGGGTTCCTCCTCTCCCCCCTTCTCGATTGGAAATTCAGCCGGCGAACCTATGCCCTGATCTTCGCCGCGCTGGGCGCGGCGGCCCTGTTCGCGGCGCTGTTGATGATCCATGATCTGGCGGCGCTGACCGCCCTGCTCGTGTTGGGCAATCTGACGATCGGCCTCTGCGTGGCGTCGGTGGGCGGCTGGTTCGGCAATCTGGCCTCGACGGAGCAGAAGGGCGACCTGGGCGCCTGGTTCACGGTGGCCAATATCGGGGCCGGAGGTCTGACGGCGGCCGGCGCAATCCCCCTGCTTCGGCATCTCCCCTACGAGATCGGCGCAGCCATCCTGGCGCTCGCCGTCCTGCTGGCCACGCCCCTGTTTCTCTTGACGCCCTGTCCGCCGGCGGATGGCCGTCTGGCCCGGGAAAGCTTCGCCGCCTTCGCCCGCGACGTCCTGGCGCTTCTGCGGCGGCCCACGGTGCTCTGGACCCTGGCGATTTTCCTCGCCCCCGCGGCGTCCTTCGCCCTGACCAATACCCTCGGCGGTTTGGGGGGTGATTTCCGGACGTCGGAAGCCCTGGTGGGCCTGATCGGCGGGGCCGGGGTGGCGGTGGCCGGCGTGGCCGGCAGCCTGGCGATCCCGTTGCTCGACAAACGCATCCCGCCCCGGCCGCTCTATCTGCTGGTGGGCGGCGTGGGCGCTCTGTTCACGCTGAGCCTGATCGTCATTCCGCACACGCCGGCGTCGTTCGGCCTGGCCATGCTGGGGGAGAATGTCTTCCAGGCCGCGGCCTTCTCGGTCAGCAATGTGATCATCCTGCGCACCATCGGCCACGACAATCCGCTGGCGTCGACGCAGTTCGCCCTGCTCAACGCGGCCTCAAGCCTGCCGCTCAGCTACATGCAGATGATCGACGGTCAGGCCTATGGCCACGGCGGGCTGAACGGCAGCCTGCTGGCCGATGCGGCCGTCAGCGGCGCGGCGGCTCTCTCGCTGGCCGGCGTGCTCTGGCTGATGCGGCGGCGGGTTCCGGCCATCTGAGCAGCTCCCCGGCCGGCCGCGTCAGGACGGGATCAATCCTTGGCGCGTTCCAGGAACGATCCGTCCTCGGTCATGACCACGACACGGGTGCCGACGGTGATGTAGGTGGGCACCATGGTGCGGACACCGTTGTCGAGCTTGGCGGGCTTGTAGGAACCGGACGCCGTCTGGCCCTTGGTCACCGGTTCGGTCTCGACGATTTCCAACGTCACCCGGGCGGGCAGTTCCAGGGACAGGGCCACGTCTTCGTGGGTCAGCAGGGTCACGGTCATGCCGTCCTGAAGATAGACGGCCATGTCGCCCACCACATCCTCGGTCACCACGATCTGATCGTAGTTGTCCGGGTTCATGAAGTGATAGCCCTCGGCGTCCTTGTAGAGGAAGTTGAAGGAGCGCTCGTCGACGAAGGCTTTCTCCACCGACTCGGTGGTGCGCCAGCGTTCGGACACCTTCACACCGTCGCTGATGCGCCGCATGTCGAGTTGGGTGACGGGCGTGCCCTTGCCCGGGTGAATGTTTTCGAGCTTCAGAATGACGTAGAGCTTGCCGTCGACGTCGACGACGTTGCCTTTTCTGAGCGAGCTAGCCGCAACCTTGACCATTTGAGTCCCTTTGAAAGATCGGGCGTACCTATTCGATCGGCGGCGAAATCGCCAGTCGTCTTCTAGGCGCCGCGATTTGGCGCGACGTCAGCGCTCCGGATACGCATGGATATCTCCGCGAGGATCCTCGATCTTCGAGTCCCCCCCGCCGCATTCGACGACATAGGCCGGCCCGACCGGGACCTTGCCGTGTCCGCCCGGGATGTCCAGTACATAGGTCGGCTGGCAGAGGCCCGACAGATCGCCCCGCAGCGCGCGCATCAGCGCCTGGCCGCCGGCGATTGAGGTGCGGAAGTGGGCCGTGCCCGGCGCCATATCGCCATGGTGCAGATAGTAGGGCTTGATCCGGGTCTCGACCATGGCCCGCATGAGATCGCCCAGCACCGCCGGATCGTCGTTAACCCCCGCCAGGAGCACGGTCTGGCCGATCATGGGCAGACCGGCGTCGACCAGCCGCGCGCAGGCGTCGCGGGCCGCGGGGGTGAGTTCACGCGGATGGTTGGCGTGCAGGGCCACATAGACCGCCTTGCCCGCGCATTTCAGGGCTGCGACCAGATCGGCGGTGATCGAATCCGGATCGACGGCAGGAACGCGGGTGTGAATGCGCACCACCTTGACGTGATCGATGGCGGCCAGGGCGGTCATCACGTCTCTTAGACGCCGGGGCGAGAGGATGAGTGGATCGCCACCGCTGAGGATCACCTCCCAGATCGCCGGGTGGGCGGCGATATAGGCTACGGCCGCGGCGAAGTTCTCGGGCGAGAGATTGCCCGCCCCGGCCGGCCCCACCACCTCGCGGCGGAAGCAGAACCGGCAATAGACAGCGCAGCTGTGGGTGAGCTTGAGCAGCACCCGGTCGGGGTAGCGGTGGATCAGGCCCTCGACCGGCGTGTGCGGCACGTCGCCGATGGGGTCCGTCAGCTCGCCCGGCGTCGCCAGGAGTTCTTCTGGGGCGGGCAGGAATTGCCGCGCGATGGGGTCGGCCGGATCGTCGGCGTCGATCAGCTCAGCCATGGCCGGCGTCACGGCGACAGCGTATCGCGCGGCGACGCGCTCAAGCTCAGCCAGTCGCGAGGATGCGACAAGGCCGGCGCGGGCCAGGGCGGCGGGGCTGCGAAGAGTGTCTTGAGCGGTCATGGGCGCGGATTCTGGGGTCGTCGACCCTGAGGGCCGCGTCCTATGGGGCGCCGGGCGGCGGCGGGCAAGTTCTGGCGGACGTGAGCCTATGTCTCCGCGACCGGCGTCCACAGAACCTGATCGATGTGAGCCGCGCCTGTCGCCAGCATCACGAGCCGGTCGAAACCCAGGGCGGCGCCGCTGGCGGGCGGCATGTGGGCCAAGGCGCTCAGGAATTCCTCGTCGATGGGATAGCGCTCGCCGTAGATCCGCGCCTTCTCATCCATCTCCAGCCCGAACCGGCGGCGCTGCTCGGCCGGTTCGGTGAGTTCGCCGAAGCAGTTGGCCAGCTCCACGCCACAGGCATAGAGCTCGAAACGCTCGGCCACCCGCGGATCGCGCAGCGAGGGCCGGGCCAGAGCCGCCTCCGACACCGGATATTCGCACAGAATGGTCGGCCGGCCGTCGCCCAGGATCGGCTCGATCCGCTCCACCAGCACCCGGCTGAAGACATCGGCCCAGGTATCATCGCCGGCGATCCGAAGCCCCGCGCCGCGCGCGGCGGCGGCCAGGGCGTCGCGGTCGGTCTCACCACCTGCCTGCACCGTCGCCAGAAGATCGATGCCCGCATAGCGGCTAAAGGCTTCGGCCAGGGTTACGCGCTCGGGCGTCGCGAAGGGGTCGGCCGTCCGGCCCCGGAAAGTGAGGCGTCGGGTCCCGGCCGTCTCCGCCGCGAGCCCCAGCAACGCTGCGCAATCTTCCATAAGAACCTCATAGGACTCCCCCGCCCGGTACCACTCCAGCAGGGTGAATTCCGGACTGTGCAGGGCGCCGCGCTCGCGGTTGCGCCAGACCCGGGCAAAATCGAAGATCCGCGCCTCACCCGCCGCCAGCAGGCTCTTGCAGGCGAATTCGGGCGAGGTGCGCAGATAGAGCGGCGCGCGGACGCCGTCGGTGGCGATAGCCTCGGTGGCGAAGGCGTGAAGATGGGCCTCATTGCCCGGCGAGACCTGCAGAGCGGCGGTCTCCACTTCCAGGAAGTCGCGGGCCGCGAACCAGGCGCGGGTCGCCGCGGTGATCCGATTGCGGGCCAGAAGCAAAGGCCGCCGGGCGGCGTGGACATCGCCGCGCCACCAGGGCGCGCGACTCACGCCAGGACGACCGGCTGGCCGTGCGGGGTGTGACGGTAGGCTTCGGCCCAGGCGTCCTTGCGGGCGGCCAGGGCGGCGGGCTCGGCCATCCCCCGGCGCGTGACCAAAGTCTCAAGCGCCGCCAGCCAGCGCTCATAGTAGTGCTCGCCTTCACCGCCTTCGCCCCGCGCGTCGGCCGCCTTGATCTCCTCCGAGAGAGCCCCGGCCCACTCCGTCCAGGTGAAGGCGCCGGCGCCGTGCAGATGGACCACCAGGGCGAAGGCCTCCGCCTGCCATGGCTCATCGAACACCGGCGGATCGGCGGGCGCTCCGTCAGACAGGCCGACCTCAGGCGCGCTCAAGATAGTCCTCCCAGAGATCGAGATAGACGGCGCTGCGCCGGTCGGCGTCGGGTCCCCAGAGCTCGGCGGCCTCGATGCGGACCTGGTAGAGGGGCTGCGGTTGTTCTCCCAGGCCGTGGGCGTTGGCGTCCGGAAACACATGGGCGCCGTGGGCGTGGGTGATCACCCCGGCGCGGCCCCTGGCATAACGGGGCAGACGCGTGTGGCCCGTCGGGTTGATATTGCGCGTGCGCACCGCATCGCCCACCGCGAATTTCGGCGCCGTCGCGACCGGGCGGTCAGTAGGCCCGCCGCGGGCCATGGCCGGGGCCACACCCTCGGCCTTGAGCGGGGGGTCGGCCATGACGGACCCCGGCGCCGGGCTGCCGCTGGCGATCTCCTCGGCGGTGACCAGGCCGCCATCGACCATCAGACCCTCGAGGGCGGTGATCCACTTCTCGTAGTAGGTCATGCGGAGATAGTCCGGCCCGGGGATCAGCTCCCGCGCATGCCGGGACTTGTCCAGGGTCCAACGCCCCCAGGCGCCCGCCGCCAGGGTCAGGGCCAGGGCCGAGGCTTCCCAGCGCTCGTGGAACAGGGGCTCGTGGGGGTCGGGGGCGATGGGACCCAGGCCGTGCATGCCGCCCATGTCGTGAACGCCGTTCATGCGGCGGCCTCCGGCGAACGGGCCAGCGCCACCCCGATCATGGAATCGCGGCTGACCAGTTCGGCCAGCAATTCCTCGCTCCAGCCCTCGGTCCCAGCGGGGCGTTCAGGGATCACCAGGTAGCGAATCTCGGCCGTGGAATCCCACACCCGGACCTCAACATCGTCGGCCACCTTCAGGCCGAACTCGGCCATGACGCCGCGCGGATCGATCACCGCCCGCGAGCGGTAGGGCGAGGACTTGTACCAGACCGGCGGCAGGCCCAGCACCGACCAGGGGTAGCAGGAGCACAGGGTGCAGACGACGAGGTTGTGAACGTCGGGGGTGTTCTCCACCGCGACCATGTGCTCGCCCTGCCGCCCGCCGTATCCGATCTCGGCGATCGCCGCCGTGGCGTCGGTCCGCAGCCGGCCCAGATAGGCGGGATCGCTCCAGGCCCGCGCCACCACCCGGGCGCCGTTGCGCGGCCCGACCTTGTGCTCATAGGTGTCGATGATCGCGTCGAGGGCGGCGGGATCCACCAGCCCCTTCTCCACGAGCAGGGACTGCAGCGCCTTGACCCTCAGGGTCATGTCCGAAGGCGGGTCCTGACCGTGATCATGGTCGTGGTCGTGGTCGTGGTCGTGGTCGTGGTCGTGATGATCGTGGGCCATGCCCGTCTCCGTCTCTTCGTCTCAGGCGCCCGCGAAGGCGCCGCCGGGCCCGAAGGCGAGGCCAGCGAACCGCTCGCCCATCCGGCGCAGGCCGGCGGCGTTGGGATGCAGCCCATCGGGAAGATCGTCCAGATCGGCCGTGCCGAACAGCCCCAGGCCATCCAGATAATGCAGCTGCGCATCGCCCGCCGCGCGCCGGCGGCCGACGATATCGCTGAGCAGGTCGCGAATCCGCCGTGCGGTCAGGGCGCCGGCCATCAGCGCCTCCGGCCGCTCGACGACATAGATCGCCTGACCGTCGTTGAGGGTCGGCCCAGGTTTGTCCTCGGCGGCGGGGACCAGGATCGGCGACACGACCAGGATCGGGGTCGCCGGCTTCCCATCGCGGATCGTGTCGAGGAAACTGTGAACCGAGGCGACGAACACCCGCTCGCGCATGGAATCCATGTTGAGGAGGTTGATTCCGAGCTTGAGGCTGATCAGGTCCACATCGGCGTCGCGCAGGGTGCGGGCCACCAGGCCGTCGAGATGGCACTGACCGGCGAAGCCCAGGGACATCAGATCGACGCCAGCGGCGCGGGCCGCCGTGGCCGGCCAGGTTTCGGACGGGCCGTCCGCCTCCATCCCGTGGCTGATGGAGCTTCCGTAGTGCGCCCAGCGGCGGCGCGCGGACGGTTCGGCGGGCAGAAGCTCACCGTCGATCCGAAGCGCACGCAGCTCAACGGTCGCGGTGTGGCAGAGCCATAGCTCCAGAGTCTTGAGCCCACGGGGCAGATCGTCGAACACCAGGGTGGAGGCCACGCCCGGGTCGATGCGGATGGCGGGGGGCCGCGCGGCGTTGTCGATGACCACCGTCGGGCCGTCCGTGGCGGCCACACGCGAGATCAGCCGGCCATCCGCGAGAAGATCGAACGTGGCCGGGCGACGCGGCGCGCCCGCGAACTGCAGGCCCCGCTCCAGAACCTCCAGCTCCAGACGACGGGCGTCCGTCCGCAGGACGATGCGCACACCCGACGGCATGAACGACATCACTCCCAGGGCGGGGTCGGGCATCTGCGCCTCGGTCCAGGCCGGGAGGCGGCGCGGCATGATCCCGTGGGCGGTAGGCTTCAGATGAAAGGCGCCGGCGATGGCGAGGCGGGGGTCGTCCCAGGCGATGGGTGTCATCGTCATGCGCCTGCCTTGACCTGACGCGAGGCCGTTTCCCGCAACGCCGGCAACCAGGCTTCCAGTCCGGGGACCTCGCGGCCCGGCGTCTTGGCCGCCTCGTCAGCCCGGCGGAGCATCAGGGCTTCGCGCCAGGACGGCCAGGCCTCGAACGCCGCGACCGCCTCGGCCGACATGTCGCCGCCCTGGAGAGCCAGGGTCTCGATGCTGGTGGGCGACAGGGTGACGCGATAGCCCGGATCGGTGGTGACCAGATAGCGCTTGGCGTCGATGTGCAGGCCCACCAGCGTCGCCACCCGGTCGCCGAGCAGGGCGCGGATGGTCTCCGCCCCCGACCAGGCATGGTCGCGGATGTGGACCAGGCCGTGACCGATGTCGTGAACGAGACCCGCCACATGAAGCTCCGCGTCATCCGGCGCCACCGCCCGCAGTTCCAGGGCGCATTGCAGCCCGTGATCCAGCTCGGTGATGCCGGGACCCTCGTCCGATGGCGTGCGGCCCATCACCTCCAGATAGCCTTCCAGAGCCTCCAGGCTGTCGAAGGTCTTCGGGCGCGTCTCAGGCATTCGCGGGCTCCTTTTGTCCCCAATCGGCGGGCATGTCGGCGGGCCAGCGCCCCACGCCGCCGTCCGCCACCAACATACCCGTGAGGGTGCGGTCGGTATGCCGCGCGCGCCAGGTGAGCAGGTTCTGCGCCTGATCCAGCACCCGAGCCGGATCGGCAAGCGGCGTGCGCCACGTCGGATCGGCCGAAAGATCGAACGCCAGCCAGGTCCCGTCGCCGAAATGGATATAGGCGGCGGTCTCGCCCCGCGTCACGGCCAGATTCTGGCGTTCGAGCCGCCGGTCCCATGGCCAGTCATGTGGGCCTTTCGGGATCAGACTGTCCCGCCAGTCCCACTCCCAGTGGGCCGCCTCGCGCCACCAGGGCGGCGCCTCGCCGCGCAGGAAGGGCGTCAGGGGCGCGCCGTCGCACTGCGCCGGAACAGGGATTCCCATGGCCTCGCAGAGGGTCGGGAAGACATCGACGTTCTCGGTGAAGCGTTCAACCACCGCTCCGCGCGCCGCGCCGGGCCGGGGATCCCGGACAAGCCCCAGGATGTGATAGCTCTGTTCGAAGAAGCCGCCCTTCTGCAGCAGGCCGTGATCGCCCAGCTGTTCGGCGTGATCGGCGGTGACGATGATGAAGGTGTCGTCCCACGCGCCTTGCGCCTCCAGGGCGGCCCAGACCCGGCCGAGCTGAGCGTCGGCCTCGCTGACCATGCCGTAGTACTGGGCCCGCAAGCGCCGCATCTCCGCAGGGTCCTCCGGGACCTTCATCTGCGGATGCCGCATCAGCCCGTCGTGCAGACGATGACGTTCGGCGCCAGGCGCGATCGGGTCAGGCATGGCTGCCGGATCGTACATCCGGTCAAAGCCGCCGGCCGCCGCATAGGGCGGATGCGGCCGGAACTGGCTGAGATGGGCGAACCAGGGACCATCCTGACGATCGAGCCAGGCCAGGAAGCCGTCGGTCAGGAAGGCCGACATGCTGTGCTCGGCGGGACGGCCCGGCTCGCTCGCCAGGACGGCGTCCGGCTGGTCCGGGATGTCGTGACCGAGGTCGCGCAGCCAGTCCATCCACGAGGCGGGATGACCGGCCGCCAGCTCCAGGCCGACCTCGAACCCCGGCAGGATTTCCTCATAGGTCCGCAGGCGGGGATCGTCGGGTCCGTCGGTGTCGCGCGGATCGACGCTCTGATCGGTGTAGCCAAACAGGGTCGGGACATAGCCGGCGCGGCGGGCGGCCTTGGCAATGTTGTCGAAGCGGCGATCCAGCGGGGTGCCATTGCCCACCACCCGGTGATTCATCTGATAGAGGCCGGTATAGAGGCTGGCCCGTCCCGGGCTGCAGGGCGCGGCCTGACTGTAGTGCCGCGCGAGGCGCGCACCCTCCCGCGCAAGCCGATCCAGATTCGGTGTCTGCACCACCGGATGACCCGCGATCGACAGGCAGTCGCCGCGGAACTGGTCCAGAGTGATCAGCAGGATGTTCATGCGCATCGCCCCCGGAGCCCGCCGTTTCCTAGCCCGGCCACCCGGCGCCGGGAAGCCCCAGGCAAGGCTTGAAGCCGCACCGCGTTCCATCCTTTACTAGCCTTGCGGCAGAGACCCGCCGGCGCATCCCCGGACACTTCACGATGGAACCCTCCCAGTCATGATCGCCTATTCCACAGTGGGGGTGAACGACATGGAGCGGTCGATCGCCTTCTATGACGCCGTGTTCGCGCCGCTGGGCGGAGTCCGGGATGTCACCAGCCCCACCTGGACCGGCTATTCGCGCAAGGGCGAGCGGGGGAAGTTCTTCCTGACCCGGCCCTTCGACCGGCAGGCCGCCTCGAACGGCAACGGGGCGATGCTGGCCTTCCTGGCTGAGAGCCGCGAGGCCGTCGACGCGTTCCATGCCGCCGCCCTGGCCCAGGGCGGGGTCTGCGAGGGCCCGCCCGGCGTGCGCGAAGGCATGAACCCGGTGTTCTACGCCGCCTATGTGCGGGACCCCGACGACGCGAAGCTCTGCGCCTTCGTGCGCAAATAGGCGGTCTCAGTCCAGGGCGAGGGCCGACAGGCCGATATCGACCACCGCCTCTTCCTGCCGGGTCAACGCCGAGCGCCGGCCCGGCGAGCGGCCGGTCTCGCGCAGGCCGTTGAGCGCCCAGACCAGGGTGCGGCCGTCCTTCACATTCCAGAACAGGCCGGTCATCCAGCCATAGGCGTCGCCCAGATGGCCGCGCCAGTCGGCGCTGTCCGGGCCGAAGAAGCTGTCGCCGCCCGGTCCCGGCCGGCCCTGCGGAACCTCCATGCCCAGGCCATAGCCCTGGAACACGCCATCGCCCGCCCCACCTTCGCCGGTCTCGCCATTGGGATGGGTGGCGTCGTACCGCCAGACGGCGGTCTGCATGAGGTCCAGTCTGGCGCGCGAGATCACGCGGACCCCGTCGAGGGCGCCCCCGGCGCGGAACGTGCGGGCCAGCCGGTCCATGTCCCTGAGGCTCACTCGCAGGCCGCCCTGCGGCGAGAACAGGAAGCCGTTCTCGCCCAATCGGAGATCAACCTCGGCCACCGGGGGCCCTCCGGCAGGCTGGCTGTAGGTCACGGCCGGCGCGGGCGGAACCGCGGCGTCGGTCTGGGCGGTCCAGGCGTCGCCCAGCCAGCGCCGGGCCGAGGCGGCGCGGGCGCGCCTGGCCTGGCTGACCCCGCCCCAGTTGTAGCCGGCGTCCAGCTTCAGCGGCGCCAGGACGGTGCGGGTCATGTAGCGGTCGAACCGCTCGCCGGTCAGGCGTTCGACGATCTGGGCGATGAGGCAGAAATTCACGTCGGCATAGGCGAACCAGGCGCCGGGCGGCCAGTCACGAGGGCCGAACCAGGCCCCACCGTCCCAGTGGCGGCCGTTGGGGTCGAAGGCCTCGCGAAGGGCGTGGCCGGCCGGAACCGGATAGCTGGGGCCGTTACGCAGGGCGCTGGTGTGGCTGAGAAGATGGCGGATGAGGATCGGCCGGTCGGGAAAGGCCGGGTGGCGCAAGCGGAATCCCAGCCGGTCGCCCGCGTCGTCGTCCAGCGAGATCCGACCCGACTCGACGAGACGCAGGAAACCCACGGTGGCGATCATCTTGGACACCGACGCCACGCGGAAGGGAGCGTCGATTCCGAAAGCCGCGACCATGTCCCCGGTGAAGCGGCGACCGGCGCTCGCGGCCAGGGCCACACGACCATTGCCCCGCCGGGCGATGAGCCCAGCCGACAGCACGCCGTCCGGCCCGTCGGAGAGGAGGGTTCCGAGGGCCGCGTCGGCCGCGTAGGCCCGGTTTGCCATCATCGCCACGCCTCCGCCCAAGGCGCCCCGCCGCGTCCAGGTCCGCATCCGGTCTGGATCCGGCTCAGGCCAGGGACAGCATCAGCAGGCGCCGGGGCGACACCCGGCCGGCCACCATCTCCGCCAGGGCCGCCGCCGCGGCCTCCGGGCCCGCGATCCGCTCGACCTCCACGGCGCCGGCGATTTCCCGGGCGATCCGAACGCCTTCCCCTTGAGCCCGCCGCTGAATCTCCCCGGCGCCCCACTCGGCGTCGCGCTTTTCGATCTGGCCGGAGGCGAAAAAGAAGGCCGGCTTGGCCCCGGGCAAATCTCCGGCCGGACCGCCCTCGGTCCAGTGGGTGATGCCGACTCCGCAGTCGTAGACAAGGTTGTCGCCGAAATGGGTGTGGACGGCGCGCTGGACGGCGGCCGAGCCGGCCATGTCCACCACGATCGTCGGCACGGCGGGATCCAGAGCGGCGATCTCGTCATAGGCGAGGGTCTGATCGCAACCGCCGAGCCCCTCGACGAAGGCCTTGTTGGCCGGCGAGGTCACGCCCACCACCCGGACCGGATGCCCCTCGACCCGGCTGAGCAGATTGGCGAGGCCCAGGCCCGTCTTGGACGAGGCGCTGAGCACCAGCACCTGTTTGGCCCCGAACCAGGCGTTGTCGGCCAGCAGGTCGGTGATGACATAGGCGGTGGTGAACAGAGGGAAGAGGGCGCACCGCTCCGCCTCCAGGGCCTTCATCTCCGGCGAATCGTCGGTGGCGCGCTGATAGCGGTTGTAGAGGCCGGGCAGCGCCTGCCGATGCGCCGCTCCATCGGTGAAACCGCCCCGGCCGACCTTCTCCGGCCGCATGACCACGTGCGAGGCGAACGGCAGGAAGCCATAGACCCGCTCGCCCACGGGGACTTCGGGGCAAAGCGAGTCGACGACGGTGGCGAACCCCCAGACGGGAATGACTCCCCAGACGCCTTCGGCCGGGAAGAATTTCCAATAGCCGATCATGTCGCCGGCGACGCCGTAGGTGACGTTGTTGGCTGTGAGGGCGAAGGTGTCGATGCGCATCAGCACCTCGCCCTCGGCCAGAGCCGGGATATCCCGGGTGACGGTCCGCTGACGGACGAGATTGCCCCGTTCGACCTGGATTTCGGTGATCATCTCGGCTCCCCCAATGGGCTTGCGGCCCGTGCGCTTTGGGCGACTATGGCGCAGAATCACGTGCGCGGCGACGGGTGGAACGGCCCTGTCCGGCGCGATGGCCCATGAACCAGAAAGGGACAGCGCCATGCGCTACGAAATCTCCGGAACGGTAATGCAGACCGTCGGCATCGACCTGGCCCCCGGCGAGATGGTCTACAGCCAGACAGCCACCATGGCCTGGATGAGCGCCGGGGTGCGGATGCACACCAATACCGGGGGCGGGCTGTTCGCCGGCCTCAAGCGGACCCTCACCGGCGGCAGTTTCTTCGTGACCGACTTCATCGCCGAAGGCGGCTACGGACATGTGGCCTTCGCGCCGCGGTTCCCGGGGACGATCATGGCCCGCACCCTGGGGCCCGGCGAATCCCTGATCTGCCGCAAGGAGACCTTCCTGTGCGCGGAGAAGACCGTGACCCTGGAACTGGCCTGGCAGCAGCGCATCGGCTCGGGCTTCTTCGGCGGGGCGGGCTTCATCCTGCAGAAAGTCACCGGACCCGGAACCGTGTTCCTCGACCTGTCCGGCGAGGTGGTCAGCAAGCGCCTGCTGCCGGGCGAGCCGATCTTCGTGCACGCCGGCCATGTGGGCGTGCATGAACCCTCCGTCTCCTTCGACATTCAGATCGTGCCCGGCTTCCGCAACATCCTCTTCGGCGGCGAAGGCCTGTTCCTCGCCTGCCTGACCGGTCCCGGGGAGGTGTGGCTGCAATCCATGCCGATCATCAATCTGGCCGAAGAGATCGCCCGCTACATGCCGGGCGGCCAGGAGCGCGGCGGCGGGCCCGCGGGGATCGGCGCGGGCGTGGCCACGGCCGGGATCGTCGGCGGCATCCTCGGCAGCATCCTGGGAAGCGACAACTGACCGGTCTCACCGTCGAGGGCCTGAAAAGCGCCCTGGCCGGTCCGTTCACTCTGGAGGTTCCCCAAGGCGGGCTGCTGGCGATTTCCGGCGCCTCCGGAGCCGGCAAGAGCCTGTTCCTGCGCATGGTGGCCGATCTCGATCCCAATGAGGGTCAAGTGAGCCTCGATGGCGTGAGCCGCGCCAGCCTGCCCGCCCATCTCTGGCGGCGGCGCGTCCCCTATGTGGCGGCGGAATCCGGCTGGTGGGCCCAGACGGTGCATGAACACTTCGCGCCGGCCGACCTGGAGCGCGCCCGGGCCCTGTCGGCGCGGCTGGGCGTTGAGGCCGCGCCGTTCGACGGCCCGGTCGATCGCCTCTCCACGGGCGAGCGCCAGCGCCTCGCCCTGGTCCGCGCCTTCCTGCTCGAGTCCCCCGCCCTGCTGCTGGACGAGCCCACCGGGCCGCTGGATCCGGTGTCGGTGGACAAGGTCGAGGCGGTGCTGCGCGAGCGGCTGGCCGCCGGAACCGTGATCGTCATGGTCACCCACGATCCCGCCCAAGGCCTTCGCCTGGGCGCGACGCGCCTGCGCATGGTGGATCGCAAGCTGGTGGCGGAGGCGGAGGCATGATCTCGCTCTCGCCCACCGATCTCGCCCTGGCCGCCCTGCTGGTACTCCTGGACGCCGGTGTCTCCATCGCCCTGCGGCTGAAGCTGCACCGTCAGCTGCTCTGGGCCGCGGCGCGGATGGTGGTGCAGCTGATCGCCGTGGGGTTCATCCTGCGATTCATCTTCGCCCTCAACAATCCGCTGGCCACCCTGGCCATCGTCCTGGTCATGGGCGCCATCGCCGCGCGGGAGATCGCCGCCCGGCCGGTGCGCAAGTTCAAGGGACTGGCCGGCCTCTCCATCAGCGGCGCCACCGTGGCCCTGGCCACCATTGTCACCGCCGGTCTCGCCCTGACCACCGCCATCCGGCCGCACCCCTGGTATGATCCCCGCTACGCTGTCTCGCTCACCGGCATCATCCTGGGCTCGGTGCTCAATTCCGGCAGCCTGACCCTGGACGGCATCGTCGGCGGCGTCTGGCGCGAGCGGTCGGCCATCGAGGCGCAGCTTGGCCTGGGCGTGGAATTCCGCATCGCCACGCGCCCGTTGCTGCGAGAGGCGATCCGGCGGGGCCTCCTGCCGATCATCAACCAGATGTCGGCGGCCGGACTGATCACCCTGCCCGGGATCATGACCGGCCAGATCATCGCCGGCATGGATCCGGTGGAGGCGGTGAAATACCAGATCCTGCTGATGTTCCTGCTGGCCGGCGCCAGCGGCGTGGCCGCCCTGTCCGTGGCCGAACTCTCGCTCCGCCACCTGACGGATCCCCGCCAGAGGCTGAGACTGGACCGCCTGACCTGACCGAGCGCGAGTGTCTTAGCGTGGCGGGGTGTCGATGAAGTGCGTGGTCCATGGACCGAGCGCGACACCCACGATCACGGTTTCGCCTTCCGCGCCCTCGTAGTGCGCCATGCCGCCCGGCACCAGGACGACCTCGCCCGCCGTCACACGCACGATCTTGCGATGGTCACCCGAGGCGTCCTGGCCGAGCAGAAGCACGCCCTTCAACACGAACACCCGGGCAGTGGTGTCGTGGGTGTGCGGCGCGAACCATTGGCCGTCGGACATGCGGAAGGCATAGGTCACCACGCCGGGAGCGTTCAGATCGTCTTCCAGAACCGCCCTTTGCGCGCCGCCGGGCCGGGTCTCGGTCCAGGTGATGCTGTCAGCGGACCAGACCTGCGCGGCGAGGACCGGCGGAGGGGCGGTTGCGGCCACCGCGAGGGCGAAAACTGACGCGAGCATGAGGCGAACTCCGGTTGCCTCCTCAGCTAGCCGCGCCAGCCCTGAGGTCGCGCTCCGAATGTTGCGCGGACATCGAACCCGGCGGGACAGCTAGGTCCCCGCCAACCTGTAGGCCGAGGCGGCGTTCATGGTCGCGGGGTTGAAGCCGGCGATGGTCTTGTAGCCGTCGGCGATGGCCTGGCGTTCGGCCATGGGGACCAGGGCGTCGAGGTCGTCTCCGGGATCGGGCGCGCGCTGTTCGGCCAGCTCCATGACCTGATCGGGGCCGTTGGCGCGGTTCATCAGCACGATGCGGCCGGTGGCCTCCCGCCGGTCGCTCTCATAGCGGGCCAGAGCCTGACCCACGTCCGGGGCGGTGGCGAGATGAAAGGTCAGGGCGCGGGCGTCGATGATCCCCTGCGTCGCCCCGTTGGAGCCGATCGGGTACATCGGATGGGCCGCGTCGCCCATCAGGGTCGTGCGCCCGAAGGTCCAGCGCGGCAGGGGGTCGCGGTCGACCATGGGGAACTCATAGATTTGGCTCGACGCGCCCACGAGGGCTGGAACGTCGATCCCCGGCCAGCGCCAGGCGGCGAAGCGGGGCAGGAAATCCTCGCGGCGGCCCGGCTGGTTCCAGTCCTCACGGGGCGGCGGTGCGCCCTCGCCATCCTTCAGGTCGCAGATCCAGTTGAGCAGGGTCTCCCCGGTCGCCTCATCATATTGGATCGGATAGGCCACGAACTTCTGGCGCTTATGGCCCGCCCACAGCATCGATCGGCCGCCGAGCACCTTTCCCGACCGGCTGGTGGATCGCCACAGGGTGACGCCGTTCCAGATCGGCATGCCCTCGTCGGGATAGAACTTCCGCCGGACGGCCGAATGGATGCCGTCGGCCGCCAGCAGCAGATCGGCCTTGACCTCGCCGGCGGGCGCTCCGGTGGCGCGGTCCACGAAACGGGCGACAGCGCCGGCGTCCGTGGTCTCCAGATCGACGAGGGCGCGGCCGAAGCGCACCGAATCCGGCCCAAGACGCGCCAGAACGTGACGCAGCAGGAACATCTGCAGCGCCCCGCGATGGATCGCGATCTGCGGCCAGGCGTAGCCGGCGGCCAGGCCCCGGGGCTCCCGCCAGATCCGCCGGCCGTCCTTGGTGAGGTAGACCAGCTCATCGATCTCGACTCCCAGGGTGCGCAGTTCGTCCAACAGGCCCAGATCGGTGAGTTCGCGCACGGCGTGGGGCAGGACGTTGATGCCGACGCCCAGCGGCGCGATCTTCGTCACCGCCTCATAGACGACGGGCCGGAACCCCGCCTGATGCAGGCCGAGGGCCGCGGTGAGACCAACGATGCCGGCGCCGACGATGACGATGTCCATGGCACTCAGTCTCCCGCGCATCGCGACGGCGGACTTCCCGCCTCGAAGGGATCGCTTGTCTCCCGCCTGGACCGCGCGGCCAAGCCTCCCCGAACGCAAAGTCGGCGCCGCCGTTTGACAGGCCCGGCGGCGGCGCTACAGCGTGCCGGCGACAACCGGCCCAGGGGCCGGACGGAGGAATTATGACCCAGACCCCGGCCGACAACGCCTACGCCCGCAAACCCTGGCTATCCCTCTACGATCCCGGCATCCCCACGACCCAGACTCGCGAACACGCCGACATGCTGGGCCTGTTCCGCTCGGCGCTGGCGGACCGGGCCGCGCCCGCTCTGATCTATTTCGACGCCGAGATCAGCTATGGCGAACTCGACGCCATGAGCGATGCGCTGGCCGTGTGGATGACGGCCCAGGGAACCGTGGCCGGCGACCGGGTGACCATCATCCTGCAGAACACGCCGCACTTCGTGATCGCCATGGTGGCCGCCTGGAAGATCGGCGCCATTCCGACCCCCGCCAACCCCATGTACCGGCGCGACGAACTGGCCAAGCTATTCACCGACAGTACGCCCAGGGTCATCGTCGCCCACGACGATCACGCCCCGACGGTGCTGGAGGGTCTGGCGAAGGCCGGCCTGACCGCCGCGGTTCTGTCGGTATCCGGGCATGACTTCCAGAGCCGCGACGACGCCCGGGTTCTCACCGGCCGGCGGCCGGTCCCCGCCGGAACCACAGACTTCCAGGCCGCCCTGGCGGCGCACAAGGGCCGCGCGCCGCCGCCGCACACGCCGGCGCCGGACGATCTGGGCCTGCTGCTCTACACCTCCGGCACCACCGGCCAGCCCAAGGGCGCCATGCTGCGGCATTCCGGCATGGCCTTCACCTCGCAGATCTTTCGCGACTGGGGCCCCGTGCCGGCGGGCTCCAGCATTCTCGGCATCGCCCCGCTGTTCCACATCACCGGCATCATCGCCCACGTCGGCGTAGCCTTCTCGGCCAAGGCGCCGCTGATCCTGTTCTATCGGTTCGAGCCCTCGCTGGTGTTGGACACCATCCGCGAGCGCCGCCCGACCTTCACCGGCGGGGCCATCACCGCCTTCAACGCCCTGATGAACGCGCCAGGCGTCTCACCCGCCGACTTCGCCAGCTTCGATGGCCTGATGTCGGGTGGGGCGCCGATCGCCCCCGCCCTGGCCGACGCCATAGAGGAAAGGCTCGGCCAGGCGATCTTCCCCGCCTATGGCATGACCGAAACCACCAGTCCCACCCACATCGGCCCGCGCCGCCGCCGCCCGCCGGTGGACCCGGCCACGGGCGCCCTTTCCATCGGCATTCCGATCCAGGATACCGAGGCGATGATCGCCGGCGACGATGGCCAGCCCCTGCCGCCCGGCGAGATCGGCGAGGTGTGGATGCGCGGCCCGCAGATCATGGCCGGCTACTGGAACAAGCCCGAACAGACCGCCGAGGCGCTGTACGACGGCTGGATGCGCTCCGGCGACGTGGGCTTCATGGACCCAGAGGGCTGGTTCTATCTGGTGGACCGCAAGAAGGACATGATCAGCGCCTCCGGCTTCAAGGTCTGGCCGCGCGAGGTCGAGGACGTGCTGATCGCCCATCCGGCGGTGCGCGAGGCGGCGGTGATCGGCGAGCCCGACGCGTATCGGGGCGAGACCGTGAAGGCCTTCGTCTCGTTCACGCCCGGCCAGACGGCGACCCTGGAAGAGATCACGGCGTTCTGCCGCGAACGGCTGGCGAGCTACAAGGTGCCTCGCCGGATCGAGGTCATCGACGAACTGCCCAAGACCCTCACCGGCAAGATCCAGCGGGTGGAGCTGCGCAAGCCCGCGGGCTGATCAGTTGGGATAGGCCCTCTCGCCGTGCTCGGCGACGTCGAGACCATCCTCGATGACCCGCTCCCCGGCCCGCAGGCCAAGGGTCCGCCGCACCAGCCAAAGGATGGCGGCGCTGACGACGACCGACCAGGCGACAACCGCCGCGACCCCGAGGATCTGGGTCAGAACCTGACCGGTCATGTCCACGCCGGACGCATAGCCCGCGCCACCCAGGGCGGAGCTGGCCAGCACCGCGACCAGCAGACTGCCGAGGATGCCACCGACGCCGTGCACGGCGAAGACGTCGAGGGAGTCGTCCACCTTCAGGCGGTGTTTGACGACATCGACGGCGAAGAAGCACACGACGCTGCCGCAGGCGCCGAGGACGAACCCGCCCAGCGGGCCCACAAAACCCGAGGCCGGCGTGATCGTCGCCAGACCCGCCACCACCCCGGTGACGATGCCGACCATGCTCGACCGCCCGAACCGGATGCGCTCCAGCAGCGCCCAGACCAGACCCGCGGTCGCCGCGGACATGTGGGTGACCAGCAGGGCCATGGCCGCGTCGCCATTGGCGGCCAGGGCGCTGCCGCCATTGAAACCGTACCAGCCGACCCAGAGCATGCCGGCCCCCATCATGGTCATGCCGGGGTTGTGGGGCGGATGCAGCACCTTGGGAAAGCCGTCGCGAGGCCCGACCATGACGGCGGCCACGAGCGCCGATGCGCCGGCGGTGGCATGCACCACCAGGCCGCCGGCGAAGTCCATCACATGGCGCTGCGCCAGCCAGCCGCCGCCCCACACCCAGTGGGTGACCGGAGCATAGACCGCCACGAGCCACAGCCCGCTGAAGGCCAGCACGGCGGCAAACTTCATCCGCTCCACATAGGCGCCGATGATGAGGGCCGGGGTGATGACCGCGAAGGTGGCCTGGAACATGAAATAGGCCGACTCGGGAATGGATCCGACACGGGCGTCGCGGGCCACGCCGAGCAGGAAGGCCTTGCTCAGATCGCCTACGAGCGGGCCGGTCCCGGCGAAGGAGAGGCTGTAGCCCACCGACAGCCAGAGCACCGAGCCCAGGCAGGCGACGGCCACGCAGTGCATCATCACCGACAGCACGTTCTTCATCCGCACCAGGCCGGCGTAGAACAGCGCCAGGCCGGGCAGGGTCATGAACAGCACCAGGGCCGTGGCGCTGAGCACCCAGGCCGTGTCGCCGGAATTGATGGCCGTCGGCCCCATGCTCGGTTTCCCCGTGTTCGCGCTCTGAAGTCCGGCGCCGCAAAGCGTGCCTAACGAGCGCGCACGACTTGATCAAGATTTGCGCAAACTCACCTTGGGGAAGCGTGACTTGACAAGCGGAGCGGGCGCCGCTCTTCCCCGGACCCTCACCCCGGAGCGTCCGCCGCCATGACCGACACCGTCACCCTCGCCTCGCCAATGAGTCTGCCCTGCGGCGCGACCCTGAAGAACCGGCTGGTCAAGGCAGCCATGACCGAAGGCGTCGCAGACACCCACAATCGGGCCACATCACGGCACGCCACGCTCTACGGCCGGTGGTCCGCCGGCGGCGCCGGCATGCTGCTCACCGGCAACGTCCAGGTGGACCGGCGTTATCTGGAACGGCCCGGCAATGTCGTGATCGAGGGCCCCCAGAGTCCTGAAGCCCTGGCCGCTTTGAGGGCGTACGCCGCCGCCGGCACGGCCAACGACACCCATCTGTGGATGCAGATTTCCCACGCCGGCCGGCAGACCCCGGCGAGCGTCAACCCTGACCCCGTGGGACCTTCGGACGTGGCCTTGGCCATGCCCGGCGCGCAGTTCGGCAAGCCCCGCGCCATGACCGAGCCGGAGATCGTCGACGCCATTGGCCGCTTCGCCCATGTGGCGACCATCGCCCGGGAAACCGGTTTCACCGGCGTTCAGATCCACGCCGCCCACGGCTATCTGATCAGCGAATTCCTCTCGCCGGACGTCAACACCCGCACCGACGCCTGGGGCGGGGACCTGCGCAACCGCGCCCGTCTTCTGCTGGAGATCGTGCGGGCGGTGCGCCGCGCGGTGGGAGCGGATTTCCCAATTTCGGTGAAGCTCAATTCAGCCGACTTCCAGCGCGGCGGCTTCAGCCATGAGGACTCCATCCAGGTGGCCGCATGGCTCAACGCCGAAAGCGTCGACCTGCTGGAGATCTCCGGCGGCACCTATGAACAGCCCAGGCTTGTCGGCCTCGACAACCTGACCCTGCATCCCGAGAAGTCCGAGGTGCGCCAGCAGAGCACCGTCGCGCGCGAAGCCTATTTCCTGGCCTACGCCGCCGACATCCGCGCGGCCACGACCATGCCCCTGATGGTCACCGGGGGCTTCCGCACCCTGGCGGGGATGAACGCCGCCCTGGCCGACGGGGCCATGGATGTGGTCGGCGTCGGCAGGCCCTACTGCGTCGATCCCGCCTGCGGGGTGAAACTGCTGGACGGACGCCTGCAGGCGGTTCCGGCTCCCGAGAAGACCCTTCGCATCGGCCCGGGCCTGCTGGGCCCGGCCAGCCCCATCACCTTGTTGCGCGCCCTCAACGGCTGGGGCCAACAGGGCTGGTTCTGCCTGCAGATCCTGAGGATGGCGGACGGCAAGGACCCGGACCTGAAGCTCGGCGTTTACCGCGCCTTCCAGGACTACCAGAAGAACGAGGCGAAGACCGCCGCGGCGATGGCGCGTTAGGCGGACACGGAATTCGAATAACGCGTTTCAATCTTTTCGCGTCCGCGCCTTGACGGAGAGGGGCGCGGCACGGGAGAACCCTTGCATCGCCGGAGGCCTCGACGCCGCCGGCCGGGCCAATCCATGGGAGAGACGATCGTGACCGTCCAGGTGAACACCGTTCAAGGCAAGAGAACCGTCGACGATCTGGGCCGGACCCTGATCCATGAGCATGTGCTGGTGGGCTTCCCCGGCTGGTTCATGGACGCCCGTATGCCCGCCTTCGACCGCCGCGAAGCCGTCGCCCGCTGCGTCGACGCCTTCCAGCAGCTCCACGCCTATGGCGTGCGCACCGTGATCGACCCCTGCCCCATGGATCTGGGCCGCGACGTGGACGTGATCGCCGAGGTCTCGCAGAAGAGCGGCGTGACCCTGATCTGCGCCACCGGCGCCTATGTGGAATCCATGGGCATTCCCTACACCTTCAACGAGCTGTCGGTGGATCAGATCGTCGAGTGCTTCCAGAAGGAGATCGAGGACGGCGTGGCCGCCACCGGCATCAAGTGCGGGGTGATCAAGATCGCCACCGGCGAGGGCCTGGTGTCGGAATATGAGCGCAAGATCCTCACCGCCGCGGCCAAGGCCGCCAAGCTCACCGGCGCGCCCCTGATCTCGCACACCGAGAACTGCTCCTGCGGCCACGACCAGATCGACATCGTCACCGGCGAAGGCCTGCCGGCCTCGCACATGATCGTCGGCCACAGCGACGGCCGCGACGACCATCCCTATCAGAAGGCCCTGGCCGACCGCGGCGCCTATGTGGGCTTCGACCGGTTCGGCCTGGAGATGATGATCCCCGACGCCATCCGGATGAAGAACCTCAAGGCCATGGTCGACTGCGGCCACAAGGACCGGGTCATGGTCAGCCACGACACCGTCAACTGCTGGCTCGGCAGCTACGCCGGCGGCGATCCGGCCGACCTGCAGGCCACCCTGCCCAACTGGCGCATGACCCACCTGTTCGAGAACATCTTCCCCGAACTGAAGCGGATGGGCCTGACCGACGAGGTTCTGGACGGCATCGTCGTCGACAATCCCCGCCGCTGGTTCGAAGAAGCCGCCAAGTCGGCGTGATCCGGCCGGCGCGCCACGGCGCGCCGGTTGCCTCTCCCGGGCGATAATGCGACGACGCCAGCGCAGGATCAGGGAGAGACAATGCAGCAATCTGGCGAGTACCGGATCGGCGCGAGCGCCGAACAGGTGTGGCGGGCGCTGAACGATCCCGAGGTGCTGGCCCAGTGCATCGAGGGCTGTCAGTCCATGACCCGGACGGGCGACGACGGCTTCACGGCCGTGGTCAAGGCCAAGGTCGGACCGGTGAGCGCCACCTTCACGGCCGAGGTGACCCTGGCCGATCTCAACCCGCCGCATTCCTATTCCCTGCAGGCCAGCGCCAAGGGCGGCGCCGCCGGTTTCGGCAAGGGCGTGGCCAAGGTCTCCCTGACTCCGGAGGCTGGGGGCACCCTGCTGCGCTATGAGGTCGAGGGCAATGTGGGCGGCAAGCTGGCCCAGGTCGGCCAGCGCCTGATCGACGGCACGGCCCGCAAGATGGCCGACGATTTCTTCGCCAAGTTCGGGGAACTGGTCGCCCCAGGGGCCAGCGAGGCTGTCACGGCCGCGCCTGTCGCGGAGGCCGTGAAGGCCAAGGGCGTGCCGGGCTGGATCCCTGTCACGCTTATCGTGGCCGGAACCCTCATCATGGGCCTTATCGCCCTGCTCTCAAGCCGCTAGGCTCATCCGAACATTCGAACAGGGAGACGACGGCGTGAAGGTGTCTTTGACCGTTAATGAGAGGCCCGTTGAAGCCGACCTGCCGGCCAACACCCTGCTTTCGGATTTGATCCGCGGCCATCTGGGCCTCACCGGCACCCATGTGGGCTGCGACACCAGCCAGTGCGGGGCCTGTACGGTGCATCTCAATGGGCGGGCCGTGAAGTCCTGCACCATCCTGGCGGCCCAGGCGCAGGGCGCGGCGGTCACCACCATCGAGGGCATCGGCGCGCCGGGCAATCTGCATCCCATGCAGGCCGCATTCCAGGACGCTCACGGTCTGCAGTGCGGGTTCTGCACCCCGGGCATGATCATGGCCGCCATCGACCTGGTGCAGAACGCCGGACCGCTGGACGAGACCAAGGTGCGCGAAGGCCTTGAGGGCAACCTCTGCCGCTGCACAGGCTATCACAACATCGTCAAGGCGGTGCTCAGCGCCGCCGAGCGGCTGTAGGGAGCGGGGCGATGAGCGACACAGGCATCGGCAAGTCGGTCAAGCGGCGGGAAGACATCCGCTTCATCACCGGCCAGGGCCGTTACACCGACGACATCACCCAGCCGGATCAGACCATGGCGGTCTTCCTGCGCTCGCCGCACCCGCGGGCGCGGATCGTCTCCATCGACGCCTCAGCCGCCCTGGAGATTCCGGGCGTGGTCGGCGTCTATACCGGCAAGGACCTCTCCGCCGACAAGATCGGCGACATCCCCTGCGGCTGGCTGGTCAAGTCGGCGGACGGAACCGACATGCTGGTGGCCTCGCGGCCGCCGCTGGCCGTGGAGTGGGTCAATTTCGTCGGTGAGACCTACGGCATCGTCGTGGCCGAGACGCTCGCCGCGGCCCGCGCCGGGGCCGAGGCGGTGGTCACCGAGTTCGAGGATCTCAAGGCCGTCGCCACCCTGGCCGACGCCCTGGGCGGTCCGCAGATCCATGCCAATGTGCCGGACAATCTCTGTTTCCACTGGGAACTGGGCGACGGCGCCCAGACGGACGCCGCCTTCGCCGCGGCGGCCCATGTCACGACCCTGGAACTCACCAACAACCGCCTGATCCCCAACGCCATGGAGCCGCGGGCAGCGGTGGGCATCTATGACCGGTCCACCGAGGAGTTCACCCTCTACACAACCTCCCAGAACCCCCATCTGGAACGGCTGATCCTCTCGGCCTTCGTCAACCTGGCGCCCGAGCACAAGCTGCGGGTGATCTCACCCGATGTGGGCGGCGGGTTCGGCTCGAAGATCTTCGTCTATCCGGAAGAGACCGCCGTGGCCTGGGCGGCCAAGCAGGTCGGGCGGCCGGTGAAATGGACGGCCGACCGCTCCGAGGCCTTCCTCTCGGACGCCCATGGCCGCGACCACATCACCACCGCCGAACTGGCGATGGACAAGGACGGGGTGTTCCTGGGCTTCCGGGTCAGGACCCGGGCCAATCTGGGCGCCTATCTCTCCACCTTCGCCTCGTCGGTGCCGACCTATCTCTATGGCACCCTGCTGGCAGGTCAGTACCGCACCCCGGCGATCCATGTGGCCGTGGACGGGGTCTACACCAACACCGCCCCGGTGGACGCCTATCGCGGCGCCGGACGGCCGGAAGCGACCTATGTGATCGAGCGGATCGTCGAGACGGCGGCGCGGGAGCTGGGGGTCGATCCGGCCGAGCTGCGGCGGCGCAACTTCATCCGCCCCGACCAGTTCCCCTACCAGACGCCCGTGGCCCTGATCTATGACACAGGCGACTATGAGGCGAGCCTCGACAAGGCGCTGAAGCTGGTGGACTACGCCGGCTTCCCGGAGCGCCGGAAAGCCTCCGAAGCCCGCGGGAAGAAGCGCGGCATCGGCCTGTCCTGTTACATCGAAGCCTGTGGCCTGGCCCCTTCGCAGCTGGCCATTCAGCTCGGCGCGGGCGTGGGCCTCTATGAAAGCGGCGAGGTGCGGGTCAATCCCACCGCCTCGGTCACCGTCTTCACCGGCTCGCACAGCCACGGCCAGGGCCACGAGACCACCTTCGCCCAGATCGTCTCAGACCGGCTCGGCATTCCCTTCGAGAACGTCGAGATCGTGCACGGCGACACCGGCCGGGTGGAATTTGGCCTCGGCACCTACGGCTCGCGCTCGGTGGCGGTGGGCGGCTCGGCCCTGATGAAGGCCACCGACAAGATCATCGTCAAGGGCAAGCGCATCGCCGCCCACATGCTGGACGCCAAACCCGAGGACGTGGACTTCGAGGAAGGCATCTTCGCCGTCCGCGCCACCAACCGGAAGCTCACCTTCGGCGAGGTCGCCTTCGCCGCCTATGTGCCGGCGAACTTCCCCGAGGACCTGGAGCCCGGCCTGTCGGAGAAGAGCTTCTACGATCCGAAGAATTTCACCTTCCCCGCCGGGACCCACATCGCCGAGGTGGAGATCGATCCGGAGACCGGGGTGGTGACCGTGGCCAAGTTCGTCGCCGTCGACGACTTCGGCGAGGTGATCAATCCGATGATCGTTGAGGGCCAGGTGCATGGCGGCATCGCCCAGGGCATCGGCCAGGCGCTGCTGGAGCACGGCGTCTATGACGGGATGGGCCAGCTCGTGACCGGCTCGTTCATGGACTACTGCATGCCGCGCGCCGACGACCTGCCGAACTTCATCGTCGACACCACGGTGACAGCCTGCACCCACAATCCGCTGGGGGTGAAGGGCTGCGGCGAGGCCGGAGCCATCGGCTCGCCGCCAGCGATCATCAACGCCGTCACCGATGCCCTGGGCATTCGGGACATCGCCATGCCGGCCTCGCCCGAGCGCGTCTGGCGCGCGGCGCAGGGTCTTTAGGGAGGGCCGGGACCATGTACGAGTTCGACTATCATCACCCCGACAGCGTCGCCGCGGCGATCGCGCTGCGCGCCGGTGCGGCCGACGGCTCCTATCTGGCCGGGGGCATGACCCTGCTACCGACCCTGAAGCAACGGCTGGCCTCGCCGTCGGATCTGATCGACCTGGCCGGTGTCACAGGCCTGACCGGGATCGAGGTGACGGCGGATCGCGTGACCATCGGCGCCATGACCCGCCACGCCGAGGTCGCGGCGTCGGAGCAGATTAAGGGCTCCATTCCGGCCCTGGCCTTCCTGGCCTCCCAGATCGGCGACACCCAGGTGCGCAATCGCGGCACCCTGGGCGGCTCGGTGGCCAACAGCGACCCGTCGGCCGACTATCCGGCCGCGGTGATCGGCCTGGGCGCGACCCTTCAGACAGACCACCGGACCATCGCCGCCGAGGACTATTTCCAGGACCTGTTCCAGACGGCCCTCGAAGAGGGCGAACTTATCCGCTCCATCGCGTTTCCGATCCCCCGGCGCGCGGCCTATCGCAAGTTCCCCAATCCCGCCTCGCGCTATGCGGTGGTGGGCGTGTTCGTGGCCCAGTTCGCCGCCGGCGTCCGGGTCGGGGTCACCGGCGCGGGCCCCTGCGCCTTCCGGCCGGCGGAGTTCGAGGCGGCCCTGAACCAACGGCTGGATCCGGCCGCCCTGGACGACGTCGTCATCGACCACGACCGTTTCAACAGCGACATGCACGCCTCGGCCGAATACCGCGGGAACCTGCTGCGGGTAATGGCCCGCCGCGCGGTCGCCGACCTCCTGGCGCAGCCGGCTTGAGTTCGCGCCGGCGCGCGCCGCGGCTGACCGCTCTGTCGATAGCCGGGCTGACGGCGCTCCTTGCAGCGTCCAACCTAGCGACAGCGAAGGCCGAGTCCTATTCGCTGATCCTGCGCGGCGGAACGATTTATGACGGCTCGGGCGACGCGCCCTACGTGGGCGATGTGGCCATCCAGGGCGAGCGCATCGCCGCGGTCGGCCCGGGTCTGGCCGGCCATGGGGAGCGCGAGATCGACGCCCGGGGGCTGGCCGTGTCGCCCGGCTTCATCAACATGCTTGCCCATCCGGAGCAGTCGTTGCTGGTCGACGGTCGCGCCCAGAGCGACCTGCGTCAGGGCGTGACCCTGGAGGTGCTGGGCGAGGACTCCATGGGTCCGCTGTCGCCGGAGATGAAGCAGCTGATGGTCGCGCGTCAGGGCGACATCAAGTTCAAGGTCGATTGGACGAGCCTTGGCCAATATCTTGAGGGACTTCAGGCGCGCGGCGTCTCGGTCAACATCGCCTCCTTCGTCAGCGCCGGAACGGTGCGGACCTATGTCCTGGGCGAAGGCAATGTGCAGCCCACCGCCGACCAGCTGTCGAAGATGCGCGGACTTGTGAGCCAGGCCATGGAGGAAGGGGCGCTTGGCCTGACCACCGCCCTGGAATATGTGCCCGCCACATTCGCCAGAACGCCGGAGCTGGTCGATCTGGCCAGCGAATCCGGGCGCTGCGGCGGCATGTACATCGCCCATATGCGCAACGAGGGCGACCGGCTGCTGGAATCCATCGACGAGACCATCGCCGTCGCCCGCGGCTCCGGCGCGCCGGCCGAGATCTATCACTTCAAACAGGCGGGCAAGGACAACTGGGCCAAGCTGGAACCGGCGATCGCACGGATCGAGGCGGCCCGGGCCCAGGGGACGCGGATCACCGCCGACATGTACGCCTATGTGGCCAGCGCCACCGGGCTCGACGCCTCCATGCCGCCCTGGGTCCAGGACGGCGGGCTGGAGAAGTGGGTCGAACGGCTCAAGGATCCGGCCATCCGCGCCCGCGTGGCCGCCGAGATGCGCAACCCGCACCCGGCCGACTGGGACAGCGGCTATGGATCGGCGGGACCGGACGGCATCCTGTTGCTCGGCTTCAAGACCGCGGCGCTGAAGCCCCTGGCCGGCAAGACCCTGGCCGAAGTGGCGAGGATGCGCGGTAAGAGCCCTGAGGAGACCGCCATGGATCTCGTGGTCGAGGACGGCTCACGGATCGAGGTGGCCTATTTCGAGATGAGCGAGACCAATCTGCGCCGGGAGGTCGCCCTGCCGTGGATGAGCTTCGACTCCGACGCCGGGGCGCCGTCCGCCGAGGGCGTGTTCCTGCTCTCCAACGATCACCCCCGCGCTTACGGCAACTTCGCCCGGGTGCTGGCGAAGTATGTGCGGGACGATAAGGCGCTCACCCTGCCGGCGGCGATCCGCAAGCTCTCCGCCCTGCCGGCCGAGACCCTGTCGCTGGCCGACCGCGGCCACCTGCGGCCCGGCGACATGGCCGATGTGGTGCTGTTCGATCCCGACAAGGTGCAGGACCACGCCACCTTCGCAAAACCGGCCCAGTACGCCACCGGCGTGGTCGATGTGATCGTCAATGGCCGCCTGGCCCTGGAAAACGGCGAACCCACCGCTGAACGCCCCGGACGGGTCGTCAGGGGGCGGGCGTTCAAGACCGCCAGCGGCGGCGGCTGCCGTTCCGCCGGCGCCGACTGGACCTGGAGTCGCTGAGCGGCCCGCGAGACTCCATTCATGCATAGTTATCATCCAATACTATGCAATTTTGTTAGGCACGGGATCGTGGCGCATATCGGCTCACGGACGGGCAGGCACGCCCGTCGCCACAAGCCGAACCCACAGGAGCCTTCCCATGTTCGCTTCCTTCACCCAGCGCTTCGAAACCGTCGTCTCCATCCTGGCCACGGTCTGCCTGCTCGCCCCGCTGCTGATGGGCTCGATCGCCTTCGTCGGGGCCTGACTGATCGGGACTGACCGGCGCGCCCATCCTCGACTATAGAACGCGCGCCAGATGACACCTGCAGGCGAGACGGCATGTTCGACTATCAACCCCACCTGACCGGCGAGATCGTCGAGATGCGGCCGGTCACGGCCGACGACTGGGCGGCGCTCTACGCTCTGGGGTCCGACCCCGCGGTGTGGGCGCTGCACCCGGCGTCCGACCGCTGGAAAGACGATGTGTTTCGCGCCTTCTTCGAGGACGGCCTGGCCTCCGGCGGGGCCTTGGTCGCCATCGACCGGGCTACCGGCGACACGATCGGCTGGTCCCGCTTTTCCGCCCTGTTCACCGAGCCGGGCGAGATCGAGATCGGTTGGACCTTCCTGGGCCGGGCCTGGTGGGGTGGGGCGCACAACACGGACATGAAGCGGCTCATGCTGCGCCACGCCTTCCGCTTCGTGAACACCGTGATCTTCCGCGTCGGCGAGACCAACTTCCGCTCCCGGCGGGCAGTGGAAAAGCTCGGCGCCCGCCTCGCCGACCGGACATCGATCTCCACCGTGCTCGGCGCGCCGTCGGTGAATGTGTTCTACGCCCTTACCGAAGCCGGTTACGCCGGCTGATCGCTGAGCTCTTTCTCCCACTTGGCGATCACCGTCGCGGCCACCGAATTGCCCACCACATTGGTGGCGCTGCGGCCCATGTCGAGCAGGTGGTCGACGGCCAGGATGAGCAGGAGCCCCGCTTCCGGCAGGTGGAAATACGACAGGGTCGCGGCGATCACCACCAGCGACGCCCGCGGCACCCCCGCCATGCCCTTGCTGGTGACCATCAGCAGCAGCAGCATGATCACCTGCTGACCGAGGGTCATGGGGATGTGATAGGCCTGGGCGATGAACAGGGTCGCGAAGGTGCAGTACATCATCGACCCGTCCAGGTTGAACGAATAGCCGAGCGGCAGGACGAAACTGGCGATCCGGCGCGAGACGCCGAAGGTTTGCAGGCCCTCGAGGATGCGGGGATAGGCCGCTTCCGAACTGGCCGTGGAGAAGGCCAGGACGGCGGGATCTCGCATCAGGCCGATGAGGGTTCCCACCCGCCGGCCCACCGCCAGGAAACAGACCGCCATCAGCAGGCCCCACAGCAGGCCAAGCGAGAGATAGAAGCCGCCGACGAACTTGGCGTAGCCCAGAAGAACCCCGAGGCCCTGGGTGGCCACCGTCGAGGCCAGGGCCGCGAAGATGGCGAAGGGCGCGAACAGCATCACATAGCCGGTCATCTTCAGCATGATCTGGGCGATCTGCTCGGCCAGCATCATGACCGCGGGCGCGCGTTCCTCCACGGCGGAGATCGCCGTGCCGACGAACACCGAGAACACGACGATCTGCAGGATTTCGTTGTTGGCCATGGCCCCGACGATGGAGGTGGGGAAGACGTGGGTGATGAAGTCCTTGAGGGTGAGGGCCTGGGCGGCGACGCCGCTCTTGGCCGCCACCGGCGGCACGGCGAGGTTCAAGCCCACGCCCGGTTGCAGGATGTGGACCATGATCAGGCCGATGGTCAGCGAAACCACCGAGGCGCCGATGAACCAGCCGATGGTTTTCACGCCGACCCGACCGATGGCGGCGCTGTCTTCCATGTGGGCGATACCGACCACCAGGGTCGAGAACACGAGGGGGGCGATGATCATCTTGATCAGCCGCAGGAAGATATCGGTGACGATCGAGAGCCACTCGGCCACCTGTTTCAGCTGCCCCGGATCGGTGACCGTCTGATTGAGGATGAAGCCCGCCAGGACGCCGCCGAGCATGGCGGCGACCACGAAGAGGGTAAAGCGGCGTGGCATGAGCATCCTTTCGCGAACCGGGGACTCATCCCCTAGCCCAGGGGCGGGCGCGCGCCGATAGGCTTTTGCCTTCGCGGCGACAGAACGGCGGATTGCCTCATGATCTGTCAACGAACTGACATAAGCCGTCCCTATGCCCGCCCTGCGACGGCGGACAGCTTGCGTCGCGTCACGCGGCAGGCCACAGCCCGCGACTCACAGGGGATCGGAAGGCGAGCGACACGGCATGAGCAACCCCTACGATCTGGCCGTGGTCGGCTCGGGAATTCTGGGTCTGGCCCACGCCTGGGCCGGCGCGCGTCTGGGCAAACGCGTGGTGGTGATCGAGCGCGACAGCCAGGCCAATGGCGCCTCGATCCGCAACTTCGGCTTCGTGACGGTCACCGGCCAGGCCCGCGGCGAGGTCTGGCGGCGCGCCCGACGGTCCCGGGATCTCTGGGCGGTCGCCGCACCCGCCGCCGGGATCACGGTGCAGCAGCGCGGTCTCGTCCTCCCCTATCGCCGGGAAGAAGCTTCGGCCGTCGTGGCGGCGTTCCTGGCCACGGAAATGGGCGAGGCCTGCGAGCACCTTTCAGCCGCCACTCTCAAGCGCCGCTTTCCGATGCTGCGGCCCGCCGCCGTGCGGGGCGCCCTGTACAGCCCTCACGAACTCCGCGTGGAGTCGACGCTGGCCATCCCGGCCCTCCGCGCCTGGCTGGAGGCTGTGCACGGCGTGGTGTTCATGTCGTCGACCGCCGTTCTGGCCGTCGAACCGCCGCGCATCCTGACCTCGCGCGGGACTGTCGAGGCGGAGGCGGCGGTGGTCTGTCCGGGTGACGACCTTGTCTCGCTATTCCCGGATCGGATCGCGGCCTACGGCGTGACACGATGCCGTCTGAGCATGCTTCGCCTAGGCGACCCCGGCGTTCGCCTGCCCTCTCCGGTCATGTCAGACCTGGGGCTCATCCGCTATCTGGGCTACGGCGCACTCCCCGAGGCCGCGCCCCTGGCGCAACGCCTCGCCAAGGAACAGGCGGACTGTCTGCGGAACGGAATCCATCTGATCGTGGCGCAGAGCGCGGACGGGTCTCTCGTGGTCGGCGACAGCCACCATTATGCCGCAACTCCCGACCCCTTCGCGCCGGGCGACGTTGAAGGGCTGATCCTGACGGAGTTCGAGGCCGCGACCGGCCTCGCGCCGCCGCCGGTGCTCGCCCGTTGGACCGGCACCTACGCCAGCGCCGAGGCGGCCATGTTCGTCGACGCGCCAGCGCCGAACGTCCGGCTGGCCATGGTGACCAGCGGCACGGGCGCCTCGACATCCTTCGCCATCGCCGAGGAGGTGATCGGCGAGCTCTTCAACACCCCTCTGGGAGATACCGGACTATGACATCCTCAATCGTCGCCGTGGTGTTCGACTGGGCCGGAACCATGGTCGACTTCGGCTGCATGGCGCCGGTCGAAGCCCTACTGCAGGCCTTTGACGGCGAGGGTGTCGCCATCACGGAGTCGGAAGCCCGGGCCGACATGGGTGTGGCCAAGCGCGATCACGTCCGCGCCCTGCTGGCCGCGCCGCGCATCGCCGGCGCCTGGCGCGCCGCGCGAGACGCAAGCCCGACCGAAGACGACGTCACCCGCATCCATGACGCCCTGGAACCGCTCATGCGCGTGGCGGCCGGTCGGCACGGCGAGCTTATCCCCGGCGCGGCGGACCTCTTTGCCGCGCTGCGGGCCGACGGCGTACGCGTAGGCTCCTCCACGGGCTATACCCGCGCCATGATGACCGACATTCTGCCGGCCGCCGCGGCCCAGGGCTACGCCCCGGAGGTGGTGATCTGCGCCGGGGAGACCGCGGCCGGGCGACCGTCTCCACTCATGATGTGGAAGGCTCTAAGCGACCTTAGGGCCTGGCCGGCGAAAGCCTGCGTCAAGATCGACGACTCCACCGTGGGTGTCGCCGAGGGCGTGGCGGCCGGGACCTGGAGCATCGGCTTGAGCGGATCCGGGAACGGCGTTGGCCTCGGCTTTGCGGCCTACACCGCGCTTGAGCCCGCCAAACGGGCTGAAAAGGTCGCCAAATCGGCGGACGCCCTCTACGCGGCCGGCGCCGACTATGTGGTCGAGACCGTGGCCGACCTTGCACCTATTCTGCGGGAGATCGAGACCCGAATACGCGCCGGCGACCGCCCAGGCGGATAGGGCCCGCCGGATGTTGGCGCATCGCGTGAAAAGAACAACGCCGTCGAAGCCACGACAATCCTTGAATCTTGGCCGAGTCCCGGATCGACAGCTTGAGCAATCGATCCGCACGCCGCCGTATCGATGTCCTGAGAATTAGAAGCGATTTGACTCAATTAGTGGCGGGCCAAGCTTCAACAGGGACAAGGCGGCCGCCCTGGGGAACGCGTTGCACTTGTTCACGATTCAATCGCACCCTGCGACACGGTGTCCCGAACGGCGCGTAAATAACTGATATTACTTATATTTTACCGTTCAAAAAGGCCGAATCCGCTGCCGAGGGAGCCAGTTGGGCGTCACAATTAAGGCCCCGTTTACAAAAGTAGCCAAAAAAGGACTTTTCTAAGGAACCTAATCCGGCTAAGGGTATTTTCAGTCTGGTAGCTGATAGCCCGGCGTGTGGCCGGCTTCGCGTTTGTAAGAGGTTTTGGAACATGAAGAACAAGACGATGAGCGCCCTCGCGGCCTTGGGCCTCGTGGCCGGTCTGGCCGCCGCGGCGCCCGCCAGCGCGGTGACCTTCGCCACTTTCAATCCGATCAACAGCACAGCCAACGTCTCGCTGAGCGGCCTGACGCTGTCTTCGAACTCGACCGTGAAATTCGACTATCTTGACCCGGCGCTGGCCGCGCTGGGCGATTTGACCGCCACGTTCAATCTTAACGCCACCGAAACCGGGGCCATCGCCTTCGGCCCGATCTCCTTGGCGTCGTTCGACGGTTCCTTCTCGCTCACCTATGCCGGCCCGACGAAGACCGCTGGCATCTACACCGTCCATAACGGTGACGATCTGCTGAGCGGCTCTTTCCTGGGCTCGGTTTTCAGCGGTTACGGCTCGACCGGATCTCTGCTTGACTCCATCCTGGCCGGCGGCCTGGTCAGCTACAACAGCAACAACTTCGTCACCTTCGACGGCCTTGGAGACGAAGGCCTCGCCCTGGCGATGACCTCCATCACCCCGACGGTGAAAGTGCTCAACGGCAAGCTGACCCCGTTCGCTTCGGTCGCGCAGGGCGGCTTCTCCGCCGACGGCGTGACCGATGGCGGTGGCGGTGGCGTTCCTGAGCCGGCGACCTGGGCCTTGATGCTGACCGGTTTCGGCCTGGTCGGCGCGTCGATCCGTCGCCGGGACAAGCCGGTCGCCGCGATCGGTTAATCCGCTTCAGACCTCTTACGGAAAAGGCCGCCGGAAACGGCGGCCTTTTTTGTTTATGTGGTGCGAAGGAGCCGACGCCTGCCACGGCGAGTCGTTGCAGGCCTGTTCGCCTACCGCGGTATGGTCGAGAGAGGGTGGCTCCGCCCGAAGCGGCCGAGCCGGGTTCGCGCAAGCCTCAGGCTGGCGCCAGCTCGCGACGCCTGCGGGCCATCCCGCCCACAAGGCCAACGCCGAGCAACAGCATCGACCACGTCGCGGGTTCGGGTACGGCGCCGAAGGAGACCAGGGTGGGATCATCGGCCGACACCATCGCCCCGATCTTCGATCCGCTGATCAAGGGCGTCCAGGCCCCCCAACCAAGCACATCCAGGGCAATCATGTCGCTCGTGGAGAGGCTCAGCGCAGTGCCCGTCTTCAGAACCGCGCTCTGGGCGTCTCCGGCAATCGCGTTCCAGTCGCTGCGGTCGCCCGTGCCGGAATAGTTGAACGCGCCAAGGTTCGTCACGCCCCCGTCGATCGAGAAGTAGGCCGGCGCGCTGTAGGAGAAGCTGGAGACGCCGGGCGCCGCGTAGCGAAGGGCGTCGAACAGGGTCGCGAACGCCGGCGTGGCCTTCTGCAGCCCCGTGACCCGGCCAAGGACCTCCGAAATTTCATGGGCCGCAAGGCCCTGGAAATCGAACATCCCGGCGGAAACGCCATTCGCGGAGGACAGGTCCCAGTTCACCGTCGAGGAGAAACCCACATAGCCGCTGTTGAGCGGGATGGTCGCAGACAGAAGCCCAAGCGCCTGCGCCTGCGCATAAGGAAGATCAAAGCTCAACGCCCCGGCGGGGCTCTTCGCAGGCAACGTCTGCATCACCGACGCGAGATAGGGGTCATTTGGGTTGGCCGCGGCGGTGGCGGCGAAGGCCGCCACGATGTCACTGTAGGCGTACGGGGCGCGGAGCGGCGACACGCTCGCGCTGATGTTGCCGGTTCCCAGCGTCTGGCTGGCCACCTTGCCCCAGGACACCCCGATCTTCACCGTGACCGGGGAGGCGAAGGAGGCGTTGAACTGGTTTGCGACGTTCTGAAACGCCGCCTCGATCGCCGTCGCGTTCGACAGGGAGGTAATGGAGGAATCGTAGACCGGAATGATATTGAGGGCCTGGGCCGATGTGGCCGCGGCCAGGGCCGCGATGGAGAACGCGACCGGTAAACTCTTGCGGACCGCGCAAGACGACGTCGGCCGCACGGCCTCAGGACTACGCAACTGCATCAGAACTCCCCCCGGGGGCACTGGACTTGACGGTGGCATAAACCACCTTCGCCCGTCCACCGCTAGCACAACGACGTCCTCGCGATTCAGGACAAAACGTCGCACCTCATGAACAAAAACAAAATCTGCCGAAGAATTTTTTGTCCACCCCCGAGCATCGCAAATAGTTTCTATAATCTTAAATAAATCTGATTCAGGAATTGGGGGTGGGTAGAGGGGCTTGATTTACAGTCGCTCCAGAAATGCTCTTAACCGGAGTTTTCCGACCTAAAAATAGCGCTTAGACTACCCCATACTAAAGAGTCGCCTCTGAAAGGACACGGATCAGAAAGAAGCCCGCCGCGCACCCACCCGCACTTTAGACGACACGGCGCAGGGAGTCCCTCAAGCCTTCCTGCGATGGACGGGGCGGTCAAGCCTCGCTAGTGAGACTTGAGAACATCGGGATTGCAATCCCAGCTGTGAACGAAACGCGGAGGACGCTATCGATTTGGAGAGCAAGGTCTCAACCTTCGTCACGCGCGGCGGCCTCATCCTCACCGCGGACGTCGCGGGCGCGGCCGACCGCGGCGTGGTCATGCTGGCGCATGGTGGCGGCCAGACGCGCCATTCCTGGGCCTCCACCGCCGTGGAACTTGCCCGCCGCGGCTGGAAGACGGTCTCCCTCGACCTGCGCGGTCACGGAGACAGCGGCTGGGACCCGGCCGGCGACTATCACACCGAACGTTACGCCGAAGATCTCATCGATGTGGCCGAAAGCCTGCCGGGCCGGCCGGCGCTTATCGGCGCCTCCCTGGGCGGCATCGCCGGGATGACGGTCGAGGCGCAACTCGCGCCTGGAACCTTCAGTTCACTCACCCTGGTTGATATCATTCCGCGCAGCGACCCCTCCGGCGTCGAGAAGATCATGGCGTTCATGGGCGCCCACCTGGAGCATGGCTTTCACAGCCTGGAGGCGGCGGCGGATTCCATCGCCGCATACCTTCCGCACCGGCCGCGGCCGAAGGACCTCTCGGGCCTGCGGAAAAATCTGCGCGAGGGCCAGGATGGGCGCTTCCGCTGGCACTGGGACCCCAGGTTCGTCAGCGGTGTCAGGCGGGAACGGCCCTCCGACCATGGACGCGATCTGGAGGCGTGCTGCCGCGATATCGACATACCGGTCCATCTTATCCGCGGCCGGATGAGCGAACTGGTGTCGCTTGAGGCCGCCGAGGCCTTTGTCGCCACCCTGAGGCACGGCGCCTTTACCGATGTCGCCGACGCCGGTCATATGGTCGCCGGCGATCGAAACGATATCTTCCTCGAGGCCGTTGTCGGCTTCCTCGAGCGCCAGCCCACCAACCTTATCCCCTCGTCAGGAGCGTCCTCATGAACCGCCTGCCCGCCAACGCCCCGGACAATACCGGCGCCGCCTTCGCCCATATCAACGCCGTCACCGCCCCGACGATCGATGACCTGAAGCTCATGGTCTATCTGGAGGCCTCGGGCCTGACCGCCTATGAGGAGCTCGCCGCGAGCGCCCCAAACGCCGCCATCGCCGAACTGCTACGCGCCAACGGCCGCGAGGAAATGGCCCACGCGCACCGGCTGTCGAAGGTGATCAAGCAATTGACGGGCGAGGACTTTCCGCCCCCCGACGCCGCCGAGAACCCCTATGCGGGCCCATCCGGCCGGGGCGTCGATCGGGCCATGCTCGAGTTCCTGGTTCAGGCCGAAAACAACGGCAACGATCTCTACGAGACCTGGGCGCTCAATACCGCCGACGCCACGGCTGCCGCCCTGCTGCGCCAGAACGGCAAGGAAGAGATTCGCCACGGCGAGCGCGCCGCCGAGGCCATCGCGCTGCTCGACGCCTGAACCCGACCGGGATCACGCCTCGCTGACAGGGGTCCGGATGGTCTCGAGTTCCTTGAAATAGCCGCGCACCATGGCTTCCAGCTCGGCGGCCATGGCGCCGGCGAAAGCCGGCTGATCGCCGGCAAGATCAAGAAGCGTGGCTGTGACTTCGACCAAGGCGCGCGCCGCGATGGTCTCCCGTTCAGCCGGCAGAGCCGGATAGCGGCGGCGGAGCACCGCGGCGAGCCGGGCGGCCACCGCGGCGTTGATGATCTCCTCGGCCTCCATGAGTTCGGGCACGGCCCGGCAGGCCCGACGCAGCGCAACCCCGGCCGGCTGACTGCGCCGCATGCGCATCAGCGCCGAAACCATCTCGTGAATCCATTCCCCCAGAATGTCGGTCGTCGCCAAGTCTTCCAGTTGCGCGCCGATATAGTCGGTCCGTTCCCTTTCATCCCGATCGAACAGTTCGCGCAGGATGGCGTTCTTGTTCGGGAAGTAAGGTAGAGCGTGGCGACGTTGATCCCGGCCGCCTTGGCCACCGCATTGGTGTTAAAGCCCGGCAGGCCCTCGCGGACCAGCAGCCCGGCGGAGCCGGACAGGATCGCCTCCACCGTCACGGCGGAGCGTTGTTGCACGGGCATGGCGCGACGGAAGGAGTCCGGCATTTTTCGACGGTCTTCCTTAAGGTCAGCCCCTAGCCAGGAGACTTGCCGATCTCAGATCAGAACTCCAGGCAAATCTTGCCGAAATGCTTCTGGGACAGCTGATGGGCGAAGGCGGCGGCAATCTGATCGAGTGGGAACGTCGAATCGATCACGGGCCGGATACCGGCGGCGTCGATGGCCGCGATCATCTCCTCCTGCTCCTGGATGGAGCCCACGGTGATCCCCTTGATGGTGACGTTCTTCGACATGGCCAGGGCGGTCGGGATGTCGCCGGAAATCCCGGTCAAAACGCCGATCAGGGAGATGTGGCCCCCGATCCGGCAGGCGTGGATCGACTGGCCCATCGTGCCTGGCCCGCCGATCTCCACCACGGCATGCACACCGCCGCAGAGCGCCGCCGCGGTCTGGCCCCAGTTGGGATCTTCTTTGTAATTGATCAGATGGTCGGCCCCAAGCGCCTTCAGGCGCGCGAGTTTCTCGGCCGAGGAGGACGTGGCGATCACGGTCGCGCCCGCCGCCTTGGCGAGCTGCACCGCGAAGATCGACACGCCGCCGGTGCCCTGGGTCAGGACCACATCCCCGGGCTTGATCCGCGCTTCGACGATGAGGGCGCGCCAGGCGGTAAGGGCGGCGCAGGGCAAGGTGGCGGCTTCGGCGAACGACCATCCTTTCGGTAAACGCGTGAAAGCCGCGGCGGGCATGGCCACATATTCGGCGGCGAAGCCGTCGGCATGGTCACCGGGAACGCCGGTCAGCCGCGGAAGCGCCGGCCCGCCGGCCGGCCAGTTCGGGAAGAAGGTCGACAGCACCTGATCGCCCACCTTCCAGCGCGTCACGCCGTCGCCGAGCGCGACCACCTCGCCGGCCCCGTCGGACATGGGAATCCGGCCGTCGGGAACGCGGATCATTCCCCCGACGACCGCGAAGTCGTGGAAATTCAGGGAGCTGGCGCGAACGCGCACGAGAATTTCACCGGGCCCCGCCGTCGGCGTCGGGCGGTCCTCGATGGCGATCTTGTCCAGCCCACCCGGGGTTTTGACGGCGGCGACCTTCATGGCGGGCTTCCCTTTTAATGCGGCCGGACCGAGGTTACCCTGTCCGAGCCTAAGGACCTAGCCACTCGCGAGGCCAGCCACAACCGCCCGCGCGCGGAATTGCTTTGACAGGGCGGGGCGGCCCATGGACCATGATCCAAAATCATAACGCGATGCTGAAAGCGGCGCCGTAAGGCGCGGACGGTACGCGGCGGGAGGCGCGAGGCGGGCATGACCATCGAGATCGGGCAGGAAACTGTCGCGCTGATCGTCGACGATGCTCCGTCCGCGCCGCGCGGCGAAGCCCGGGCCGGATTCGCCGGTTGGTATGCGGTGATCTTCCTGACTCTGGCCGCCAGCCTCTCCACCGTGGACCGGCAGGTGCTGGCCTTGATGATCGGGCCGATCAAGCGCGATCTATCGATCAGCGACAGCCAGATGGGCCTACTGGGCGGCCTGGCCTTCACCCTGCTCTACACCGCCTTCACCCTGCCGGCGGCCTGGATCGCCGACCAGCGGTCGCGACGGACCGTGGTCACGGTGGCCATGCTGTTCTGGAGCGCCATGACGGCGACCTGCGGCCTCACCCACAGGTTCATCACCCTGTTCCTGGCGCGGATGGGCGTGGGCCTGGGCGAGGCGGCCCTGAGCCCGGCCGCCTATTCGATGCTGTCGGATCTGTTTCCCAAGCGCAGCCTGCCCACCGCCATCGGCCTGCTCACCGCGGCGCCCTTCATCGGGGTCGGCCTCGCCAACGTGGTCGGCGGCCAGGTGGTGCAGCACTTCGAGTCCGCCCCGGCCATCACCCTGCCCGTGCTCGGCGTCGTCAAATCCTGGCAGATCATGTTCCTGGCCCTGGGCCTTCCCGGCGTCCTCCTGGCGATCATCGGCCGGTTCACCCTGGCCGAGCCGACCCGACGCGGACGGTTCGATGGCGACGGCCACACGCCCCTGACCTTCCGCCAGGTGCTGACCTTCCTGGCCGGCCGCTGGAAATTTCTGACCCTGATGTTCACCGCCTATGTGGCCCTGTCGATCCAGGGCTGGGGCCTGTTCTTCTGGATCGTGGAATGCCTCGTGCGCGAACACGGCGTGGCGCGCGGTCAGGCCGGGATGATTTATGGCGTCATGGCCTTCAGCCTCGGCCTGGCCGGCAGCGTCATGTCCGGCCACCTCGCCTCGAGCCTGCTCAAGCGACGGGCCGGCGACACACTGATGCGGCTGGTGTTCTACAGCGTGCTGGTGCTGGGCCCGCTCGCCATCGTCATGCCCCTGGTCCCGAAGCCGTGGCAGATCTTCGCTCTCCTGACACCGATCACCTTCCTGATGGGCTGGCCTGGGGGCCTCGGCACCACGGCGCTGCAGTTCATCGTACCCAATGAACTCAAGGGCCGAATCGCGGCGCTCTACATGCTGGTGGTCAATTTCATCTCCCTCACCATGGGGCCCCTGCTCGGCGGCCTGATCAGCGACCGGGTCTTCGCCGGCAAGTCCCTCGGCGGCAGCCTCAGCCTGATGGCGGCCGTGGACTATCCGGTTGCGGCCCTCTGCCTGTTCTTCTGCCTGCGCCCCTATCGGGACGCCCTCACCAAAGCCCAGGCGTGGGAAGACGCCTGATCAACGACCCGGATCAAAGAGGACCAATCGTTTCATGACCGACAGACTGAAGGATAAGATCGCGGTGATCACCGGCGCGGCCAGCGGCATCGGCGCCGGGACCGCGCGCCTGTTCCACGCCGAAGGGGCGAAGATCATCATCGCCGACCTGCAGGTCGCGGCCGGCGAGGCCCTGGCCAAGGAACTTGGCGACCGCGCGCGTTTCATCCGCACCGACGTGACCAAGGAGGCCGATGTGGCCGCGGCGGTGGACCTGGCGGTCTCGGCGTTCGGCGGCCTGGACATCATGGTCAACAACGCCGGCATCGTGGGCGCGGTGGGCTCCATCAAGGACACGCCCCTGGAAGCCTGGCAGCGCACGATCGACATCCTGCTGACCGGCGTGTTCCTGGGCATCAAACACGCCAGCCGGGTGATGATCCCGGCGCGGAAGGGGTCGATCCTGTCGGTGGCCAGCACCGCCGGCGTCATGGGCGGGCTCGGCCCCCACGCCTACACCGCCGCCAAGCACGGCGTGGTGGGACTCACCAAATCCGCCGCTTCGGAACTGGCGCAGCACGGGGTGCGAGTGAACGCCGTGGCGCCCGGCAACACGGTTTCGGCCATGACCGCCTTCGTGATCACGGGCGAGGCCATCGACTATGACAAGACCGAGCGCCAGATCGCCGCCGGGGCGCCGCTGGGCATCGCCGGCACACCGGAAGACCCGGCCTACGCCATGCTCTATCTGGCCAGCGATGAAGCACGCTATGTCACGGGACACACGCTGCTGGTGGATTCGGGTCAGACCACCGGTGGCGGCGTTCCGGCGTTCCACAACGGCCCGTCGAGTGTTATCGGCGCGCCAGGCCTGTCCTGATCGATCAAGAGACGCGAAACCATGGAAGAAGATCTGAGCCCCGAAGACCGCGCCTTCCGCGACGAGGTGCGCGCCTTTCTGGATGAGAAGTTCGATGCGGAACTTCGCGCCCAGACCGAGCGTCAGGCCGGCGTGTTCGCCGAAAATTCGGTGGCGCGCCTCTGGCACAAGGCCCTGCACTCCAAGGGCTGGGCCGCGCCCGGCTGGCCGAAGGAATACGGCGGTCCCGGCTGGACCGCCCGGCAACGCGAGATCTTCTCCATGGAGTGCGCCCGGGTCGGCACCCCGGCCCTGCCGTCCATGGGGATCACCCTCTGCGGTCCGGTGATCATGCGCTACGGCACCCAGGAACAGAAAGACTACTTCCTGCCCCGGATGCTGTCGGGCGAGCACGTCTGGGCCCAGGGCTATTCCGAGCCGCAGTCGGGCTCGGATCTGTCCTCGCTGCAGACCCGCGCCATGCGCGACGGCGATCACTATGTGGTCAATGGGTCCAAGATCTGGACCACCAACGCCCACAACGCCGACTGGATCTTCATGCTGGTGCGCACCTCCACCGAGGGCAAACAGCAGGCGGGGATCAGCTTCCTGGTCTCGCCGATGAACGCCCCGGGCATCACCATCCGGCCGATCATCTCCACGTCCGGCGAGCACGAGCTGAACCAGCTGTTCTTCGACAACCTGCGCATTCCGGTGGCCAACCGCATGGGCGAGGAGAACGCGGGCTGGACCGTCGCCAAATACCTCCTCGAGTTCGAGCGCGGTGGCGGCTCTCTGGGCGTCGGGCTGCGGGTCGGGATGGAGAAGGTCAGGGGTATGGCGAGGCAGGAGCCTGGCGGCGACGGCGAGGCGCTGATCCAGGACCCGGCGTTCCGGCGCAAGACCGCCCAGCTCGAGATCGACATGATGACGGCCGACTGGACCGACCTGCGGCTCAGTTCGGCCGCCGGCGTAGGCGAAAGTGTCGGCGGCACGGCGGCCTCGATCAAGAAGCTGCTGGCCAGCCACAAGAGCCAGGACATCGCCGAACTGGCCGTGGACGTGCTCGGCGCCTACGCCACGCCGGACCAGCGGCGGGGTCTGGGCGCCTATCCTCAGGAGAGCGCCATCGGTCCGGCCTATGCGCTCACCCCCATGACGCGTCACATCAACAACCGCGCCAGCACCGTCTACGGCGGCTCCAGCGAGGTGCAGCACAACATCCTGGCCCGCCTGCTGGGCCTTTGATGTCGGACGTGGCGGCCGGCGCCGAGATCGAACTGGCCTGCGCCGATCTGGCGCGGGCCCTGCCCTTCTTCACCCAAAGCCTCGGATTTCGGGTGGAAACCATCTTCCCGGCCGAGGATCCGCAGGTAGCAAGCCTGTCCGGGCACGGCCTCAGACTCCGGCTGGCGCCGGGCGAGGGCGGCCCGGGCGTGATCCGGTTGCCCTGCCACACGCTGCCGGAGGGGTCGGAACGGGTGCGGATGGCGCCTAACGGCACGAGGGTCGAGTGGGTCCTGGCCGATCCGCCGGTGGAGGAGGCGCCGCTCGTCCCCAGCTTCGTCCTGAACCGGGCCGCGGAAAGTCCCCCGCCGGGCGCCGGGCGGGCGGGGATGCTCTATCGCGACCTGATCCCCGACCGGCAGGGCGGGCGGTTTATCGGCTCGCACATCTCCATTCCTGGCGGCGGCCTGTTGCCGGACTGGGTGCACTTCCACAAGGTGCGCTTCCAGATGATCTTCTGCCGGCGCGGCTGGGTGCGGGTGGCCTATGAGGACCAGGGCGATCCCATCGTCATGCACGCTGGCGATTTCGTGCTCCAGCCGCCGCGTATCCGCCATCGGGTTCTCGAGGCCTCCGTCGGCCTGGAAGTGGTGGAGGTGGGCTGTCCCGCTCTGCACGAGACCCTGGCCGATCACGCCATGACCCTGCCCACAGGGCGGACCCTGCCGGACAGGGACTACGGCGGACAGACCTTCCTGTTCCATGTGGCCGCCCAGGCGCCGTGGACGCGCCAGGACGACGGCTTCGAGGCCCAGCTCTCGCAGATGTCGGCGGCAACCCAGGGCCTGGCCGACGTGCGGGTTCTGCGTCCGGCGGGCGGCGCGCGACTGGCCGAAGCCGCCCACCGTCATGAACTGCTGTTCGGCTTCGTGCTGGAGGGCTCGGCAAGCTTGGGGCGCGGTGGAAGCGACCATCCGCTCGGCCCTGCAGACGCCTTTGTCATCCCGCCCGGCGAAGCCTGGGCTTTGACGAACCCGTCGGCCGACCTCAGCCTTTTGCGGATCGCCGTCGGCTGATCAGCCCGGCGCCAGCACGGTCCGCAGACCCCGGCTCAGCGCCGCCGGTATCACCGAGGCATGGGTCTCGTCCGCAAACACGTGGCTGGTGACCTTCAGCCCGGGAAGATCCAGCGTCTGAAGCGCCGCGGTGAAGCGCCGCATGTTGTCGGCGATCAGCCACGGCGCCTGGGTTTCCAGCCCCCCCGCCGACAGGAACACCTCTCGCGTCGCGCCGGGCCCGGCGCGCGCGAAATCCTCGAGATGTGAGAAGAGCCGGCAGTTGTCCCACCACAATGACGGACTGCCCGCCACGTGGCGTTGGAACGCCCCTGGTCGGGTCATGAGCACAAAGAGACTGAACAGGCCGCCAAGCGAGGATCCCACGAGGATCTGCTCGTCCGGATCACCGGCGTAGAGACCGGCCAGGAAGGGACGCAGCTCGTCGATCAGGAAGTCCCGGAACCGGGCCGCGCCGCCGGTGGGTTCGATCTCCACGGGTGCAGGCCGGCCGCCGCGGCCGGCGGCGATGTTGTCGAGATAGCCCTGATCGTGACTGGGGGTCAGGTCGCGCGTGCGCAGCGATCCGTGGGCGTTGGCGGGGCGCGCGACACCGTCCAGACAGTAGCCGACCCCGACCACGATCGCCGGCCGAGCCTCCCGCGCGCTCTGAAGTTGCCGCAGCGCCTGGGCGGCGATGCCGAAGACGGCGTTGCCGTCCATGACATAGACCACCGGCAGGGGCGGCCCGCCGGGAGACCAGCCCGGCGGCAGGGCCACGTCGATCTGAAAGATCTCGCCGATCGCCGCGCTGCGCAGCCTGTGGCGATGGGTTGAGGCCAGGGTGGCGGGTTCGGCGCTCGTCATCCCGGAACGTCCGCCGGCCTCCGCCGCTTCCAGACGAAATAGACGAGGGTCAGCAGGACCAGCCACGGCACACCGACGATCCAGGACAGCCACCAATCCTTGTCGGTCCCCATGGTGACGAGCACGGCCGAGAGCAGGACGATGCCGACGATCTGGACCACGGGAAAGCCCGGCATCTTCACGGCCAGGTTCTGGTCGCCGTGGCGGCGGCGGAATCCGATGTGACTTAGAAGGATGATGATCCAGACGACGATGCCGCCGAACAGGGCGATGCCGAACAGATAGCTGTAGGCCTTGGGTGTGAGCTTGGAGACCGCCGCGGCGACAAGAATACCCGCGCCGGACACCAGGATGGCCGGGATCGGCGTGCCTTCCTTGCTCAACCGGCCCAGGAAACCCGGCGCATAGCCGCCCCGGGACAGGGAAAACAGCATCCGCGAGCAGAGATAGACATTGGTGTTCATGCTCGACAGCGCCGCGGTGATGACCACGAAATTCATGATCCCGGCGGCTTCCCGGATACCGGACTGGGCGAAGACCCGCACGAACGGGCTCTGGGCGAAGGTGGTCGCGCCCACCTGTGTCCAGGGCACGACCGCCACCACGATGGTCAGGGCCAGCAGGTAGAAGAGGATCAGCCGCACGGCCATGGTGCGCAGGGCGGCCGGAATGGTCCGTGTAGGATCGGCGGTCTCGCCCGAGGTGACGGCGATCACCTCGATGCCGTTGTAGGAAAAGATACCCATGATTACGGCCATCCACACGCCCCTGAAGCCGTGCGGCATGAAGCCGCCGGGCAGGCCGGTGAGATTGTGGAAGCCGATGGGCGCGCGGCCGAGACCGAACAGCCCCGCCAGCCCCAGAATGATGAAGGCGATGATCGCCGTGACCTTGATCAGGGCGAACCAGTACTCGAAGGTCCCGAAGTTCTTCACCGACCGGGAATTGACGAACAGCAGGGCCGCGGCGAAGCCCACCGACCAGATCCACACCGGGATGTCGGGGAACCAGAAGGTCATATAGACCCCCACGGCCACGGCCTCCCCCCCTACGGCGACCACCTGCTCCATCCAGTAGGTGTAGCGGACCACGAAGCCGGCCCAGGGGTTGAGATAGGTTTCGGCATAGACCCCGAAGGAGCCGGCGGCGGGATGGGCCACGGCCATCTCCGAGAGACTGAGCACCATGACGATGGCCGCGAAACCGGCGATCATATAGCTGATCAGGACCGCCGGACCGGCGTAGCCGATGGCGAGACTGCTGCCGGCGAACAGGCCGGTGCCGATGGCCCCGCCCAGGCCGATCATCACCACCTGTCCGCGGCTGAGGCTCTTCTTCAGGCCGCTCTCGCGGGTGGCGATGCGCGCCAGTTCGGCTTCCGTGTCCACCATGGTCTGTTCCCCCGCCGGCGTCCGGTTAGGACGCCAGATCCCGCAAAACCGTGGCGAAGCGGTCGATTTCGGCCGTCGTATTGTAGTGCACCAGGGAGGCGCGTACGGCGCCGGTTTCCAGGGGCAGGCCGAGCCGTTCCATCAAGCGCGGCGCGTACATGTGCCCGTCGCGCGCGCCGATCCCGGCGTCCGCCAGGCCCTGCGACACGTCGGCCGGCAGTTTGCCCGGCAGGTTGAAGGTGAAGGTCGGAACCCGGAGGTGGACGGCGTTGGCGCTGGCGACCCCATAGACGGTGGCGCCGACACTGGCGAATACCTCCAGCATGGCGCGGGAAAGATCGCGCTCATGCGCCTCGATGCCGGTCATGGCGGCGACGAGCCGGGCGCGCAGTGTGCTCGCCCCAGAATCCAGTTCGGCCCCCAGAGCCTCGAAATAGTCGATCGCCGCGCTCATGCCGGCGACGTTTTCGAAGATGAAGGTCCCCGCCTCGATCTTGTGCGGCGGGGCGTCCGGAATGAATTCCTCGCGGAAGGTCGGCAGGCGCTCAAGCGCGGCGCGCTTGCCCCAAAGGAATCCCATGTGCGGGGCGAAGGCCTTGTATCCGGAGCACACCAGATAGTCGCAATCCCAGGCCTTCACATCGATCAGGGCGTGAGGGCTGTAGTGGACGCAGTCGAGAAACACCTCGGCGCCCACGGCGTGAGCGGCCTGGGCGACGGACGCCACGTCCACGCGCGAGCCGAGGGCGTGCGAAACCACCGTGCAGGCCACAAGCCGCGTCCGGCCCGACAGCAGGGGGATCAGATCTTCCACATGCAGGCGCTGGTCCTCCCGCATCCGCCACCAGACGATCTTCGCGCTGGTCTTGGCCAGCTCGAGCCAGGTCGAAATGTTGGCGTGATGGTCCATGTCGGTCACCACGATCTCATCCCGCGGCGCGGTGATCGTCTGGCCGAGGGCCAGACTGACCAGGCGCATGAAACTGGTGGCGTTCATGCCGAAGGCGACCTCGTCGGGATCATCGCCGCCAAGCCACGCCGCCACCTTGGCCCGCGTCGCGTCGATCATGCGGTCGACTGCCTGGCTCTTGGGATAGCGCCCGCCGCGCTGAACGTTGAAATCGAGCAGGTGGGCGGCGACCGTGTCGAGCACCACGCCCGGCGCCTGCGCCCCGGCGGCGTTGTCGAAATAGATGAAGGGCGCCGCGCGCGCGAGGGCGGGAAACCGGGCGCGGACCGCATCGACGGGAAAAGGGCTGATCGCGGCGGCGGGCGCGGGGCTATCGGTCATGAAATCTCTTAAGGGAAAGGCCGGAAGGGCGGGTTCGCGGCGATGCTATAGAAGGCTGTCAGGGGGTGAAAGAGTCCGCGAGGCCTGCAACCGTGACCATAGTTCCCATCATCTATTTCTCGGATGTGCTCTGTGTGTGGGCGCATATCGCCCAGGTCCGGCTCGCTGCTGTGAAGGCGGCGTTTGGCGATCAGGTGCGACTGGAGCCCAGGTTCTGCTCTGTGTTCGGCGACTCCGCGCGCAAGATCGCCACGAACTGGGGCGCGCGAGGCGGATACGGGGGCTTCAACGCCCACCTTATGGAGTCCGCGGCGCAGTTTCCCGAGGTGACGGTCCATCCCGACATCTGGCTGACCGTCAGACCGGCATCGTCCAGCGGCGCCCATCTCTTCCTGAAGGCCATCGCGGTGGCGGAAGCGGCCACGCGGCTTCCTCAGGGAAGTTGTGAAAGCGCGACTCTGGCGCTGCGGCGCGCCTTCTTTCACGACGCCCGCGACATCGCCGCCTGGGCCGTTCAGCGGGCCGTCGCGGTGGAGACGGGACTGCCCCTGACGCCGATCGAGGCGGCGATCCATGACGGATCCGCCTTCGCCGCCTTGGCGACCGACCATCAGGACGCCGAGGCCATGGACGTTCGCGGCAGCCCCAGCTTCGTGCTCAACAGTGGCCGGCAGAAGCTCTACGGCAACGTCGGCTATCGAATCCTGGAAGCGAATATCCAGGAACTCCTGCGCAAACCAACCGCCGACCAGGCCAGCTGGTGCTGAAGCCAGTGGCCGGGCGCGATCAGCGCGGCCTGGGGAGTCCGGCGACGGGACGTCGTTCGCCGGGGGACGTCAGGCGATCGGCGGCTTCGAGGGCCGGCTCCCACGGCGCCCAGGGGCGCAGGCGGGAGATGTGTTTGAAGTGCTTCACCGGATCATAAAGGATCACGGCCGCGCTCAGAATCTCAGGCTGTAGAGCGCCGGTGGCGACCAACAAGGCTGTCTGGGCGGCGTAGTGATCTCGTCGGGCGGCGGTAAGGGCGATCTCCGCGCCGTAGAGGTCCTGCTCGGCGATCAGGACGTCAAGCGTTGTGCGCAGGCCAAGCTTGCCTTCGGTATGGCTGCCCTCGAAAGCGATCTTGGCGGCCTCCACCTGTTCCTCGTCGGCGGCGACGCTTTCGGCGAAGCCGTTCATCTGCCGCCAGGCCTGCCCGAGTTCGACGTGATCGCCCTGCATGGGGTCTGGTCGTGGGTGTCGGAGACCAATCGCTCGGTGATCGTCGACCTGATCCGCCGCCGTCTCGCGCCAGGGGGCGTGGTCTATCTGAGCTACAACGCTCAGGTCGGCTGGGCGGCAGCGGCGCCTCTGCGCGACCTGCTCGCCCTGCACGCCGACGTAGCGGGATCGGCGCTCCAGGGTCCGGCCGGGCGCATCGATGCGGCATTGGACTTCGCCGAAAGTCTGGCGGCCGCAGGCGCCCTCCATTTCCAGCGCAACCCGGTCCTGGCCGATCGCCTGCGGTCCCTGCGCGGCCAGGATCGCCGCTATCTGGCCCATGAATATCTGGCCCGCGATTGGCGGCCGCAGTCCTTCGCCCAGGTCGCCGACCGGCTGGCGGAGGCCAAGCTCGCCTTCGGCGCCTCCGCCCATCTGCTCGATCATGTGGACGCCGTGAATCTCACGGACGAAGGCATGGCGTTCCTGACCGGGATCTCTCATCCGGTGCTGCGGGAGACCGCGCGGGACTATCTGGTCAACCAGGCGTTCCGCCGCGACATCTTCACCAAGGGCGCCCGGCGTCTGTCGCCCGCCGCCCAGGCGGAGCGCCTCGACGCCACCCGATTCGCCCTCATCGCCCCACCGGGGAAGGACCTGCATCTGAACGGTCCGCTCGGCGACATCACGCCGCGCGCGGCCACCTTCGGCGACATCATGACGATCCTCGCCGAGACCGTCGGCGCGCCGCGCGCGCTCGGCGAGCTGCGGGCCCATCCCCTGCTGGCCGCAGAAACCCGCGCCACCGTCGACACGACGCTGATCCTGCTGGCGGCGGCCGGCTATATCGCACCTGTTCCAGAGCAGCCGAATTCGGCGGCGCGCCGCGAGCGGTGCCTGCGCCTGAACGCCGCGCTCTGCGAGCGGGCGCGGTGGAGCGGCGACATCCAGCATCTCGCCTCGCCGGTGATCGGCGGCGGCGTCGCGGTCGGGCGCCTGGACCAGCTGTTCCTGCGGGCGCGGGCCGCCGGCCATGCCGACGCCGCGGCCCTGGCGCGGGCCACAACCGCCGACGTCCTCGCCCCGGCGGGGTTGCAGTTGATGAAGGACGGGGCCGCGCTCACCGATCCCGGCGACCTGTTGGGCGAACTCACCGCCAAGGCCGGCGAGTTCCTCGACCTCCGCCTGCCGCTTCTGAAGCGCCTTCAGGTCACGGCTTAGAAAGCGCGCCCGGCCAGACCCGGGCCGGGAACGGCTGGTTGGCTTCGCGCCGCCAGCGCACGGCCGTCTCGACGATGTGATGCAGATCCGATTCCGTCGCCCGCCAGCCCAGCCGGTCGCGGATGCGCCGGGGATCGGCCACCAGGGCGGCGGGATCGCCGGCCCGCCGCGGACCGATGACATAGGGCGTGGGCCGGCCGAGGGCGCGATCAATCGCCGCGATCACCTCAAGCACGGTCCAGCCGGCGCCGGCGCCCACGTTCAGGGCCTCGAACCGTCCCGCGGGCGGCGGATCGGCCAGGGCGGCCAGATGGGCGCGGGCGAGATCGCTCACATGCACATAGTCACGCAGGCCCGAACCGTCGCGGGTGGGAAAGTCGTCGCCGAACACGGTCAGGGGCGGGCCGAACCCCAGGGCGGCCTCGATCGCCAGCGGGATCAGATGGGTTTCCCGCTCGCGCCGCTCGCCCAGGGCGCCGTCCGCTTCGGCCCCCGCGGCGTTGAAATAGCGCAGGGCCGTGGCGCTCAGACCGAACAGCGAACAATAGTCCCTGATCAGCCTCTCACCGGCCAGTTTGGTGTCGCCATAGGCGCTCACCGGCGCGGTGGGCAGGCTCTCGTCCAGCAGATCCCGTCCCCGGCCATAGACGGCGGCGCTGGAGGAGAACACCAGGCGCGGCACGCCGCAGGCGACCATGGCCCGCAGCAGCGAGGCCGTGCCGGCGACATTATGGTCCCAGAACAGGTCCGGCCGCTGCATGGACAGACCGACCTCGGTCAGGGCGGCAAGATGGATCACGCTTGTGACCTTGTGGGCGGTCATGGCCGCGCGCAGGGCCTCCTCGTCGCGGATGTCGCCCTGCACGAACTCGCCCCAGCGAACGACGTCACGCGAGCCGCCGGCCAGGGAGTCGAACACCACCGGCCGCCAGCCCGCAGCGGCCAGGGCCTTGGCCGTGTTCGAGCCGATGAAGCCTGCCCCGCCGGTGACGAGGACAGCGTCGCTCACGGCCGGCGCGCGCGCGTTCGGATGGCGTGGGTCATCCCGGTCCCCCAAGGCCTTGGCCCAAGCTGCAAATCTATCCAGGCCGCCGGTCGCTATCCAGCGCAAATCGCCCGTCGCGCCAATGGGGCGTCAGGCGCCGCGGTCCGCCAGCGGCTGATCGGGATAAGGATCGAGCGCGGCCGCCATTTCGGCGAACGCCATGAACAGATGATAGAAGGACGAGGCGGGCATGGTCGTCGACCGCGGGCGGCCTTCCGCGTCGAGGTGGTCGTGCCAGGCGCCGGCGGGCGAGCGCGCCAGAAAGCGCCCGAACAGCACCTCCAGCCGCCGTTCCGCCGCCTCCGCCGGCCGCTCGTCCGGCATGACCATCTGGGCCTTGATGGCCTCGGCCTGGGGCCAGAGGCGGAACGAGTCCTTGAGCACCTCGCCGTCGCGGCCAATGGCGTCCAGGACCAGCCCCGTGCGCGGGTCGAGCCCCAGCGACTGCGCCAGGTTGAACAGCGCCCGGCGTTCCCCGGACAGGTCTTCGCCCGCGGCGGCCTCAAAGCGGGACAGCAGCCACACCCACTCATAGTGATGGCCGGGTTCGAGACGCGCGCCGTCCGCGCCGGACGCGATGCGCCAGTCGTCGGCGAAGAATTCGCCCAGGGCGCCCGTGGCGGGATCGAAAATGTGATCGCGGAACAGGCCCACCAGATCGCGGGCCAGGTCCAGAAAGCGCGCCTCGCCGCTGGTCTCGTACAGCGCCAGCGCCGCCTCGAGCAGATGCATGTGCGGGTTCTGCTCACGGGGTTCGTCCCGACGGGGCAGGCTGTTGTGATAGCCGCCATGGGGGTTCGCCATATGGGCGTCCAGCCAGTCGAGGGTCCGGTGAGCCTCGGCGATCGGCGCCGCCGACCCGCTGGCCCGGGCGTACCAGGCCAGGGCGAACAGCACGAAGGCGATGTCGTACAGCTCGGCGGTGTCGTCGATCACCGCCCCGCGCCGGTCCAGGCGGCTCGGCCAGCCGCCGTCCGCCCGCCGCCCGGACGCCATCAGGAAATCGTAGCCCCGCCGCGCGATCTCCAGCCCGGGCGCCCAGCCCAGCCGGGCGGCGTGCGAATAGACATAGATCTGGCGGGCCTGGACCCGGATGCGCTTGAAGGCGACCGTGTCGCGCTCGCCCGCCACGGTCAGGTGCTCCTCGAACCCGGCGCCCGCGGGGTCGACGCCGCGATCGGCCCAGAACGGCAGGGCCGACCGCAGGATCCAGTCGCGGAACCGCTCATAGCCGGGGTGGGCCACGCCGGCCGGCGTCCCCGCGATCCGCCTCAGCCGCGCTTCCATTAGGCGGCGCCCTGCGCGGGGTCATGCTCGCGGATCTGCTCGACGATCTGGCTGGTGGACTGGCCCTGGACCAGGGGGGCCAGATAGACGCGGCCCCCCGCGGCCTGCACCACCTCGGCGCCTACGACGGTCTCCACCGTATAGTCCTGCCCCTTGATCAGCACGTCGGGCAGCAGGGCCTCGATCAGGTCGATGGGCGTCGACTCGCCGAAGGCGACCACGCAGTCGACATAGCGGATCGCCGCCATCACCTGGGCCCGCTTCTCCAGGGAATTGATCGGCCGGGCGGGGCCCTTGAGGCCCTGGACGCTGGCGTCGGTGTTAAGCGCCACGATGAGGCGGTCGCACTGGGCCCGGGCGTTGGCCAGCAGGGCGATGTGGCCGGCGTGAATCAGGTCGAAACAGCCGTTGGCGAAACCGACCTTGAGGCCGAGGGACTTCCAGTGGGCGACGAGCTCCGTCGCCATCTCCAGGGAGGAGAGGCTGGGCGGCGCGGCGGCCGACGCATCGTCCCCGCCCAGCTCGTGCATCACCTCGGCGATATGGGCGGTGGCGGTGCCGGCCTTGCTGATCACCACCCCGGCGGCGGCGTTGGCGATGACCATGGCCTGGGCCAGGCTCCGGCCGCTGGCGTGGGCCAGAGCCAGGGCCGCGATCGCCGTGTCGCCGGCGCCGGAGACGTCGAACACCTCGCGGGCCCGGGCCGGGGCCACATGGACCGCGCCGTCGGCCTCCACCAGGATCATGCCCTTCTCGGCGCGGGTCGCCAGGATCGCGGCGGCGCCGGCCTGCGCCATCACCTTGCGGGCCGCGGCGATCACTTCGGCGTCGTCGCCGGTGGGAAGCCGCGCCGCCTCGGCCAGCTCCTTCCGGTTCGGGGTCAGGCAGGTGACGCCCGGATAGTCGCCGAAGTCGTTCGATTTGGGATCGACGAACACCGGAAGTCCGCGCGCCCTGGCGGCTGTCACCGTCGCGGCGATGACCGCCGGGCCGACGACGCCCTTGCCATAGTCCGACAGCACCACGCCCTGCGCCGAGGGCAGGGCCGCCGCGATGGCCGCGAGCAACCAGGCTTCCTCCTCCGCGCTCAGGGCCAGCCGGCTCTCGTCGTCGGTGCGCACCACCTGCTGTCCGCCCGCCACAAAACGGGTCTTGCAGACGGTGGGCCGGCGCGAGGTCTCCACCAGACGGCCTTCGATCAGGGGCGCGCCGGCGATCATGCCGCCGACCGCCGCGCCCTGGGCGTCGGCGCCCACCAGGCCCACCAGAATCGCCCGGCCGCCCAGGGCCGCGATATTGTTGGCCACATTGCCGGCCCCGCCCAGCATCTCGGTCGTACGGCTCAGGCGCAGCACCGGCACGGGCGCCTCGGGCGAGATCCGCTCGACATCGCCATAGACATACCGGTCCAGCATCAGATCGCCGACGCAGAGGATGGTGGCGCCGGAAAAGTCCATGGGCAATCCTGTGGGTCGGCGACGCCGGGGAAGGTGGCCTAGAGCCTGATCCGCTCGCACGGAACAGATGCGGGCGGTGAATCAGGCTCTAAACGTTTGATTCCAGAGCAAATCATCTCCGACCAGACGATTTCGCCTAGTCGGAGTTTACTCTAGCATGGGCAGTCATTAGCCATCAACCAGCCCCCCCGCCGACCGGTCCCGGCCCGGGTCAGCTGGTCACATAGTCCGGGATCAGCAGGCCGCGAAGCGCCACGCGGTCGGCGACGAAGCGGTCGGCCAGCCAGGCGCCCCGATCCGCCTCCCGCGACGCCAGCACCTGAGCGAAGGCGCGGGTCAGCAGGCCCGGGCCCGTCGCCAGCCAGGGGATGTCGTTGTCGCCCCGGTTGATCGCCTCCACCGCCCGGCTCAGGGCGCGATCGACCACCGCCTCGCCCGGCGCGCAGCCGATCACCCTGTCGCTGAGAGCGGAGACCTCGTCCTGGAGACCCCACAGGACCGCATCGGGGCGCGGCAGACTCTCCAGAGGCGCCAGGCATCGCACGGCGCCGTCGATGAACCAGCCGCCCTCCCGGCTCAGGACCGCCAGCCGGAACACCGCGCTGAATTGGCCGAGACGCGCGGCCCGGTCGCAGGCGGTCAGCACCTCGGACGGGAAATGGGCGGCGACATAGTCGAGGGCCGCGGCGAAGTCGAAGCGGACATGGTCCCAGCCCGGATGCAGCGCCGCGCAGATCTCCATCCCCTGCGCCACCTCTCCGGTCGGCGGCTCGGGCCAGTACTGCACGATCCGGCGCGGGATCGCCGCCGGACGGTGGCCGGCGGGCGCGGCCGCGTCCAGCTGTCCCGATCGCCGCAGGGCGAGCAGCAGGGTGATGGCGGCCGGGGTCGAGTCCGGGTTGCGATGGACGACATCGATCAGGGCGTCGGCGCGCGCCCCGCCGGGCTGGGCGGCCAGGGCCTGAAGCTCCGCCTTCAGCGCCGGATCGAAGCCCAGCTCGTTCAGCAGCTGCCCGATCAGGTTCTGCGACAGCCGCGTGGACTGGCCCAGCAAGCGCCGCGCGACCGCCGACTGGTTCGCCAAGGCCGCCGCCCAGGGCAACCCCAGCGCCTGCCTGTGTCTGGCCCTACTGCTGCTCGAAGGCCGCGGCGTCGCCCGCGACGAAGCCGCCGCCAGCGCCCTGTTCGCCGAGGCGGCCGGGAAGGGCCAGCCCGAGGCGATGTACCGGCTCGGCGTCATGCACCGCGACGGCCAGGCCCCGAACGCCAGCGTCCAGGAGGCCGAGACCTGGCTGCGCCGGGCCGCCATCAAGGGCCATGTGGGAGCCATGGCGGCCCTCGGCTTCCTGCTCGCCCAGGGCGCGCGGCCCGATTTCGTCGCCGCCGCCGCCGAGCTGCGCCAGGCCGCCGATCTCGGCCACGGCCCGGCCCAGTTCGCCCTCGGCCAGCTCTACCTCAGTGGCCAGGGCGTCCCGCGCGATCCGGCCCAGGCCGCCGCCCTGCTGGCCCGGGCCGCCGACCAGGGGGTCGTGGGCGCCTTCGGCAAGCTCGGCGCCATGTATGTGGAAGGGGTCGGGGTCGAGCGCGATCTCGAGGCGGCCGCCGACTGGTTCCATCGCGCCGCCGCACAGGGCGACACCGACGCCCTCTATCACATCGGCATGCTGCACTACGCCGGGGTCGGCACGCCGCAGGACCCCACCGCCGCCGCCCACTGGTATCGCCAGGCCGCCGAACGCGGCAACGCCGAGGCCTGCCTGCGGCTGGGCGTGCTCCACGCCCTCGGCGAGGGGGTCGATCAGGACTATGCCGAAGCCGCCCGCTGGTATGGCGCGGCCTCCGAGGCCGGCAGTCTGTCCGGCCGCTGGAACCTGGCCTTCCTGCATCTGCGCGGCTGCGGCGTGCCGCGCGATCCCGCCGCGGGCCTGGCCTTGCTGGAGTCCGCCGTCGCGCGCGGCAGCCAGTCCGCCGCCTGGGCCCTGCACAACCTCCACGCCGAGGGCGACCTCGTGCCCGCCGATCCCGACGCCGCGCTGCGCTGGCTGGACAAGGTCGCCGAGATGGGCAGCGGCATCGCCGCCTGCCGCCTGCTCGACGCCCTGGCCGCCGGCGACGACCGCGTGCCGCGCGACCGTGTGCTGGCCCATCTGACCCGCGCTGCCGAGGCCGGCGAGGCGCACGCCCAGACCGGACTCGCCCGCGCCCTTGTCGAGGGCAAGGTCCTGCCCCGCGATCCGCGCGCCGCCCTGCGCTGGTTCCTGGCCGCGGCCGAGGCCGGACAGGCCTTCGCCCAGGCCTGGCTCGGCGATGTGCTGTTCACCGGCCAGGATGTGCTGGTCGACCGGACCGCGGCCCTGGGCTGGTACCGCAAGGCCGCCGCCCAGCACCATCTCGGCGCGCTTCTGGCCCTGTCGGCGCACATGGATGACCCCGCCAGTCCCGTGGATCGGCCGGAAATGTTCCGCCTCTGGCTCGCCGCCGCCGAGGCGGGGGAGCCTGTCGCCCGGCGGGTGGTCGCGGACCACTATCTGCGGGGCGATGGGGTCCCGCGGGCGGTCGATGAGGCTGTCATGTGGCTCCGGCGCGGGGCCGAGGATGACAACGCCGCCTGCCTGAGGATCCTCGCCGCCCTGCTGCTGCGCGGCGAAACGGACCCCGCCTACCCGAAAGAGGCCATCGACCTGCTCGGCCGCGCCGCCGATCAGGGCGACGCCGACGCGGAATATAATCTGGGCGTCTGCCACCGAATGGGGCTGATCGTTGAGGCCGACCCCGAGGTCGCCCGCCACTGGTACGCCCGCGCCGCCGCCCGCGGCCAGGCCTCGGCGCAACTGGCCCTGGCCGACCTGATCTGCGGCGCGCCCGCAACCGCCGCCCAGCTGGGCGAGGCCGCCGCGCTCTATGAAGCCGCCGCCGCCGCCGGACTGCCGCAGGCCAGCCTCAACCTCGGACGACTGTACGAACTGGGCGCCGGCGTGGAATGCGACATGCCCCGCGCCCTCGACCTCTACCGCGTCGCCGAGGCGGCCGGACTGGCCGAGGCGCGCGACCATGCCGCGGGCCTCCAAGCCCGGCTAGGCAGCGACCAGACCGCAGCGGCGCGATAGCCGTCGCACGCCGCGGTTCGGCTGAATCAGGCGGCGAGAGCGGCTCGGCGCCGGCTGCGCAGAGCCAATCCCAGCGCGGCGGCGCCAGCCAGCATCAGAGCCCAGGCCGCCGGCTGCGGCGCCACAAGGCCAGCGGTCACAATGCCGGCCGCCGACGCAATCACGCGGCTGGTGGTGAGAAGCTTGGTCATCGAGGTACCCCCGCAATGGAAATCGCCGGGCAGCTGTTCTTGAGATGAACCGCTTCGTGCGCGCCAAACGCCCGAACAGTTGAAACAACATATCCGGAAGGTGAATACTCCCAACCCTAAAATCGGCCAGATGCCTCTGCAAACACTTTCTACGGAAATTATCCGCATGCCGATGTCGACTATGCTAAAGATGTAACGCTAGGCTCGGGTATCGACGTTTGGCGGCGGAGAGGGTGGGATTCGAACCCACGGTACCGGTAAAGGTACGCCGCATTTCGAGTGCGGTGCTTTCGACCACTCAGCCACCTCTCCATGCCACGAGGATGTGGACCTCAGGGGTCCAGGCGAGCGAAGGCGCGGAACCTAGCGATGCGCCGGGCAGGGCGCAAGCGCCGAGAGTCGCGCCGCCGCAATTGCGCACGGAGCATGTCCGTCGCGCAACCGTTGAGCCGGTGGCGGGAAATGTTCCCGACACAGGCGCGAGGCAGGTTGAGGGGGCCCGCCTCGCCATTGTTGAGACCCCATGATGCCCGAAAAGTCCCGAAGCCCCGCCACGCGCCGTGACAATCACCGGACTCCCGCGTCACGGCGCGGGCGCGACGACGCGTTCTCGACGGCCATCTTTACGGCGCCGAACGTGGCGGTGTTTCTGATCCTGACGATCAGCCTCGCCGCCGCCGCGGTGCTCTACAGCCAGGGCGCCTGACCGGCGGTCAGGGAAACACGCCAGCCCGGCTGAGGGCCGAAGCGGGCGCCTTTCCGATCTTCTCCGAAATCCACCGTCCCGTGGCGATCATCGCCTCCACGTCGATGCCGGTCTGGAACCCCGCGCGATGCAGCATCCAGGCCAGGTCTTCGGTGGCGACATTGCCGGTCGCGGCCGGAGCGAACGGGCAGCCGCCCAGGCCGCCGCAGCTGGCGTCGAGGATCCGCACGCCCGCGTCCACCCCGGCGAAGGCGTTGGCCAGGCCCGCGCCCCGGGTGTCATGAAAATGCAGGCGCAGCCGAGCGTCGGGCGCAACCGCCCGGGCCAGCCGGACGCGCTCGCGCACAGCCCAGGGATCGGCGGCCCCGATGGTGTCGGCGAGCGAGATTTCTTCGACACCGAGTTCCGCCGCGGCGGCCACGATCTCAGTGACCCGGCCGGCCGGGACGTCCCCCTCGAAGGGGCAGCCGAAGGCGACGCTGATCGTCAGAGTGATAGGCGGTCCGCCCCCTTCGCGACGGCGGCGGACGATCGCGCCCATGGCCTCGACCTGCTCGGCCGTTGACGCCCCCTGATTGCGGATGCCGAATTCATCGGAGGCGCAGACGACCACATTGGCCTCGTCGCAGCCGCTGGCGACAGCGCGGTCCCAGCCGCGCTCATTCAGCACCAGACCGACCCGCACCCGGCCCGCCTCATGCGGCAGGGCGGCCATGATCTCTTCCGCGCCCGCCATCTGCGGCACGCGCCTGGGATTCACGAAAGACACCGCCTCCAGCCGCCTTGCGCCGGCGGCTTCCAGGCGGCGAATGAGCGCGACCTTGTCGGCGACATCCAGAATGGTCTTCTCGTTCTGCAGCCCATCGCGGGCGCCCATCTCCACGATCTCGATGGTGTCGGTCATGAACGCCTCCTGTGACGCGCGGCCGGCGCCGGCCGGTAGAGGCGGAGTATCTGGCTGCTGCCCTTGGAATAGTCGAGCCCCGTGACCGTGCCGATCAGCAGGCCTTTGGCGCCGCGCGTCATGACCGCGGCGCGGAACGCCGCATCGTCCCTCCCCTCCACGATGGCCGGGCGGCCCTCGGCGAGGGCGTTAGCCGCCTCCGCCGGACCGGCCAATTCGGTGTCGGCGCCCAGCAGAAAGACCAGACTGGGTTCGGCGTAGCCTGCGACGGTGACAGGTCCCGGCAGGACGCCTTGCCAGGGCGAGGCGCCGGCCAGGGTGAGCGCGCGCGCCGCGGAGGCCGATATCCACAATGGCCGCAGTGACGGGGCCAATCCTCCCGCCAGCACACCATGACCCAAGGCGCCGAGCGCCGCCGCCACGGCGACGGCCCTCACCCCCTCTCGCCGCCACAGGAACCAGGCCCCGCCGGCCGCCGCGGCCAGGACGAGGACGCCCGTCAGGATGGCCGCCAGGATCCCGGAGAAATCGGCCACACGGACCATCGCCACAGGCCCAACGGCTGCGAACAAGACGGCGATCGCCAGGACCATGACCGCTCCCGCGAGGCACGCGCCTTCCCCCTCGGCCGGCGCAGGCGTTTCGCCGACGGGCTCCAGCGCCCGCGCCATCAGCCAGGCCAAGGCGCCGTAGAGGGGCAGGGTGTAGTGGATCAGCTTCGTCGGAACGGCTTCGAACACCAGCCAGGAGGGGATCAGCCAGCACAGGGCGAAGCGCACCGAAGGTTCGGCCCGGGCCCGCCAGGCGGCGACCGCCCCCGCCGGGGCTAGCAGAACGCCGGGAAACAGGAGCAGCGGCGCGAGAAGCAGATAGAGGCCGGGCGGCGCACCGTGGCCTTCGGCCTCGCCCCTCAGTTTGGGCGCCAGATCGCCGCCGAGCGACGCGCCCCAGAAACCGCCGTCCGTGGCGACCGTGATCGCCATGGCCCAGGGGCCGATGACCGCAGCCAGGGCAATGAGGCCCCAGCCCCAGCCCAGATCCGCCATCCACCGGGCCCGCCGCTCCCAGATCGCCAGCGCCAGCAAGGTCAATCCCACCACCATGGGCCCGATCGGTCCCTTGACGAGAATGGCCAGGCCGAGACCGGCCCAGAACAGCACCCGAACCCGCCGGCCCGCCGCCGGCCCGCCGCTGGCGGCCAGATGCAGACGACCGAGCGCCGCCAGCGACAGGGTCACCGCCCCGCAGAGCACCGCGTCGGTGGCGGCGATTGCGGCCTCGGTGGAGAGCATGAAGCTGCTCCCCAGCAAGGCGCCGGCAGCCATTGCGCTCGCCGGACGAAGAAACGCCGCCGCGCCCCAGCCACAGGCCGCCGCCGCAAGCATGGCGCCCAGCAGGGACGGCACGCGATAGGCCCAGATATCCCGGTCTTCCGCCTGGGAGAGGGCCTGCACCGCGACCGCCTGCAGCCAATAGATGCCGACGGGTTTCTTGAAGCGCGGGGCGTCCTGAAAATAGGGGCTGACGAAATCCCCCGTCTCAAGCATCTGCGCGGACGCCTCGGCGAAGCGCGATTCGTCACGATCCAGCGGTGGCAAGCGAAGGGCGCCGGGCAAACCGGCCAGCAGCGCCAGGAGGGCGGCCAGGAGCGGACCCCGCCAGCCGCGGCCCCATCGGTCGAGATCGCTCCGGGACATCATGGCCGTCTGCTACCACGATCCTTGGCGAATTGCCGCGCCGGGTCTCACCGGCTTTTTTGGGGTATGCAGGGCCATGCTCGCCGATTCCACAGCTCCGCCCGAGATTTCCGTCGTTGCGCCCGTGTTCAATGAAGCCGGCGCCGTCGAATCGCTGGCCCGGGAAATCGCGGCCGCCTTCACCGGGCGGCGATTCGAGATGCTGTTCGTCGATGACGCCAGCAGCGACGACACCGTGGCCCTTCTGACGACCCTGTCGAGGGAATTGCCGGAGCTTCGCGTGCTGCGGCACGCGCGGAACGCCGGCCAGAGCCGGGCGATCCGGACCGCCGTGCTGGCCGCGCGGGCGCCGATTGTCGTCATGCTCGACGGTGATGGCCAGAATGACCCAGCGGACGCACCGCGCCTGGCCGACACGCTCCGCGCCGGATCGCCGCGCCTGGGTCTGGTAGGCGGGGAGCGGCGGGTGCGTCGGGATTCGGCTGGAAAACGCTTGGCGTCGCGCCTGGCGAATGGGATCCGTCGCCGGCTGTTGAACGATAAGGCCATCGACACGGGCTGCGGCCTCAAGGCCTTCCGGCGCGACGCCTTCCTCGCCCTGCCCTATTTCGATCATCTGCACCGCTATCTGCCGGCGCTGATGATTCGCGAGGGCTATGAGGTGGCGTTCGAGCCCGTGAACCACCGGCCACGCCAGACTGGCCGCTCCAAATATACGAACCTCGGCCGGCTCGGCGTCGCCTTGTTCGATCTGGCGGGCGTGATGTGGCTGAACGCCCGCGCCAGGACTCCAGGCGAGGTGCGGGAAGCCGCCCTTCCGCCGCCGGGAGAAGGGGCCTAACCTCCCCGCCATGCTGGCGGCGATCCCCCTCCTCGTTCTGCCCGTCGGCGCCTATGCGGCGCTGGCCTTGATCCTGACAGGGGGCTTCTTCGCCCTGGACGCCCCCGAACGGCTGAGCCGGCCCCTGCTGGTGCTCTCCACCGCCGGCGGCGGATCCTGGCCGGTGAGTTCAGCCGACCTGCTGCTGGGGGTGGCGATCGTCATTTCGTTCCTGGAACTCCTGAAGGGCGTCGCCGACCGGCGGGCGGCCATCGTCAATCACGCCCTGTCGATCATTCTGTTCATCGCCTGCCTGGCGGCCATGCTCGTGGCGCCGGTGTTCGCCACTTCGACCTTCTTCCTGCTCACCCTGATGGTCTTGCTGGACCTGATCGCGGGCTTCGTCATCACCATGGGACAGGCTGGAGGCGGCGCGGCGCCACGCGCCTGACGTGCGTCCTAGGGGGTCCAGCTGGCCAGCCAGGCGGCCAGAGCCTGTGGGCTCATGGAGCGTGCGTCGGCCAGGGCTTCCTGGCGACCGGCGTTGCGCAGCCGGCCGCGGGGGTCGACCACAAGAAGGCTCGGTACGCCGACGATGCGTTTGACGCCCCATCGGGCGGGGATGTCGAGGTTGCGGTCCATATGGCCGACGTCAACGCTCACCACTTCATAGTGGGCGTCAAGAAACGCGGCGACCTCGGGCAGTTTCATCACCGCGGCGAGAATCCGGCAGTCGGCGCACCAGTTCCCGCCCAGGTCGATAAGCAGCAGTTTGCCGGCGCTCTTTGCGCGGCTCTGTGCCGTGGCCACCTGCTCGCGAGCATCGGCGGCGGGATCGTAGGGATAGGGCAGGGGCGTCGGAAGCTGCGCCAGGCTGACGACGCTGACCACGACAGGTGGAGCCGCGGCCGAAGCCGTTGACGCCGCAAAGCTCAGAAGGAGCGCCCCGGACAGGGCCGCGAGACGCTCCCGCATGAAGCCGGTCAGCCGGCCTTGGCAGGCGCCGCGGCGGCCGGGGCAGCGGGCGCGCCAGCGGCGGGAGCCGCCCCTGCGGCCGGAGCGGCGGCGGGAGCCGCGGCGGCCTTAGGCGACGGCGGCGGAACCGGCAGGTTCGAGCCGAGGGTGTGCAGATAGGCGATCAGATTGATCCGGTCCTGAGGAGACTTGAGGCCCTGGTAGGTCATCTTGGTGCCGTCGATATAGGCGCCAGGGCTCTTCAGGAACTCATAGAGGTGCTGGTAGTCCCACACCGGCTGCTTGCCGGAGAAGGCGGTCATGCCGGCCGAATAGGCGAAGCCCGCATGGCTCCCCGGCTTACGGCCGACGACACCATAGAGGCCGGGACCGATGTTGTTGGCGCCTGAGGCGTCGAGCATGTGGCAGGCTTTGCAGGCGCTGGTCTTGGCCTCGCCGGCGGCCACGTCGGCGGTTGGCAGGACGGTGCCCCAATCCGGCGGCGAATCCACATCGGCCGCGGCGGCGCCGCCTGCTTCTTCAACGACAGCCACCGCATAGCCCGGCTTGGCCGGCGGCGTCTTCTTGAAGAGCATGGGCGTTCCGATGGCAAGACCGGCGATGATCAGGGCTGTGGCGAGCCCGGCGCCGAAAATCTTGTTTGAGGAAAGGTCGCTCATCTGGAACTCTAATACCCCTTGTGCGGGCCTCGCCGCGCGGCGTGGCAGTCGCCCCGAAGCTGGCCCCGTGTTGCGTTGGGGTCTCTTACACGCTACCGGCCCGCGTGCAACCGGCCGCGTCCGGCTTCGCCCTCCGAACCCGTCGACATGAACCCAATCGTCCTTATTCCGGCCCGTCTGGCGGCCAGTCGCCTCCCGGGCAAGCCGCTCGCCGAGGTGGGCGGCGTTCCGATGATCGTGCAGGTCTGGCGCAGGGCCGTCGAGGCCGGCGTCGGGCCCGTGGCGGTGGCGGCGGGGGATCCTGAGATCGTGTCGGCCGTAACCGCGGCCGGTGGCGATGCGGTGCTGACCGACCCGGCCCTTCCGTCCGGCTCTGATCGGATCCTACAGGCGCTGGAGCGACTCGATCCCGGTGGCCGCCATGACGCGATCATCAATCTCCAAGGCGATATGCCGTTCGTGGCGCCGGGGATTTTGACCGCTTGCGCGGGCCTGTTGAGCCGTGAAGGCGCATGCGACATCGCGACAGTGGTGGCGCGCGAGGTCTCGCCGAGCGACCGGGGCAATCCGGACGTGGTCAAGGCGATCCTGAGTCTCGCCGGCGACGGCGACAGCGGCCGCGCGCTCTATTTCACCCGCTCGACCCTCTGGGGCGAGGGGCCGGTCTGGCGGCACGTGGGAATCTACGGCTATCGCCGGGACGCCCTGATCCGGTTCAACGCCGCACCGCGCTCCCCCCTCGAACGACGTGAGAATCTCGAACAGCTTCGGGCCCTTGAACTGGGTCTGTCGATCTGGGCCGCGGTGACCGAGGCCGCGCCGATTTCCGTGGACACGCCCGCCGACCTGGCAGCCGCCCGCGCCTACGCCAACGAAAGACGCTCATGACCGCCAAGCCGAGAATCGCCTTCCAGGGAGACCTGGGCGCCAACAGCGACGAAGCCTGCCGCACCTATTTCCCGGACTATGAGCCCGTGCCGCACGCCGCGTTTGACGAGGCGTTCGAGGCGGTGAAGAGCGGCGACTGCCAGCTCGGCATGATTCCCGTGGAAAACTCGATCGCCGGCCGCGTTGCGGACGTTCATCACCTGCTTCCGTCGTCGGGTCTGAAAATCATCGGAGAGTATTTCAAGCCGATCCATTTTCAGCTGATGGTCAATCCGGGCACGCGGCTGGAAGACGTGAAAACCGTCATCTCCATGCCCATCGCCACCAGCCAGTGCCGCCGCACCTTGAAGCGTCTCGGGGTGAAGATGGAGCCGAGCAGCGACACCGCCGCCTCGGCCAACGCCCTGTCGCGCAATCCGGATCCGTCAAAGGCGGCAATCGCCCCGGCCCTGGCCGCTCAGCTTTACGGCCTCGAGATCGTCATGCGCGATATAGAGGACGAGGCTCACAACACCACGCGGTTCCTGGTGATGACGGCCGACCCCACGCCGCCGGCGCCAGCGGCAGGCGTCGACTGCGTGACCAGTTTCGTCTTCCGGGTGCGCAACATTCCCGCCGCGCTCTACAAGGCCATGGGCGGGTTCGCGACCAACGGCGTCAACATGACCAAGCTGGAGAGCTATATGGAGAACGGCGTCTTCGCGGCGACGTTTTTCTATGCCGAGGTCGACGGACGCCCCGACGATCCGGCCGTGGCGCGCGCCTTCGAGGAACTGAACTTCTTCAGCGACCACGTCGAAGTGCTGGGCGTGTTCGCCGCCGATGCGTTCCGCAACACGCCTTAGAGTGACGCCTAGGGCTCAGGCGGGATCTTCGTCCGCCCAGGCCTTGATCAGGGAGTGCGCAATGGCCAGGGCGCCCGGGGCGTTGGCGTCGGCCACTTCGCCGCGAAGCATGGCGCGGGTCTCGTCGCGCGTGAACCAGCGCACCTCGTCGAGTTCCACCATGTCCGGCTGGGCGTCATCGTTCTCGACCTCGGCGATCAGGCCGATCATCAGGGAAGACGGATAGGGCCAGGGCTGGGTGGAATGGTAGCGCACCCGCACGGTCTTCAGCTTGGCCTCCTCCCACAATTCGCGGGCGCAGGCCTCCTCGATCGATTCGCCGGGTTCCAGGAATCCGGCAAGGGCAGAGTACATCTTCTTCGGCCAGGCCGCCTGGCGGCCGACCAGGCATTTCTCGCCCTTCACCGCCAGCATGATCACCACGGGATCGGTGCGGGGAAAATGTTCGGCCTTGCAGGACGAGCAGACCCGCTTCCAACCCGCCTCGGCGACCTCGGAGGGTTGGCCACAGGCCGCGCAGTGCCGGTGCCGGCGGCGCCATTCGAACATCGACTTGGCGGTGGCCAGGATGCCCGCCTCGCTGCCCGGCAGGGTCATGGCGATCATCCGCAGGTCCTCGAAGCGGCCGAGGCCCTCCAGCGGCCCGTCAGCGGGATCGGCGCTGCCATCCAGATCGGCCGCGAACACCGCCGTTCCCTGCCACAGGCCCAGGAACAGCAACCGCTCGGGCGTCTGCGCCAGGTCGCGCGCCATGCGGGCCGAGAGATAGGCGATCTGGTTGCCACCCGCCTTGGCGGTCTCCACGAAGGGCTTGCCGTTCCACAGCACCAGGCCGAGGGACTCAGGCGCGTCCATCTGTTCGGCGAGCCAGGCGGTGTCGGAACGGCGGTCGCTCATGCGATCCAGCGGGTTACCGGCGAAGACGTTGGTAAAGGCTTTGAGAGACATGGCGTCGTTTCTAGATTGCCGCGCGCGATCCGTCATGCCTTCAAATGCAAGCCCGACAATTGTCCGGCCGGAACCCCGAGACAGCGACGCTTTGGCGCCTGCGGGCAACGCCCGCTTGCGCGACGCCCCCCGTCACGCGATATAGGCCTCGGAGATCGGCGATGGGCGTAGGCCTCGCCAACCCGGTCAGGTCCGGAAGGAAGCAGCCGTAACGAGTAGTCTCCGGGTCGTCTGCCGGTCTCCACCTCCTCCAGACCCCGCCCAGGTTTATGACCGACCCCGATTCCGCGCTCGACAGTGAAACGGCCGCGCGAGACGAGGCCACCGCGGACATGTTCGGCGGCGCGCCGGCGCCGGTCGCGACCAGCGCGCCGGTCCCCTACACGGTCATCGCCCGCAAATACCGGCCGAAGAATTTCGACGACCTGATCGGCCAGGAGGCCATGGTCCGGACGCTGAAGAACGCCTTCGCCACCGGGCGAATCGCCCACGCTTTCATGCTCACCGGGGTGCGCGGGGTGGGCAAGACCACGACTGCACGCCTGCTGGCCCGGGCGTTGAACTACGAAAGCGACACCGTTCATCAGCCCAGCGTCGAGGATCTGGCTGTGGAGGGCCGTCACTGCCACGCCATCGTGGAGGGCCGACATCTCGACGTGCTCGAGCTCGACGCCGCCAGCCGCAGCCGCGTCGACGAGATGCGCGAACTGCTCGACGGGGTGCGCTACAGCCCGGCCGAGGCGCGCTACAAGGTCTACATCATCGACGAAGTGCACATGCTCTCGACGCAAGCCTTCAACGCGCTGTTGAAGACCCTCGAAGAGCCGCCCCCGCACGCCAAGTTCATTTTCGCCACCACCGAAATCCGCAAGGTGCCGGTGACGATCCTGTCGCGATGCCAGAGATTTGATCTGCGCCGCGTCGAGCCCGATGTCCTTATCGCCAAGCTTGCCGCTATTGCCGATGCGGAGGGCGCGCGCCTGGAGCCGGAGGCCCTGACCCTGATCGCCCGGGCCGCCGAGGGCTCTGTGCGGGACGCCCAGTCCCTGCTGGACCAGGCCATGGTCCAGGCCGCTGAAGGACAGGCCATCACGGCGGCTATTGTGCGCGACATGCTGGGGCTCGCCGACCGCGCCCAGACCATCGATCTGTTCGAAAAAACCGTGCGGGGCGACGCGGCGGCGGCGATCCAGGCGTTCCGCGACCTCTACGCCGTCGGCGCCGACCCCGCGACGGTGATGTTGGACATGCTCGAGCATGCGCACGGGGCGATGATCGCCCGAACCGTCGGTCTGGAAGCCCTGACCCTGCCGAAGGATCAGGTCGGGCGTCTCGCGGCGCTAGGCGCGACAATTCCGGCGGGGAGCCTGAGCCGCGTGTGGCAGATGCTGCTCAAGGCGCTGGAAGAGGTGCGCAGGGCGCCCGATCCGGCCGCGGCGGTCGACATGGCCCTGATCCGCCTCGCCTATGCCGCGGACCTGCCGGGGCCGGACGAGGCGCTGAAAATGCTGCGCGAAGGTGGCGTCGCGCCCGCCGCGGGCGGCTCCGCTCAAGGCGGGGCGCGGGGTCCCGGGGGCGGCCATCAGGCGCTGCAGACGGCCCCACGCGTCAGCAGCAATCCGGATACGGGATTTGCGCAGCCGAAAAGTTTCGACGACCTCGTTCGTCTGGCGGAGGCGCGGCGTGACGTCGGCCTGAAATACGAACTTGAACGCTATGTCCGCCCGATCAGTTTCCGGACAGGCGCGGTCGTCTTCGAGATGGTCCCCGGCGCGCCGGCCAACCTGTCGCAGCGGGTGGTCGCACGGCTGAAGGAATGGACCGGTCAGCCTTGGCTGGTGGCGACCGAAGGCGGGGGCGGCGCAGAGACCCTCATGGAGCGCCAGAAGCGCGCCGCGGCGAAGGCGCAGGAGGACGCCCTGGCCGAACCCTTCGTGCAGGCCGTTCTTGCGGCTTTTCCGGGGGCCGAAATCGTGGAAATCCGCCATCCGGCCGCGCCTGACACGGTGGCGGCCGACCATGAGACTCCAGACGAGGACTGAACGGCGATGAAGGACATGGGCGCCCTGCTCAAACAGGCCCAGGCGATGCAGGAAAAACTGCAGGCGGCCCAGGCGGAACTGGCCCGGTCCGAAGTCGAAGGTGTCTCGGGCGGGTCAATGGTGCGCCTCACCTTGACCGGCGACGGCGCCCTGGCGCGGGTATCGATCGACGAAAGCCTGCTGGTTCCTGGCGAGGCCGAGATCATCGGCGACCTGATCGTCGCCGCCCACGCCGACGCCAGGCGTAAGCTGGAAGTCAAGCAGGCCGAGGTCATGCGCGAGGTGGCCGGCCCTCTGGCCGGCCTGCCCGGGATGCCGAAGTTCTGATACCCCGACGCAGGGAACGTTAGGCCGCCGCGTTGCGGCGGCGGCGCAGAAGCCTGCGACGGAACGCGCGGGCCAGGCGCCACTTGCGGGGGAGAAAAAACTTCTCGGTGCGCAGAAGTTGCTGCCAGGCGACGGGGAACACCTCGGGCTCACGGCGTAACAGCCGCCGGATCGGGAACACGAATCGCGGGTGGCGGCGCTGCAGTCCGATGAACTGCCGGCGCGCCTGACGCGACGTACGCAAGACGACGATCAGCCCAACGATCAGCAAGGGCAGGCCCAGATGGCCCGGCAGAACAGTCCCGACGGCGCCAACGCCCAGCAGAAGCCAGCCCAGCGCCAGAATCGCGAATCGCGCCGCGCGGCCCCGGAAGGACCTCGGCCGACGGATCGGTCTTGGCGGACGCGCGGTGACACTGGACATGAACAGAACTTCGTAAGCCGGCCGTCTGGCGAAACGCAGCAACCGGCTGGTCGTCCCTCATATGATCGCAAGGCCCCCGTGCGATAGAGGGGCAAGGCCGGATTCTGCGCAACACCGCGACAATACGGATCAGCGTGGCGCTCCGGCCATATCCTGCACGGCGTCAGCGCGCCGTCGGGGTCCAGCGAAGTTTGGGTTTGCGAGCGGCCAGGGTCTCGTCCAGTCGCCGCAGGGGGGCATGGAAGGGCGCACCGCGGAACCGTTCGACCTCGCCCGCACGCGCCGCCGCGGCCAGTCCCAGCAAAGTGTCGCAGAAACGGTCGAGCTCCAGCCGCGACTCCGTCTCGGTCGGCTCGATGAGCATCGCCCCGTGGACCACCAGAGGGAAGTACATGGTCATCGGGTGGAAACCCTCATCGATCATCGCCTTGGCGAAATCGAGCGTGGTGATCCCCGTGCCATCCAGCCAGGTGTCGTCAAAGAGGGCCTCATGCATGCACGGCCCCTCCGGGAAGGCCGGACTCATGGCGGCCGAGAGCCTTGCCTTCACATAGTTGGCGTTGAGGACCGCGTCCTCGGCCACTTGCCGAAGTCCGTCCGCGCCGTGACTCATCATGTAGGCGAGGGCGCGGACGTACATGCCCATCTGGCCGTGGAAGGCGCTGACCCGGCCTTGAGTGGCGGCCGCCGGGCCCACGGCCCCTTCCTCCAGGCGCAGAGTGTCACCTTCGCGGATGAGCCATGGCGTGGGCGCATAGGGGGCCAGGGCCGCGCTCAGCACCACCGGTCCTGCGCCCGGCCCGCCACCGCCATGAGGCGTGGAAAACGTCTTGTGCAGGTTGATGTGCATGGCGTCGACGCCAAGATCGGCGGGACGCACCCGGCCGACGATGGCGTTGAAATTGGCCCCATCGCAGTAGAAATAGGCCCCGGCGGCATGGGTCAGTCGGGCAATCTCCACGACATCACGCTCAAACAGACCGCAGGTGTTCGGATTGGTCACCATCACCGCCGCCACGTCCGGGCCCAGCTGCGCGGCGAGGTCGGCGAGATCCACCCGGCCATCGGCCGTCTGGGCGATCTCACGAACCTGATAGCCCACCTGAGCGGCGCTGGCGGGATTTGTGCCGTGCGCGGACGTTGGGACCAGTACGGTGCGCCGCGCCTCGCCGCGGGCGTCGTGCGCGCCGCGGATGGCGAGCAGACCGCAGAGTTCGCCATGGGCGCCCGCCTTGGGCGAAAGGGCCACGGCGGGCAGACCTGTGAGGGTTTCGAGCCAGTGAGACAGGGTTTCCATCAATGCCAGGGCGCCCTGGACCGTCGACTGTGGCTGCAGAGGATGGACGTCGGCGAATCCAGGCAGCCGGGCGAGCTTCTCGTCCAGCCGTGGGTTGTGTTTCATGGTGCAGGAGCCCAGCGGATAGAGCGCCAGGTCGATGGCGTGGTTCTTCTGCGAGAGCCTGACGTAGTGGCGAAGGGTCTCCGGTTCGGAGAGGCCGGGCAGGGCCGGCTGAGCGCCGCGGGTCAGGCCGTCAAGATCGACCGCGTCGAGATCACCCTCCACACCCTCGAAATCGACACCGGTCTTCCCCCAGCCCCCCAGTTCGAAAATGAGCGGCTCGTACTGCTGCAGCCCGCGGCCGGCGCCCGGCGACGGTCCAAGATCGAGACTCTGTTCAGGCCGTGTGGGCCGGCCGACATTGACCATACTCATCGGGCGAGCTCCGCGGTCAGGGCCGAGGCGAAGGCGGCGATATCCCCGTCGGTGGTGGTCTCGGTGGCGCAGACCAGCAGCACATCGTCCAGGCCCGCCGCCGGGGCGAGACGGGAGAACGGCACGCCGGCGACGACATCACGGGTCAGGAGGGCCTCGACCACGTCTGCCGCTGGCCGCGGCAGGCGGACGGCGAATTCGTTGAAGAAGCGCGGCGTCAGAATCTCGACGCCCGGCACGGCGGCGAGGGCGTCGCGGGTGCGCCGGGCCCTGGCGTGATTGATCCTGGCCAGCCGTTCCAGACCCGCGCCGCCCAGGAGCGACATGTGGATCGAGAAGGCCAGGGCGCAGAGGCCCGAGTTGGTGCAGATGTTCGAGGTCGCCTTGTCCCGCCGGATATGTTGCTCGCGCGTGGAGAGTGTCAGGACGAACCCGCGGCGGCCTTCCGCGTCCACCGTTTCCCCGCACAGCCGCCCCGGCGCCTGCCGCATCAGTTTTTCCGTGCAGGCGAACAGACCGACATAGGGGCCGCCGAAATTCAGACTGTTGCCGATCGACTGACCCTCCGCCACGGCGATGTCGGCGCCCATCTCGCCCGGCGATTTGAGCAGACCGAACGACACCGCCTCCGTGGTCGTCACGATCAGCAGCGCGCCGGCGGCATGGGCCGCCGCGGCGATGGCGGTGACGTCGGTGACCGTACCGAAGACGTTGGGGGTCTGGACCACAACACAGGCCGTCTCGGCATCGATAGCCGCCAGTACGGCCGCCTCGGCGTCAACGGCCGCCGGCAGGGCGTTAACCTCGACTCCGGCGTTATGCGCCAAGGTGTGGACCGTCTCGGCGTAGTGCGGATGCAGGCCGCCGGAGAGCACCGCCTTACGCCGGCGCGTGACCCGGGTCGCCATGAGCACCGCCTCGGCGCAGGCCGTGGAACCGTCGTACATGGAGGCGTTGGCCACCGGCAGACCGGTCAGGGCCGACACCTGGGACTGAAATTCGAACAGGACCTGCAAGGTGCCCTGGGCGATTTCCGGCTGATAGGGCGTATAGCTGGTCAGGAACTCCGACCGCTGGATCAGATGGTCGACGCTGGCAGGCACATGGTGGCGATAGGCCCCCGCCCCACAAAAAAATGGCCCTGCCCCCGCCGCGCGATTGCGCGCCGCCATCCGGACCAGATCCCGCTCCACCGCCATTTCGGAGGCGTGATGCGGCAGATCGACAGGACCGGCGAGGCGCGCGGCATCGGGAACGTCGACGAACAGGGCGTCGACGGTGTCGACGCCGATCACCGCCAGCATGGCCGTGCGGTCGTCGGGGGTGAGGGGCAGGTAGCGCATATCAGAGGGTCGCCAGGAAGGTCTCATAGGCCGCCCGGTCCATCAGGGCGTCGACCTGGTGCGGATCTGACAGCTTGATCTTCACGAACCAGCCGGCGCCTTCCGGTTGATCATTCACGGTCTGGGGATTGTCGGTCAGTTCACCATTGGCGGCGGTGACGTCGCCGGTGAGCGGCGCATAGACGTCCGACGCGGCCTTGACGCTCTCCACAACCGCCATGGGTTCCCCTGCCGTCATGGCCTTGCCCGGCTCCGGAAGGTCCACGAACACCACATCACCCAGTTGTTCAGCGGCATAGGCGGTGATGCCGACGGTGGCGACATCTCCGTCTATCTCGACCCATTCGTGATCCTTGGTGAAGCGCATATTGTTGTTTTCCTTCACGATTTTATCTTGCGGACGTAGCGGTGGGGGACGAATGGCAGGGGGACGACCTCGGCCGGTTGCACGCGGCCACGCACGAGGACCGACAGAAACGTCCCAGGCGCCGCGAGGGCGGGGGGCACGAAGCCCATGGCGACAGGGGCCGACAGGCTGGGCGCGAACCCGCCGCTGGTGACCACGCCGACGACGGCCCCATCGGCGGCGGCGATCTCGGCGCCCTCCCGCGCCGGCGCGCCTTGCACACGCAGGCCCACGCGGACCCGGGTGAGACCGCCGGCGAGTTCGGCGGCGATCCGCGCGGCGCCGGGGAAATCCGCCGCCTTCAGGCGACGCTTCGAGACGGCGAAGGCGAGGCCCGCTTCGATCGGCGAGACCGTCTTATCGGCGTCATGGCCATAGAGTGGGAGCCCGGCTTCCAGGCGCAGTGAATCCCGCGCGCCCAGACCGACAGGCTGGGCGCGGCTGTCGGCAAGAATCCGGTCCCAAAGCGTCGCAGCCGTCGAGGCCGGCGCCAGAATCTCCACGCCGTCCTCGCCCGTGTAGCCGCATCGCGCCACGGTCACCGGCGCGCCCGCGAAGGTCGCCGTCGTGAAGGTCATGAACTCCAGGTCGGCCGCGGCGGGCAGGAAGTCCGCGACGATGGCGATCGCCTCCGGGCCTTGGACGGCGATCAGCGCGCCGTCGTCAGCCCGTGTCAGCCGGGCCGCATTGCCGGCCGCCGCCGCGATCGCGGCGAAATCAGCCTCCTTCGTACCGGCGTTGACGACGATATAGAGACCGCCCTGGCGCGAAACCTCGGCGGGCCGGGCAATCATCAGGTCATCGTGCATGCCGCCCTCGGCATTGAGCAGCAGGGTGTAGCGGATCTGACCGGGCTTGAGCCCCCGGATGTCGCCACAGACCAGGGGCTCGATCAGCGCCGCCACGGACCTGTGGTCAGCGTCCGGATCGCCGCTCGGCGCGACCAGATCCAGGAACGCGGGACCCATGTGCGAGACGTCGAACACCCCGGCGTGCGCGCGGGTCCAGAGATGCTCCTTGAGGATGCCGGCCGGATATTGAACGGGCATGTCGTAACCCGCGAAGGGCGTCATACGGGCGCCGAGGGCGGCGTGGGCCGCTGCGAGCGGTGTTGTCTTGAGGGCTTCGCCTGTCACGTCGCTACCAAAGGCTCCACGGGCGGGTGCTCTGGAAAGACGGACAACCCGTCATCCCGCGCACGCCCCCGCTGTCCTTTGGGCCTGAGAGTTTCCGGTCCAGCGAACTCAGCCGGACCTTGCTCCTTCGGCGATCCACGTCCGGGCCCGTCAAGGATGCCGCACGAGTCTCTTTCCAGCGTTCGTCAGACTGTCGCGGTCCTTTTGCCTGAGCGTTTCCGGGGCGGTTGCGCCTTCGGCGCCGGACTGGGGAAGAATCGTCCGGCCTCTCCCGCGAGAGTCGTCCGTAACTGGGCGAGCGGCTGGATGGAGTCAAGCGCGGCAAGCGCATCGGCGAGCCCGTTCTGGACGACGCCCAAGCGTTGTGCTTCGGTCCCGGCGCAACGCCCCGCGCAGTCGGGGGATCAACGGAAAAGAGGCGACATGGGCGGGGGCCGACAGAAGGTGCTGGTGCTCTATCTGGCGAATTCGGCGCTGGATTCTCCCGTGGTGGGCTGGGCCCGCTATGACGGAACGGCCGAGACTCTGCACATGGCTGGCGATGCGGACGAGACACCTTACGCCACGGGTCTTGCGGCCCTGACGGACGGCTGGCGGCTGTTCCAGGCGTCCCAGCTCCTGCCCCATCCCCGCGGTGAGGAATTCGACCTCGCCTATTTGAAATATGAGTTCTGGTTCGAACAATGGATCGAAACGCCGTGACCCCATCCGCCGCCGCCCAATCGCTCCCGCTGCTCTCGGACGAACAGATGGCCAGCTTTGTCGCCCGGGGCTTCCTGCGCTTCGACGGGGTCGTCCCCGGCGACATCAACGCACAATTCATGGCCGAAGCGGGCGACGCCCCGGACGCGGAGGCGGGCCGCAAGCTGCGCGCCGCCTATGGCCAGATGCTGGCGCAAAACGAGATACCGGAAGTCGCGCCGGGTACGCCGCTTTTCCAGGCCTACAGCGAAGGGACGGCCTTACAGCGCCTGCTCGACCTGCCGCTGGTGCGGGGCGCGATCCGCAGCCTGCTGGGCGAGAACCCCGTGTTCGACCACCACTTCCTGCACATGACCTTCCCGCCCCGCTATCATCAGGCGGCCGGCGGCGAGAATGTCTCGCAGCACACCCACCAGGACTCCACGATCGACCCGCGCTTGGCCTTCGACGTGCAGATCATGTACTATCCGCACGCGGTCACACGGGAGATGGGCGGCACGCGCTTCATCCCCGGCACCCATCTGCGCAAGGTCAGCGAAGTGGCCCTCGGCCGCTATCAGAACGTGCGCGGTCAGCAGCACATGGTCTGCGAAGCCGGCACCCTGCTCTTCATGCACCACGGCATCTGGCATGGCGGCGGGGTCAATCATTCCGACGACACCCGGACCATGTTCAAAATCCGCATGCATGCGTCGGGCTCGCAATCACGGCAGTGGGATGTGACCGACCGGCCGGCGTCGGAATCCCAGCGCCCGATCTTCTATGTGAAGGGCCGGCCGGCGTCGGACACGGTGGCGGCGATCCTGATGACCCCCGAACCCTGGTTCGAGCAGGACACGGGACGGCTGGAGTTCGTCAACCGCGTCAAGCTGTGGCGCTATCTCACCGACGATCCGGCCTATGACGCCGACTACTGGCTGACGCGGCTTGAGCACGCGCCGATGGTCCTCGCCTGAGCCTTACATCCGCTCCGGCGTCGAGATGCCCAGCAGATCCAGGGCCAGTTCCAGCTGACGGAGGGTCAGGGCGGCGAGGCTGAGGCGAGAGGCGCGCGTTTCGCCTGCGGAGATCAAGACCGGGCAGGCAGCGTAAAACTTCGCGAAGGCCTGGGCCAGGCGGAAGGCGTGGTCGGCGATCAGGTTGGGCGCCCGCTTGTCATAAGCCTCGGCCACGGCGTGATCGAAGGCGTCGAGCAGCAGCACCAGATCGCGCTCAGCCGTCTCGCCCACCAAGATGGGTCCGGAGGCGACGCCCTCGCCCGCGGCCCTGCGCAGCAGCGATTTCACCCGCACCGCCTGGTAGAGCAGATAGGGACCGGTCTTGCCCTCGAAGCTGGAGAAGCGGTCGAGGTCGAAGACGTAGGAGGTGCCCCGGAAATTGACCAGGTCGGCGAACTTCAGGGCGGCCACGGCCACCTGCAGGGCCGTCGCCTCGAAATCCTCCGGCGGCAGCTCGGCGCCGAGCCCCGCTTCGCGCAGACGCTCGCGGGCCTTCTCGCTGGCCATGTCGATGAGATCGCGCAACTTCAGCACCCCGCCTTCGCGGGTCTTGAAGGGCTTGCCGTCCGGGCCGTTCATGGTGCCGAAGCCGATATGCTCCAGGGCCCCTTCGGCGGCGTAGCCGGCCAGATAGGCGGCGCGGAACACGGTCTCGAAATGGTCGGCCTGACGCTGGTCGACCACATAGAGGATCAGGTCGGGATCGAAGAACCGCTTGCGGTCGAGGATCGTCGCCAGATCGGTCGTGCCGTACATGGCCGAGCCTTCGGAGGAGACCACCAGAAGCGGCGGCACCTCGCGGCGGTCCTCGTTCTTCGCCACCCGGATGATCCGGGCCCCCTGATCCTCGATTAGCAGACCCTTGTCGTCGAGTTCGGCCACCATCTCCGGGATCAGGCCGTCGACGTCGCTCTCGCCGCGCCACAGGTCGAAATCGACCCCCAGGGCGTGGAAATCCCGCTCGAGCGCGGCCCGGGTGATGCGGGCGAAGTGCCGCCAGATCAGGCGGTAGCCGAAGCGTCCGGACTGGAGCTCGGCTGTGGCCCTCCGGGCGCGGTCACGGAATTCCGTGTCCGTCTTGGCCCGACCCGCCGCCGCCGGATAGAGCCGATCGAGATCGGCCAGCGAGATGCGGGCGGCGAAATCGGCCTCGATCCCCGCCTCATCGTCGCCCGACCAGGACTCCGGCTCGGTGAGGAGCAGATCCAGGGCCGCGGCGATGGCTGGATCGGCGTCGCAACAGGCGACGATCAGCAGGCCCATCTGGAAGCCCCAGTCGCCGAAATGGGCGTCGCCCACGGTCTCGTCGCCGCGGAAACGGCAGATGCGCTTGATCGATTCGCCGATGATCGAGGCCCGCAGGTGGCCGACGTGCATTTCCTTGGCGACGTTGGGGCCCCCGTAGTCCACCAGCACCCGCCGGGCCGGATCGGCCGGACACACGCCGATGCGGCTGTCCACGGTCAGCGCATTGGCGCGATCGGACAGGGCCGGCGCGGCAGCCTTGAAATTGATGAAGCCTGGTCCCGCCACCTCCACCGAGGCGATCATGGGATGACCCTCCAGCGCGGCCGCCACCGCCGTAGCGATCTCGCGCGGATTGCGTTTGGCGGCCTTGGCGGCGGCCAGGGCGCCATTGCACTGGAAGTCGGCGAGGTCGGGGCGGTCGGAGGGGGTAACCCGGCCAAGCTCGGCCGGCAGGCCAAGCGCGGCGAAGGCGGCGCCCACCGCTTCGCCCAGGCCCGATCTCAGGTCGCTCATGGCGGGTTGGCGGCGCCCGGAGGGGTCTGGCCGGCATTGGGCCGGAACCGTTTGCCATCACGGTTGAAGGCGGCGTTTTGCGGCGTCACTTCGAATCCGATCAGGATCTCGAAATTGGCTCCGCTGACGTTGGCGTCCTTGCGGGGAATGACGATGTGATTGATGTCCTGGACCACGGCTACGCGGTCCTGTCCGGCCGGGAACGTCACAGGCAGGTCGAACGTCACCTTCTCCATGACCGCATGATTGCGATCGGTCACGGCCACCCAGTAGCGGTAGGTGTGGGAATGCGCCGCGCCTTGCGGACCCCGGCCCAGTTCGAACAGCACCCGCGCCTTCACGCCGATCGGGGCGTCGGTCTTGTAGGCGCAGATCGAGGAGATGTTCTGAATCTCGCCGCTGTAGCGAACCGCCGCAGAGCCTTCGACATTGTCCTTGAAATCGATAACGCGCGCCGCGTCGTACAGCACATTCACATAAGGACAGGGACCGGCGTTCTTCAGTTGCGGCAGGGGCGTGAAAATCTGCCCGAATTCATTCTCCCGCTTTTTGCGCTTGGCCTCATCCTGATCCTGCTGGTCGCTGCCGCCGCCACCGCGCCCACGACCGCCGCCACCCATCTGGGCGTAGGTCGGCAGGGCCTGGAGCAGCGAGAGGCTCGCGCAAACCGTGAACAGCAGGGGGCGAAGTCGGGACATGGAGGATCCGGGGCGGCGCCGGCCGGGAGTGGGCCTGCGGGTCAGTAGGCCTGCGTGATAACGGCATATCGGGGGCGCCGCAACGAACGCCTGCTTGACGGGGCCCGCCCCCTCCCCGATCAGGGGCCATGGCCGTCTATACCGACATCACCGACGCCGAGCTTGAGGCGTTTCTCGCGGATTTCGACGTCGGCGCCGCCGTCGCCTTCAAGGGCATCGCCGAGGGCGTGGAGAACTCCAACTTCATGCTGGAGACCACAGCCGGGCGCTTCATCCTGACCGTCTATGAGCGCCGCGTGCAAAGGGAAGACCTGCCCTTCTTTCTGGGCCTGATGCAGTATCTGGCGACGCGAGGCTATCCGAGCGCGACGCCCATCGCCGACCGCGCCGGCGCCGTCCTCAAGACGCTGCGGGGCAAGCCGGCCGCTCTGGTCGCCTTCCTGCCCGGGCTGTCGGTGCGGCGGCCCACCGTCGCCCATTGCCGCGAGGCCGGCGAGGGCCTGGGCTGGCTGCACCGCGCCGCCGAGGGCTTCTCCGGCCGCCGGGTGAACGCTCTGGGTCATCAGGCCTGGGCCGAGGTCTTCGCGCCGCTGGCGGCGGCGGCGGACGCGCTTAAGCCTGGTCTGGCCGACGTGGTGCGCGGCGATCTGGCGCTGTTCGCCGAGCGCTGGCCACGGGACCTGCCCGAGGGCGTCGTCCACGCCGACTATTTCCCCGACAATGTCTTCTTCGCAGACGGCCGGTTCGCGGCGACCATCGACTTCTATTTCGCCGCCTGGGATCAGCTGGCCTATGACATCGGCGCGGCGGTCAACGCCTGGTGCTTCGAATCCGACGGCAGCTTCAACATGACCAGCGCCCAGGCGTTCCTGGAGGGCTATGAGCGCCGCCGGCCTCTGTCGGTCGAAGAGAAGGCCGCCTTGCCGATCCTCGCCCATGGCGCGGCCCTGCGTTTCTTCCTCACGCGGCTGAACGACTGGACCGCCACGCCGGCCGGCGCCCTCGTCCGCCCCAAGGACCCGATGGAATACGAGCGCAAGATGGCCGTCCACCGCGAGGGCCTTCCCGGCTTCGGCGGCTGGTGATGACCGAACGCGTGGTGATCTTCACCGACGGCTCCTGCCGCGGGAATCCGGGTCCTGGCGGCTGGGGCGCGATCCTGACCATGGGCGGCCATGAGCGGGAGATCTGGGGCGGCGACCCCGCCACGACAAATAATCGCATGGAGCTGACGGCGGCCATCGAGGCCCTCGACGCCCTAAAGCGCCCCTGTCACGTCGAACTGCACACCGACAGCCAGTACGTGCGCAACGGCATCACCCAGTGGCTGTCGTTATGGAAGGCCCGTGGCTGGCGGACCATGAGCAAGGGCGCGGTCAAGAACGAAGACCTCTGGCGGCGGCTGGACGAGGCCCGTCTTCGTCACGAGGTCGACTGGCGTTGGGTCAAGGGTCACGCCGGCCACCCCATGAACGAACGCGCCGACGGCCTGGCCCGCAAGGGGTTGCTGGAGACCGAGGCCAGCCTGAACCGCTAGGCTCAGGGGTTTCGGCCGGGGGTCAATCAATCTTCGACCACCGCGGTGAATGGTCATGCCCCACCGGTAGTCCAGCCTGTGGAACCCGCTTCCCAAGCTCCGGCGGCGAGGGCATAGTTCGCCCACGTCGGGGCGCAGGCTCGGGCGCAGAGTGAATTCCGTCGGGGGGCGGAGCACCTTCCCCAATTCCATCACTTTGTGACGGCGCGGCAGAAGCCAAGCGCCAAGGGGGGCTGCATGCGCACTGTTTTTTGCTCGGTCTGGCGTCGATCTCATTGGCGGCCTGCTCAACGGTGATGGAGGCGAACCGCCCGTCAGCCGTTAACATCAGCAAGTACAGCCTCGGCCAGAAGCGTCTTGAAATTCTCTCCAGTCTCGGGTCGCCGGTAAGCAGCGTCAAAGATGGCCCGAACTCCTGCGATGTCTACAAGTTGTACACGAAGGGTACGAGCAAGGCTGGCAAGGCCGGTATTATATTCACCGAAGCGGCAGCGGATTTTTTCACATTGGGACTGGCCGAGGTTGTCGCCACACCGGCGGAGGCGGCGACCAAGAGCAATCTTCACACAGTTCTGATCTGCTACGATGGAGAAGAGAAGCTCGTCTCGCTGCGCGACGAAGGCCGGACGGTGCAGGAGTATCCCATCAGCTCTCATTCCACGGGCAACGCACAATCGACGGCCACCTCACCTAGCAGGCTGAGGAAAATCCCGGAGCATCGGGTGCTTATTTGCGTGTGATGATCGGTTGAGGGTGATTTAGCCCTGTTTTCAGCCGCCGATGGTCTCGATGCGGCCGGTGTTGAGGGTTTCCGGGCGTAGATCTCGGGT
>CAIQJF010000004.1 GCA_903872075.1 uncultured Caulobacteraceae bacterium | reverse complement strand
TGATCATGATCTTGCAGCGCGGATCGCCGGCGCCGGAGATGTAGTATTTCTCGCCGTTGATCACCCAGTCATCGCCGTCCAGCACCGCGGTGGTGGAGACGTTCTTGGCGTCGGACGAGGCCACATTGGGCTCGGTCATGGCATAGGCCGAACGGATCTCGCCGTTCAGCAGCGGCTTGAGCCAGCGCTCCTTCTGTTCCGGGGTGCCGACCCGTTCCAGCACTTCCATATTGCCGGTGTCCGGCGCCGAGCAGTTCAGCGATTCCGAGGCCAGGGGGCTCTTGCCCAGTTCCGCGGCGATATAGGCGTAGTCGAGGTTGGAAAGGCCCTCGCCGGTGTCGGCGTCGGGCAGGAAGAAGTTCCACAGGCCGGAGGCCTTGGCCTTGGCCTTCGCGCTGTCGAGCAGCTCAAGCTGGCCCGGGGCCCAGCTCCACCGGTCCGCCCGGCCTTCGCCCAGCCGGAAGAATTCCTCGGTGATCGGTTCGACGTTGTCGACAATATGCTTCTTTACCGCCTCATAGAGAGGGGCGGCCTTGTCGGACATCGCCAGATTGTTGAGATCGGATTTGGGATCGAGTTCGGCCATGGTTTCCTCCGCCTTGTGGTTCTCGCGATGTAGCGCGATCCCGGGGCGCCGCGCCACCCTCGGGCGGTTCCGGAGGCGGGCGCCAGGTCGCTCATCCCGGCGAAGGCGCGGGCGTAGGAAACATCACGCCGGTTCAGATTGACCTGATCCCGCCGGCGGGGGAACACTGCGGCAAGTGTGGGGGGTGCGCATGCCGAGTCCCGTCGGACGCCGGACAGTCCTTGCGGCCATCGCTCTGCTGGTCGTGGGTTTCGGCGTGGGGTACCTCACGGCTTGGCTGGCGCCGGGCAAGCCCTCAGGCGGGGGCGCCGCGGCCTCCTCAACCTCGGGCTTCGCCTGGTCGCTGTTCGGCAAGCCTCGGGCGGCCGACGCGCCGCGCGCCGCCCCCGAGAAGCCCGATGGCTTCGCGGTCTGGACCTCGCGTCTGGATGTCACCGGGTCCGGGCCAAGAGCCTGTATCCGCCTGTCCCGACCGCTGGATACCCGCAGGTCCTATGGCGACTATGTCACCGTCAGCCCGGACCTTGGCCATCCCGCCGCGGTCACCGTCGCGGGCGATGAGCTCTGTGTCGCCGGGGTCGGCTATGAGGGCCGGACGGTCACCCTGCTGCGCGGCCTGCCCGCCGCCGACGGCGAGGTGCTGCAAGCCAATGCCGATGTCGTCTTCGAGGCCGGCGCCAAGCCCGTCTATGTGGGCTTCGCCGGAGGCGGCGTCATCCTGCCGCGCGAAGACGCCGACGGCCTCGGCCTGGAGACCGTCAATGTCACCCGGGTGCACATCGAGGTCTGGCGCGTCCCGGACCGCAATCTGGTCCGCAAGGAAATCTCCGCCCCCGAACCCACGCCCGAGGGCGGCTACGACTATGACGGCGGCTCCGACTCCGTGGGCGACGACGGCCGGAAGATCTGGAGCGGCGACATGGCGGTGCGGGGCTCGCCCGATCAGCGGGTGACGTCGGTCTTCCCCCTGGGCGCGGTGCTGAAGACCCTGGAGCCCGGCGCCTACCTCATCAAGGCGGCGGACGCGTCCGGCCTGCGGGGTCAGCCCCAGAAGCCCGGCATGGAGGAGGACCGCAATCCCGCGCGGGCGCGGCGGTGGGTGATCTTCACCGACATGGCGCTGCAGGCCTACGACGGTTCCGACGCCCTCGACGTGACGGTCCGCTCGCTCAAGACCGCCCGCGCCCTGAGCGGCGCGCGGGTGACCCTGGTGGGCAAGGACGGCGGCGAGCTGGCCGCGGCCACGAGCGACTCGGCCGGCCGCGCCCACTTCGCCCGGGCCCTACTGGCGGGCGACAACGGCGCCGCGCCCTCGCGCGTCATGGCCTACGGCCCGCGCGGCGACTTCACCGTCATGGATATCGAACGCGCGCCGATCGATCTGTCCAAACAGGACGTCGCGGGCCGGATCATCCCAGGCGGCGGGCCGAAGACTGGCAAGGCCGCCATCGATCCGGCGGCAGCCGTCGACGCCTTTCTCTACGCCGATCGCGGCATCTACCGGCCGGGCGAAACCCTGCATCTCGTCGCGCTCATGCGCGACCGGCTGGCCCGTGCGGTCAAGGCCCGGGGCGGGGCGCTCGTCATCCGCCGCCCCTCCGGTCTGGAGTTCAGCCGCACGCACTTCGCCGCCAGTCCGTCAGGCGCGGTGACTCTGGACACGACCCTGCCCGCCGTCGCGCCGCGCGGCGTGTGGAAAGCGAGCCTGGAGATGGACGGCGCCGACAGTCCCTCAGGCGAAGTCAGCTTCCAGGTCGAGGATTTCGTGCCCCAGCGCCTGGCTGTCACCCTGGCCGGCGACGCCGACCGCCCGGTGGTGGCGGGAGAGTCGCGTCGGGTGCAGGTGTCGGCCCGGTTCCTCTATGGCGCCATCGCCGCCAGCCTCCCCGTTCGGTCCGAGGCGCGCGTCTTCGCCGATCCCAATCCCTTCCCGGCCCTGAAGGACTACCGCTGGGGCGATCAGCAGGCCCCGTTCCCCGAGAAGCTGCTGCAGGGTCCGCCATCGGTCACCGACGGCGCGGGCCACGCGGTGCAGATTCTCAATTCCACCGTCCTGGGCGGCTCCGCCCAGCCTCTGCTGGCCCGATTCACCGCCTCGGTGTTCGAGCCAGGCGGGCGGCCGGTCAGCGAGGACGCCAGTCTCAAGGTCAGGCTGAAGCCGCTCTATCTGGGCGTGAAGGTCACCGCCGGCGCCGGGGAAACGCCGCTGCAGACCTTCGAGGTCATCGCCGTGGACGCCAATGGCCGCCGGGTGGCCGCGCCCCGGGCGCACTACAAGCTGATCGCCGAGCGCTGGAACTACGACTGGTATGAGCAGAACGGCCGCTGGGCCTGGCGGCGGAGCAGCCGGGACATCGCCATCGCCGACGGCCAGATCGATATCGCCGCGGGCGCGCCGGCGCGCATCGCCAAACGCCTGGCCTGGGGTGACTATCGTCTGGAGCTCGATGACGCCGTCACCGGCGCCCGGACCGTCATCCGCCAGAGTTCGGGCTGGTCGGAACCGGCCGATGGGGTCGAGCCGCCGGACGCCGCGCGCGTGTCGGCCGTGCGGACCGGTTACCGGGTCGGCGATACGGTGGAGATCCACGTGTCGGCCCCCTTCGCCGGCGAGGCCGAGGTCGCCGTCGCCACCGACCGCTTGATTTCCACGAGCGCGGTCCACGTGCCCAAGGAGGGGGCGACCGTCAGGCTCAAGGCCGACGCCAACTGGGTCGGCGGCGCCTATGTGATGGTCACGGTCGTACAGCCGCGCGACGCGGTGTCGAGCCCTAAGCCCCGCCGGGCCCTGGGCCTGGTCTATGTGCCCATGGAGCAGCCGGGGCGGAAGCTGACGGTGACGTTGGCGACCCCCCAGATTCTCGACAGCAAGGCGCCGGTGATCGTGCCCCTGACGGTGAAGGGCCTCGGGATGGGCGAGAAGGCCCATGTCACCCTCGCCGCCGTGGATGAAGGCGTGCTTCGTCTGACCCACCAGAAGAACCCCGATCCCATCGGCTGGTATTTCGGCAAGCGCGCCCTCGGGGTCAGCTACCGCGACGACTATGGCCGCCTGCTCAACCCCAATCTGGGCGCGGCCGGCGCGGTCAATTTCGGCGGCGACGAGTTCGGCGGGGCGGGCCTCAGCGTGGTGCCGGTCAGGACCGTCGCCCTATGGTCGGGCGTCGTCGAGACCGGACCCGGGGGCCACGCCACGATCCGTCTGCCGCCCGGAGACTTCAATGGCCAGCTGCGGCTGGTGGCGGTGGCCTGGACCGACAAGGCGGTGGGCGGCGGCGCGACCGAGATGACTGTGCGCCAGCCGGTGGTGGCCGAGCTGGCCCTGCCCAGGTTCCTGGCGCCCGGCGACCGCGCCCGCGCGACCCTGCAACTGGACAATGTGGCCGGCCGCGCCGGGGTCTACCGGGCCGATGTGCTCGCCGCCGGCGGCTTCCGCGTCCCGGCGGGACAGTCCTACACCCTGGCCGCGGGCCAGCGGATCGCCCAGCCGATCGAGATCGTCGCGCCGGCGCGGCCGTCGATCGGGTCGCTGGAGTTCAGGGCCAGCGGTCCGGGCTTCGCGGCCGATCGCCGCTATCCGATCCAGACGCGCCTGGGATGGGGCCCGGTCACCCGCGTGGTCACCGCCCTGCAGGCGCCGGGCGAGAGCTACACGCCGCCGGCCGGCCTGCTCGACGGCTTCGCGGCCGGCGGCGTCAGCCTGACGGTGTCCTATTCGCCGTTCCGCGGCTTCGATCCCGAACCGATCGCCGAGGCCCTGTCACGCTATCCCTATGGCTGCAGCGAACAGCTCACCTCCGCGGCCTCGCCGCTGCTCTACGCCGCCGCCCTCGGCGCCGCGCCAGGGGCCCGTCCGGCGACGGGTTCGCTGTCGGCGACCGTGGCCAAGCTGCTCGATCGCGAGGCCCTGGACGGCTCCTTCGGCCTGTGGCGGGTCGGCGACGGCGAGGCCGATCCCTGGCTCGGCGCCTATATCGTCGACTTCCTGCTTGAGGCGCGGGCGCACGGCGCGGCCGTGCCCAATGACGCTCTGGCGCGAGCCCTCTCCGGCATGAGGCTGATCTCCCGGCCCGACGGCTTCAGCGGCGTCGGCTATCAGATGGAGACGCCGTTCTGGCCGGGCGCCGACCGGCAGAGGCTGCAGGCGGAAAACCGTCGTCTGCGCAGCCGCGCCGCCGCCTACGCCCTCTACGACATGGCCAAGGCCGGGCAGGGCGATCTGGCCCGGCTGCGCTGGTTCCACGACGTGGGCCTGAAGACCGAGCCCTCGCCCCTGGCCCGCGCCCATGTGGGCGCCGGCCTGGCCGCCATGGGCGACCGCGTCCGGGCGCACGACAGCTTCGTCGAGGCCGTCAAAGCCCTGGGATTCAGGGAACAGGGCGACGCCTATCAGAGCCCCCTGCGGGATCTGGCCGGGGTCATCGCCCTGGCCTATGAGGCCGGGGAGACCGGCATCGCCCGCCAGCTTCAGGGCCAGCTGGAAAATACCGTCCGCGCGCCGGACAGCCTGAACACCCAGGAACAGGCCTTCCTGCTCCGGGCCGCCGGCGCCATGTTCGCCGCCGCCCGTCCCGCCAGTATCCGGGCCTCGGGCGTGCAGGCGCTGAGCGCCACGCGCTTCTCGGTCGGTCGTCTGGCGGACGCCCGCCTGGTCAACGCCGCCCAGGGCGGTATCTGGCGCACCGTGACCGTGGCCGGCCTGCCTGTCGCCGCGCCGCGCCCCGGCGGCGCGGGCCTGCATCTGGAAAAGCAGTTTATCGGTCTGGACGGCGCGGCGGTGGATCCCTCCGCCCTGAAACAGGGGCAACAGGTGATCGTGCGCCTGTCGGGCCGCGCTGACGATCAGAAGCCGATGCTGACGGTGGTGGACGACGCCCTGCCGGCGGGCCTGGAGATCGAGTCGGTGCTGCGGCCTGTGGACGCCCAGGGCGCCCCGCCGGACGACACCGGGGCGAAGTCCGCGCCCGGGCGCTTCGCCTTCCTGGGCAAGCTCACGCAACCCTCGGTGCAGGAAAAGCGCGACGACCGCTACGTCGCGGCCTTCAGGCTGGAGGGGGGCAAGCCGTTCGTCCTGGCCTATGTGGCTCGGGCGGTGACGGCGGGCGACTTCTTCCTGCCGGGCGCCGAGGCGCGCAACATGTACCGGCCGGGCGTCAACGCCCACACGGCGGCCAACCGGCTCAAGGTCGCCTCCGGGCCATGACCCCGCCCGCCGCTGGGCGACGCGGGCGCGCCGTCGCCATGGCGGCCGGCGTCGCCCTGCTGGCCGCCATCGCCGTCCTGGCCCTCACCCTGCCGCTGGAGAAGCTGCGGCGATCCTCGCCGGTCGTGCTCGACCGCAACGGGGTGTGGCTGCGCGCCCTGCCCGTGGAGGACGGCCGCTGGCGCCTGCGGGCCGACCTGGATCGTACCGATCCGGTGTTCCTGCGCCGGCTGATCGCCCTGGAGGACGCCCATTTCTGGCTGCATCCCGGCGTCGATCCCTTCGCCGCGGCCCGCGCCGCCGTGGCCGATCTGCGTGCGGGCCGGGTGCGGTCCGGCGGCTCGACCTTGACCATGCAGCTGGCGCGCCGGCTCGATCCGCGGCCCCGCACCTATGGCGCCAAGCTGATCGAGGCGGCCCGGGCCATCGGGCTGGAGACCCGGCTGGGCAAGCGGGGCGTTCTGGCGGCCTATCTGACCCTGGCGCCCTATGGCGGCAGCCTTGAGGGGGTTCGCGCCGCCTCGCTCGGCTATTTCGGTCACGAACCTTCGACCCTCACCAACGCCGAACAGGCCCTGCTGATCGCCATTCCCCAGGCGCCGGAACTTCGCCGGCCCGACCGTCATCCCCTGGCCGCGCGCCGGGCCCGGGCCCGGGTGTTGCGCCAGCTCGTCCGGCGGGGCCTGATCACCGTCGGCGAGGCCCAGGAGGCGGCCGCCGAACCCCTGCCGCGCCGCGTCGTCTTTCCTCAGCGGGCCTGGGCGGCCGCCGGCGAGCTGGCCCACAATGCGCCGCCGTCGCAGCCCACGGTTGTCTCCACCCTGGATTCCCGCCTGCAGGCCCGGCTTGAGGCGCTGGCCGCCCAGACCGGGGCGGGCCAGGGCGACCAATCCTCGGCCGCGATCATCGTGGTCGACACCGCCACCCGGGCGGTGCGCGCCATCGTCTCCTCGGCCGGGCGCGACCGGCCCGGGGGATGGGTGGACGCCACGCGGGCGCTGCGGTCGCCGGGCTCGTCGCTCAAGCCTTTCATCTACGCCTTCGCCTTTGAACAGGGCCTGGCCGCGCCCGACACCCGCATGGCCGACGCGCCCCTGGCCTTCACCGGTTATGAGCCGGAGAATTTCGACCGCACCTTCCATGGCGAGGTCACAGCCGGCCAGGCGCTGCAGTATTCGCTCAATGTCCCCGCTGTCGCCATGCTGGCCAAGGTCGGGCCGGAAGCCTTCGAGGCCCGTCTCGAAGGCGCGGGGGCGCGGCTTGTGCGCCCGCGTGCGCGCCTGGCCGATCCGGGCCTGGCCCTGGCCCTGGGGGGCGAGGGGATCAGCCTTCGCGACATGGCCATGCTCTACGCCGCCCTCGGCGATCAGGGGCTGGCCCGGCCGCTGGTCTGGACCCAGGCCGCGGTCAACGACACCCACGTCCGCGGCCGCCGGCTCGTCTCGGCCGAGGCGGCCGATCAGGTCCTGGCGATCCTGCGCGAAGGCCCCGCCCCGCCCGGCCGCGCGCCGTCGGCGCTGAGCGAGGGCGCCCCGAAGCTCGCGTTCAAGACCGGCACCTCCTACGGCTTCCGCGACGCCGTGGCGGCCGGTGTGGGCGACGGCTGGACGGTGCTGGTCTGGACCGGCCGTCCCGATGGCGGGGTGCGCCCCGGCATGACCGGGCGCGAGGCGGCCCTGCCACTGCTCTTCCAGGTCTTCGACGTGCTGGAAGCCGACGCGCCCGGCGCCCAGGCCCTGTCGCCCCAGGCCCCGCCGCCGGCCCTGACCCAGATCGACAATGGTCGCGGCGGACCCCAGCTTCTGTTCCCGCCGAACGGCGCCTCCCTGATGGTCGACGGTTATGGCCCCGGCTCGCGAGGACTGGCCCTGGCGGCGCGCGGCGACAGTCTGCACTGGTACGTGGACGGCGCCCCCGTGGCCGAAACCAATGGCCAGGCCATCTGGCGTCCCGACTACGCCGGTTTCTACACCATCGTCGTCGTCGACAGCCTTGGCCGCCGCGCGACGACGCGCGTCCGGATCAGGTGAGGGCGAGATGGATCTGTTCGTCACCGCCGAGTCCACCGTGGGCGTCGCGTTTGACGATCTGCGGGCGCTCACGGAGATCGAAGAGGCGTTCAACCAGATCGCCGCGCGGACCCTCATCACGGAGGTGGACACGCTGGCCATCGTGTTCATCATCATGGACGCGCGCGTGGCGACTCCGTTTCCGGAGGGCGCGATCCTGCGCCGGTCGCGGTCCATGCTGGACCTGAAGATGCAGATCGATTTCACGGCCTGGAGCGCGTCATCGCGGGCGGGCAAGCGCGCCGTCGGCGGCGGCTGGCCGCGGCGCTGGTCTGCTTGCAAGTCGTCGTCAGCCACCTTGATGGCTAGAGTCTCCTCGCCTATCTTGACCGGGTCCACCCGAGGAGCACCGATATGGCCGAGCCGCAGCTGTCCGTGCGTAGCGCCAAGGCGCGCGATCTGGCGCATCGCCTGGCGCGGCGCGAGAACCGGTCGATCGCCGACGTGGTCGAACGCGCCCTGGAATCCTATGAGGTCTCCGAGGCCGGGCGAGAACCGGCCGCGGCCTTCTATGCCCGCCTTTCCGCCAATTGCGGAACCGACGTGGACCTGGAGAGCATCATCCGCGCGGCGCGCCGGCCCCATGATGGGCTGGATCTGTGATCTTCGTCGACACCAACGTCATCTCCGAGACCCTGCGCAAGTCGCCGGACCCAGCGGTGGTGGCGTGGCTGGTGCGCCATGACGCGGAACTGGCGCTGCCCACTGTCACCATCGCCGAGATCGCCTTCGGCATCCGGAAGATTCACCCTGACCAGCGCGCCATCCGGCTTGAGGAAGGTCTTTCGGACTGGCGCCGACGCTTCGCGGGGCGGATTTTTGGGCTGACCGAGACGGCCGCGCTGGCCTATGGCGACATCATGGGCGACGCCGTGCGGCACGGACGCGCCATGTCCGCGCCGGACGGCATGATCGCCGCCATCGCGCGGGTGAACGGCGGGCGTCTCGCCACCCGCAACCTTGCGGATTTCGCGACAGCGGAACTCGACCTGATCAACCCCTGGGCCTTCTGATCTCTTCCGAGACTGAGGTGACAAAGCGGCCCTGCCGCCATCTTGCCAACCGCGCCGCCCTCCGCCTACAGCCAGAGGGCTGAAACACCCCTTTCGCCGGGAGACCATGGCCATGACCGACATCGCTGCGCTCAAGGCCCGGCGGGACCGGGCGCTGGGGGCGGGGGCGGCGCTGTTCTATGAGACGCCGCTGCACATCGTCCGGGGGGAGGGCGCCTGGCTCTTCGACCCTGACGGCCGCCGCTATGTGGACATGTACAACAACGTGCCCTGCGTCGGGCACGGCAACCCGGTGGTGGCCGAGGCCATGGGCCGGCAGCAGGCCACCCTGAACGTCCACAGCCGCTATCTGCATGAAGGCATTCTCGCCTTCGCCGAGCGGCTCGCCGCCCTGCACGGCCCGCAGATCGAGAGCGTGGTGTTCAGCTGCAGTGGCACCGAGGCCAATGAAGTGGCCCTGCGCACCGCCCGATTCGCCACCGGCAAGCGCGGGATCGTCTGCACCGACGCCACCTATCACGGCAACAGCGAGCTGGTCGGCGCCCTCACCCGCGCCGGCGCCGCCGGTCCGGCCGATCCTCTGGTGCGCGCCTTCCCCTTCCCGCAGACCTATCGGCCCCTGGTCGAGGGCTTGAGCGAGGACGAGCTGTGCGAGGCCTATCTGGCCCGGCTGTCGGCGTCGATCGCCGATCTGGAGGCGTCGGGCGTGGGCTTCGCCGCCCTGATCGTCTGCTCGATCTTCGCCAATGAGGGCCTGCCCAATATCCCGAAGGGCTTCATGGCCAAGGCCGCCGCCCTGGCCCATGCCGCCGGGGGACTGGTGATCGCCGACGAGGTGCAGGCCGGATATTGCCGCACCGGCCGCTGGTGGGGCTATGAGGTGTCCGGCTTTACGCCGGATATCGTCGTCACCGGCAAGCCCATGGGCAACGGCCTGCCGCTGGCGGCCACGGCGGCCAGCCGCGCCCTGATAGAGACCTTCCGCGCCCGCACCCGCTATTTCAACACCTTCGCCTCCAGCCCGCTGCAGGCGGCGGTGGGCATGGCGGTGCTGGACGAGATCGAGGGCCGCGGCCTGCGGGACAACGCCGCCACCGTCGGCGCCTTCCTCAAGACCGAGCTCACGGCGCGCGCGCCGGCCTGGGACGCCATCGGCGACGTGCGCGGCGAGGGGCTGTTCCTGGGGGTGGAGATGATCTCCGGCGGCGCGGCCAGGACCCCCGACACGGCCCTGGCCGGCCGCGTGGCCAACCGGCTGAAGGACAAGGGATTCCTCACCTCCAACGCCGGGCAGTTCAACAACATCGTCAAGATCCGTCCGCCGCTGGTGTTCTCCCGCGCCGACGCCGAGGCCTTCCTCGCCGCCTTCGACGAGACGGTCGTCGAGCTCCGTGGATAAGGCCGCCGCCTTCGAGATCTACGGCCCCGCCGCGCGGGAGGTCCTGGCCGCCTTTCCGATCGAGCCGGCCGATCTTGTGTTCGTCAATCTCAGCGAGAACCTCACCTTCCGCGTCAGCGACGCGCGGGACGGCGCGCCCTATGTGCTGCGCCTGCATCGCCCCGGCTATCACGAGGACGCGGCCCTGCATTCCGAGCCGGTGTGGACCGCGGCCCTGGCCGCGGCCGGGATCTTCGTGCCCCAGCCCGTGGCGGCCCGTGGTGGCGGCTATCATGTGCCGGTGACGGTGGCCCAGGCGGGCGAGCGCCGCTGGGCGGGGCTGGCGCGATGGATCGAGGGCGAGGTCCTGGCCGATCTCGTCGACCGCGAGACCGACCCGGCGGTGATCGCCGGCCATTTCGAGCGGCTCGGCGCGCTGTTGGCCGCCCTGCACAATCAGGCCGCCGCCTGGACGCCGCCGGCCGGCTTCCACCGCCACAGCCTCGACGCCGAGGGGCTGATGGGCGAGGCCCCGTTCTGGGGCCCGTTCTGGGATCACCCGGTGTTCGACGCGGAAGAGCGGGCGTTGATGCTGCAGACGCGCGATGCGATCCGCGCCGCCCTGATCCGCCTGGGCCGCGATCCATCGACCTTCAGCGTCATCCACGCCGACCTGCATCCGGGCAATGTTCTGGTGGGCGAGGGCGACGTGGCGGTGATCGATTTCGACGACACCGCCTTCGGCTGGCACGCCTACGACCTCGCCGTCGCCCTGGTCTTCTATCAGGACCACGCCCACTACGCCGATTTCCGCGACGCCCTGGTGCGCGGCTATCGCACCGTGCGGCCGCTGGACGATGCGGTGGTCGGCCTCCTGCCGATGTTCCTGCTGATCCGCCGCATGGTGCAGATCGGCTGGCTCCATCAGCGCCCCGAGCTCGGCACGCCGGCCGACCTGCCGGCCCGCAAGGACATCATCCTCGCCCTGGCGCGGGCCTTCCAGGCGCCGTGCTGACCGGGGCGCAAGCTTCGGAGCGTCGCGCCCCGCCGGGCGATCTAGTCATGGCCTTCGTCGCGGCGCCGGTGCGCCGCGTGGAAGGAGATCCGCCATGACCCCCCTCGCCAGCCGCATGCAGGACCTGGCCGCCTATATCCGCGCCCACGCCGACGAGCCCCTGCCGCTCTCGCGGCTGGCGGAGGCGGCGGGCCTGAGCCCCTATCACCTGCAGCGCAGCTTCAAGGCCGTGATAGGCGTCAGTCCCAAGGCCTTCCAGGCGGCCGAGCGCCTGAAGGGCTTCAAGGCGCGCCTGCGGGCCGGCGACAGCGTGCTGGGGGCGACCTTCGACACTGGCTATGGCTCCACCAGCCGCATCTATGAACAGGTGGACGGGGGGCTGGGCATGACCCCGTCCGCCTATCGGTCGGGCGGGGCGGGGGAGACCATCGCCTGGGCCGTGCGCGACACCGCGCTCGGGCCCCTGATGATGGCGGCCACCGGCCGCGGTGTGTGTTTCGTGCAGTTCGGCGACAGCGCCGAGGCGCTCCTTGCCCAGCTGACTGTGGAGTTCCCTAAGGCGAGCCTGACGCCGGCCGGCGAGGCGGCGCGTGAGCCGCTGGACGCCTGGATGGCCGCCCTGGACGATCACCTGTCCCGCGCCGGACCCCGGCCGGACCTGCCGCTCGACCTGCGCGGCACCGCCTTTCAGGTGGCGGTCTGGCGCTTCCTGCTCAGTCTGAAGCCGGGCGAGGTGGTCAGCTATGGCGAGGTCGCCGCCGGGGTCGGCGCGCCCAAGGCGGTGCGGGCGGCGGCCAGCGCCTGCGCCCGCAACCGGCTCGCCGTGCTCATCCCATGCCACCGTGTCCTGCGCGCCGACGGCGGTCTGGGCGGCTATCGCTGGGGCCTGGCCCGCAAGCGCGCGCTGCTCGACGCGGAGCGGGCGGCGTGAGGGCGGACCTGCACCCGCCGGCATTGGGCGAGGCGCTGGATCGTGACGGCTATGCGGTGCTGCCGGGTCTCATCGATCCGGAGGCCTGCGCCGGTCTCGCGGCGCTCTATGAGCACGAGGCCCTGTTCCGCAAGACGGTGATCATGGGCCGGCATGCCTTCGGCCGGGGCGAGTACCGCTACTTCGCGCGGCCCCTGCCGGCGCCCGTCCAGGCCTTGCGCGAGGAACTCTATGCGACCCTGGCCCCTCTCGCCGATGTCTGGGGCGCGCGGCTCGGCCAGGATCGCCGCTGGCCCGCGACCCATGGCGAGCTGACGGCCGAATGCGCTGCGGCCGGGCAGGACCGGCCCACGCCTCTGCTGCTCCGTTACGGTCCCGACGACTACAACCGCCTGCACCAGGACCTCTACGGTCCGCTGGTGTTTCCCCTGCAGGTGGTCGTGCTGCTCGACGCGCCGGGGCGGGACTTCACCGGCGGGGAGCTTGTGCTCACCGAGGGCCGGGCGCGGATGCAGTCGCGCCCGATCGTCGTGCCCCTGGGCCAGGGCGACGCGGCGGTGATTCCGGTCCGGGAACGGCCCGTGGCCGGCGCGCGAGGCTGGAGCCGGGCGACGATGCGCCATGGCGTCTCCGAGATTCGCTCCGGCCTGCGCCGCACCCTCGGGATCATCTTCCACGACGCCGCCTGAGGGCGGCGATCAGACCAGGACGCCCGCCGCCTCCAGGGCCGCGATCCGGGCCGAGTCATAGCTGAGGATGTCCCTGAGCACCTGCTGGTTGTCGCGCCCGAAATGCGGGGCGGCGACGCGGTATTGCGGCGGGGTGTGGGAGAGCTGGAAGCGGCTGGCCTCGATCACGCTGTCGCCGCCCAGGGGGTGGGGCAGGCGCAGGAAGTGGCCGCGGTGGATCAGCTGCGGATCGCCCACCATGTCGGCGCTGTCGGCGGCGCGGTGGACTGGAACGCCAATGGCCTGCAGCGCCGTTTCGATGTCTGCTACCTCCCGCGTGGCGGTCCAGGCGCCCACCCGGGCCTCCAGGTGGTCCTCGTCCGCCTTTCGGCCCGCCAGGGAGGCGAAGGCGACGTCTCGCGCCGCGCCGCCGATGATCGCGGCAAAGCGCGCCCATTCGGCGTCATCCCGCGCGACGATCGCCACCCAGCGGTCCTCGCCGGCGCAGCGGAAGACCCCGTGTGGCGCGGCTTGGGGATCGCGGTTGCCCATCGGCCCGGCGATCCGACCGGTCGCGGCGGTCTCGGCCACGAAGGGGGCCAGGAACTGAATGCCGGCCTCGGCCTGGGAGATATCGAGCCAGCAGCCCTCGCCGGTGCGCCGGCGCCGGTCGAGGGCGGTCAGCAGCGAAGCCAGTCCGAAGCGCGGGCCAATATAATCCGTATACGGACCGAAGGGGCCGATGGGCGGTTCGTCCGCGCGCCCGACGATGGCCTGATAGCCGGCCATGGCCGCCCCCACATTGCCGTAGCCGGACAGGGCGGCCGACGGTCCGGTCTGGCCCATGAGCGAGGTCGAGACCCCGATCAGGCCCGGATTGGCCGCCCGCAGGGTCTCCGCCGCCAGGCCCCAGCGGGCCATCTGGCCGGGAATGAAACTTTCCACCGCCACGTCGGCCCAGCGCGCCAGATCGCGCACCACCGCCTGACCCTCCGGCCGGGTGAGATCGAGGGCCAGGCCCAGCTTGCCCACATTGTAGGTGTCATAGAGGGCGCAGCGCTGCGGATCAGGCTGGGCGTCGGGATAGGGGCCCATCAGCCGCGCCGTCTCGATGCGCAGGGACGATTCCACCCGGATCACCGTCGCCCCGAAGTCGGCCAGGGCCCGCCCCAGCGCCGGCCCCGCGACCACCCAGGCCAGATCCAGCACCTTCAGGCCCGCCAGAGGCCCGGCCCTCTGGTCGCCGGCCGTGGGCGCCTTGGGCTCGGGATGAATCCGCGTCTCGCCGAGGACCTCCGCCGTATGCGCGCCGAGCGCCGGCGCCGGCCGGGGCGGGGCGAACATGCCCTCCGGCCCGTGGGCGAAGCGTCCGGGCAGGGTGCGCGGCGCGCCGTCCTCCTCGACGGTGACGAAATAGTCGCGGAATTTCAGATGCGCGCTCGCCAGCAGGTCGGCCATGGTGTTGACCGGCGCCAGCAGCAGTTTCCGCGCGATCGCCTCGCGCTCCAGGTCGGCCTTGGTCCGGTCGGCCAGGAACGCCGCCACCGCCTCCCGCGCCGCCAGCAGGTCCGGCTCAATCGGATCGCCCGGCTGGATGCGCATGGGGACCTTGGTCCAGTCCCAGTCCGCGAAGCGTTCCGGCAGGGCGCCCTCGGCCTTCATCCAGGCGAACAGGGCATTGGTGCGCTGGCCAAAGGGGCCGCCGCCGATCCCCATCTCCACCAGCCCGTCGCGCACCCGCCATTTGGGTCCGCGCAGCGGCGCCAGTTCTCCCGGGTTTTCCGGCGGCGGGGCCGGCGGGGCGGCGATGGCGTAGCCCGGGTGGTTCACGGCCATGGCCGTGATGGTGGAAAGGGTGGTGGGGGTGATGCTCTGCTGGGCGGCGATGTCCACATGCTGACCCCGGCCGGTGGTCGCGCGCGCCAGCAGGGCGATCAGGGCGCCGGAGGCGGCGTCGGCGGCGGCGTGCAGCCACGCCTGCGGCGCGCTGATCCGCAGGGGCCCGCGCCAGTCGCGGTGCGGGAACAGCGGCCCGCCGGCCGCCCAGAGGGTGAGGTCGGAGGCAGCCCAATCGCCCTTGGGCCCGTCCGGACCGAAGGCGGTGATCGAAACGCTGATCAGTTGGGGATGGCGGGCCTGAAGACTCCCGGGATCCAGGCCCAGCGCAGTCATCCGACCCGGCGTTGCCGAATCGATCAGAACGTCGGCGCCGGCCAGAAGGCCGTGCAGCTTGGCGAGTCCTTCCTCCGTCTCCAGGTCGAGCACGATCCCGCGTTTGCCGGCCGCGAACGCCGACCAATAGAGCGAGCGCCCGTCTTCATCGAAGGGCGCCATCCCCCGGGCGCTGGATCCGCCCGGCGGTTCGACCTGGATGACGTCGGCGCCCAGCTTCGCCAGCATCTGCCCGGCCAGCAGGCCCCGCTCGTCGGTGAGGTCGATCACCCGATAGGGCGATAGCCAGCCGGTCATGCGATCTCGAAGTCCTCGAGCACCGGCTCGGCCATGTTCTTCAGGAAGGTGGCGTAGGTCCACGGCCAGGAGGCGACGCGGCCCTCGCCGTCGATGTACCAGCTGCGGCAGCCACTGGCCCAGACGGTGTCCTTCATCTTGGCGTTGAGGGCGTCGTTGTAGGCGGCCGTGGCCTCCGGCTTCGGCGCGATCTCCCGGGCGTTGCCGGCCCGCAGGCGGTCCATGAGTTTCATGGCGAAGCCCAGCTGGTTCTCGGCCGTCACCAGCCAGGAGAAGTTGCCGATCGGGCTGTTGGGGCCGCCGATCATGAACCAGTTGGGAAAGCCCGGCGTGGTCACGCTCATATAGCCCTGGTTGCGCGCGGCCCAGGCCGACTCCAGCGTGAACCCGCCCTTGCCGGTGACGGTCATCGGCCGGAAGAACTGGTGGGTGTTGAAGCCCGTGGCCAGCACCAGCACGTCCAGTTCGTGCAGCCGCCCGTCGGCGGTGCGCACGCCGCCCGGTTCGATGCCGGTGATCGCGTCAGTGACCAGTCCGGCATTGGGCTGCTGGATCGCGTCATAGAAATTGTCGGAGACGATCAGGCGCTTGCAGCCCACCTTGTAGTCGGGGGTCAGCCGGCGGCGCAGCTCCGGATCGCGGACATTGTTTTCGAGGTTTTGGCGGCACAGAAAATCCATCTTCTCATAGACGGCCGGGTTCTCGCCAATCACCGCGTCGGCGAAATTCACCCCCTGCTGATCGTTCAGCCGCTGGTATTCTTCCTCCAGAAGTTCGGGGTGGGCGTGGAATTCGGCGTGCTGTTCGGGCGTGTATTCCGGGTTGGGGCCCGGCATGATCCACTGCGGCGTGCGCTGAAACAGGCTCAGGTGGGCGACTTCGCCGACGATGGCGCCGGTGATCTGGGTGGCGGTGGAGCCGGTGCCGATGATTCCCACCCGCTTGCCGGCCAGGCTGACGTCATGGTTCCAGCGGGCGGTGTGAAAGGCGGGGCCGGCGAAGTCGGCCAGGCCCGGGATGTCCGGATAGACCGGGTGGTGAAGAACGCCCGTGGCCGTCAGCACCACATCGAAATCGCCCTGCGGTCCCTGCACGGTCTCCAGCGACCAGCGGCCGTCATGGAAGCGCGCCGAGGTCACCTCGCTGTCGTAGCGGATCTGGCTTTCGACGCCGTAGCGCTCGGCCACGGATCGCACATAGGCGTGGATTTCGGGGCCCGGCGCGCAGACCCGGCTCCAGTCGGGGTTGGGCGCGAAGGAGTAGCGATAGGCCAGGGACGGCACGTCGCAGGTCAGGCCCGGATAGCGGTTGTCCCGCCAGGTGCCGCCGAGGTCGCCGGCCTTCTCGAATGCGACCACTTCGTCGTAGCCGGCCTCGCCCAGCTTGATCAGGGCCATGATTCCCGAGGCCCCGGCCCCGATCACGGCGATGCGCAGCTGGCGTTGGTTGTCCGGCATGATGTGTTCCTGATCCCTCGCCCCGGCCGCCCGATGTCTCCCGGGCGGGCTGCGAAGCGATGCGGCGCGACTTTGGCGTCGCGCTCCATCCTGGGCAAGAGGCGAGGGGGATCAGCGCCGGCCGCGGGACTGGCTTTGGGCGATATATTCCAGGGCGGCGGGGGTGAGGACGAAGTGATCGTCCTCGGAGGGCGCGGGGCGCTCCACCACGGCCAGGGGCGGCGGGGCGCCGTCGAGCACCCGGAACAGGCAATCTTCGCGCTCGTCCCAGATCACCGCCACGTCGCCCAACCGCGCCGCCTCGGCGCCGACCAGCTTGCGGACGCGGGGCTCGGCGGAGCGCGCCGGGCTGAGGCGCAGCAGCACCCGGCCGCCGCCCATGTCGTCGCGCAGGTCGGCGAACTCCAGCACCGTGTCAATCAGGGCGCTGGAGGGCGGCGGGCGCAGGCGGCTGGCGGTGGGCCGGGCGCGTTTGGCCGCTGCGCCGGCAGAGGCGGCGCGCGGGCGGCGATAGGTCGAATAGGCCATGGGTGGCTCCTGGACTTGATCCTGGAGCCACCCTGAAACCTGCCTACGTCAGAATCGGACGTAAAGGTCCCGGCGTCAGTCGCCGACGAGGCTGCGCACCACCTCGGCGCTGTAGAGCTTCACCGAAGCGCCCTTGTTGGTGGCCTGGGCCATGGCCTGCTGGAAGGCGGCCATATGCGGGGTGGCGAAGTGGGCGCCCAAAGCCGCCTCGTCCCGCCAGCGTTCGACGATGCGGAACAGCTCCGGATCGGCCAGGTCCTGGGAAAAGGCGTATTCAAAACAGCCGTCTTCCTTGCGCGTGGCTTCGATCATCGTCACCGCCGCGCCGCGCAGGCGCTCCACGTCGGCGGCGTTCATGCGAATCCAGCCTTCAATCATGATCATCGGTCGGTCTCCCTAGGGCTCTTGTTGTTGCCGGGTGGCGGCGGGGTTCAGGCCTTGTCCGTCCACCACGGGTAGCCCGTGGGCATATCGCTGGAGACCTTGCCGGGGAAGGCCGGCGGCCGCTTTTCAAGGAAGGCGCTGACACCTTCCTTGACGTCGGCCGTGGCGCCCATGGCCTGGACGAACGGGCCGTCCACCTTCAGCAGGTCGAAGGGCTGGTCGGCGCCGGCGAAGCGCCAGAGCAGCTGGCGGGTGATGGCGATGGAGACCGGAGCGGTGTTCTCGGCGATGCCCATGGCGATCTCGCGGGCCCGGTTCATCAGATCCTCGGGTTCGGTGATCTCGCTGATCAGCCCGGCCTTCAGGGCCTCGTCGGCCTCGATCATCTTGCCTTCCAGGCACCAGCGCAGGGACTGGGTCAGGCCGACGAGCTGCGGCAGGAACCAGGCGCTGGCTGCTTCCGGGGCGAGACCCCGGCGGGCGAAGACGAAGCCGAACCTGGCGCGGGTCGAGGCGATCTTGATGTCTGTGGGCAGGGCCAGGGTGATGCCCACGCCCACGGCCGGACCGTTGAACGCGGCGATGATCGGCTTGCGGCAGTTGAACATGGCGTGAATGAAGCTGGCGCCGTCGCGCGATTCCGACGTGCGACCCTCGCCGAAATTCTTCGATCCCGCGCCGCCGGCGGTGGTGTCGAAGCTGCCGGCCCCGGCGGAGATGTCGGCCCCGGCGCAGAAGCCGCGGCCCTCGCCCGTGAGGATCACCACGCGAACCGCGTCGTCCTTGTCCGCGCGGTCCAGGGCGTCGGCGATTTCGGCGCCCATGCGGGCGGTGTAGGCGTTCAGTTTTTCCGGCCGGTTCAAGGTGACCGTGGCCACCGGGCCGTCGAGCGAATAGCGGATGGCGTCATAGTCCATGGGTTAAGGTTCCTGCCCAGCCGGTGTCGTCGCGGCCCCTGCCGCGCTCCCGGAGTTGGATTGGAACATGTTCTAGGAATTTCGGGAGCGTCAAGCTGTGCGCGTCGGTCGTATGGCGCGCAGGATGCCAATAGCTTGAACGCGTTCTAAACTTCTGCCAGTCTCCGGGTCGAAGGCGCCGTTGCGGAATGCGCCGTTGCGCCGGGCGGGGGACCAACCCTCGCCGGCTGGGCCGGGAGAGACATCGAGCCGTGAACGGGACCGTCATGCCCTCGCCGGAACCCTTGAGTCGCCGTGAAGCCGGCAAGGCGGAGCGTCGCCGTCAGATCATCCGCGCCGCGCGCGATCTCATCCGGGAGACGGGCAATGCGGGCCTCTCCATGCGCGGCCTCGCCGCCCGCGCCGGCGTCAGCCTGGCCACCCCCTACAACCTGTTCGGCTCCAAGCGAGCCATCGTGGTCGCCGTGCTGCAGGACGTGCGGGAGTTCCAGGAGCGTTTCGCGACGGTTCGCGCCGCCGACCCGGTGGAAAAAATCTTCGCCGCGCTGGACATCGCGATCGCCTTCTATGTCGGGGATCCGTCCTTCTATCGCACGCTCTGGTCGGCCGTTTTCGACGCCACCGACGGCGTGCGGAACGAAATTCTCAACCCCAAGCGCGACGCCTTCTGGCGCGGCCTGCTGGAAGACGCCTTCCGTGCCGGCGCGCTGTCCGCCGACGTCGACCTCGGCCTGTTGCTGCGCCAACTCGAACTGCTGCTCCGGTCGGTGATGTTCGAATGGGTGGTGGGCGAGGTCGGCCCCGAGCGCCTCGCGCCCCTGGCGCGACACGGCTATGCCCTTATTCTTCTCGGCGCCGCGTCGGCGGAATGGCGCGGTCCGCTGAAGGCCCGCGCGATGGAAGCCCAGCAGGCGCTAGGTGTCGCAGGGTGAGGATGTGTTGCCAATTTGCGTCAGTCGCAAAAGCTTCGCACGGCCGCCCGGCGCCGCAGGGCCGCGCTGGCTGGACTTGATCCTATAACGCGATATATTTTCGCTTCGAGTCACCCATCATGTTGGAAACTGGCGGTGTCGTTCAAGGTTTCTTGACCATTTTTCGGTCAAATCCCCGGCGACGCTGAAAATTCCAGCGCTTCGGTATCCTGCGCCACAAAAAGTGGCGCTCTGTCAGGAGGAAACGTTTTGTCCCGTCAAAAGATTGCGCTGTTCAGCGCCGCGGCCAGCGCCGCGATCTTCGCCATGCAGGCCGCCCCGGCCGGCGCGGCCACTGCAACAGAAACAACCGCCAGCGCGGGCGGTGTCACCTCCGTCGGCGAACTGGTGGTCACCGCGCAGAAGCGCGAAGAGAGCATTCAGAACGTCGGCATGTCCATTCAGGCGGCCAGCGGTGATCGCCTGCAGAAGCTCGGCGTGACCAACACCGAAGACCTGCAGAAGATCGTCCCCGGCTTCCAGGCGACCCCGACCTACTACGGCACCAACGTCTTCACGATCCGCGGCGTGGGCTTCCAGGACACCTCCCTGGCTGGCAACCCGACCGTGTCGGTTTATGTCGACGAAGCGCCGCTGCCCTTCTCGGCCCTGACCAACGGCGCCACCCTCGACCTGCAGCGCGTGGAAGTGCTGAAGGGTCCGCAAGGCACCCTGTTCGGTGAAAACGCCACCGGCGGCGCCATCAACTATGTGGCCAACAAGCCGGCCAATCACTTCGACATGGGCCTGAACGCCAGCTATGGCCGCTTCAACGACGGCGACATCTCCGGCTTCGTGAACGTGCCGGTGAACGACACCCTGGCCCTGCGTCTGGCCGGCCGCCTCAATCAGAGCGGAGCCTGGCAGCACGGCTACGGCCCCACCGCCAGCCAGTCGATCGGCGGCAAGGATTTCCTGAACGGCCGCTTCTCGGCTCTGTGGCAACCCACCAGCAAGTTCAAGGCTCTGCTCTCGATCGACGCCTGGCAGGACAAGGGCTACACCCAGATGGGTCAGCTCTACGGCATCGCCGAACTGAGCCAGCTGTCGCCGCTCGCCCCCGCGATCGCCAACTATCCGCTGGCGCCGCATAACGATCAGGCCGCCGCCTGGAATACCTGCGTCAACAACAGCGCCTATGACCCGATCGCCAACCAGACCGGCGCGATCTCGGCCACCGGCCCGCTGGTCCCCACCAACAAGCCGGGTGTGTATGAATCCCAGGGGCCGGGCTCCACCGTCACCCAGGGCGGTCAGCCGACCAGCTGCGAAGCGCCGCGCAAGAACAACACCTTCTTCAGCGCCTCGCTGCGGATGGACTATGACCTCGGCAACGACATGACGGTCACTTCGATGACCTCGTTCGAGCGTTTCAGCCGCCATGCGGCGATCGACGGCTCGGGCATGCCGATCCAGGACTACCAGTCCATGCAGCACGGCAAGATCACCAGCATTTACCAGGAACTGCGCTTCTCCGGTAAGTTCAACGGCAAGGGCTCATGGACGGTCGGCGGCAACTACCAGCACGACGACACCTGGGATCAGTTCCTTCAGACCTACAACGCCTCGACCGCCAGCCCGACCCTGTTCGCCTATGACACGCAGCAGCCCTTCAGCACCGCCGTTGGCTTCCCGCTGGGCCCTACAAAGCCCACCGACGTTCAGACCAACAACACCTATGCGGTGTTCGGTCACGTTGAATATCCGATCATGGAGAACGTGACGGTCCTCGGCGGCGTTCGCTACACCGAAGCCGACAAGCTCGGCGGCGTGTGCGGCAACGACGGCGGCGACGGCACCTGGGCCACGGTGGCCTACATCCTCCAGGGCGCTCTGGCCGGCGGCGACTATTCGCACGCCGTCCTCTCCCCTGCGGGATCCTGCGCCTCCACCGGCCCGGCGGCCAACCACTTCAACTCCCCGCCGAACGGCGGCCTGTTCTACGCCAACCTGAACCAGCACAATGTGGCCTGGCAGGCGGGCGTGAACTGGAAGGCGACCCCCGACACCCTGTTCTACGTGAACGTCAGCCAGGGCTATAAGGGCGGTTCGTTCCCGACCGTGGCTCTCGCGACGATCCAGCAGGTTCGCCCGGTCGTTCAGGAAAGCCTGCTGTCGTACGAAGTCGGCTTCAAGTCGACCTTGCTGCATCGCCAGCTGCAGTTGAACGGCGCCGGCTTCTACTACGACTACGTCAACAAGCAGATCCTGGGTTCGGTCTCCGACGTGCTGTTCGGCGCCCTCCCGGCGCTGGTCAACGTGCCGAAGTCCCACGTCATGGGCTTCGAACTGTCGGGCAACTACTCGCCTGAATGGTTCCGCGGCCTGACGATCAGCCCCTCGATGAGCTACCAGTACAGCCGGGTCGACTCGTCCTCGAACACCAAGTGCGACGGCTCGGCCTCCGACGGCTTCTCGCCGCCGCCCGGCCAGAAGAATGCGGCCATCCCCGGCTACATCACCTGCACCGCCGGTCACTACTACAACTTCGACCCCTACGGTCAGTACGCGGACTTCACCCACGAAGCCTTCCCGTCCGCTCCGGCGTGGCAGGGTTCGGTGGACGCCGAGTATGACTGGGTCGTCCATAACGACTACAAGATGTTCATCGGTGGCGCGGTCAACTTCGTCTCCTCGACGAACACCGGCTTCGTGAACCACAACCCGACCCCGGCCTTCTACGCCGGCGCGACGGCCCTTCCGGGTTACACCCCGGGCGTGAACGCCTTCACCTACCTGACCTGCTCCGGCGCCACCTCGGCCACGGCCGTCGGTCCCTGCCCGACCAACCACGCCAACGATCCGCTGGCCGTGCCGGGTTATGTGCTCGTCGACCTCCGCCTGGGCGTGACGCACAACAACTGGACCCTGCAGGTCTGGGGCCGCAACGTCGGCAACACCTGGTACTGGAACTCCGCCAACCACGTGAACGACGTGCTGATCCGCTACACCGGCATGCCGGCGACCTACGGCGCGACCTTCAGCTGGAAGTTCCGCTAAGCGACGGATGGCGCGGGCCTTGGCCCGCGTCGCCTGAGCTGATTTCAACGGGCGGGACGCGAGTCCCGCCCGTTTTTCTTTAGGCGAGATCGAAGCGCTAAACGCGAAAAGCCCCAGGCGAGATCGCCTGGGGCTTTCGTCTGTCGTGGCGGGCGGTCGACGGGCCGCGGGGCCCGCCGCCGCGGCTCGTGTCTAGGCCGCGATGGCCAGGCGGGTCGCCTGATCGATGGCGCGCTTGGCGTCGAGTTCCATGGCCTCGAAGGCCCCGCCCACCAGGCTGGCGTTGACCCCCTGCGCGATAAGATCGTCGTAGAGCGCCCGAAGGGGCTCCTGGCCGGCGCAGACGATGACCGTATCGACCTCAAAGGTCCGGTCCTCGCCACCGATCCGCACATGCAGGCCCTGATCGTCGATGCCGAGATACTCGACCCCGCCGACCATGCGCACGCCACGCCGTTGCAGCACGGCCCGGTGCGTCCAGCCGGTGGTGCGGCCCAGGGTCTTGCCCAGGGCGTCGGCCTTGCGCTGCATTAGCGTCACCTCCCGGCCGGAGGACTCCACCACCGGGGTCACCCCGGTGACGCCGCCGCGGGGATGGTTCTTGAAGTCGATGCCCCACTCCTTGGCGAAGACATTCACATCCAGGGCCGCCGACACGCCGGCGTGGGTGATGAGTTCGGCCACGTCGAAGCCGATTCCGCCCGCGCCCATGATCGCCACTCGCTGGCCGATTTCCCGGCGGCCCATGATGGCGTCGATGTAGCTGACGACCTTGGGGTGATCGATCCCTGGCACCGAGGGCGTGCGCGGCGAGATGCCCGTCGCCACCACCACCTGATCGAAGCCCTCGGCCTTGAGGCCGGCGGCGTCGGCGCGGGTGTTGAGCCGAAGTTCGATCCCCAGCACCTGGATCATCCGCCGGTAGTAGCGCAGCGTCTCCTCGAACTCTTCCTTGCCTGGAATACGTTTGGCCAGATTGAACTGACCGCCGACCTCGGACCCCGACTCGATCAAGGTGACCTTGTGGCCGCGCTGTGCGGCGGTGACGGCATAGCTCAAGCCGGCCGGTCCCGCGCCGACGACCGCCACCCGTTGCGGTGTCTCGGCCGTCGACGCCACCAGTTCGGTCTCGTAGCAGGCCCGTGGATTGACCAGGCAGCTGGTCATCTTGCCAGTGAAGGTGTGGTCCAGGCAGGCCTGATTGCAGGCGATGCAGGTGTTGATCTCGTCCTCGCGGCCTTCCCAGGCCTTCTTCACCAGATCCGGATCGGCCAGCATCGGACGGGCCATGGAGACCAGATCGGCGTCGCCGCGCTCCAGAACCTGCTCGGCCACCGCCGGCATGTTGATGCGGTTGGAGGTGATCAGGGGCACGCCCAGTTCGGCGCGCAGACGTCCAGTAACCTGGGTAAAGGCGGCGCGCGGAACCATGGTGGCGATCGTCGGCACCGGCGCCTCGTGCCAGCAGAAGTGGGTGCTGACGATCGTCACCCCGGCTGTTTCGATCGCCTTGCCCAGGGTCACCACCTCATCCCACGCCATGCCGCCTTCGAGCATGTCCATGGCCGCGATGCGGAAGACGACGATGAAGTCTGGACCCACCGCCTCGCGCACGCGGCGCACTACCTCGACCGGAAAACGCATGCGGTTCTCGAACGAGCCGCCATATTCATCGGTACGCTGATTCGTGCGCTCCACCAGGAAGGTCGAGAGCAGATAGCCGGCCGAGCCGATGATCTCGACGCCGTCGTAGCCGGCGCTCTTGGCCAGGGCCGCGCAAGTGGCGAAGTCGTTCAGCTGTTTCTCGATGCCCTCCGCGTCCAGTTCGTTGGGGACATAGCGGCCGATGCGCGAGCGGATCGGCGAGGGGGCGACGCACTTGGGCGTGCCCGCCAGCGGGCCGGTGTGCAGGATCTGCATGACGATCTTCACGTCAGGATCGGCGGCGTGCACGGCGGTGGTGACGATGCGGTGCTGCTCGGCCTCTTCCGGGGTCGAGAGCTTGGAGCCCCCGCCGGCCTCCTCGTTCGGCGGAATCCCGCCGGTGATGATCATGCCCACCCCGCCGCGCGCGCGGTCGGCGAAGAACTTGGCCTGCCGTTCGAAGCCGTTCTTCACGTCCTCCAGGCCGGTGTGCATCGAGCCCATCAGGATGCGGTTCTTCAGTTTGGTGAAGCCCAGATCCAGGGGCGAGAACATCAGGGGATAGCGATCGGCGCCGGACATGAAGTCTCCATCCTGCGGGCCGCGCCCGCCTTGGTCTTTTGCCGGGACGGTAGCGCCCGCCCCGGCCGCGTTCAACAATCACCCTAGGGAAGCTGGGAGCGCCGGATTGACGCGCAAGGTTCGGAGCGTCCGCGCCGTGACGCGGCGCCAAGGTCGACGTCACCGTCTCACCTCTCCCTGGAGTCTCCGATGACCTTTCGCATCACCGGCCTGTCGCCGGTTCCCTTCGCCCACCTCTTGGGCCTTTCCGGCGTCGAACTCGCCCGCCATGGCGTGCGCCGCCATGTGGCGGACTCGAAGCCGGGCTATCCCGACCGCATCGGCCTGCGGGATGTCGAGGTGGGCGAGACCGTGCTCCTGCTGAACTATACGCATCAGGAGTCCGAGACGCCCTACCGGGCGAGCCACGCCATCTTCGTCGCCGAGACGCCCCAGGAGACGTTCGACCAGGTCGGCCAAATCCCAAGCGCTCTGATGACCCGCGTCCTGTCGCTTCGCGCCTTCAGCCCGGAGGGCGACATGCTTGACGCCGATCTCGCCGAGGGCGACGCCGTAGCGCCCACGATCAAACGGCTGCTGGCCGTTGCGGGCGTCGCCTATCTCCATGTCCACTTCGCCAAACGTGGCTGCTACGCCGCACGGATCGAGCGCGTGTGATCGGCCCCAGAATCTCGGAGGCGCCTGAGAGCGATCAGCACCCTATCGCGCTGAGGTGTCCGGCGGCGGCGAAATCAAGAATCAGCCGATCGCGGGTCATCAGGCGGTAGTTCATCGCCCGGGCCGTCGCCGCCAAGATACGGTCCGCCGGGTCGCGCAGCCCTGCGCCTGGCAGGAATGAGGACGCCACTAGCATGTCTGGCGATATGGGGGCGAGGCCGATCCCGGCGTCGATCAGGGCCCGGAACCAGGCCGCGGGGTCGCGTGAGAGCGCGATGCGTCCCCGAGCGACCAGAATGCCGATTTCCCAGGCCGTGATCGGAGAGACCAGGACCCCGCCGGGCGCTGTGTCAGCCTCGGCCAGCGCTCTCTCCGCCTCATCCGTGAGAGAATCGGCCTGCGATATCCAGATGGCAGCGCAGGTGTCCAGCAGGATCGGGCGCACTAGATCGAGTCCGCGTCCCAGATCTCGCCCGTCGGCGCGGTGAGATCGACATCTGGAGTGACGCGGACGGTGCCCGCGAGAGCCGCCCGCACGCGGGACAGCAGACCGCCCCCATCCGCAGCCTGCGCGGCGGGACGCGCCGATTCGCGGGGCGGCTGCGGCGGTTGTCCGACCCTCCGGAAGACGATCCTGCGGGCGCCCACATCTACCCGCTCGGTGCGGAACCCGGCGTCGAGCCAGATCTGGGTCATGGTGTTGTTCGAGGTGTTGTTGCTCCACCAAGCGGGGTGATTGACCGCCTTGGGCGGCAGGGCGGCGCCGATCACGGCTTCGATATCGGAGAACGACATCGGGACCTCCGCCGTGGCTCTGGCTTTCAGATAGGGTCCCAAGGGGGCGTATTTGCTGTTCACAGCGGAAGCTCTCCGGTAACGGCAACCAACATGTAGCCTACTTAAGTAGGCTACATAGGCTGTGTCAACGTCAGGCGTCTCGGCCCCCCCGCTGTCCCCGGTGTGGCCTGGACCCCAATCAGTCGAAGCCCTTCGGCGCCACAAATCCGAAGCCGAGCTGTTCCAGCCGCTGGGCGAGCTGGATGGTGCGCAGGTCGCCATAGGCCGGGCCGATGATCTGCAGGCCCACGGGCAGGCCGTCCGTGGCCAGGCCGGCGGGGAACACCGTGGCCGGGAGGTAGACAACCCCGGCCAGACCCGCCCAGAACGTCTGGTTGAAATAGGGGACGGTGCGGCCATCCACGTCGATCACCCGCGAGCCCTCCGGCCCGTGATCGTGCGGGAAGGCGGTGACCGGCATCACCGGAGTGATCAGGAAGTCGACGTCGTCGAAGAACCGCCGCCAGGCCCAGCGTAGCTGGTTGCGCTGTTCGTTGAGCGTGGACCAGTCTCGCACGCGCAGTGTCTGCCAGCGCGCCTGGACGACCGCCGGGCTCATGTCGTCGGCCGCGGCGCCGTCGGCCTTGGCGATCCGCCGCCGGAAGTCATCCTCTGGCAGGCGCGCGGCCATGGCCGCCGACAGCAGGGCGGAAAAGACCGTGTGGGTGTGCTCCGGCGAAATGTCCGGGCGCGCCTTGTCACTCACCTGAGCGCCAGCCCTGCCCAGGGCGTCGGCCACAGCCTGGATCCGTGCGCCGACGCCCGCCGAGGTCGGGCAGAAGGGATCGGCCGAGGCCCAGATCGCGATCTTCAGGCCGGAAAGCGGACCCTCCAGAGCCGGCAGGTCCAGCTTCAGGCCCGGGGTCTCGATCAGGTCCGGCCCCGCGGTCAGTTTCAGCGCCAGCTCCAGGTCGAAGGCGGAACGGGCGAGGGGGCCGACCACGGAGATGTCGGTGGGGGTGACGCTGTCGTCGAGGGCGTGACCGCGCGGCGGGATCAGGTTCCAGGTGCCCTTGTGGCCGAACACGCCGCAGAAGTGCGCCGGGTTGCGGATCGACCCGCCGATATCGCTGCCCATCTCGAGGCCGGTCAGGCCCGCGGCCAGGGCCGCCGCCGACCCGCCGGAGGAGCCGCCCGGGGTGCGTCCGTGGTCCCAGGGATTGTTCGTGGTCCCGTAGATGTCGTTGTAGCTCTGGAAGTCGGCCAGGCGGATCGGGACGTTGGTCTTGCCGAACACATTGGCGCCGGCCGCCGCCAGGCGCTGGATCGCGAGAGCGGTGTCCTGGGTGACATTGTCCTTCATCTGCGGGATGCCGTAGGTCGTCGCCGTGCCGGCGAACTGATAGCTCTCCTTGATGGTCATCGGCAGGCCTTGCAGTGGACCCAGCGCCGCGCCCGCGACCCGCGCCGCGTCCGCCGCGTCGGCCCGGGCCCGGGCGCCCTCGCGATCCTGAACGATGACGGCGTTGATCGGCCCGTTCAGCCGGTCGACCCGGTCCAGGAAATGCTCCAGGGCCGCGCGGGCAGTGATGTCGCCGTCGCGGATGGCCCGGGCGATGGCCGTGGCCGATTGGAAGTGCAGGGCGGTCATGGGTCGTCTCCTCCGGCGTTTCTCGACTACAGTAGCAGGTCGGCAAGCTTGCGGCGGTGCCAGGCGGCGTCGCCATACTGCGAGGCATGCCAGATAGCGCGGCGGCGATAGAGCTGGGCGTCGCAGTCCCAGGTGAAGCCGAAACCGCCGTGAAACTGGATCGCCCGGTCCGAGGCGAAGGCGAAGACGGCGTCGGCGGTGGCCTTGGCCATGCGCACGGCGATCTCGCCGGTCCCCTGTTCGCCGAAGCAATGGGCGGCTGCGTAGAGGTGCGAGCGGGCCTGCTCATACTGCACATAGGCGTCCACCAGTGGGTGCTTCACCCCCTGATAGGCCCCGATCGGCTGGCCGAACTGTTTGCGGGTCTTGGCGTACTCCACCGTGAGATCGATGGCCGCCTGGGTCCCGCCGCACATCTCCGCCGCCGCCAGCAGGTTGGCGGCCAGGTGGACATGGGCCAGCGTGGCCGAGGCCAGGTCCGTGTCCAGAAGCGCGTCGAGGGCCAGGTCGATCCCGTCCAGGCTGAGGGCGTAGGCCCGCCGCGTCTCGTCAATGATCGTCTCGCGGCGCAGGGCGCCGTCCGGCAAGGCCGTGGCCGGGATCAGCACCAGGGCCGGCTTCCCGCGCCACATTACGCTGGTGATGATCGCTTCGGCCGCCGCCGCGTCGCTGACCAGGAACTTCTGGCCCGAGAGCCGGATCCGGCCCGCGCCGGCCTCCTGCGCTTCGCAGGCGACGACCTCCAGGTTCCAGTCGCCGCCGGCTTCCACCAGGGCCATGGTGGCTGCGGTCCCCGTGGCCAGCTTCGGCAGCCAGGCCTGACGCTGCGCGTCCGTGCCGCCCGCGATCAGCGCCTGGGCGGCCAGCGTGGTGCTGGCGAAGGCGGTGGAGAGCAGATTGCGGCCCATCTGCTCCATGATCGGCGCGACCTCGGCGAGGCCCAGGCCCGAGCCGCCGAAATCCTCGGGAATCGCCACCCCCAGCCAGCCCAGTTCGGCGATCTGCGTCCAGACCGCCGGATCGTGGCCGGTCTCGTCCTCCATCAGGCGGCGCACCTTGGCGATGGGCGACTGCTCCCGGCAGAAGGTCGTCGCCACCTCCAGCAGGCTGCCCTGCTCCTCGCTGAAGCCGACGCGGCCCAGATCCTGCATGATCGTACTCACTGTGCTGTTCCCGCGCCGCCGTCAGCTCTTGGGCAGGCCAAGGACGTGTTCGCCGATGATGTTGTGCTGGATCTGGCTGGTGCCGCCGCCGATGGTGCCGGAGAAGGCGTTGAGATAGGCACGGGTCCAGATTCCGTCGTCCACCGCCCGCTCGTCACCGACGTAATAGGCGCCGCGCGCGCCGGTCAGGCTGACGGCGAATTCGTTCACCCGCCGGCCGAACTCGGTGGCCATCAGCTTGAAGCTCAGCGGCAGGCCGGCCGGATGGTCGGTGTTGAGGGCCGGAACGGCCAACCGCTGCCGGCACAGCGACATGGACTGAATCTCGATCATGAACTCCACCATCCGGTCGCGGATCAGCGGATCGTCCAGAGCCGGCGCGCCCGCCCGCTCCATGCGCTTGGCCATCTCTACCACTTCGAAGGCGTCTGACCCCACCGACACATAGCCGCCGGCTTGGCCGCCCCGCGCGCCGCGCTCATATTCGAGAGTGCGCATGGCGACCCGCCAGCCTTCGCCTTCCTTTCCCACCAGTCCCTCGGCCGGGACGCGGGCGTCGGTGAAGAAGGTCTGGGTGAAACCGTGCTCGCCGGTCAGCTTACGGATCGGCACGGTGCGCACACCCGGCACGGTCATGGGGGTAAGGATGAAGGAGAGGCCGTCGTATTTGCGCCCCGCCGACGGATCGGTACGGCACAGCAGGATCATGTATTTCGCGTGGCGGCCGAGGGTGGTCCAGATCTTCGAGCCGTTCAGCACATAGCTGTCGCCGTCGCGCACAGCGCGCGTCTGGGCTGAGCCCAGGTCGGAGCCGTGCTCAGGCTCGGAGAAGCCCTGGCACCAGATGTCCTCGGCCGAGACGATGCCCTTGAGATATGTCTGCTTGTGAGCCTCCGAGCCGATGTCGAGCAGCAGGGGGCCGGCCCAGTTGATGCCGATGGCGTTGAGCATGATCGGCCCGCCATGCCGGCGCATGGCCTTGGTGGCCTCGTTCTGGAACGCCTGGTCCAGGCCGCGGCCGCCATAGGCCTGCGGCCAGGCCGCGCCGAGATAGCCGGCCTCCCAGACCTTGTGCTGCCAGTCCTGCAGGAAGTGGAACTGCTGATCGGTGCCTACTTCCATGAAGGTGAGCGGCAGCATGAAGCCGGGATCACGGACCACGTTCTCGCGGAACCAGGCGTCGGCCGTTTCGGCGTAGGCCGCCAGGTCCTTGGGATCGATCTCGCTCATGGCCGTCGCCTCGGGTGGATGAAGTCGGCGCCTTTCAACCGTGGCCGGCGCCGCCCGTCCAGGAGAAAACGTGCGCCGGCCCCGGCGCCGTTGCGTCAGGTCTCCGCCTGGCTCCGCTCCCAGGCCGCGCGGCGTTCCTCCATCATGCGGGTGCGTTCGGCGCGGGCCTCGGGATCCCAGGCGGTGCGCGGACCCACATGCATGCCGCCGTCCACCAGCAGGTGTGTGCCGGTGACGAACTCGGAATCGTCGCTGGCGAAGAACAGGCAGGCCTTGGCGATGTCGACGGGTAGGCCGGGCTTGGCGATCGGCTGGGCGTTGTGGGCGTTCTGACGCATGGAATCCTTGATGATCTTCGCCAGACCTTCGGGGACGTTTGCCGCGGGGGTGAAAATCTCGGTCAGGATCAGGCCGGGGCAGATGGCGTTGACCCGGATGCCGTCGCGGCCGAGTTCGGCCGCTGCGCAGGTCGTCAGGTGGATCACCGCCGCCTTGGCCACCGAATAGGCGATCGGCCCGGCGCCGGCCTGAGTGCCGGCGATGGAGGCGGTGTTGATGATCGACCCGCCCCCCACCGACTTCATGTGCGGAATTGCGTAGCGGATTCCCAGCGCCACCGAGCGCAGCAGCAGATTCTGGCTGAAGTCCCAGGCCTCGCCGGTCATTTCGGCGATGGTCTGGGGCGAGCCGCCGGCCCCGGCGTTGTTGAACAGGATGTCCAGCCGGCCGAAGGCGTCCACGGCCGCCTGCATCGTCGCGGCGATGTCGGTTTCCGACATCACGTCGCAATGCTGAAACACCACCTGGCCGTCATAGCGCGCCGCCAGGGCCGCGCCCTTGTCGTCCTGGATGTCGGCGGCGATCACGCGCGCGCCTTCGGACACGAACAACTCCACCGTGCCTAGCCCGATTCCGGAGCAGGCGCCGGTGACGACCGCCACGCGGCCTTTCAAACGATCCATGACGGTCTTGTCCTTCAGGAGCCGGTGCGGTCGGCGGTGAAATTGCCGGTGTTGCCCACGGCGTTGATCTGGCCGGTCATGTGGTCGCCTTTGCGGACGCCCACGTAGTCCACCTTGAAGTAGAAGAACGCCTTGTTCGTTTCATAGGTGAAGCTGACCTTCTCGCCGGCCACCTGGCTCTTGATCACCGGGTGAGAGCGACCGCCCTTGATGTTCTTGTCGCCAGTCGGACCGTCGACACAGGCGCCCGTCAGGCCGGCGCCGCCCTGGGTGAACCTGCAGTCCAGAGTGAAGTCCTTGCCGGCGATATGGCCGGCCACATGCCAGCGGCCGGACGCATCATCGGCGACAGCCGGCGTCCCGGCGGCCAGGATCGTCGCTATGGCGGCGGCGGCCGCGAACAGCTGTCTCATCGCCTGTCTCCCCCTGGAAAAATCCGGTGCGCCAGCCCGCGCGCCCGCCCGACAAGTCTGCCACAGGCGCCCAGCCTAGGCGAGGGCGGCCTTGGCCTCCAGCCGCCTGGCGCGCAGGGGATGCATCACCCCGGCGCCGGCCGGCCAGACCCCCGGCGCGGTCTTGATTGCCCGGGCCAGGCGCTGGGCCTGCGGCGGCAGGGCCTCCCAAACGTCGTGCGGCATCGTGCCGGCGAACGTGGCCGTATCGACCCAGGGACCGCCGTATTCCACGTTGGGCATCGCGCGGATTTCGCGCGACAGATTGGGTGTGGCCCCGTGCCAGGCGCGGTTGTCACGGAACACGCCGGCTCCCGCCTTCGCGCCCACCAGGGTGGACCAGCGCATCCAGTCCGGCTCCTCGGCCTGGGAGGGGGGCTTCTGCGCCCGGGTCTGGGTGCCGGGAATCTGACGGATGGGCCCGTTCTCCCAGGTGAGGTCCGACATCAGGAAGTTGATCGTCACATGCGGCGGCGTGCGCTCGAAGATCAGCTGCCGGCTCTGGGCGTCCATCTCGCCGGTCGCCGTGTCGTACCGCGGCTTCACCCCCAACCGCTCGGCGGACTTGATCCGCTCCACCGGCAGGCTCCAGTCGCCCTGGAAGTCGGCGTGAAGGCCCTGGTACTCGATCGCGCCCGGCAGGCACAGATCGCCGCCCGCGCCGATGACGTTGTAGTCGTCGCCGCCGAAGATCCGCTCCAGGATCGGGGTGGTGGTGGGCAGGTCGATCATCGCCGCCCAGTCGGCATCGTCCAGCAGCTGCCGCGAGGCCGAGGAGGTGCCGTAGCTGTAGCGATGGGGCAGGCGGCCGGACTCGGTGACATATTTGCGCCCGCCCTCGCCCGGAATCTCCAGGATGTCGCGCAGGCGCCGGGCGCTGGCGGCGCGGAAACGCTCCAGCCGGACCGGATCGAGCAGGCCGTCCACCACCACGAAGCCGTCCCGGAAGAAGATCTTCGCCGCCCGCTCCACCTCGTGCGGCTGGACGATCTCCAGCCCGCGAAGGCCGTTGTTGGCCCGGAGCGTCTCGCGCAGCGCCAGGACATCGGGATGGTCGGGCGACCGGCTGGCCGGCGCGCGCGGATCGGGATCGCCGAACGGCGGCTTGGCGATCACCGGGCGGCCCTCCGCGTCCACGAACTCGTTGGGCGGCGTGGCGGCGCACCAGCCGACGCGGGTTTCGCCGTGGACCCGCAGGTCGTCCAGTTCGCTCATGGTCACGCCCTCGGCCGTCTCGTCCCGAACAGGACCATACACGCCGCTTCCCGGCCTCAATAGACTTGCGGTGCGGGGGCCATTCGCGCGAACAGGGGCGCCAGAAGGCCAACAAACTGCCCCGGAGGACCCCGCCCATGACCATCGATCCGCTTTTCGACCTCACCGGCAAGATCGCCCTGATCACCGGCGGCAGCCGGGGCCTCGGCCTGCGCATGGTCAAGGCCTTCGCCGAGCGCGGCGCCGACGTGATCATCGCCAGCCGCAAGCTCGACGCCTGCGAGGCCGTGGCCGAGGAAGTCCGCGCCCTGGGCCGCCGGGCTCTGGCGGTCAGCGTCCACGCCGGCCGCTGGGACGATCTCGACCGGCTGGTGGAGGTCGCCTACGCCGAGTTCGGCCGCGTCGATATCCTGGTCAACAACGCCGGCATGTCGCCGCGCGTGCCCTCGCATGAGGTCACCGAGTCGCTGTTCGACAGCGTCATGAATCTGAATTTCAAGGGTCCCTTCCGCCTTGCCTCCCAGGTCGCCAAGCGCATGCATGACGGCGACGGCGGGGTGATCATCAACATCTCCTCCAGCGGCGCGCTCGTCCCCCTGCCACAGGTGATCACCTATGGCGGCGCCAAGGCGGCGCTCAACGCCATGACCGTCTCCCTGGCGCACGAATACGGCCCGAAGGTGCGGGTGAACACCATCTCGCCCGGGCCCTTCCTCACGGACATCGCCAAGGCCTGGACCGAAGAGGCCCGCCAGACCTCCGACAACGCCCTCGGCCGTCCGGGCCGTCCCGAGGAAATCGTCACCGCCGCCCTCTATCTGGCCAGTCCCGCCTCGTCCTTCACGACCGCGTCCCTGGTGCGCGTCGACGGCGGGCAGCACTGAGACCTCGCCGAGCGCGCCCTCCCTTGGGTTGGAACCGTCAGGCGTTCCGCGCCATCAGCCCGCCGTCCACGGGGATGGTGACGCCGGTGATGTAGGACGCCGCCGGCAGGCAGAGACTCAAGGTCACATGCGCCACCTCTTCGGGATTGCCATAGCGGCCCATGGCCGTGCGGCGTTTGGCGAAGATGGTCTTGTGCTCGTCCGAAATCCCCGCGGTCATGCCGGTGCGGATCGGGCCCGGACAGACGCAGTTGACGGTGATCCCTTCGCGGCCCAGCTCCACGGCCAGGGCCCGGGTCAGGCCGGTCACCCCGGCCTTGGCGGCCGAATAGATGCTGTCCATGGCCGTGGCGCCCAGGGCCTCGGTGGAGGCGATGTTGACGATGCGCGGGCTCTCGGACTTGCGCAGATAGGGGAGGGCCGCGCGGATGATCCGCTGGTGCGCCGCCAGCAGGATCGGAAACTGCCAGTCCCACATCTCGTCGTAGGCGGGATCGTCGATCCGGCGGAAACCGGACACCCCGGCGTTGTTCACCACCACGTCCAGGCCGCCGAAGTGGTCGGCCATTTCCGGCACCAGGCGCGCGATCGTCGCCGCGTCTCCCACGTCGAACGCCCAGGCCTTGGCCTCGCCGCCCTCGGCGCGGATGTCCGCCGCCACGGCCTCGGCGTCCTCGAGCCGCCGGTCGGTGACGGCCACCTTCGCCCCCTCGCGGGCGAACACATGGGCCGTGGCGCGGCCCATGCCGCTGGCGGCGCCGGTGACCAGGACGACCTTGCCGGCCACGGAGCGGCTCAGGTGGGGGACGGGATCCATGCGGGTTTCCTCAAGGGTTGGGCGGCCGTCTCAGGTGCGACCGCTTCGTCCCCACGATTGCCGCGCCCGGGGGCGCCTTGTCCAGGGCCGCGCGGCCGTCGAAGGGTCAGAACCGCTCGCCCACCAGCCGTTCGCTCAGCGCCCACAGGGCCGCGGCGCGGGCGGGATCGAGGGCGTAGCCGCGCACGCCCTCCCGGGCGTCTGCATCGTTCTGGAGCTCCGCCACATGGCAATCTTCGCAGTAGCGCCCACCCACCGCGTCCGCCGCGGCGACGACCGCCGTCCACACGCTGGTCGCCGCGCCCTGCGGGATCGACTTCCACTGGAACGCCGCGCCGCCCGCCGCCTGGGTCGCGGCCATGTTGTCCATGAGCTGTTTGATCACCTCCGGCGTCATGTGCCGGCCGAGTTCGGTCTGGATGCCGCCCGGATGCACCGCCGCGGCGCGCACGCCCCGGGCCTTGTGGCGCTGGTCGAACTCCACGGCGAACAGGACATTGGCGGTCTTCGAGCGGCCATAGGCCACGAACTCCGCGTAGGGCGTGCGCTCGAAATTGGGATCGTCCAGGTCCACGTCCGCGAAGCGATGGCCGGCCGAGGACAGGTTGACCAGCCGCCCACCGTCCTTGAGCAGGCCGGCGATGCGGTTGACCAGCACGAAGTGGCCCAGGTGGTTGGTGCCGAACTGCGTCTCGAAGCCGTCGGTGGTTGTCCCCTTCGGACAGGCCATGACCCCGGCGTTGCAGATGATCACATCGAAGGGCTTGCCGGCCCTGTTCAGCCCGTCGGCGCAGGCGCGCACGCTGGCGAGCGAAGCCAGATCGAGCTGAACGAGCTCCAGGCTCCCGCCGTTGGCGGCGCCGGCCCGGACCGGCGCCGTGGCGCTCTCGCCCTTGGCCAGGTCGCGCACCGCGCCGACCACCTCGGCGCCGTGGGCGGCGAGCGCCCGGGCAGTCTCGACGCCGAGCCCGGCGGAGGCGCCGGTGACCAGAATGCGTTTGCCCTTGAGGTCGATGTCGGCCAGCACCTCGTCCGTCGTCGAGGTCGCCCCGAATGTTGCCGCCATGATGTCCTCCCGTGTTGAGAACCGCAGATAGGGTGCGCGGCGGTTCCGCGCCACGACCGGACCGACCGAGGTCCTACTTTCCGCGGTAGGCCGTGACCTCGATGCTCACCTTGGCGCCGAAGGGCAGGCGGGCTTCGGGGGTGCTGCGGGCTGGGTAGGGGGCCGGCATCATGGCCGAATAGACCGTGTTCATGGCCGCGAAATCAGCGATGTCGGCCAGATAGACGGTCGCCCGCACCACATGGGCCAGGGTCAGGTCGAGCCGCCCCAGGATTTCTTCGATGATCTCCAGGCTCCGCCGGGTCTGGGCGAGGATGTCGCCGTCGATCAGCTGACCCGTGGCGCCGTCCCGGGCCGTCTGGCCGGCCAGGAACACGAAATCTCCCGCCTCCACCGCATGGGAATAGGGGCCGTAGGCGGCGGGCACGCCGGTGTCGGGGAAGGTGTGATGGGTCAAGGCGCGCTCCTGGCCGTGCGGCGGCAATGGGTGGATGGACGCTTTGGCCGCTCGGCGCATCCCGATCAAGGGCAGCACTCGCTTGCAACGCAATCTATTTCGACCTATATCTAATTAGATAGACATCGAACTCGATAGGCCCATGACCGACACGCTCCTCGCCTTCTTCAAAGCCCTCGCCGACGAGAGCCGCCTGAAGATCATCGGCCTGCTCGCCGGCCGTGAGCACAGCGTCCAGGATCTGGCCGAGGCGCTGGATCTCAAGGAGCCGACCGTGTCCCACCATCTGCGGGTCCTCAAGAACCAGGGTCTGGTCACGGCGCGCGCCGAGGGTAACCTGCGCTGGCACGCCCTCGACATTGCGGCGCTGGAACAGCTCAGCCGCCGCGTTCTCGAAGCCAAGGACCCCGGGGCCACGGAGGCCGCCGCCGGGCCCACGGGCGACGACCGGGTGCTTAAGGCCTTCGTGGACGCCGACGGCAAGCTGAAGCTCATCCCCGCGGCCCGCAAGAAGCGCGGGGCCGTCCTGCGCTGGCTGATGAACGACTTCGCCGATGACCGCCGCTATGCGGAATCCGAGGTCAACGCGATCATCCAGGCCCGCCACTCGGACTGCGCCACCCTCCGCCGGGAGATGATCGGCCACAACATGCTGGCCCGGGAGGCCGGGGTCTATCGGCGCCTGCCGCGCGAGGGCTGGCGCGAGGGCGGCGAGGCCTGAGGCCTGCGCCCTCTCGACCGGCCCGCCGCGATCCTCAATAAGGGAGCCAAGAGAAGAACCGGCGGGAGAGGTCTAGGGATGGACGCGGTCGAGGAGCATGAGGCCCTGCGCGAGGGCGTCCGCGCCGTCGTCACCCGCTTCGACGACGACTATTGGTACGCCCGCGACGACGACGGCCTGTTCCCCTTCGAATTCCACAAGGCCATGGCTGCCGCCGGCTGGCTCGGCATCACCATGCCGCCGGCATACGGCGGCGCCGGCCTGGGGGTCACCGAGGCGGCGATCATGATGCGCGAGGTCGCCAGCCATGGCGGCGGCATGGCCGCGGCCTCTTCCGTCCACATCAACCTGTTCGGGCCGCACCCCATCGTGGTGAAGGGGACGGACGATCAGAAGGCTCGCTGGCTGCCGCGGCTCATCGCGGGCGAGGACCAGTGCGCCTTCGGCTTCACCGAGCCCGACGCCGGGCTGAACTCCACGCGCATAAAGACCTTCGCCGAGAAGGTCCCGGGCGGCTACATCGTCCGCGGCCAGAAGGTGTGGACCTCCACCGCCCAGGTGGCCAACAAGATCATGCTCCTGACCCGGACGACGAAGTTCGAGGACTGTGCGCGGCCTACCGACGGCATCACCATCTTCTACACTGACCTCGACCGATCGAAGATCGACGTCCACCGCATTCCCAAGATGGGCCGCAAGGCGGTGGATTCGAACGCCATCTTCATCGACGGCCTGTTCGTGCCGGACGAGGATCGCATCGGCGAGGAGGGCAAGGGCTTCTCCTACATCCTCCACAGCCTCAACCCCGAGCGCATCCTGATCGGCGCCGAGGCGGTGGGCATCGGCCAGGACGCCCTGGGCCGGGCGGCGCGTTACGCCCGCGAGCGGGTGGTGTTCGACCGGCCCATCGGCCAGAACCAGGGCATCCAGCATCCCCTGGCCGAGCGCTGGATGTATCTGGAATCGGCCTGGCAGATGGTTCTCCGCGGCGCCTGGCTCTACGACCACGGCCAGCCCTGCGGGGCCGAGGCCAACAGCGCCAAGTTCCTCGCCGCCCGAGCCGGCCACGACGCCGCCTGGCAGGCCATCGCCACCCACGGCGGCTTCGGCTACGCCAAGGAATACCATGTCGAACGCCTCTACCGCGAAGTCGCCATCACCCGCATCGCCCCGATCACCGAACAGCTCATCCTGAGCTTCATCGCCGAGAAGGTTCTGGACCTGCCGAAAAGTTACTGACGCCGACGCCCCCTCCGGCCCTTCGCGCCACATCCTCCGCGCTCCGCGCAAGGGAGGAGGATTGGTCTCCTCCCCCGTGCAACGGGGGAGGTGTCACCGAAGGTGACGGAGGGGGCGCAAGCGAACCGAAAACACCGACAAACCCCGAGGACGCCCCATGCCCGACACCGACATCCTGACCATCGAGAAGCGCGGTGAGATCGAGATCGCCACGCTAAATCGCCCCGACCGGCTGAACGCCCTCAACCAGCCCCTGGCCGAAACCCTGCTGGCCTATTTCGAGTCCAAGCGGCGCGACCTCGACACCCGGGTCATCCTGCTGATCGGCGCGGGCCGCGGCTTCTGCTCGGGCGCGGACCTCAAGGCCGGCGGCCAGCCCGATCGTCTGCGTGACGGCGCCAACGGCGACTGGGGCCTGCGCGACCTGCTGCGCGCCATGCGCCGTTGCCCTCAGCCCATCGTCTGCCTGGTGCATGGCGCGGCGGCGGGCGGGGGCCTGGCCATCGCCCTGGCGGCCGACGTCATCGTCGCCGGCGAGAGCGCCGCCTTCCATCCGGCCTTCATCAAGATCGGCCTCTCGGCCAGCGAGCTGGGCGTGAGCTGGCGGTTGCAGCGGACCATCGGCCTCTCCCGCGCTCGGGAGATGCTGCTCACCAGCCGGCCCCTGCGCGCCGCGGAGTCTCTCTCCACAGGTCTGGTCTCCGCCGTCGTTCCCGACGCGGAGCTTCTCGCCTATGGCCTGGGCCTTGCCGACGACATGCTCAAGGCCGCGCCGGACGCCCTGCGCATCTCCAAGCGGACCTTCGACGCCACCCTGGAGATCCCCAACTTCGACGCCGCCATCGAACTCGAGGAGCGCGGCCAGATCCAGATGATCCGCGCCGGCGCCGCCGCGCGCGCCGGAAGCTGATCAGATCCGGCGGTCGCGCCCGGCCCAATAGGGTGCGCGCAGGGGGGCTTTGAGGATCTTGCCGGCCCCGCTGCGGGGGATGGTGTCGATGAAGTCGAAACTCTTGGGCGCCTTGTAGCGGGCCAGCTTGGCCTGGCAGTGGGCGCGCAGATCGTCCTCCAGGTCGACGGAGGCGGTGACGCCCTCACGCAGCTGCACCACGGCCTTCACGTTCTCGCCGAACTCGTCGTCAGGCACGCCGATCACCGCCACGTCGGCCACGGCGGCGTGCTCGTTCAGCACGCCCTCGATCTCGGCGGGATAGATGTTCACGCCGCCGCTGATGATCATGTCGATCTTGCGGTCAGTGAGCCAAAGGTAGCCGTCCGTGTCGATCTTGCCGACGTCGCCGGTGGTGAACACGCCGGGCTCCAGATGGGCTGCCGCCGTCTTGTCCGGGTCGTTGTGATAGGCGAAGTCCATGCCCGAGGTGTTGCGGAAATAGAGCGCGCCTTCCTCGCCCTGGGCCACCCTGCGGCCCGTGTCGTCCACGACGATCACTTCCACCGTAGGGAAGGGCTTGCCGACGCTGCCGCCCTTGGCCAGCCAGTCCTCCGCCGAGATGGTCGAGATGATCGAGCCCTCGGTGGAGCCGTAATATTCGGTGATCTTCGGCCCCCACCAGGCGATCAGCTCGCGCTTCACCACCGGCGGGCAGGGCGCCGCCCCGTGCCAGACTGATGTCAGCGACGATCCGTCAAAGGCCGCCCTGGCCGCGGCCGGGGCGTCCAGAAGTCGCTTCATCTGGGTCGGCACCAGATGCAGGTTGGTCACCTGGTCACGGTCGATCACGGCCAGGGTCTCGGCGGCGTCGAACTTGTGCCGCATGACGATCGAGGCGCCGCCCACCAGGGGCAGGAAGGTGAAGGCCCATTGGGCCGAGTGATAGAACGGGCCGCAGAGCAGCGCCCGGCTGCCGGGCGGAACCATGGCGCCCATCCCCCCGGCGGCCGCCTTCATGACGTCCGGCGGAAGTTGCGTCGCGCCGGAAAGGGCGCCGCGCACGCCCTTCGGGCGACCGGTCGTGCCGGAGGTGTAGAACATCGGCGCGCCGAGCCGCTGGTCCGCGGGCTCGGCGTCCGACGCGGCGGCGAGCAGGGGCTCATATGGCGAGAGGCGCGGATCGTCCGCCAGGTCGCCCAGCCCGCCGCCGTCGATGTCCTCGATGCCGACGACCGCGATGACGTCCCGCGCGCGCGCGTCATTGAGCGCCAGCGCCACCGTGTCGGCGAAGCGGTGATCGCAAAGCACCGCCTTGGCCCCGGCGTCGGCGATCAGATAGGCCAGCTCGTCGGCGACCCAGTGCCAGTTGGCGGGCACATAGGTCCAGCCGCCGTGCGCGCAGGCGAGCGCGATTTCGAACCACTCGCGCCGGTTGCCGGCCACCACGGCGACGGTGTCGCCGGCGGCGAGCCCCAGGCCGCGCAGCCCGTTCACCAGCCGGTTCACCCGCCGGTCGAGTTCGGCCCAGCTGGTCTCTCCGGTCTCGTCGATCAGGGCGATCTCATCGCCGCGCGCCGCCGCGTGATCCGTCGTCAGAACCGCCATGCGGTGCTCCTCCCGTTTTTATTCTCGTTAGCCTGACCCATGCCCCGAGGTGAAACGGAATTCGCGCCCATGGACAGGCCGCGATCCGAATTCTAAGCGGAAGCCAAGAACAAGGGAGTTAGGCCATGACCGGCGAAGCGGTCGTCACAGAAATGCGTCCGGCGCACCGATTCGACGCCGACCGGCTGGAGGCCTGGCTCATCGGACGGCTGCCCGATTTCGAACCTCCCCTGCGCGTGCGCCAGTTCGAGGGCGGCCAGTCCAACCCGACGTTTCTGCTGGAGGCCGGTGACCGCCGCTGGGTGCTGCGCAAGAAGCCGACCGGAGTCCTGCTGCCCTCCGCGCATCAGGTCGGGCGCGAATACACCATCATCAAGGCGCTCGACGGCTCAGGCGTGCCTGTGCCCACCGCCCGGCTGCACTGCGAGGATCCCGAGGTCATCGGCACGGAATTCTTCATCATGGACTGCGTGGAGGGCCGGGTGTTCGGCGATCCGCTGCTGCCCGACCTGACCCCGGCGGAGCGTCGCGCGCTCTATGAGGATCAGATGAAGGTGCTCGCGCGCCTGCACGCGGTGGACTACGCCGCCGTGGGCCTTGGCGACGGTTTCGGCCGCCCCGGCAACTATTACGAGCGTCAGATCAGCCGCTGGACCCGCAGCTATATCGCCGCCCAGACCGAGGACATCCCCGAGATGACCCGGCTCATGGAATGGCTGCCGGCCAACATCCCGGCCGACGATCAGGTGACCATCGTCCACGGCGATTCCTCGCTGCGCAACTGCATGACCCATCCCACGGAGCCGCGCATCGCGGCGGTACTCGACTGGGAACTGTCCACGATCGGTCACCCCTACGCCGACGTCGCCTTCGCCACCCTGTTCCAGATGGGGGATACCTCCCAGGACGATATCGTCGCCCTGGGCATCCCCTCGCAGCAGGAGATGTTCGATCTCTACTTCGCCGCCAGCGGACGCCCGCCGCCGGCTGACTGGACCTTCTATCTGGCCTTCATTCTGTTCCGGATCGCCGCCATCAACCAGGGCGTCTACAAGCGCGGTCTCGACGGCAACGCCGCCTCGGACACCTATATGCTGGCGGTTCCGGGCATCAAACGCAGTTCCGCCTACGCCTGCCGCCTGATTGCCGAGCGCGGCCTCTAGGTTTGGGCGCCGGCAGCCGGGGTGGCGCTTGTCCGGCCAACGACCACCGTCATCGGATCGCTCGTCCGGCCGTCGGCCAGGACGCTGATCTCCACGTGATCGAAGCCGGCGCGGTGCATGTAGAGTTCCACCAGCCGCGCATGGCCCTCGCCGTCCAGGCCGCGCCAGATCGCCACCGCCTTTGTCGGAAAACAGCGGTTGGAGAAGCTGACGATCAGCGGCGCGCCGGGTTTCAGCGCACGCGCCACGTTGGACAGCACCGCCACCGGCCGTTGCAGATATTGCACCCCGGCGCAGATCATCGCCCCGTCGAAGACCCCATCGGCCAGGGGCAGGGCGGTGTCCTGGTTGATATCCTGCACGAACCGCCGCGTCAGGCGCGGATTGGCCGCGAGTTCCTCTGCGTTCATCCCGTGGCCGGTCACCGCGCCATAGGCGACCTCGGGCGGCAGGTGACTCACCCAGCTGCTCATCAGATCGAGCAGATCGCCGCCGGCCGGCAGGGTCTGGCGGTAGAAGTCCGTGAGGGCCGCCAGGGCCGCGTCATCGATGTGGGTCACCAGCCGGGCCTGGACGTAAAAGTCGGCGTCGTCGCTGGTGTCGAGTTTGTGGAAGGCCTGGGCGGGCAGTTCCGGCAGGGCGTGATCGGGTTCGGCCATGCCGCGGACTCTAGCCCTGACCGCGCCGCCGCGCGAGAGTGCAGACCGTGACCGAGTCTCCCCGCCCGCGCCTGGATTTCCGCGCCGCCCTGGCCGCCTATCTGGGGCCGCAGAAGGGCCGGGTGGCGATCCTCAGCCTGTTCCTGCTCGCCGCCATCGGCCTGCAGCTGCTGGGACCCCTGATCCTCAAGCGCTTCGTGGACAACGCCGCACCGGGCCCCGCGGCCCTGCCCATGACCTCGCTGTGGGCGCTGGCTGGAGTCTATATCGCCGCCGCCCTGCTCACCCAGGGCGCCCAGGTCGGCGCGGCCTGGTTCAGCGAACAGGTAGGCTGGACTGCCACCAACCGCCTGCGCCGCGATCTGGCCGCCCATGTGCTGGGCCTCGACCTGACATTCCACAACGCGCGTACGCCGGGAGAGCTGATCGAACGCGTGGACGGCGACGTCACCGCCCTGGCGACCTTCTTCTCACAGTTTGTCATGCAGATCCTGGGCAGCGCCCTGCTGCTCACCGGCATCATTGTCCTCATCACGCTTCAGGACTGGCGCATCGGCCTCGCGCTCGGTCTGTTCGCGATCCTGGCCGCCTTCCTCATAAGCCGCACCACCCAGATCGGCGCGCCGCGCTGGGCGTCCGAGCGGCAGGCCCGTTCGGACGTCGCCGGCTTCCTTGAGGAGCGCCTCGGCGGCCTCGACGACATCCGGGCCAATGGCGGCGCCAGTCATGTGATGGACCGGCATGGCGAACTGACCGTGGCCCTCAATCGCGCCGGCCGCCGGGCGGGGCGCATGGGCCTGGCGATGAACACTTCGATCAACGCCCTCTATACGATCGGTCTGGGCATCTCCCTGATCGGCGGCATCCTGCTCTTCCAAAGCCGCCAGGTGTCGCTCGGCACAGTCTATCTGTTCGTCCAGTACACCGGCATGATGGCCAATCCTCTGGCCCAGATCGGCATGCAACTTCAGCAGTTCCAGTCGGCGGGGGCCGGACTCGGCCGGGTGCGACGGATACAGGCCATCTCCACGCGCATCGCCGACGGCACGGGGGTCGCCTGGCCGTCCGGCCCGCCGGGCCTCGCCTTCCGCCATGTGACGTTCGCCTATGAGGGCCGCGGGCCGGTGCTTCAGGACGTCTCCTTCGACCTCGCCGCCGGCCAGACTTTGGGCCTTCTCGGCCGCACCGGCAGCGGCAAGACTACCCTGATCCGCCTGCTGTTCCGCCTCTATGAGATCGGCGAGGGGGAGATCCTGCTCGGCGGACAGGACATCCGCCAGGCCACGCTCGCCCAGCTTCGCGCCGGCATCGGCGTGGTCACCCAGGAGGTGCAGCTGTTCGAAGCCTCGGTGCGTGAGAACGTCACCCTGTTCGATCCAGCGATCGCCGACGCCCGCATCCTGACTGTCCTGGACGAGATCGGCCTTGGTCCCTGGCTGAGCCGCCTGCCCGCCGGGCTGGACAGTGATCTCACGGCCGGTGGTCTGTCGGCCGGCGAAGCCCAGCTCCTGGCCTTTGCCCGGGTCTTCCTGCGTGAGCCGTCCCTGGTGGTGCTGGACGAGGCCTCATCGCGGCTCGATCCCGCCACCGACCGCCTGATCGAACAGGCCATGGACCGGTTGCTGCGCCCCGATCCGGCGCGGCCGCCGCGGACCGCCATCATCATTGCCCACAAGCTGGCCACCGTGCGCCGCGCCGACCGCATTCTCATCCTCGACCATGGCAAGGTGGCGGAGTTCGGGGCGCGGGCCGATCTCGCCGCCGATCCGGGATCGCGGTTCTCAGGCCTGTTGCGCTCCGGTATCGAAGGGGTGCTGACGTGACTGCGACCACCGACTCCGCGCGGGCCGAGACCCTCGATCCGGCCGGCCAGGGCGGAGCCTGGCGCCACGGCTGGGGCCTGGCGCGCGCCCATCCCTGGCTCTTCACCGCCAATATCGCCGGCTACATTGTTTTCTACAGCCTGCCTCTGCTTGGCGGCCTCTTCATGCGGGCGGTGTTCGATCGCCTCGGCGGTCACGCCCGCGCGGGGCTCGATCTCTGGACCCTGGTCGGCCTGCTGCTCGGCGCTCAGCTCCTGCCCCAGCTGGTCCTGTTCGGCGCCTCGGCCGCCTGGTTCGCCTTCGCCTACGCCATGGAGGGGATGCTCCGCCGCAACCTCCTGGGCCATCTCGTGGCCGCCCCTGGCCCCAAGAGCCTGCCCGCCTCGGTGGGGGACATGGTCAGCCGCTTCCGCGACGACGCCCTGGCCATCGTCTGGTTCGTGGAGGCCTGGGTAGATCTCTCCGGTCTGATCGTCTTCACGATCGTCTCCTTGACGATCATGGCCTCGATCAGTCCCGCCATCGCGGCCGTGGCGGCCGTGCCCATGGTGTTGATCGTCATCCTGACCAACCATCTGGCCCTGCGCATCCACCACTATCGGCGCCTCAACCGCGAGGCGACCGCGCGGGTCACCGGCTTCCTCGGCGAGACCTTCGGCGCGGTCCAGGCGATCCAGGTCGCCTCGGCCGAGCACCGGATCCTGAGCCGCCTGACCGCGCTCAACGACACCCGCCGCAAGGCCGCTGTCGCCGATCAAATCTTCAATGTCATGCTCGACACGGTCAGCAACAACATGGGCCGCATCGGCCTGGGCCTGGTGCTGCTGATCTCGGCGGGCGCTCTGCGCCAGGGCGCCTTCACGGTGGGCGACTTCACCCTGTTCGTCGCCTACACGGGCTTCGCTTCGGTCGGGCCGCAATGGATCGGACGTCTGATGGCCCGCCGCCGCACCGCCGCGGTGTCCATCGGCCGGATGGAGGCGGGTCTGGAGGGCGCGGCTCCCTACGCCCTGACCGCGCCTCGCCCCACGCCGCCTCCGATCGCCGACTACAACGACCCGCTCGATGTTCTGCAGGCCCGGGGACTCACTAGCCTCTATTCGGATACCCGGCGGGGCATAGAGGACGTCAGCCTCACCCTGCGCCGTGGTGGTCTGACGGTGGTGGCCGGCGAGGTGGGCGCGGGCAAGACCACCTTGATCAAGGCCCTGCTCGGCCTCGTCCCGCTGCAGGGCGGCGAGATTCTGTGGAACGGCCGGCCCGTCGCCGATCCGGCCACTTTCATGATCCCGCCGCACTGCGCCTATACCGCCCAGGCCCCGCGCCTGTTCAGCGAGAGCCTGCGCGACAACCTGCTCATGGGCATCGACGATGACGGCGCCGCCCTGGCCCGGGCGATCCGCCTGGCCATCCTCGAGGACGATTTGGCCGAGATGGAGAAAGGCCTGGAGACCATCGTCGGGACGCGCGGCGTCACCCTGTCGGGCGGCCAGCTGCAGCGCGCCGCCGCCGCCCGCATGTTCCTGCGCGAGCCCGACCTGATCCTTCTCGACGACGCCTCCAGCGCGCTGGACGTGCGCACCGAGCGGCTGTTCTGGCAGCGCCTGCTCGACGGCGGCGGCCGGACCTGCCTGGCGGTCTCCCATCGGCCGGAAGCCTATCGCCGCGCCGACGAGATCATCCTGCTCAGCCACGGCCGCGTCGCCGCGCGCGGGACCCTGGAAAGCCTTCTCGAGACCAGCGCCGACTTCCGCCAGACCTGGCGCGACATCACCCTGGCGGGCGAGGCGAGATAGGGCGGCGATACCGGCGCCTTTCGCGCCCTCGCGCGTTCTCCTGATAGTCCTCCGTTGCGGAAGGCTCAGCCCCGGAGCGCCGCCTATGACCGCCAACACCCCGCCGTCCGGACCTGATCTGACGCTTGGAGTCCCGGCCGCCGATATTCCGGATGGCGCCCTCCTCGCCGGGCATGTGGGCGGCGAGCCTGTGCTTCTCGCCCGGGTCGGTGGTGTCCTGCGGGCGGTGGACGCTCTCTGTACACATTACCACGCGCCTCTGGCCGACGGGCTGGTGGTGGGCGAGACGCTGCGCTGCCCTTGGCACCACGCCAGCTTCTGCCTGAAGACCGGCGAGGCGATCGGCGCCCCGGCGATCGATCCGCTCGCCTGTTGGAACGTCGACGAGACGGATGGCCGGGTGACGGTAAGCGGCCGGGCGACGCCCGCGCCGGCGATCGCGCCCCATCGACGGCCGGCGGCGCCGCGGCGGGTGGTCATTGTGGGCGGCGGTGCGGCCGGGTTCGCGGCTGCCGAATTGCTGCGCCGTGAGGGCTTCGACGGCGATGTGACCCTGGTCAGCGACGATGCCGATCCGCCTTACGACCGGCCCAACTGTTCCAAGGACTTTCTCGCTGGGACGGCCCCGCGCGACTGGATGCCGCTGCGCCCCGCGGCCTTCTACGCCGCCCAGTCCATCGATCTGAGGACCGGCGTGAAGGTCAACGCCTTCGATCCCGCCAGCCGTAGGGTCTTCCTCGACAACGGCGCGGAGCTGGAGTTCGACGCCTTGATCCTGGCGACCGGCGCCGAACCCGTGCGACCGCCGCTACCGGGCTTCGACTCTGACCGGGTGTTGTTCCTGCGCTCACTTGCCGACGCCGAGGCGATCATCGCCGCCACTGCCGGGGCGCGGCGCGTGGCGGTGGTCGGGGCCAGCTTCATCGGCCTGGAGGTCGCCGCCGCCCTCATCGTCCGCGGCTTGGCGGTCAGCGTCGTCGCGCCCGAGACGATTCCCCTGGCCCGCATTCTGGGACCCGATGTCGGGGCCTTCCTGCGGTCCCTGCATGAGGCCCACGGGGTGACATTCCACCTTGGCCGGACGGTGACCGGCTTTCGCGATGGGCGCCTCGGCCTGGACGACGGCTCCGCTGTCGAGGCGGACCTCGTCGTCGTCGGCGTCGGCGTACGGCCTCGGATCGGCCTGGCCAATGCGGCGGGCCTCGCCGTCGACAAGGGGGTTGTCGTCGACGGCCACTTCCGGACCGACGCCACGGGGGTGTACGCGGCCGGCGACGTGGCGCTCTATCCCGACGCCCGGACAGGCGAGAGGATTCGCGTTGAGCACTGGGCGGCGGCGGCGCGCCAGGGCCAGCATGTGGCGCGGGTGCTGCTCGGCCAGGCGGGCGTGTTCACCGACCCGCCGTTCTTCTGGTCAGCGCACTACGACCTCACGATCAGCTATGTCGGCCACGCCGCCGCTTTCGACGCGGCGGTTGTCGACGGATCTATCCCCGCGGGCGACGCGGCCGTGCGGTACTTCAGCGAGGGGCGGCTGATGGCCCTGGCGACCATCGGCCGTGACCGTCAGTCACTGGAGATTGAACAGCTCTTCGAGTCCGAGGGCGGAACGGGTTCGTCCGCGGGGGGTTAGGTCAGGGCGCGCTTCGGAGGCGCGGCCTCTCCCCTCACCCAACGCCTGCCTGCATCGGAGCCGTCCCATGAAGAAAATCGCCCTCGCCGAGGTTCAGACCGCCGTTCCGTTCATCAGCGACGTGAAGACCTTGCGGGACCGCGCCCGGCGGCACATCGAGCAGGGTCCTGTGAGCGAGACCTACGGCGGCGACGTGGCCCGCACCATCGAGATTCTGCAAACGGTTCTGGCCACCGAGCTGGTCTGCGTTCTGCGCTACACCCAGCACGCCATCGTCGCCACGGGACTGGCCAGCGAGGGCGCCAAGGCCGAGTTCCGTCAGCACGCCCAGGAGGAGCACGAACACGCCATGGCCGCGGCCGAACGCATCAACCAGCTCGGCGGGACGCCCAATTTCGATCCCAAGGGCCTGGCCGCCAGATCTGCGTCGGAATACGGCGCCGCCGGCAGTCTGCTGGACATGATCAAGGAGAACCTGGTCGCCGAACGAATCGCCATCGACCACTACCGTGAACTGGCGCGCTATTTCGGCGATAACGATCCCACCACGCGGGTGATGATCGAGGGCTTCCTGGCCGTTGAGGAAGACCACGCCAGCGACATGGTCGACCTCCTCGCCACCCACGGCCCCGGGGCGTGACCGACGGCCAGGGCCTCTGGGCCCTGGCCTCCCACATCAGAGCACGCCGGAGCCGGTCAGTCGCTCGCAGTCGTCCGCGGTCAGGCCGAGTTCGCCCAGCACCTCGAGGTTGTTCTCGCCGACGGTCTGCGGTGCGATCGAGCGGATCGCGCCGGGGGATTTCGACAGGCGCGGGAAGACAGACTGCATTTTCAGGCTCTTCCAGCGCGGATGGGCGACCTCGACCACCGCCTCGCGCGCCTGGACGTGCGGATCGGCGATGATATCGGCGGGCCGGTAGACCCGGCCGGCGGGGATCGCGTGCTTGACCATCAGCGTCTCGACCGCCTCGACCGTGAGGGTCCGGGTCCAGTCGTTGATCAGGCCGTCAAGTTCGCCCTGGTGTGTTCCGCGCGAGATATGATCGATGAACCGCGCGTCCGTGGCCAGTTCGGGACGGCCCATGGCCGCGCACAGCCGGGCGAACACGCTGTCCTGGTTGGCGCCGATCAGATACTCGCCGTCCGTACACTGATAAACGTTCGAGGGTGCGATGCCGGGCAGGATCGACCCCGACCGTTCCCGGACATAGCCGCCGACGCTGTAGTCGGGGATCAGGCTTTCCATCACCTGCAGCACGGCTTCATAGAGCGCCGAATCCACCACCTGACCCTCGCCGGTCAGTTCGCGGTGGCGGAGGGCCGCCAGTGCGCCCAGGCAGCCGTAGGTGGCCGCCAAGGTGTCGCCGATCGACACGCCCATGCGGCTCGGCGGCCGGTCCGCGTCGCCGACGATGGCGCGCCAGCCGCCCATGGCCTCGCCGATTCCGCCGAACCCGGCGCGTTCGCTGTAGGGGCCGCTCTGGCCGTAGCCGGACACCCGCACGATGATCAGGCGGGGATTGAGGGCGTGCAGGTCGGCGGGGCTCATGCCCCACTTCTCCAGGGTGCCGGGCCGGAAGTTCTCGATCAGGATGTCCGCGGTGGCGATCAGCTGGCGGGCGATCTCCTGGCCTTCGGGCACGCGCAGATTGAGCGAGACGCTGCGCTTGTTGCGCGCCACCACTTCCCACCATAGGCGCAGGTCGCCCCGGCCCCAGTCGCGCATCGGATCGCCCTTGCCGGGCGGTTCGAGCTTGATCACGTCGGCGCCCATATCGCCGAGCAGCTGGCCGCAGAACGGGCCGGCGATCAGCTGGCCCATCTCCACCACGCGGATGCCCCGCAGTGGCCCACGGTTCTCGGTCTTGATCTCGGACATGGGGACTATTCCGCGGCGGCCGCGAAGGTCCACACCGGCGGGCGCGGCGCGGGCAGGCCCGTTTCCGCCTCGCAGCGGGCGCGCAGGTCCTCGATCTCGCCGCCCCGGTCGAACAGGGCTGGGGGGGCCGCTTCGGCGCGCATCTTCGCCCGCAGGACGTCGGTGGCCGCCATATCGAGTACGCCGTCCGCGTCCGCGACGACGCCATAGGCGAGGGCGCCCGCGGAGGTCACCAATCCCTGGCGAATCTCCTTGGCCACCAGATCGGCCTCGCGATCGAGCGGATCGCCCCAGCCGCCGCCGCCCCAGGTGATGAAATGCAGCAGATCGCCGTCTTCCACCGCCAGGCTGTCGAGCTTGTTGGCGACAATGGTCTGGGTTCCGTCGGCCTTTTCCAGGATCTTGCGGGCGCGCTGGCCCGGCTTCCCGCCGTTGACGCCCCAGGGATACATGAACCATCGGTCGTCATGGATCGACACCGTGCCGGCCGCCAGGAAGCGGTAGGTCATCAGGATGCCGTTGCCGCCGCGATAGCGCCCTGCGCCGCCGGTGTCGGCCAGGGCCTCGTAACGCTCGATCCGCAGGGGGAAATAGCGCTCGAGGAACTCGTTGGGCACGTTGGTGAAGCCCGGCCACAGGGAGTGGCCGTCGGGGCCGTCGCCGAACGGCTTACCGGGAATGCCGCCGAAGCCGATCTGGAACAGCTGGAACCAGTCGCCGGCCTTGTCGCGCCCCGAGTACATCAGGTGCGGCGAGGACGAGAAGCCGGCGGCGCACAGGAATTCCGGCGTCCGCTGACCGAGCAGGCCGCCGAGGATGTCGAAGATCCGGCCCAGGGCATGGGTGCGGCCCGACAGGGCGGCGGGATAGCGCGGCTTAAGCAGCGAGCCCTCGGGGATCTTCACCTCGATCAGGTCATAGAACCCGTCGTTGAACATGATCTGCGGGTCGAAGACCATGATCATGTAGATTCCGAAGAACATCTTGAACATGTTCTCGTTGAGATAGAAATTGATCGAGGCGGCCGACTGCGGATCGGTGCCCGTGAAGTCGAGGATCACCTTCGAGCCGTCGCGGCGCATCGAGCAGCGGATCTTGTAGGGTCCGTAGCCCACGCCGTCGTCGCAGATATAGTCCTCGAACGTCACCGGATCGACGCCCACCGAGCTCTCGATCAGGGCCTTCATGGCCCGGTGGTTGCGCTCCAGCAGGGCCTGGGTGGCCGAGACATAGATGTCGTCGCCGAAGCGGGCGCACATCTCGTCCACGCGGCGCGCCGCCACGCGGCAGGAGGCGATCAGGGCGTTGAGGTCGGCGGCGCACCAGTCGGGCTTGCGGGTCTGGTGCATCACCAGCCGCACCAGATCCCCATTGTACTGACCGCGGGCGTAGATCTTCACCGGCGGGATGCGCACGCCTTCCTCGAAGATCGAGCGGGCGTCGATGGGCATGGAGCCGGCGACCTTGCCGCCGATATCCGACTGGTGGCCGAACATCGCCGTCCAGGCGACCAGCCGGCCGCCCCGGAACACGGGCAGCAGCACCAGCCAGTCGTTGGAGTGACTGATCGCGCCCTCGCAGCTGTAGGGGTCGGACAGGAAGATCATGTCCCCGTCCTCGATCGTCCCCTCATAGGCGCGCAGGAAGCCGCCGATGAAGCTGCCGAACTGGCCGACGATCATCCGGCCCTCCGGATCGGCGATCAAGGGGAAGGCGTCACCCTGTTCGCGGATGCCCGGCGACATGGCCGTGCGCACCAGGGTGGCGTCCATCTCGATCCGCGCGTTGCGCAGCGCGTTCTCGATGATGTCCAGAGTCACCGGATCGATGGCGACCGGCGCGAACGGTTTGGGGTTGGCGGCTAGGATCCTCGCGGGCATCAGCGCGTCTCCGGAGTGATGAGGATGTTGCCAAAGGGGTCGACCGTGGCGATGTGGCCGGCCAGGACGAGGGTGGTTGAGTCCATCTCGGTGACCACCGCCGGGCCGGGAACGATGTCGCCGGCCCGCAGTTTCGCCCGGTCATAGATCGCCGCGCCCTGGGCGCGGCCGTCCATCCAGACCTCGTGGTCGTAGAGGCGCGCGCCGGCGGGGTCGCCGTCGCCCTCGGCGATGCGTTCGGCGCTCACATTGGCCGACTTGCCCAGGGCGATGACCCGGATATTCACCAGCTCCTGCGGCGTCGGCAGGTTGAAGGTGAACAGGCGCTTGTGCTCGGCGTCGAACCGTCCGGTCAGGTCGGCAATGTCCGATCCCGGCGGCTTTTCCAGCGGCACCTCGAAGGCCTGGCCGGCGTAACGCACGTCCACCTCGATCCTCAGCGTCTGATCGGTCCGGGCCACGCCCTCGGCCTCCAGTTCGGCCGTCACCTGGGCGATCACCTCGGCGGTCACCGCCTCGACCTCGGCGTCGGTGGTCTGGGTCACCAGTTTGTTGAAGCTGCGTTGGGCGTCCACCCGCAGGCGGGTGGTGGCGTCGCCGTAGGCGCAGAGCACGCCGGGGGAGGGCGGGATGATCACCGGCCAGCTGCCCATGAGCACGCCCAGGGCGTTGCCGTGCAGCGGACCGGCCCCGCCGAAGGCCATCAGGGCGAAGTCGCGGGGATCGTAGCCCTGCTGCACCGACACCAGCCGCAGCGCCCCGTACATGGTCTCATTGACGATCGAGACGATGCCGGCCGCCGCCTCCATCAGCGACAGGCCAAGCGCGTCGGCCACCAGCTGCACGGCCCGGCGCGCCGCGTCGCGGTCCAGCTTGAAGGCGCCCCCCAGCAGGTTCTCCGGCAGATAGCCCAGCACCACATTGGCGTCGGTCACGGTCGGCTGCTCGCCGCCCCGGCCATAGGCGGCCGGTCCCGGCGCGGCGCCGGCCGACTGCGGTCCCACGCGCAGGGCCCGGGTCAGTTCCGGCACCGAGGCGATCGAACCGCCGCCGGCCCCCACCGTCTTTACGTCCAGCGACGAGGCCCGCACCGTCAGGTGTCCGACGCTGGTCTCCCGCCGCAGGCGCGGCTCGTAGTTCTCGATCAGGGCCACATCCGTGGAGGTGCCGCCCATGTCCAGGGTCAGGATGTTGGGGAAGCCGGCGTTCTTGGCCACCCACACGGCCCCGGCCACGCCGCCGGCCGGGCCCGACATCAACAGGTTCACCGGCGCCGCGCGGCTCTTGTCCGCCGACATCAGCCCGCCGTCCGAGCGCAACAGACTGAGCTTGGCCTCGGTGCCCCAGGCGCGCAGTTCGCGCTCCAGATTGCCCACATAGCGCGACACGGTCGGGCGCACGGCCGAATTGGCCACAGTGGTCAGGGCCCGCTCATATTCCTGCATCTCCGGCAGGATGTCGGCCGAGAGGCTCACCGGCAGGCCCGGAAGCTCCTCGGCCACGATCTCGGCCACCCGCCGCTCATGGGCGTCGTTGAGATAGGAGTTGATCAGGCAGACCGTCACCGCCTCGACCTTCTCCTCGGCCAGGCGCCGCAGGTTCCGCCGCAACCCGGCCTCGTCCAGCGGGCGCACGATCTGGCCGTCGGCGCCCATGCGCTCGGGGGCCTCGATGGTTGCCTCCAGCGGGGCCATGGGCGTGGGCTTGGGCCAGACGATCCAGGCCGCCAGGCCGCCGGGCACCAGGCTTCGGGCGATCTGCAGAATGTCGCGATAACCCTCGGTGACGATCAGCCCCACCCGGGCGATCTTGTGTTCCAGCACCGCGTTGGTGGCGACGGTGGTGCCGTGCAGGAACAGCTCCAACTCGGTCGGCGAGATTTCCGCCCGCGCGCACAGGGCCCGGGCGCCGGCGATCACCGCTTCGCTGGGATCGTGCGGGGTCGAGGGCGCCTTGTCGCGGAACGTGCGGCCGGTGGCCTCGTCGATGATCAGGAAGTCGGTGAAGGTGCCGCCGACGTCGACGCCCAGGCGATAGCTCATGCGCGGACAGGTTCCCTTGTGATGGTGAAATCGCCCGCCCGGCCGACGCGGCTGGGCAGGGGGCGGCCCATGACCGTCTCGAACCAGGCGTTGGCGGCCAGGACCGCGTCCAGGTCAACGCCGGTGGCGATGCCCGACCGGGCGAACATATAGGCCAGCTCCTCGGTGGCCACATTGCCGGCCGCCTTGGGGGCGAACGGACAGCCGCCCAGCCCGCCCAGCGCGCTGTCGAAGGTGCGGCAGCCCGCCAGATAGGCGGCCCAGGCGTTGGCGGCCGCCAGGCCGCGGGTGTCGTGCAGGTGCACGCGCAGGGGGAAGGTGTTGCCCAGGCGCTCGAACGCCCGCGCCACCGTCTCGCCAACCTGCGGCGGCACGCCCACGCCAATGGTGTCGGCGAAGGCGATCTCCTCGGCGCCGGCCTCGGCCATGGCCTCGGCGATGTCCAGCACCCGGTCCTGCGGCGTCGGCCCCTCGAAGGGGCAGCCGAACGCGGCGCCGATGGTCACCTGGGCCTTCAGGCCGGCGGACTTGGCCAGGGCGATCATCGCCCGGTTGGCGGCGATCCCGTCGGCGATGGTCTGGCCCTGGTTGGCGACGCCGAAGGTGTCGGAGGCCACGATCACGCAGCCCGCCTCGTCGACGCCGCGGCCGGTCTCGCGCGTCGCGATGGCCCGCTCGACCCCACGCACGTTCAGGCACAGGGCCGTGTAGCGCACCGCCGGATCGTCAGGCAGGCCGGCGATGACATCTTCCGTCCCGGCCATCTGGGGCACGCGGCGCGGATTGACGAAACTGCCGACCTCGATGCGCCGTGCGCCGTAGTCGATGGCGCGCGCCACCAGGGCGACCTTGTCAGCCATCGCCACCGTCTCCGGCTCGTTCTGCAGCCCGTCCCGCGGGCCGACCTCGAAAAGGGTGACCGGTTCCATGGGTTTTGTATACAAATGGCCTGCCCGCCTGTATAGCCGGAGGTGGCAATTTTTCGGGGGAAGGGCCATGCGTTCGGCGGCCTTGAAGAGCGACTACGACCGGGCCGGATTCGGCGGCGGCCTCGCGCCGGGAGATCGCCCGGCCCTCATCCTGGTGGACTTCGCCCGGGCCTATTTCGATCCGGACTGCGGCCTCTACGCCGGGGTCGAGGCCGAGCGCGAGGTCGCGGCCGGTCTCGCCGCCCAGGCCCGCGCCGCCGGCGTTCCGGTGGTCTTCACCCGCGTTGAGTATGTGCCTGGCGATCCGGCGCTCGGCGGCGGGCGGTTCTATGGCAAGGTGCCGGCCCTGAAGGCCTTCGACCGCGGCAATCCGCTCGGCGATTTCACCGACGCCCTGCGCCCCCAGGACGGCGACATCGTCATCACCAAACAATACCCCAGCGCCTTCTTCGGCACCGATCTGGCCGCGCGACTCCACGCGCTCGGGGTCGACACCTGTCTGGTGACGGGTCTTTCCACCTCCGGCTGCGTGCGGGCCACCGCGCTCGACACCCTCTGCCACGGCTTCACGCCCCTGGTGGTGCGCGACGCCTGCGGCGACCGCGACGCCGGGGTGCATGAGGCCAACCTGTTCGATCTGCAGGCGAAATACGCCGAGGTGATCGACAGCGCCGCGGCCGGCGCCTACCTGGCCTCTATTCCGCGGCCTTGAGGCGCGGCGCCGCCTCCGAGAAGGCGTGATAGGCGCGGCGGATATGCGCGGTCATCACCGCCCCCGCCCAGCCGTTGTCCCGGGAGGCAAAGGCCTGGATCAGTTCGTCATGCTCGCGCATCGACCGCTCCAGCTGATCGCGGCCATATTGCCGGGCCGTCCGCCGCACGATCGGCTGCTCCACCAGGGTCGCCAGGTTGGCCGCCAGCCGCGGCGACTGGGCCGCGTCGATAATCAGGTTGTGAAAAGCGCGGTTGGCCTCAAGGAAGGCGGCGACGTCCGGCGCCGGGCGCATCACCGCGTCCCGCAGGTCGGCGTTGAAGCCTCTCAAGGACTCGATCTGCGCGCTGGTCAGCCGCCGCGCCGCCCGGCCGGCGGCATGGGCCTCCAGCATGCCGCGCAGGGCGAAGATCTCCTCCACCTCCTCAAGGCTCCAGTCGGCCACGAAGACGCGCTGCGAATCGCTGCGCACAACATAGAGTTCCGCCTCCAGCCGGCGCAGAGCGTCGCGCACCGGCGTGCGCGAGACGCCGCAGATCTCGGCGAGGTGTTCTTCGGTGAGTTGCGACCCCGGCGGAGCGTCGCCTGACAGGATCAGGCTGCGTATCTCGTCGTAAGCGCGGTCGGCTGCCCGTGTCATGGGCATTTTCATAAGCCGGGGGGCGCGACGTCAGCAAGTCTTGACGAGGCAGGTTTGTACACAATAGCGTCACAGGATCGAAACATGCGCCCGTTCGGAACGATGGCGCGAACGAGAGGATCGGGGATGCACACCTCACTCAAGTGGCTGCTCGCCAGCGCCGCCATGGCCGCCGCCCTGCCGGCGACCGCCGCCGCCGCGTCGACGAACGCGCCCGGCGCGGCCGCCACGGACGTAACCGAGGTCATCGTCGTCGCCCGCCGCCAGTCGGAGCGGTTGATCGACGTGCCGGCCGCCGTCACGGTGCTCTCCTCCGAGACCATCGCCCGCACCGGCGTCACCAAGGCCGAGGATTTCGTGCGTCTGACCCCGGGGGTGAGCATCGTCACCGGCACGGCCGAGGCCGGCGACACCCAGATCAACATCCGCGGCATGAACGGCGCCCGTGACGCCGAGAGCTCAGTGGCCCTGGTGGTCGACGGCATCCTCAAGACCAACACCGCCCAGCTCAACGAGGTGCAGGGCACTTTGCGTCAGGTGGAAATCCTCAAAGGTCCCCAGGGCGCGCTCTACGGCCGCAACGCCGCCGCCGGCGCCATCGCCATCACCACCGTCACCCCGGGCGATCATCTGGCCGGCGCGATCACCGGCAGTTTCGCCGAGCACAACACCGGCGAGGTGCGCGGCTATGTGTCAGGCCCCGTCTCGGACAAGGTCGGGGCGGTGGTGTCGGGCTTCTATCGCCACACCGACGGCTTTTTCCAGAACACCTATCTGGCCGATCACAATTCGGTGGATGAGCAGACCGTCTATGGCATCGACGGCCGCATCGTCGCCAAGCTTGACGACAAGACCAACCTGGACGTGAAGGCCCGTTACGAGAAACTCTCGGGCGCCTCGATCAATTTCAACGCCGCCTTCGCCCTGCCGAACTTCGCGGCCGTGAACCCGGCCTTCTACGAGAACGTCAACACCCACCCGTTCAACTACTATTCCAATATCCGGCCGAGCAACGATCAGCGCACCGCCGAGGTCTCGGCCAAGCTCGAGCACAGCTTCGACAAGGCCAAGCTGACCGCCTGGTTCCTCTATTCGAACATCGATCAGAGCCTTGAGGCCGACGGAACCTCGGCCGACTTCGCCCGCTACATCGCCCCGGCCCTGGGCGCGACGCCCAACCCCACCAACCTGGCCGTGATGAACGCCTGTTTCGCGTCAACCGCCGCCTTGACCGGCTTCAAAGTCAACCCGCCCGGCGGCGTCGGCCAGATCCCCGTGCCGTTCATCTTCGCCCCGGCCAACGGCTCCACCTTCGGACCCTATTCGCCCACCACCTGCGACGGCACCCAGCTGCAGGTCCGCAAACAGGCCGATTTCAGCGGCGAAGTGCGTCTGGCCTCCACCACCGGCGGACCCCTCTCCTGGCAGGTCGGCGCCTACGTCCTGCACATCGACCGCACCACCGGCGTCAGCCTGGGCGCGGATCTGGGCAAGGGCATGCTGCCAACGCTCTACAACGATCCGGCCTCGACCAATCCCACCTCGCAGCTGTTCGAGGACCACTTCACCACCAATGTCTATGCCGGCTTCGGTTCGGTGGACTACGCCATCGCCAGCAACCTGAAGCTCGACGTGGCCATGCGCTACGACGTCGAGGAACGGCACGTGCATAATCTCGTGCCGTTCGTCACCGACCCCATCACGGGCGGGCCGATCAACCCCGGCCAGGCCGGCGGCCCCATCGCCGACAAGTCCGAGACCTTCTCCCAGCCCGAACCTAAGGTCTCCCTGAGCTGGAAGCCCAACGCCAACACCAACGTCTATGCGGACTGGGGCATCGGCTTCAAATCCGGCGGTTTCAACAACCAGGGTTCGGCCGCCGTCGTCGATCAGAACTTCAACCAGGCCTTCGGCGCCAACGTCACCATCCAGGACAAGTACCGCAAGGAGTGGTCCAGCGCCTTCGAGGCCGGGGTGAAGGGCGCTCTGCTCGGCAATCGCGTGCACTACGACCTGTCGGGCTACTACACCCGCGTCCACGACATGCAGTTCTTCGAGTTCTTCGTCGGCAGCTTCGGCCTGCTGCGCGTGGTCTCCAACATCGATTCCGTCGAGATCAAGGGCGCCGAGGTCAACCTCGACGCGCGTGTCACCCGCGGCTGGAACGTGTTCGGATCGTTCAACTATACCGACAGCAACATACTGGCGAACCGCTCGCGGCCCTACACCGTCGGCAACAAGTCGCCCTACACGCCCGACTACACCCTCAACCTCGGCACCCAGATCGTGCAGCCGGTGGGCAATGGCCTGGATCTGGTGGCGCGGGTCGACTACCGCCTGACCGGCCCGACCTGGTTCCATACCGTGCAGGACGAGGTCCGTCCGACCCTGTTCTCCGCCCTGCTGCCGATCAGCGCCCTGGCCCTGCCGGCCTTCGTCGGCAACGCCACCTACGACCGCGCCCGTCGCGACGCCTTCGGCGTGTTCGATCTGCGGGTGGGCCTGGACAGCGGCCGCTGGTCGGTCACCGCATTCGCCAAAAACCTGCTCGACAAGCACTATCTGAACGAGGTGATCCCGGCGATCGAGTTCGGCGGCTCCTTCATCTCCCCCGGCGACCGCCGCGTGGTCGGCGTCGAGGCCAGCTACAAGTTCTGACGTCAGTGTCGCGCGGCCTTCGGGCCGCGCGATCACCGCAAGCGAACTCGTGAAGATCCCGAATATTTGACGTGGTCTAGGAGTTGTGACAGCCTTCGCAGGCTCACCTGCTGTTGAAGCCTCCGAAACCACTCGGAGATAACGCGCGGGCATTGCGTCGAGGGGGCAACCTTGACGATCTTCGACAGGGTCCGACCCGCACGGCGCAGCGTGCTTGGCCTCGCGATGCTCTGCATCCTCGGCTCTGCGGGGTGGGCAACCACAGCACAGACCTTCAATCCCGCCAAGTGGTGGGCCGCCCAGAAGCCGGTCCCGACACAACCGATCGCGCCGAAAGCCAACCCACCAGCTGACGCCCTCGTCGACGTTCCCCTGTTCAACGGTGCCACTTTGGACATGGCCAAACAGATGGCCGAGATTGCTCATCTCAGGCTTCAGTTCGTGGGTCCGATGGATGACGCGGCCCGGGTCGTCGACCAGGATTTGCAGCCTGGCCAGCAAGTGGGCAAAGGTCGGATCGTCATACTGTCGACGTCCGATACGACTCCGCCACCTCCGCCGGAAATGATTCCCGCGTTCCATGGCTTGACCGTGAGCGACGCTGTCCAGAAGGCTCAGGGCACGCATATCACGCTACAATTCAGCGGTCCGACCGACGTCGACGCGCATGTCGACACCCAGAACCCGCCCCCGGATTCGCCTGTCCCGGAGGTTGGGGGCGTTACCTTGTACATGACGGACCCGCCTAAGCCGCCCGTTGCGGCGCCGTCGCTGCGCGGCCTGAACGCTGGCGCGGCCGAGGTGGCGGCTTCGAACGCGGGGCTGCGGGTGAGATTTGTTGGGCCTACGGATGCCGCGGCCAAAGTGGTCGACCAGGACCCGCCTCCCGAAACGCCGATGCTCGCGAACTCGCTGGTCGTCGCCACCCTGGCTGATCCACCACCACCACCGCCCTGGGCGATCTGGGCCTTGGCGTTGGGCGCTGCGCTCTTCGTGGCTGGCGGCGGTACGGTCATGCAGGCCCGCGCGCGGGCCCGGCGCCTGACGCGGATTCGCGCCGGCCTGGCGATAGCCCCACATCCGGATCCGGGCGCGTCCCGCGTCGTCTGCCAGCTCACCGCCAAATCGGAACCCCGCGATGTCTGACCCCGTCTCGGTCCTCGACAGCGCGCTGCGCGAGCGTCGCGCCCTCCGCCGGCCGGAGAACCGCAAACGCCTGATCGCCGCCTTGCGGCGCGCGGCGCCGGCTTTCGAAAAGGCGGTCTGGACCGTGGTCGCCGAACGGCTGCCGGGCGCCATCGACGCCACCCTGACCGTGCCGGTGGGTGGGCTGATTGTCGCCGCTTGCGACAGGGCCACGGGCGCCGCGAAGGACGGGGAAGGCGCGTCCGCAGGGCCTGAAACGCCCCGCGTTGTCCCGATCTTCAAGCTCGCCTTTGAGCACGTCAGCCACCCGACGATCGACATCGTCCTGGAGGCGGTCACCCTGACGGTCACCTTCGAGGTGACCCTGCTGCTGGACATCACAGGCGTGGAACTGACGCTTGAACGCGGCCGCGTCAGCCGCATCGCCACGGGTGGCTACAAGGCCAGCGAGAAGATCGGCGTGAAGGGCCTCGGCAAACCGCTGACCTTCGACACCCCCAATTTCAAACTTCCTGGCGAGGTGCTAATTCCGGAGCGCAGACGCGCGGACGGCTAGGGGTGCTCCGCCTCAGTGCGCCGCCGCCGCCGCCAGCGCGTCCAGCGCCGCGGCGTCCGGTGTTGTCATCGCTACCGGCCCGTCGTTGGTGAAGTTGAGCAGCTTGTCCTTGCCGTCATAGCGCGGCCAGACCGGGCGGCCTGGGCCGTTGGGGTCACCGGTCTTCGCGAAGGCGACCCAATAGGCGCTGATCGTCTTGGCCAGGGCCGCGTCGCGGGCGTCGGTGGGCCAGGGCGAGGCGTTCAGGGTTTGGAACACATACTGCCGGTCCGAGGCGTGCGGCGCGCCTTTCAGGATTTTCGGGGCGGCCGCCGACAGCACCGAAAACCGATAGAGATACGTCGGCGCCCCATGCCGGGCCTGATCCCGCGCCAGGGCCCGGGCCGGCTCGCCGAAGATCAGATCCGCCCCGGCGTGCTCGGCGAACACCGCCTCGCCGCCATAGGCCGCCACGATCGCCGCCTTCCGCGGCGCCGGGAAAGTCAGCATCGCCTCGCGCCGCGGACCCAGGAACGCCGCTGGAATCTCCAGGCTGTTGGACCCCGCCAGATAGGGGATCTTCATCGTGCGGCCGGCCTTGAACGCCGCGTCGGCGTTCTCGGTCAGCACCCGCCCGTCGAGGATCGGCAGTTCGCCCTTGAAGATGTCGGGATCGCCCGCGGCGACGATCTGGTCGGCCGGGATGGCGCGGAGGGCCGCGGCATCGGTTCCGGTGACTCCAAGCTTTGCGGCAAAGCCCTGCCCGTCGGCCTCCGCCTCGGCCAGCGTCTGGCCGCGCTCATGGCCGACGCCGGATTCCACGATCGCCCGGATGAACATGCCCTTGGCCTCATCCATCATCATCAGGCGGTTCACCGACATCCCGCTGGCCGACGCCCCGGCCATGGTCGAGTTCTCCCGCTTCCCCGCCGCCCTGGCCACCGCCGCCGAGGTTTATGAAAACCTCGAAGCCGCCGTCCGCGCCGCCCACCCCGCCGACCGCGAAGCCATTTTCGCCGCCTACGACACCCAGATGGAACGTCTCGACACCGTCTCCAGCGACCAGCTCGCGGCGCTGCGGAAGGCGCTGGGGTTTCCGGCGGCGGCTGGTCAGGGTTCGGTCTGACGGGCTATCGTTGCCCATGGCCGTCGCACCCCCACCCGCCGCCCGGCAATCGCCCTCCAGCGCGCGCAACAAGGATCCCATCCTTGCGGCGCTGCGGCCCCGCCTGCCCTCGGCCGGTCTGGTGCTGGAGATCGCCGCCGGGGCCGGGGAGCACGCCGTCCATCTGGCCGGCGCCCTGCCGCATCTGTCCTGGCGGCCCACCGACCCGGACCCCGAGGCCCTGGCCAGCATTGAGGCCTGGCGCGATCACGCCGCCGTGCCGAACCTGCTGGCGCCCCTGCGCCTCGACGCGGCCGATCCGGACGCCTGGCCCGTCGAGGCCGCCCACGCCCTGGTCAACATCAACATGATCCACATCTCGCCCTGGGCGGCGACGGTGGGACTGATGGCGGGCGCCGGCCGCCTTCTGCCGCCGGGCGGCGGCCTGTTCCTCTATGGCCCCTATCTGGAGGACGAGCTCGAGACGGCCCCCTCCAACCTCGCCTTCGATACGAGCCTGAAGAGCCGCGACCCCGCCTGGGGCCTGCGCCGCCGCGAGGACGTGACGGCCCTCGCCGCCGGCCACGGCCTGACCCTTGCCGAGCGCCTGGCCATGCCGGCCAACAACCTGATCCTGGTGTTCCGCAAGGTGTGAGACGGCGCTACCCCGGCCGCCGACTGATCCCTCAGTCCTTCGGCCGCGGCGTCTCCAGCGCCAGCCACTTGCGCGGCCAGCGCCAGCCCAGGGCGCGGACCTCGCCCTCCTTCAGAGCCAGGGTCTTGATGGTGCGCGGCGTCAGTTCGCTGATCATGTGGACCGGCTCCAGCCCGCCCACCGGGCTGGCGGCCACCGGCCCGGTCAGCAGGGCCTTGTCGATCGCGCGCCATTCGGCCCGGGCGCGGTCCTCGCAGCCCACGGCGAAGAAGTGCCGCAGCGGCGCGGCCTCGCCCGCCACCTCAATCATCACCCCGATCAGCCAGCCGTTCGCCATGGGCGACAGGTAGCAGGGTTGGGCGGGTTGGGAAGAGGGCTGTCAGATCTGGGGCGCGGCGCGCTCCAAGGCCAGCGCCGCCGCCGACGCCAGAACCCCGCCCAGGCACCAGCCCCCCAGGACGTCCGTGGGCCAGTGGACGCCCAGATATACCCGGCTGACGCCGACGGCGGCGGTCAACAGCACCGCCGCGCCGAGCAGCAGTGTCTTCTCGCTTCGCCTCTGCGCGCCGGCGGCCAGAACACTGGCCAGGGTCAGATAGACCACCGGCGTCATCATCGCATGGCCGCTGGGAAAGCTGCTAGAGTAGACGAGATCCAGGTGCGGCACGAGCAGGGGACGCGGCCGGTCGATCCAGGCCTTCAGCACTTCCGACAGACCCTGCGCCAACAGGACGGTCCCGGCGAACACCAGCGCCTGCCGCCGCCGCCGGTGGATCAGCAGCATCGCCGTGGCGAACATCGACACCAGGGTCAGCACCGTGAACCCGCCCAGCGCGGTCACGTCCCGCGCGGCCTCCCGCACCCACCGGGGACCGGCGGCGACATCCAGATGGCCGGGAACCCGAAACACCAGCAGCAGGGTGCGGTCGATACCGAAGGCTCCGCCCTCGCGCACGTCATCGGTGAGCGCGGCGAAGGCGGCCAGCCCCGCGGCGGCCGCCACGAGGGTCAGCAGGACCCGGATCCCGCCCGCCGCCCTCAATCGCGGTCTGCCGGCGTGATGGCGCGGAATGCTGCCGGTTCAAAGGTGATCGTCACGCTGCGGTCCAGCTTGACCTTCTCGCCGTCCATGATCAGCGGAATGCGCCCGTGCGCCGTCACGATGACGCGCGTGACCTTCGCCCCCTCCACCGAGGGATCGCGCCGCCAGTCATCCATCATGGCGTGCATCGCGAGGCCAAAGGCTTCGGCCGCGGTTTCCGGGTCGAGGGCCACGGCCTCCAGCGCCTGCTCGTCCTTCGCCATCGACCGGGACACCAGGGGGCAGATCACCGCCACCGCCTCGGCCGTGCCCGTCAGATTCTCGCCCAGGCGATAGCTCAGCCGATTGGCGCCGTGCCGCCGGATGGCCGTCACGGAAAGGCCGACCGCCGCGACCAGATCGCCCCGCCGCACGGCCTCGCGCGCATCGGCCCACAGGGTCGGCGTTCCGAGAATGGCGACACAATAGAAGGGCCGGCCCTGCGCCTTGCCCCCGCTCACCGTCCGCAGCTTCGGCGCGGCCAGGGTGTCGGCCAGAGCCTTCTCCCAGCCGGCGGACCCGTGCAGCGCCGTGGTCAGCATGTTCATGGTGCCGCCAGGCAAGGGGATCAGGGGAATGCCGGCCGCGCCGCACCGCTCCGCCGCCGATCGGATCGTGCCGTCGCCGCCCAGGGTCACCAGCACGTCGCAGGCCGCGATCGCCGCCTTGAGCGCCGCCTCCAGGCCGTCGGATGTCACTGTCGTGACGGTCGCCTGGCCGAGGCCCGCCTGATCGAACACCGCCCGGAGCTTCGCCTCCGCCGCGGCGTCACAGCCGCCGCTCGAGGTGTTGATCACCGCCGCCACACGCCGCTTCAGCAGGTCGGACGCCTCGGTATCCATCTCTCAGACCCCGTCGCCGGCGCGGCGGCGCAGGGGCGCCAGCCAGGTGTGTTCGACCTCCAGCGCCAGACCGTCCCAGGCCATGGCCGTCACCGTCAGCTCCCCGCCCCGGGTCTCGATCACATTGAATCCCGGCCGCGCGCCGCGTTCCCGCAGCGACAGGGTCGAGGCCCCCACCGCATAGGTCATCCCGTCGCCGTAGGGCAGCGCCTGCATGAAGGGCGCATGCAGATGGCCGGTCAGCACCAGGTCCACTCCGGCCGCCTCCAGATGTCTGGCGGCGTGGCGGCCGCCGCGCACCCGGCCGGTCATCGGTCCGCCGGCGGCCTCGACCAGCGGATGATGGCAGGCCAGAACCCGCAAGGCGCCCGGCGCCGCCGCCGCGAACCGCTTCGCCACCTTCGACGTCTGCGCCCGCGAGACCTCTCCCTTCGACCAGTTCAGCCGGATCTGCCAGCCGCGGGCGCTGTTGATCGCCCGCGCGGTCAGTCCGTCGGCCGCGAATCCGCTGTCGTCGGGCGGGCCGACCGACCTGGCGTAGCGCCTGAACGGCGCGGCGATGCGCTCCGCCAGCCCCATCCACGGCGTGTCGTGATTTCCCGGCGTGGCCAGCATCGGTCCGGGCAGTTCCGCCAGCCAGGCCTTCACGGCCGCGAACTCATTGTCATCGGCCACCTGCGTCAGATCGCCGGTCAGCACCAGCAGATCGAACGGCGTGGCCTTGGCGAACGCGGTCGCCGCCGCCAGGGCCGGCGCGTCCTCGCCGCCGAAGTGAATGTCCGACATGTGCAGCAGTCGCATCGGCGTGGCGGTTCGCAATCTTCAGTGGCGACCGGATTTGCCGCCCAGGGTGAACCGGTGGCGCGGCCTTGGGTTCCATCCCACGCGCGGCGCCGCCGCGGCCTCAGCCGTCTAGCCGAGCCCATCCGATCCCGCGACGCCGTCGCGCGCCAGGTCCTGGATCTGGCCGTCCTCCAGGATCACGCGCCGTGTGCACCGGCGGGCGACATGCTCGTCGTGGGTGCACATCAGGAAGGTGGCGTGCTCCTCGGCGTTGATCTGACGCATCAGGTCGAGCACCTGATCGGCGGCGGCGCGGTCCAGATTGCCGGTGGGCTCGTCGGCGACCACCAGAGACGGCCGGTTCATCAGGGCGCGGGCGATCGCCACGCGCTGCTTCTGGCCGCCCGACAGCCGCGAGGCGCGGAAGTTCATCCGCTCGGCCAGGCCCATGCGCTCCAGCAGCTCGCAGGCCCGCTTGCGCATCGCCGCGGAGAGTCCGCCGGCAGGCGCGGCGGCGGGAAAGGCCACGTTCTCCACGGCCGTGAAGTCCGGCAGCAGGTTGTGGAACTGAAACACGAAGCCCAGGTGCCGGTTGCGGAACGCGGCCCGCCGGGCTTCCGACAGGGCGTCGACACCCTCGCCGGCCAGACGGAGGCTGCCCCCGGTGGGCCGCAGCAGCAGGCCGATGATCGACAGCAGGGTGGACTTGCCCGAGCCCGACGCCCCCACCAGCGCCACCAGCTCGCCGGGCTGAAGCCGCAGGTCGATCCCCTTCAGCACGCGGGTCTCCTCCTCGCCGTTGCGGAACACCATCTCGATCCCCCGGGCGTCCACCACGGCGGTCATTGCTGGATCGCCACCAGCGGATCGACCCGCGACGCGGCCCGGGCCGGCGCCAGCGAGGCCAGGACGGCGCCCAGGGTGGTCAGCGCCACCGCCGCCACATAGCCCCCCTGCTCGGGCGCGATCGGCAGGATCGGCGTGCCATCCGGCTTGGTCACATGGGCCAGCCAAACGCACAGGCCGTAGCCGCTGGCGCAGCCGAGCAGGGCCCCCACCAGGCCGATGACCAGCCCCTGCAGCAGGAACACGGCGGCCACGAAGGCGCCCGACACGCCGAACGCCCGCATGATGCCGATCTCGCTGCGGCGGCGCTGGGCCGACAGCACCAGGGCGCTCGACACGCCGATGACGATCGAGATCAGCGAGAAGGTCTGGATCAGCAGGCCGGTCTCGCCCTGCGCCGTCAGCCCATCCTCCAGGCTGACGTTCTTCTCCTGCCAGGAGCTGGCCCGCAGCCCCGTCGCCTCGCCCAGGAACCGCGCCAGGACCCGCGCCTTGCGCGGCTCCTGCAGCTTCACCTCGATATTGGTCACCCCCGCGTCGAGGCTGAACAGCGGCCGCGCCGTCTGCAGCGAGATGAACGCCACCCGCTCGTCCAGGCTCTGCAGGCCGGTGCGGTAGAGGCCCCGCACGGTCAGCAGCCGCTCGCCGCCGCGGTCGGTGCGGAGCAGCACCGGCTGGCCCGCCGACAGCCCCAGCTCATCGGCCAGGCGCTGGCCGATCAGGATCCCGTCGCCGCCCAGGCTCGCGCTGCCGCTGACCACCTTGCTGCTGATCGGCGAGATGGCGTCCAGCCCGTCGGGATCGATGCCGGTCACCGCCACCGGCTCCACCCCCTCGCCCTTGAGCAGAAAGGCGCTGCCGGAGATCTGCGGGCTGATCACCGTGACGCCCGGCTGGGCGCGAACCAGTTCGGTGATCGACCGCCACTCGCGGATCTGCAGGCGCTGGGCGGTCGAGACCAGGGCCACAGCTTCGGTGTCGACGTTCGACGCCGCGATCACCCGGGCGATGCGGGTGGCGGGTTCCAGGCTGACGTGGGCGCTGTTGGCGGTGACCTGGACAGTGAGGAAGATCGCCAGGCCCTGGATCAGGGCGGTGATGAACACGAACACCGTCACGCCCAGCGCCACCCCGGCCACCAGAAGCGCGGTCTGGAAGGGGTTGGAGGTCAGATACCGCCGCGCCACGGTGAAGGCGAACACCGGGTCAGGAGCCCGTCGGCGGCGGCGAGGCCACCGGCCGCACCCGGGCGCCCGGCCGCGTGCCGGCCGGAACGGCGACAACGCGGTCGCCCGGCCTTAGCCCCGTCTCGACGATCGCATTCAGCGACGGCCAGTTCGCCACCGTCACCGCCCGCGCCCGCACCACATCGCCCGCGTCGACCACATAGACCGTCGGCGCGGTGGCGGCGTTCAGGATCGCCTGGCGCGGCGCGACGAGCGCGTTCGCCTGCCGCGCCACCAGGATCGTCACGTCCACCGAGCGCCCGGGCGCCACGTCGGCGGCGGCCTCGGGAGTCAGTTTCACCAGCCGCCCGCCTGTGGAGGTGTTGACCTCGGGCGAGACCTCGCTGACCCGCGCCGCGAACGCCGCCTTCGATCCGGTCAGGGCGGCGCGCGCCGTCATCCCGGCCCGCAGCGCGTCGGCATAGGCCTCGTCCACATCGGCCCGGATCTCCACGCCCCGCGCCGAACCCATGGTGAACAGGATGGTGCTGGCCGAGACGACCTGACCGTTGTCGATCACCCGCGCCAGCACCTGCCCGGCCATCGGCGCCCGGATGATGAACTCCCGAGTCCGCGCCGCCGTCGCCTGGGCGGTGGCGACGGCGGCCTCGGCGTCGGCCTGCGTCGAGCGCATCGCGCCGCGCGACTCGTCCACCGCCATCTCCGACACCGCGCCGGTCCCGGCCAGGGAGTGAAGACGCGCGTAGTCGCGCCGCGCCACATCCGCCGCCGCCAGCGCCGAACGCACCCGCGCACGGTCCGCCTCGGTCTGGGCCCGTTCGATCTCGAACCGCACCACGGCCAGCGGCGCGCCCGCGGCGACGATATCGCCGTCGTTATGGAAAATCCGGATCACCTGGCCGGGATTGGTCGAGAACACGTCCACCAGGCCCACGGGGCGCACGCGGCCCACCACCGACAGCACCCGCTCCACGGTTCTGGGGGCCATCTCGATCACCGCGATCTTGGGCGGAGGCCGCAACAGCCAGGCGGCCAGGGCGGCGACGGCGGCCAGCGCTCCCAGCCCCACCAGGATCACGGCCGTTCGCTTCGAGGCCACGCGAGTTCCGCTCCGCTTCACAGCCGACGAGTCGGCTGGTCACGCCTGTGACCAGACCTTCAGCATGACCCCCGCGGCGGGACGGATAGAAGCGTCGGAAACTACCCAGACCGGCCGCGGCGCCTCGCCCCCGGGACCGGCCGGTGGTACCCCTGACCTCATGATCACTTTCCACGGCGTCTCGAAGAGCTATGACGGCCGCCGCGTCGTCGGGCCGCTGAATTTCGCCATCGCCAGGGGCCAGTTCGTCGCCCTGCTCGGCGCCTCGGGCTGCGGCAAGACCACGACCCTGAAGATGATCAACGGCCTGATCCTCCCCGACGCGGGGAAGGTGTCCGTGGCCGGCGCGGCGGTGGGGGCCGAGCCGCTCTCCGCCCTGCGCCGCCGGATCGGCTATGTGTTCCAGGACGTGGGCCTGTTTCCCCACTTCACCATCGCCCGCAACATCGAGGTCGGGCCGCGCCTCGCCGGCTGGCCGCCTGACCGCACCGCCGCCCGCGTCACCGAACTCCTGGGCCTCGTCGCCCTGCCGGCGGACATCGGCCAGCGCTTGCCCGCCGCCCTCTCCGGCGGCCAGCGCCAGCGCGTGGGCCTGGCCCGCGCCCTGGCCGCCGGGCCGGAGTTGATGCTGATGGACGAGCCCTTCGGCGCCCTCGATCCGGTCACCCGCGATGCGCTGGGCGTCGACTATCGGGCCCTGCACGATCGCCTGGGCGTGACCACGGTGATGGTCACCCACGATGTCATGGAGGCCCTGCTCCTGGCCGATCGCATCGTCGTGCTCGACGCCGGGCATGTTGTCGCCGACGGCCCGCCCGGCGCCCTGCTGGAGGGCCACGCCGATCCCCGCGTCCGCGCCCTGATGCAGACGCCGCGCCGCCAGATGCGGCGCCTGGAAGCCCTGGCCGCGGGCGTCGCCCATGGATGAGCGCGTCGCCGCCGCCTGGGCCCTGCTGCCCGGCTATCTCTCGCAGCATGTCCTGCTCAGCCTCTGCGCCCTGGTCCTGGGCTTCGCCATCAGCCTGCCGCTCGGCGTCGCCGCCAGCCGCAGCGCCGCGGTACGCTGGCCCAGCCTGTTCCTGGCCAGCCTGATCCAGACCATCCCGAGCCTCGCCCTGCTGGCGATGTTCTATCCCCTGCTGCTGGCCCTCTCGGCCGTCAGCCTCGCCTGGTTCGGCCGCGGCTTTCCCGCCCTGGGCTTCGCCCCCTCGCTCCTGGCCCTGACCCTCTACGCCCTGCTGCCGATCCTGCGGAATACGGTCACGGGCCTCGGCGGCGTCGATCCCGCCGTGCGGGAGGCGGCCGACGGCATGGGCATGACCGCGCGCCAGCGCCTCTTCCAGGTCGAGCTGCCCCTGGCCGCGCCGGTGATCATGGCCGGCGCCCGCACCGCGGCGGTGTGGACCATCGGCGCCGCCACCCTCGCCACCCCGGTGGGCCAGACCTCGCTCGGCAACTACATCTTCGCCGGCCTGCAGACCGAGAACTGGGTCGATGTGCTGTTCGGTTGCGTCGCCTCGGCCGTCCTCGCCCTGGCGGTGGATCAGCTGCTGGGTCTGGTGGAATCGGGCCTCACGGCGCGCCGGCCCTGGCGGATCTGGGCCGGGCTGATCGGCTTGGTGGTCGGCGCCGCTGTGGCGCTCTCGCCCCTGATCGTCGCCCCCGCCCAGGCCGGCTACAAGATCGGCGCCAAGAACTTCAGCGAGCAGTATATCCTGGCCGAGCTGATGGCCTCGCCCTTGCGCGCCGGCGGCGCCCGCGTCGCCATCAAACAGGACCTGGGCTCGGCCACCGCCTATCGCGCCCTGGCCGCGGGCGAGATCGACACCTACGTGGACTATTCCGGCACCCTCTGGGCCAATGTCCTGGGCCGCAAGGACAACCCCGGCCGCGCCGCCGTCCTGGCGGGCCTCACCGCTGAGCTGGCCCGCCGCGACGGGGTGACCGTCCTGGGCGCCCTGGGGTTCGAGAACGCCTACGCCCTGGTCATGCGCGCCGACCGCGCCCGCGAGCTGGGCATCGCCTCCATCGCCGATCTCGCCGCCCGCGCGCCGCAGCTCACCCTCGGCTCCGACCTGGAGTTTCTCTCCCGCCCCGAATGGGCGGCCCTGCGCGGCGCCTATGGCCTGAATTTCCGGCGCCAGACCTCCTACCAGCCCACCTTCATGTATCGCGCCCTGGCCGACGGCCAGGCGGACGTGATCTCGGCCTTCTCCAGCGACGGGCGCATCGCCGCCGACCACCTGCTCGTCCTGGCCGATCCGCGCCAGGCCCTGCCGCCCTATGACGCAGTGATCCTGATCTCGCCCCAGCGCGCGCACGACGCGCGCCTGCGCGCCGCCCTGGCCCCGATGATCGGCGCCATCCCCGTCGCCGCCATGCAGGCGGCCAACTACAGCGTCGATCGCGACACCCAGAAGCTCGGCCCGGCCCGGGCGGCGGCGGATCTGGCAAAGGGGGTGGGGTTGGCGCGGTAGGGGGCTGGGCGACAGGCCGCCGGATCACTGTTTTCCTTGGCCGCAATTGCGAACTCTCGCAGCGGACGGCGCTGGGCCTCGCGGCAATCGCCAATCAGCGGATCTCGACAAGCCTATCCCCGGCCGCGAGGCGCGCTTCGACGACCTCAAACACAGGCGTGAGACTTTCGATGAGGCGTTGTGTCGTCCCGTTGCCGGTGCGCAGCCAGACCACGGCGGGGCCCGGCCTCCCGGCGCTGATCCAGTTGGCGAAGTCCTCGTCCTTGGTCACGATGACCGCGTTCGTCGCAATGCACCTGGCCCAAAGATCGCCGTCCACGCTTCGCGCGAGGCCGAGATCCAGCACGTGGTCGCTCTCGTGGCCACGCAGAACCAGCCACTCGGCAAGGCGGCGAGGCAGGTTCGCATCGACCAGGAAGCGCACGGGCCGATCAGCCGGCGGCGATCAGCACCGGGTGGTCGAGTTGGCGAGAGGCGTAGTGGAGACAGGCGCGAATGTCGGCCGGTTCAAGGAATTCATAGTCCGACAGAATCTCCTCCTGAGAGGCGCCGCTGGCGAGCATATCGAGCACGTCGGTCACCCGCAGGCGAAAGCCGCGCACGCACGGACGCCCCCCACATTGGTTCGGGTCGAAGGTGATGCGGGTCTCAAGGTCGGCCAGCATGATGCGTCTCCCGTCTGAGGGCCGGGTCAGAATAGCAACCTTCCACCGCGATGTCGCTCTCGGCGCGACGCCCCCCTAGTTCCCCGAAACACTATCCACCCGCCCAAACAGCCCCGCCAGCCGCGCCTGAACCTCCACCGGCAACGGCGGCGCCTGGATGGCGGCGACATTCGCCTCCAGATGCGCCAAGTTCCCGGTGCCTGTGAGCACCACGTGCGCCCCCGGCTCATGGCGGCAGAAGCGATAGGCGGCTTCCACCACCGAGCCGGCGACGGCGGGGTCGCGCAGGAACCCCAGCGGATCGCCCGGGTCAGGGGGAACACCCGCTCGCGCGACGAGGGATTGATCAGGTTGAAGCCCACCATGACCACGTCGAAATGATCGTCGGCCAGCGCCCGGGGCAGCATGGCGTGGCCGGTGTCGCCGCCGAACTGTTCGGTGATCCCCAGGAAGCGGATCTTCCCGGCCGCCTGCTGGCGCTTCAGTTCGGGAACCAGCACCTGGGCGCAATGATCGTATTGACCGGGCTGGACGCCATGCAGGTGGAACAGGTCCACATGGTCGACCCCCAGCCGCCGCAGCGACCCCTCCAGGCTCTCCGCCAGCTCCGCCGCGCCGACCAACTGTCCGCCGGCGCCCACGCCGGCCTTGGTCGACAGGAACACCGCGTCCCGCCGCCCCGCGATCGCCTCGCCCACGGCCGCCTCCGTGCCATAGGCGCGGGCGGTGTCGATGAAGCTGACGCCCAGATCCAGGGCGCGGCGAACCACATCGGCGGCCTGATGCGCGTCGGCGCCGCGCGCCATGCCCAGGCGGCTGTGGCCGCCGCAGCCGAGGCCGGCGACGCTGACCTCCACGTTGGTGCGGCCGAGACGGACAGTCTGCATGGGGGGGCTCCGGGGCGGGCTAAGCGAGCGACGCAACGGATAACAGTGTGCAGCACGGCCTGGCGGACGTGATCCCGGCCTTTTCCGGCGAGGGGCGGATCGCCGCCGACAGGTTGCTCATCTCGGCCGATCCGCGCCAGGCCCTGCCGCCCTATGACGCGGTGATCCTGATCTCTCCCCAGCGGGCGCATGAGGAGCGCCTGCGGGCGGCGCTGCTGCCGACGATCGCCGCCACACCGGTCGGTGCCATGCGAGCCGGCAACGACTGCGGCGCTCGGGATACCCAGAAGGTTGGTCCGGCGGGGGCGCCAGCGGAGCTTGCGCGGGAGGTGGGGTTGAGGAAGTAGGGGAGGGGCGTTGCGTGTCTGGCGTAAGCTCACGGCGCGGACCTACGAGTGCTTCAATCCAGGGTCTCAATCGCGTCAGCGCTACAAAAGTGAGTAGCCAGATACGTTCGTGGTCGCTCCGACCTGAGGATGTCTGAACGTCTGCCGCCTCGTCAGGGCTGACCTGTCTGGCGAGCAGTGATCATTCCACGTGCATGGCAGATTAATACACGGAAATCGCTGATAATTTTCTCTATCACATATTTAAGTCCCGAAGGGAATCCAGCCCATTGTGGTCTCGCGGCTCTGTTGCTGATAGCTTCTTAGCCCTCCCCAACCAGGGTCATAGGGCAAATGCGGGCGGCCTTCTTGTTCAATGTGGCGGTCGCATTTGTTGCCGCGTTTAGCCCCCTCTGCTGCGTCGCGGCAGAAGACGATACCGTCTCACGGCAAGCCGTATTGGCAACGGCGAAGGATTATCTAGGGCAAAAAGATAAATATTATAAGATTTACATGCCTTTACTCGAAAATGGAAGTGCCCAATCGTCATGTATCCGCCGTATGGAATACTATGCTGGTAAACTTGGCCCTTATTTGGAGTGGCTGGGTGACGAACTCGTTCTGATGGGGGAGATGTCAAGCGCGTCGGATAAGCAAGCTGTTGCATTTTCGTTGCATGTGAGCGCGGGAAATCTCGATTCTGAACTAAAATCGTTGCGAACGGTTATTGATATGGATAAGAAAAATTGTCTAAATGACGTAACAGCGAATGGTGAATTCGACAAATTCGATAAATGGTCATCAGATATGGGTGAGATGCTTGGCAGGATAACGGAACTCACAAATGCGCTGACCGCAGCGCGTCCTTGATGCTCTTCGTTGTGCGGGCGTTACCAGTCGCCGTCGTCGTCGGGCTCGATGTCGTCGGGATCGAAGCCAGGCGGGTGATCGGAGTCCTCGTCGTGGCCATTTTCACGACGACGCAACCTTGCCGCGAAAGAAGCGTAATATAGCTCGCCGCTGGCAAACTGCCAAAGCAGGTCCCTGTACTGGTCGAAGCGGGCGCGGGCTTCCTCTGCGTAGGCGGGCACCGTCTCCGTTATGAATTGCAACAGCCGCCCATTTGGCTGGTTGCCGACGCGAATGTCGTGGTAGCCGAGCAGGTCCTTTTGGGCGGCTGCGGCCGCTGTGGCGGCGTCAGCATTCGGGTATAGCTGGTTGTAGTTTTCGAATAGCAGAACCCCGCACGTTTCCAGTAGGCGACGCGTCACATAGGGAATGCGGCGGCCGATCAGCACCGGCAGCGTGTCGGAAACGATAGCCTTTTGCAGGAGCTCCTTCACCTCGTTGCGGTCGGGATAGATCCACTCGCGAATGTTTTTCGCCTCAATGCCGATGCTGCCGGCGCTCGGGTGGAAGGCGAGGAAGTCGAACCGCTTGTCGCCTGGCATCCGCTTGCCCGAGAAGCGAAGCGGCGGCTCCTCTTTGCTGTAGAGGGTGCTGTCGTCGTGGTCGTCCAGATCGGGGAACCCGCCCACGAAGTCCAGTGACCCTTGTTCAAGAGCCCGCCAAATGGCGATTTCCAACGTCTGGCCGAGCCGCAACTTTAGACTGGTATTGTTGGTGGCGGCGTAGATCGGCTTGAGCGCGTCGAGGCGCTGTTTCACCCGAGCTTCGGGTTCATTGTAGCGGTGATACCAGATTTGGCTAACGATGATCAGGCGGCCGGCGTCGCGTTGGGCGTTTCGGACCCGCGTGAGGACGTGCGGGTTCACCCGTTGGGCCATGGGACCGGAGTCTGATATTTTCATCTCCAGCGTGCGCATGTTTGCGACCCCGAGGGTTTCGAGGTTCCGCATCAAGCGGCGAAGGGCGAGTGTCTCGCGCTCCTGCCGGCTAAGGTTTTGGCCGGCCACGTCTATTTGTTGTTATATAGATAGGAGTATGCTCCCTACGTCTCATCGCTGCGGAAGGCCAATTCGTGGCGTGATTTGAGGTACAGGTCGAGGCTGGGTCGGCGTGGCGGCCCCGTCCGAGTGGCAGCTGTTCTTGTGGCGGCCTGTAGGGTTGGGCCCGCCGCTTCGGGACCGGGCTCTCTTCAGCTTCGCTTGCCGCCCATCTCAACAGTTTGGAAGGTCCGCGCGGGGGCGACTTCCGATAACACGCCGTGGGCGCAGAGTCGCGTGTAGCCGCCATTTAGCAATGTCACCGCCGTGCCAGTTAGAGATGGCACCCTCCCTCATTTGGGCGGGAGGTCACTCAGGTGGCGTTACACTTCATGAGCGACAAGGAGCTTAGCCGAGTCGAGATCCTGCGTGATCTGTTGGCCGGTCGGTTAACGGTCTCGGCGGCCGGCGAGTTGATGGGCTTGGAACGCCGCCAGGTGCTTCGACTGATGGGCGAGGCGGAGAACAAGGCCGGTCCGCGACTCACTCTCGGCCATAGCATCAACTTCGAGGAGCGTGCAGCGCACGAGATCTCTTCCACCTTCCGCTCGCCGACTGTTCTCGTCGACGTTTGGTTCAGGCCGCTGGGCCTGGCGATGTGGAGTTGGCGTCGTCGTGTTCGTCAATCGCCGGAACGCGTGCGCGCCGGCGCCTTTAGGGAGGAGCGCTGGTCGGATCGCATCGAATCCAGCGTGTCTTTCGATGAGCCGATGGAAGGGCCCCGAGGCTGGCTTCTACGGGAGGGGCCCCATCGGCTCAATTGGCTGGAAAGGGAGCTCATCCGATTCAGCTTCCGCTTCGAGCGACTTCGGTACGAACGACGGGACCTCCCAACGCCGGATGACATCATTGAGGAGTTGGCGGACCAACTCGTCAGCCAGATCAACCGCACCGCGGTCACTGGATTCGAAGCGGCGCTCAATGAGTTGATCGAGTTCCATAAATTTGTGCTCGACGCCCAGCAATACGCGGGTGCGGACGGTCAGCAGCTCAACTACGCGCAGGTCGGTAGGGTTTCCATTGACTTAGGTCGCCTGGGTATTGCATAATGCAATTGCCAACGATCTTTCTCACCGTCCAGCATCCCAATAACCGCGCCGCCGGGGCGATGGGGCGCAAGCGCCTGGGCGCCGCCGCGCGCCCAAGTCGCCGTCCCGTTGCCGCTCTAAAATCGAAAAAACGTTATGAAACAGAGTGTTGATGCGAACGCGGCGCGACGGGAACGCGCGGTTCAACGCCCAACAGCGCCCAAAAAGCTCCCCGTTAGCGCCCATCGAGCGCCCATCCAGCGCCCAACGGACTCCCCAGAATCGCCCATCGATCTCCCAACCCGCGCCCCCCGGCCGCCAGGCCAACGCCCGGCGACCGCCAGCCTGATTGGCTTACCGCTCACCGCCCCTTGCGATAGTCCACGTCATCCCAGGTGATCGCCGACAGCTCCTTCTTGCGCGGGCCCATATAGCCGAACAGGAAGGCCGCCACCTTGCGCATCTGGATCTCTTCGCTGCCCTCGGTGATCCGGTAACGGCGGTGGTGGCGATAGATGTGCTCGAACGCCTTGTGCCGCGAATAGCCGATGCCGCCGTGCACCTGCATGGCCCGGTCCGCCGCCTCGCAGCACAGCCGGTTCGACCAATAGTTGCACATCGACACCTTGTCGCTGATCCGCTTCTCCACCTCCGGGTGGGGCATCTGGTCCATTTCCCAGGCCGTCTTGCGGATCAACAGGCGCAGCATCTCCACCTGCGTCGCCAGCTCCACCAGCGGCCACTGGATGGCCTGGTTATCGCTCAGGGGCTGGCCGAAGGGCTTGCGGGCCCGGGCGTATTTCACGCTCTGCTCGATGCAATAGACCGCCGAGCCCAGCGATCCGGCCGCCTGACGGATGCGGTTCTCATGCACGAAGCTCTGGGCCAGGGGCAGGCCCCCGCCCGGCGGGCCGAACATCGCCGTCTCCGGCACCCACACATCGCTGAAGCTCACCCGCGGATGGTCCGTCGGCATGTTGAAGGTCCACAGATACTGCTCGATCTTCACCCCCTCGTCGCGGGCCGGCACGAGCAGGCAGGTGATCCCCTTGGCGTCGCCGTCCTTGCCCTCGGTGCGGCAGAACAGGCCCACGTGGGTGGCGTGGTGCATGCCGCTGGTCCACATCTTCTCGCCGTTGATCAGGAAGCCCGGCGTGCCGTTACGGGTTTCCGGCACGGCGCGGGTCTCCATGTGGGTGGCGTCCGAGCCGTGATAGGGCTCGGTCAGGCCGAAGGTCACCCGCCGGTGGCCCTCCAATATGCCGTTGATGAACTCGTCCTTCTGGTCCTGCGTGCCGAAGTCGCGGAACATGACGATGAAGGGGTGGTTGCCCACGATGGCGTGCTCGGTCTGCTGGTCATAGTGCAGCCCCAGCCCCTTGGCCGCCAGGTGCTCGCGGATCACCGTCATCCACAGGTTCGAGCCGTTCTTGCCGCCGAACTCCTCCGGCAGGCAGAACCGGAAATGCCCGGCCTTGTCGGCCCGTTTCTTGGCCTCGCGCAGCAACGCCTCCCACTCGGGCCGGGGCAGGCCGTCATTGTCGAAATCCGTCCGCGCCCATTCGCGGCGGTGGTCGAAGAAACGGATATTGTCGTTCTCCGCCTCCAGCGGCTTGATCTCATCGGCGATGAACTGATCCAGCTCGGCCAGATAGGCCGTCAGCTCGGGGGGCAGATTGAAATCCATGGCGGGGGTCCTCTTCAGGTCAGGTCAGATGTGAGGGTGGGGGGGGCGGCGCGGCCAAGCGCCCCCTCCGGCGCTTCGCGCCACCTCCCCCGCGCTCCGCGCAAGGGAGGAGGAAGGCCCATATTCTCCTCCCCCGTAAAACGGGGGAGGTGGCCCAAAGGGTCGGAGGGGGCGCTCCCGCTTCTTTCTCCTCCCCCGTGCAACGGGGGAGGGGGACCGCCGAAGGCGGTGGAGGGGGCGCAAGGCGCAGGGCGCGCTCATTCCCCATCCTTGAAAACACCCGCCGCCCGCCGATACGTCGCATACCCCGGCTGATCCACCGCCAGGGTATCGAGGGTGGTCTTCCAAAGATGATCGATCAGCGCCGGATCGCCCGGATCCACATCCCCGGACGCGATCGCCTCACACAACGCCTCTTCCAGCTCAGCCAGAGGTCCCTCCCGCCCCAGCAACGCCGCCAGCCGCGCCCCCTCGCCGGCCACGGCGTCCGGCCCCAGCTCCAGCTCGCGTTTCACCGTCTCCAGCACATTCACCGCCACCCGGGCGTGAAAGGCCAGGCGTCCGCTCAGGGTCGGCGAAACCTCGTCGCGCAGAAACCCCTGCACGGCGTCGATGAGTTCGCGGGCTGTCGGCTGATCATACAAGGGGCTGTCCTCCGGGCGCGACCAGCATGGCCAGCAGGTCGACTTCCACCTCCGAGGCCCGCCGGCCGATGGCGGCCTTCTCCACGCTGCGCTCGCCGGCCTGGAACTCGCGCCCCAGCAACGCCGCCAGTCGCGCCCCCTCGCCGGCCACGGCGCCCGGCCCCAGCTCCAGCTCCCGCTTCACCGTCTCCAGAACATTCACCGCCACGCGGGCGTGAAAGGCCAGCCGCCCGCTCAAGGTCGGCGAAACCTCGTCGCGCAGAAACCCCTGCACGGCGTCGATGAGCTCGCGGGCGGTCGGCTGATCATACAAGGGGCTGTCCTCCGGGCGCGGCCAGCATGGCCAACAGGTCGACCTCCACCTCCGAGGCCCGCCGGCCGATGGCGGCCTTCTCCACGCTGCGCTCGCCGGCCTGGAACTCGCGCGCCATCATCGCGCAGCTCAGGCCCCAGCGCAGGGTGCTCATCACTTCCCAGAACCGGGCCCTCTGGCGGTCCACGGGAACGCCGGTCACCGATTCATAGCCGGCCCACAGGTCCTCGCGGGAGCCGAACCCCCCAGCCGGCTTGTCGATCTCGCCGAACCGCCACGACGGGGTGCAGATCCACCCCAGGTCGTAGATCGGATCGCCCAGGTGCACGACCTCCCAGTCCAGCACCGCGCGCAGGCCCTCAGGTCCCACGATGATATTGCCGGTGCGCATGTCGCCATGCACCACCGTCGGCGTCGCCTCGGTCGCCGGGCGGTTCTCGCGCAGCCAGCGGAACGCCCATTCGATCACCGGCCGGCGCCCGCCATTGGCCTTGTAGAGCGCATAGGCCCCGTCCAGGCTGCTCTCCACGGTGGAGACGCGCAGCGGCCCGGCCTTGGCCGGATCGATCCGGTGGATCAGCGCCGCCGCCGCGCCCATCTGATGGGCCAGAACCGGCCGCGCCCTGGCATAGAGATCGTCGCGCAGGATCCGCCGGGCCAGGGTCTCGCCGGGAATCCGCGTCATCAGGAAGCCCGAGCCCAGACCCTCCTCGGGGCTGAAAACATGCACCACCTCGGGAACCGGCGTCCCTGTCGCCCGGGCCAGTTCGATCAGCCGCGCCTCGGTCTCCATGCCGGCGGCGTTCTCGCGCTTCACCGTGCCGCCGGGGTTGCGGCGCAGGATCAGCTCGCGCGTTCCCTCGGGGCTCTCCACGTCGAATGCCCAAAGCTCCTGGCTCGCCCCGCCCGACAGCCGCTCCAGCCGCGCCACCTTGGCGTCCGGGCCGAACCGGCGGGCGATGCAGGCGCCTAAGGCGGTTTCGAAGGTCTGGGCCGGGCCGGCGCCCATCACAGAACCTCCAGCGGCAGGGTTCCCGCCGCGATCAGATCGCGCAGCTCGCGCTTGAGCACCTTGCCCGAGGCGTTCTTGGGCAGTTCCTTGATGAAGGCCAGCCGCCGCGGGCGCTTGTAGCCGGCGATCTCCTCCCGGCAGAAGGCGGTGATCTCCGCGCCCGTCACCGTATGGCCCTCGCGCACGCAGATCACCGCGGCGACCATCTCGCCCCATTTTTCGTCCGGCGCCCCGACCACGGCGGCCTCCATCACGGCCGGATGGCGAAACAGCACCTCCTCCACCTCGCGCGGATAGACGTTCTCGCCGCCGGTCAGGATCATGTCCTTCTTGCGGTCGACGATATAGAGATAGCCCTCGGCGTCCCACCGCCCCACGTCGCCGGTGTGGAACCAGCCGTCGGTGAAACTCGCGGCCGTGGCCTCCGGATTGCGCCAATAGCCGCTCAGCACCTGATCGCCCTTGACGATGATTTCGCCGGCCTGGCCGGGCGGGCAGTCGGCCCCGCTCTCGTCTGCGACCCGCACCCGCGCCAGCGGCATCTGCTTGCCCACCGAGCGCAGGATCTCCAGCCCCTCGTCGGCCGCCCGGTCGTGGTCCTGCCGGCCCATGGTCATGACGTTGCCGCTCAGCTCGGTCATGCCGAATCCGGTCGAGAACCCCGCCCCCGGCCAGCGCGCCCGCGCCTTGCGCAGCACCTCGCCCGGCATGGCCGCCGCCCCATAACCCAGCCGCCGTAGGGAGCTGAGGTCGTAGTTCGCCGTCTCCGGGTTCTCCAGCAGCATCCCCACCATGGTCGGGGCCATGGCGGTGTTGGTCACCCGGTATTTCTGCACCGTGGCCAGCAGGGTCGGCGGATCGAAACTGCGCAGCAGCACCACCGGGAAGGTGCGCAGATGCTGCATGGGCATGACGTAGCCGGCCACATGGAACATCGGGAAGGTGAACATGCACACCTCGTCCGGCCCGGTGTCCCAGGCGGCCATGGAGTTCATGATCCCCGCAAGCAGATTGGTGTGGCTCAGCATCGCCCCCTTGGGCAGGCCCGTGGTGCCGGAGGTGTAGAGCAGCCAGGCGAGATCGCTCTCCTGCGGCCGGCGGCTCGGCTCGGTCGCCGCGCCCGAGTCTCGGAAGGCGGCGTAGGATTCCGTGCCCTCGCTCTCGCCGTCGATCAGCAGGATCCGTTCCACCGAGGGAATCTGCGCGCGAATCTGCCGGATCGCCGGCAGGTATTTCGCTTCGACGATCAGGATCCGCGGCTCGGCGTTGCCGATGATGTAGGCCAGCTCGCGCGGCGCCAGGCGATAGTTCAGCAGGGTCAGGGCCAGGCCGGCGCCTGGTACGCCGTAGTAGCAGTCCACATATTCCGGACAGTTCTCGGCCAGGATCGCCACCCGGTCGCCCGGTTGCGTCACCGCGATCAGGGCGTTGGCCAGCCGCCGGCAGCGGTCGCGCAGCTGCGCATAGGTGATCGTCTCGTCCTGAAAAATGATCGCCGCCACGTCCGGCGCATGGTGCGCGGCGAGTTCAGGCACATCGCTCAGCAGCATCGCATCCTCCCGGCCCGGGGATCGCCGCCCGCGTGGCCGAAGCGAACTCTATAACGCGATATAAGATGAGGGAAGGGGAGGAGACGCCCCCGCCGGCGCTTCGCGCCACCACCCCCCCAACGCAGGGGAGGAGGAATGATCTCCTCCCCCGTCAAACGGGGGAGGGGGACCACCGAAGGTGGTGGAGGGGGCGCTAGGGACGCGCCGGGCGCCTAAGCCGTAAAATACCCGCTCCTAAGCTCCCGCTTCAGCAATTTCCCCGTCGCCGTCCGCGGCAACTCCCCGGTCGTCAACCGGATCGACGTCGGGATCTTGAACCGCGCCAGCTTCTCGGCCAGCGCCGCGCGCAGCTCATCGGCCGTGCCGGGTGTGTCGTTGGCCGCATCGACCTGGATCACCGCCGCCACCTCCTCGCCGAGCTCGGGATGCGGCAGGCCGATCAGGCCCACGTCGCGGACCTTGGGATGCTCCAGCAGGGCGGCCTCCACTTCGGCGCAATAGACGTTCTCGCCGCCGCGGATGATCACGTCCTTCTTGCGGTCGACCACGAAGTGGAAGCCCTCCGTATCGACGTAGCCGAGATCGCCGGTGCGGAACCAGCCGCCGCCGAAGGCCGCCTCGGTGGCCTCGGGATTGTTCCAGTAGCCGGGGATGACGTTGGATCCGCGGATCCAAAGCTCGCCGATCTGGCCCTGGGCGACGTCCACGCCATTGTCGTCGACGATGCGCACATCGGCGGTGACCACCGCCCGGCCGATGCTGTCCGGGCGGGCCAGATAGTCGGCGCCGCCGTTGGTGATGACGGCGCTGGTGGTCTCAGTCAGGCCATAGCCGTTGCCGGGCGCGGCCTTGGCCTGGAACTGATCGCCGATCCGCCGGATCAGGTCGGGCGGCACCGGCGCCCCGCCGGAGGTCACCCCGACCAGCGAACTCATGTCCTCGCCCATGGCGTGGGCGGTCTCCAGCAGCTGGCGCACCACGATCGGCACGCCCGAGACGCTGGACAGCCCATGCTGCTGGATCAGCTTCACCGCTTCCGGCGGGACCCATTTGTACATCATCGCCACCTTCGCCCCGGTGGCGACGCTGAGGTAGAGCCCGGTCAGCCCGCCGATGTGGAAGAAGGGGAAGGTCTGCAGCACCCCGCTCTGCGGCGCATTGGGATCGGCCTCGGCCGGCAGCCCGGCCAGCTCCCGCGCCACCGCCCCGGCCAGCAGGGTGTTCATCAGATTGGTCACATGGTTGCGATGGGTGGCCATGGCCCCCTTCGGATTGCCCGTGGTGCCGGAGGTGTAGAGGATCGTCGCCAGGTCGTTCGGCCCCACGTCCGCTGCGGGCAGCTCGCGCGGCGGCCCGGCCACGACCTCGGCGAAGTCCACGCCGCCCTCGCCCGCCTCGCCGCGGCGCACCACCACCACGGTCTTCAGACCCTGGCGGTTCAACAGGCCGCGTAGCCGCTCCAGCCGCTCGCCGTCAATCAGCAGGGCGGCGGGGGCGGAATCGTCCAGGGCGTAGGTGAGTTCGGTGGTCGTCCACCAGGCGTTCAGCGCCACCACGATCGCGCCGATCGACTGGCAGGCCCAGAAGCTGACGCTCCACTCCGGGTAGTTGCGCATGCCGATGGCGACCCGGTCGCCCTTCTTCACGCCGCGCTCGATCAGGTGATGGGCCAGGGCCGCCACCTGGGCGTAGTGGCCGTCGTAGCTGAGGGTCTCATCGCCATAGATGGCGAAGGTCTTCTCCCCGTGGCCGCGCGTGCCTTCGAAGACATGCCGGAACGAGGCCGGGGCGTGGCGATAGACGCGCAGCGGATGGCCGGCGGAATGGTCGGTGGCCAGTTCAAACGGGCCCGCGGCCGTCAGGCCCGCGATGATCTCGGCGCGCGAAGGCATGGATCGCTCCTGGTGTTTCCCGGTGTCGTTGGTCCTCACCAAAAATGAGAACGTGTTCTAAAACACTAGGCCGGAAGCGCCGCGCCGATCAATGGGCTGGGCCGGGTGGATGTCCGAGCGCCCCCTCCCCCCTTCGGGGACCTCCCCCGTTTTACGGGGGAGGAGGAATGTTCTCCTCCCCTGCGAAGCGGGGGAGGTGGCGCGAAGCGCCGGAGGGGGCGCAAGCCACGCCCCTCCTGCCTAAACCCTTGCCGCCGCCCGCCCGGCCGCCAGGGCCAGCAGGATCGCCGGCGCCACGATCAGCGCCCCCAGGAAATAGGGCCCATCCACGCTCACCAGGGCGAACATCAGATTAGCCACCTGCGGCCCGGCCACCCGGGCGAAGGCGCCGGTGGCGTTGTTCAGGCCCATGATCTGACCCTGGTGGTTCTCATCGATGCTGCGCGACATCAGCGCCCCGGCGTTGGGGAAGGCCACGGACGAGCAGAGCGCGGTCATGGCCATGCAGGCGTAGGTGGTCCAGCCCCCGTCGCCGAACGGCTGCAGCCCCATGGCGATCGCCGTCCCCACCATTCCCACCGCCAGCATCCGCGCCTCGCCGAACTTGCGGGACAGGGCCCCGGTCAAAAGGAACTGGGTCGGCGAGGAGATCAGCCCGGCGATGCCGAAGCACAGGCCCACGTCCCTCGGTTGCCAGTGATAGCGATGCTGCGCCCACAGGCCGAACACCGACTCGATGCCGTTGAAAGCGAAGCCGACCACGAAGGTCAGCAGCATCAGCCGCCCGATCACCGGATGGTTCACCGCATAGGAGATCATCGCCCAGCGCGACGGCGGATTGGGGTCCACCTCGCGCACCTTGCGGGTCTCCTTGACGATCAGGGCGATGCCCGCCGCCGAACAGGCGGCCAGCACCGAGGCGGCCAGCAGCGGGATCTGAAATCCCAGGGTCCCGGCCGAAGGCTTGGCCAGGAAGCCGCCCGCCACCGGGCCCAGGATGAAGCCGATATTATAGGCCGCGCCCAGGGTGGCCATGCGGCTGGCCCGGTCCTCCGGGGCGGTGACGTCGGCGATATAGCCCTGCACCACCGAGCCGTTGCCGGCCCCCAGGCCACCGGCCAGGCGAATGAAGAAGGCGAACCAGATGTTCGGGGCGAAGGCCAGGGCGCCGTAGCACAGGCAGTTGGCCAGGGTGGTGAAGACCAGGATCGGCTTGCGACCGATGCGGTCCGACAGCCGCCCCCAGAACGGCTCGCCGAAGAAGGAGCCGATGGGGTAGGCCGAGAAGATGAGGCCCATCTGCCAGGGCTGGGCGTGGAACGAGGCGCCGTAGAACGGCAGCAGCGGCACGACGATCCCGAACCCCAGGATGTTGATGAAGGTCACCGACAACAGGGTGTAGAGTGCCCAGGCGGAGCGCCGGGACGAGGAAGGCTCGGCCTTGGGGGACATGGCCGCTGGAATAGGGCAGGGGGCGTCTGTTCACAAGTTGTGCAGTGCGGCGCCGTTGGGGAGGATGACGGATGAGACAGTTCACGCGGGCCCTGATCGGGGCGGCCTTGCTGTTCAGCCTGACCGCGCCGGCCCACGCCGCGCCCGCCCCCGGACCTGCGGTGTCGGCCGACGATGCGGCGAAGATCAAGGCCATCGAGACCGGGCTGCTGCCCGCGATCCTGGTCAAGGGCGAGCCGGCGCCGGTCCTGACCCTCGCCGATCGCATGACCGCCCTGCATGTGCCCGGCGTCAGCATCGCCTTCTTCGAGAACGGCCGGATCGTCTGGACCCGCGCCTACGGCCGGGCCGATGTGGAGCGCGGGACGCAGGTGACGCCGGACACCCTGTTCCAGGCCGGCTCGATCAGCAAACCCCTCGCCGCCATGGCCGCCCTGCGCCTGGTTCAGGATGGCAGGCTCGACCTCGATCAGGACGTCAACACGCGGCTGAAAGGCTGGCAGGTCCCGGCCGGGCCGATGACCGCCACCGAGAAGGTCACCCTGCGCCGCCTGCTCAGCCACACCGCCGGCCTGAGCGTGCACGGCTTCGTCGGTTACAATCGCACCGCGCCCCGCGCGACCCTGCCGCAGGTGCTCAGCGGCCAGAAGCCGGCCAACAGCCCCGCGGTGGTCTCGATCCACGTTCCCGGCGCCCAGTTCGACTATTCCGGCGGCGGCTACACCGCGGCCCAGCTGTTGATGGAAGAGACTACCGGCCAGCCGTTCGCCGCGATCCTGAAAGCGACCGTCCTCGATCCGGCCGGGCTGAAGGCCTCGACCTATGAGCAGCCCCTGCCGGAAGCCCTGCAGGGCCGCGCGACCCTCGGCTACCGGGCGAGCGGCAAGCCGGTGCTCGGCGGCTGGAACGTCTATCCCGAACAGGCCGCCGCCGGCCTGTGGACCACACCTTCCGACATCGCCCGCTTCGCCATCGAGCTGCAGAACGAAGCGGCCGGGACCTCGCACAACGTCCTGTCGCCGGACATGGCCCGGACCATGCTCACCCCCGGCAAGGGCGCCTGGGGCCTGGGACTGAACGTCATGACCGATGGCGCCGCCCGCTTCGGCCACGGCGGCGCCAATGAGGGCTTCCGTAACGACTTCGTCGCCTTCACCGGCGGAACGCGGCAGGGCGTCGCCATCATGACCAACAGCGACAGCGGATCGAGCCTGATCTCCGAGATCGAGCGGGCGGTGGCCAAGGCCTATGGCTGGCCCGCCTATCGGCAGATGGAGGTGACGCCGGTCGCCGTCCGCCCCGACGTCCTGGCCGCGGACGCGGGAACCTATGAGGTCGCCGGCTTCGGCCGTGTGGCCGTGACCGTCACCGGCGGCGCCCTGTTCGTGACCCTGCCCGTCCTGGCCCCGGCCCCGGTGGAGGCGCGCTCGAGTTCCGACAACGCCTTCTTCATCGCCGCGATCGGGGTGACCGGTGTGTTCCAGCGCGGCGCCGACGGGTCCGTGACCGGCCTGTTCCTGATGACGCCGTTCGGACCCTTCTCGGCCAAGAAGCTTACGCCGGCCCCCGCGGCGGGTTAGGCTCCGGCAAAACATAAGGGAAGGGAGCGATCCCCATGGCGCGCCTGTTCGACCTCGAGCCGCTCGACGCCTGTTTCGGCGCCAGGGTCACCGGCCTTCGCCTCGCCGATCTGGACGCGGCGACCTGGGGCGCGCTCTACAGCGCCTGGCTGGAGCACGCCCTGCTGGTGTTTCCGGGCCAGCATCTCAGTCGCGCCGACCAGATTGCCTTCGCCAAGCGCTTCGGAGCCATGGAGTTCGATCTCGCCGCGATCAGCAACGTGCGCTCCGACGGCTCGGTCCGCCCGGCCGAGGGCAATGACGATGTGATCAAGGTGCTCAAGGGCAACATGGGCTGGCACGCCGACAGCACCTACATGCCCGTCCAGGCCAAGGGGGCGGTGTTCTCCGCCGAGGTCGTCCCGCCCGCCGGCGGCGAGACCGGCTGGGCCGATATGCGCGCCGCCTATGACGCGCTCGACCCCGCCACTCAGGCGCGGATAGCGGGCCTGAGCGCCCATCACTCGCTCTACTACAGCCAGGCCAAGCTTGGTCACGACCCCAAGACCGGGAAGGGCGACTACAGCGGCTACGGCTTCCACGACGGCCCGGTCCCCTTAAGGCCCCTGGTCAAGGTCCATCCCGAGACCGGCCGCAAGTCCCTGCTCATCGGCCGTCACGCCCACGCCATTCCCGGCCTCTCGCCGGCGGAGTCCGAGCGCCTGCTGGACGACCTCACCGCGTTCGCCTGCCGCCCGCCGCGCGTCTATCAGCACGCCTGGACCGCCGGCGACGTGGTGGTCTGGGACAACCGCTGTCTCCTCCACCGCGCCCTGCCCTGGGATATGACCCTGCCCCGCGTCATGTGGCACAGCCGCATCGCCGGAGATCCGGTCGCTGAAGCGGCGCTGGCGGCATAGCGGAGCAAAACGCCATGACGCCTTTGGGGGCCGGCCGCGGCCTCGCCGTTCTGTTGCTGTCGGTTTTGCTCTGCGGTTGCGAGCCCGCCGGACCGACGGCGGACCGCGCCGCGGCGGGACATGGCGTCGCCCGTGGTGCGGGTCTCACCGCCGACGACATCCCGATCGCCCACACGCCGCCGGGTGGATATGGCCGAAGCTTCCCGCCGCCGGTGCTGGCCGCCTGCGCCGAGCCCCTGGTGAAAGGCGCGCCCGACCTGCGCGGGGTCTGGAAGACCCTGCGCGCGGAGCGGGGCGGCCGGCCCGCGCCTGCAGGAGATCGCATCTACGACTATGTCGAGCGCATCGAGCAGTGCGGCGACCGCATCGAGGACATGGGCGGCGGGACGATCTGCGACGCCCGCGCCGACGGAACGCTCAAACACGGCGATCACGATGTGTCCTACCGCGACTACAAAACGCCGATCCATGTGATCGCCAGCTATGAGCGCGGCGTCTTCGTCCTTCGCCCGGCGCTCATCCCCGGGCTCGCCCTGACCCTCCCCGGCCTGAAGGTGACCCGGCGCCTCGACTCCGAGGGCCACATGATCTGGACCCGCCCCGACATGGGCGGGTTGCGGGTGACCCTGGCCAGGATCGCCGGCCCCAACGACGCCTACACCCGGCGCTGAGAGAGACGGCTGATCGACCAGCTCCTGCTCAGCGACGCCACCGATCAACTCGCGGCCCTGGCCGCGGGGCGGGTGAGCGCGCGCGAGTTGCTGACGGCGGTCCTTGACCGCGTCGATTGATTGAACCCCCGCATCAACGCCGTGGTCGCGCGCGACGTCGATCGGGCCATGGCCGAGGCGCGAGCCGTGGACGCGGCGCGGGCCCGCGGCGAGCGGCTCGGACCGCTGGCCGGCCTGCCGACGACCGTGAAGGACATCTTCGATATCGCCGGTCTGCCGGCCAGCGCGGGGACGAGGTCCTTGCTCGGGCGAGTGTCGCAGGAAGCCGCGGCGGTGGCCAGCGTCCGCGCCGCCGGGGCCATCGTCTGGGGACACACAAATGTGCCGGTGGGCTCCAGCGACTGGCAGGCGTTCAATCCGCTTTACGGGGTGACCCGCAATCCTTGGGACCCGGCGCGAACCCCGGGCGGTTCGTCCGGCGGATCGGCCGCGGCTCTGGCCGCCGGCTTCACCGCCCTGGAGATCGGCGCCGACATCAGCGGCTCCCTGCGCATCCCCGCCGCCTTCTGCGGCGTCGCCAGCCACCGGCCGAGCTGGGGCCTGATCTCTCAGCGCGGCTTGGTCCCGCCTGCGGACTCTGAGGCCGATGTCGATCTTCTCGTGGTCGGCCCCATGGCGCGGTCGGTGCGCGATCTGCAGCTGTTGCTGTCGGTCCTGGCCGACATTCCGGCGGAGCCCGCCGTCACCCCGCGCGATCTTCGCATCGGCGTCTGGCTGGACGAGCCGTCATTCCCGCTCGACCCTGCCGTCCGCGCGGTGATCGCCAGCCTCGCCGAAAGCCTCCGGAAGGACGGCGCGACCGTCGAGACCATAGCTTCGCCGCTCCCCGCCCGCGAGATGATGGCGGCCTACATGACCCTGCTTCTGGCCGTACTCGGCGGCTATCTGCCGCCGGTCGCCCGGGCGCTGTTCAAGCCGCTGCGCGGACCCGCCCGGCTGGCCGCGGCCCTCGGCGCGGGACCGCTGTCCTGGGCTCACGGGGTGTTGGGCTACACGGCCCGCCCCGCTGAACGATCGGCCGCCGGCGAAGCGCGGGCCCGGCTGCAGGCCGCGATGGCCGGAGTCTTTGACCGCTTCGACATCCTCCTGGCGCCGGTGTTCCCCACGGCGGCCTTCGCGCATGATCACGGCCCCCTGCTGCCGGCGCGGCGGATGACCGCCTCGGACGGCCGGCGCCTGGGCTATCTTGAGGGCTTCGACTGGATCGCCCTGGCCACCCTCTGCGACCTTCCGGCCACCGTGATCCCCTCCGGCCTCACCGCCGAGGGCCTGCCCGTCGGGGTCCAGATCATCGGCCCACCCGGGGCCGACGCCGCCACCCTGGCCGCCGCGGCGGCCCTGGAGCCCGGCGCTGGCGGATATCGATCGCCGTTCAGGTGAAGGACGACTTCATGCGGCTCGCCCAGCGGCCCGTTCTCTCCGTGTGCCTTACCCGCCGGGGCCAAACGCGCTAGATTGACGCTATGGAGCCCGCCGAGGTCATCGACCGCCTGAAGGCGCATCGCCAGGAGCTGGAGCGCCTGGGCGTTCGGCGCATCTTCCTGTTCGGCTCCGTCGCCAGACACACCGCGAACGCGCGCAGTGATGTCGACCTGATGGTCGATCTCGATGAGGGTCCGACCGGCCGTAAGCCCCTGTTCAGCGCCTTCGATGTGGGGGGCATTCAATTCGCCCTGACGCGGATCCTGGGCCGGGATGTCGATCTCGTTGTCCGCTCAGATGCCATGAAGCCGGGAAAGAGACTGCGCGCCGTGGCCGAGACACAGCTCGTCGATGTCTTCTGAGGGGCCGGCCAAGACCGTTCAGGCGGTTCTAGCGGCACGCGAAAACCTTGCCTTGATTGGTGGCTGGGCGGACGGGCGAGTCTTGGAGGAATTGCGGTCTGACACGTTGGTCCGGTACGCCATTGAGCGCGCCTTCATCGCCCTCGCCGCTGCGATGCGCGACATTCCCCAAGAGGTCATCGAGGCCCACGCCCTCCCGGCGACCCTGGTGGCGGGTTTCCGCAACGCCCTGGCGCACACTTACGACGATATCCTCGACGAGCGGGTCATCCTGACCATCAGTGACGATCTGCCACGTCTTGACGCCCAACTTGCGGCGATCCTCCGAACCCTTGGGCATGACGCGGGCGACTGATGACAGACCAAGTTTCCAGCATCCAGTCGACTGAGTCGGACGTCCGGCCATGGCTCGTCGGCCGCGCCAATGGGGGGCTAGATTCATGAAAGCCTATCTGATCCTCGACCTGGCGATTCACGATTTGCCAAGTTTCGGACCTTACATCGCGCAGATCCCCGCCTTCATCGCCAAGCATGGCGGGAAGTACATCGTTCAGGGCGTCGAGCCGACCGTCATGGAGGGCGACTGGCGGCCGGAGCGGGTGGTGGTGATCGAATTTCCGGCGCGGGACAATGCTCTGGCGTTTCTTGCCGATCCCACCTGCCAGGCGCTTTTCGCCGTTCGCCACGCCACCACGACCAGCCGGCTTATCCTCGTCGACGGGAATTCCTGAAGCCCGGTCGGGCTCAGGGGGGCGGGAACTTCGAGAAGGTCTCCCGCGAGGCCAGGATCAGGTGTTCGGCCACGCCATTGTCGCGATGGACGTTGGCGGCGGCGTAGGCCGCCGAGGTCACCATCTCCAGGAAGGCGGCGCGGGAGGGATAGCGGACCAGGACGGCGTAGTCCCAATGGTTGGCGGCGGGATCGCCATAGGCGGTGGTCTCCACCTCGCCGGCCCACAGGATCGTTCCGCCCAGGGCCTTGATCAGGGGCGAGACGCCCCTGCTGTAGCGCTGGTAGGCGTCCCAGCCCGAGCCGTCGCCGTCGTCCGACCGCGCCTTGAACTTCAGCTGGTTGATCATCACCACCGGCCCCGTATCGGGCAGGGCGCGCAGCAGGTCTTCGTTCAGTTCCTTGGGGCCGGCGGCCATCGTGTCACTCCTCGCCTCGTCTGATTTGATGGTCTCTGTAGCGCGGCGGGCCTGGGGTCGTTAAGCCGCGACGCCATGACTACTTCCGTCCCCCGCCTCTGGATCGGCGCCGTCGCCCACCCGGCCTTTCGTTGCGGCGGCTGGGCGCGGCTGCGCCTCGACGGCGGCCCGCCGGTCGGCTGGGCCGGGGGCGAGCGGCAGACAACGAGCCTGCGCATGACCCTGACGGTGTTGGCCGCGACCCTGGCCGACCTGCCGCCGCCCGCGGCGGACGCCTCGCCGCTGACCCTCGGCGTCGTGTCGGACGAGGCGCGGAGCGTCGCCGACGTCCTGGCCGGTCGCGGTCCGGGCCCCGAGGGCGAGCTTGATCTGTGGGCCAAGGTCCAGGCCGCCGCGCGCGGCCGACGGCTCACCCTCACGCCCCTGGTCTCGGCGCCGAACACCCCGGCCGGGTTCGTCACCGCCTGGGCGGAATTCGCCATGAACCGCGCCAAGGACAAGGGCCCGTTCTCCGCCGCCATCCCCAAGCCGAACCTCGCGACGATCGCCCGGCAGGCCTGATCCGGCGGCTCAAGCCATCAGGGTCGCGCGGCGAGGTGTTCTGCGATCAGGGCTGAGATCCGCGCTGGGAACTGATCCACCAGGAAATGCCCGGCCTCGGGCAGGGTCTCGAAGCGGTAGGGCCCGGTCACGTAGTCCGCCGTCAGTTCCGCCGCCCGCCGGCCCACCGTCGCATCGGCCTCCCCCCAGACATAGAGGGTGGAGACGCTCACCGCCGGCGTGTCCGCCGCGGCGATCCCCGTGGCGCGATACCAACTCATCGCGCCCTCGATGCCGCCGGGCTCCATGAGGGTGGACATGTAGATCTCCGCCGAGTCCGGCGGCACGCCCTGGCTGAGGACGGCCTCGCGCAGCGGTTTCAGGTTCGCCGCGCGCATCCGCGCCACGGCGTCGGCCTCGCGGAACGCGCGGTGGTGTCGCGACCGCTCCGCCTGCGCCTTGTCCTCGGCCATGGCCCGGGCGAAGGCGGCGGGGTGAGGCCGGGAAAAGACGCTCAGCGACCTGACCCGTTCGGTGTGTCCGGCGGCGATCAGCCAGGCGATCTGACCGCCCCAGTCGTGTCCGACAAGGTCGAACCGATCGGCGCCCAGGGCGTGCATCAGTCCAAGGGCGTCGGCGATGAGGTTGGCTGTGTCGTAGGCCTCTGTCCCCGCCGGCCTGGCCCCGGCCGAATAGCCGCGCTGATCCGGCGCCGCGGCGCGAAAGCCCTGCGCGCCCAGGGCCTCGAGCTGCGCGCGCCACATGTGCCGGGTTTCGGGAAAGCCGTGCAGCAGCAGCACCGGCGGCCCGCTCTCCGGCCCCGCCAGATCGACGGTGAAGGCGTGCTCGCCGACCGTCAGGGTCCTGGTCTCGATCATGGTTCGCTCCCCGCGCTTTTGCCGATGGATAGCGGACGCGCGGGATCTGGGCCATCGCCGAGACTTGCCGATCCGCCTCGCGGCCTTACACTTCAGTCCAATCTCCGGGGGACACCATGACTCGCCAGCACCATCTCGCCACGGCCTTCGCGGCCGCGTTTCTCGCCGCGTCGCCGCTGGCCTGGGCCGATCCGCCGGCGAAGGCCGTCGCCAAGGCCACCCGACTCGCGCCTGACGCCGCCCTGGCGCCCGCCGCCTCGGCGGAAGCGGTGGGTTTCGACTCCGCGCGGCTGAAGCGCCTCGACGACTACATGGCCCAGGTCGTGGCCGACGGCCGGGTGGCCGGCATGACCACCCTGCTGGCGCGCCACGGCAAGACGGTGAGCTTCCGGACCTACGGCAAGGCCAGCCTCGCCACCGGCAAGCCCATGGATAAGGACGCCCTGTTCCGCATCTATTCCATGACCAAGCCCCTGACGGGCGTCGCCATGATGATCCTCTTCGAGGAGGGCAAGTGGCGCCTGGACGACCCGGTCACCCGCTACGTTCCCGAATTCGCCAGTCTCAAGGTGCTCGCCGGCGCCGGACCGGACGGCAAGATCACCGTGGAGGACGCCAAGCGCTCGCCCACCATGCGCGAACTGATGAGCCACACCGCCGGCTTCGGCTATGGCCTGGGCGATGTGAACCCGGTGGATAAGCTCTACCGCGAGAAGCGCGTCCTGGGCGCGCACGGTCTCAAGCAGATGATCGACCGCACGGCCGAGATCCCGCTGAAGTTCCAGCCTGGGACCAGCTGGGAGTATTCCAGCGCCGTCGATATCCAGGGCTATATCGTCGAGAAGCTGTCGGGCCAGACCCTGGGGCAGTTCCTGCAGGAGCATGTCTTTGCCCCGCTGAAGATGACCGACACGTCCTTCTATGTGCCCTCGGCCAAGGCGGGCCGCCTGGCGGCGGTCTACTATTTCGACAAGACGGCCGGGAAGATCGCCGAGGCCAAGTCGCTGTTCGGCAGCGGCGTGCAGGACTTCACCAAGCCCCCGGAGATGGAATCCGGCGGTGGGGGCCTGGTCTCCTCGACCCGCGACTACGCCCGTTTCAGCCAGATGATCCTCAACAAGGGTGAGCTTGAGGGCGTGCGGATCCTCAGTCCGGCCACGGTCGAGCTGATGGGAACCAACGTCATCCCGCAGAACGTCCTGGTCTCGTCCAACGGCACCAACACGGCGCGCTTCAATGAGGCCGTGGGCTTCGGCCTGGACTTCATGGTGGTCAACGATCCGCGCAAGGCGGGCCTGCTCGAGGGCGCCGGGACCCTCAGCTGGGGCGGCGCGGCGGGCACCTGGTTCTGGGTCGATCCCACGCGGGACGTGATCTTCGTGGGCATGATCCAGCGCTTCGGCGGCAGCGGCGGCGACGATCTCGGCGGCCAGGCCCGCACCCTGGTCTATCAGGCCCTGACTCATCCTGAAAAATAGACGGCTCAGTTCGGCGGGTTGTTCTTCTCCACGAAATTCATCGTCTCGCGCAGCATCTGCAGCCGGGTCTGGCCGTGGGAGAGGTGGTGGTCCTCGCGGTCGAGGACGACGAAGTCCGCCGGCTTGCCGGCCTTCTTCAGGGCGTCGACCATGATCTGGCTCTGCACGAAGGGGACGACGGTGTCCTCGCGGCCGTGGATCAGCAGAACGGGGATCGTCACGCGGTCGATCTGACGGGCAGGTGAGATCTCCGCCAGCTTGGCCCTGTCGCCCAGATAGCGCAGCCAGTAGCGGCGGGTGGCCGTGTCCTCTCGGCCCTGGTCCTCGCGGATGTCGGCCAGGAACCGCGGCAGGTCGGAGATGCCGGCGACGGCCACCGCGCAGCGATACACTCCGGTGTCGAGGGCGGCCCCGGCCAGGGCCGCATAGCCGCCGTAGCTGGCTCCGACGATGCAGACCCGCTTCGGATCGATATCGCCCCGGGCGGCCAGGAAGCGCACGCCGTCCGACAGGTCGGTCTGCATCTTGCGGCCCCACTCCCCGAACCCCGCCGACAGGAAATCCCAGCCGAAGCCGTCGGAACCGCGGAAATTGACCTGCAACACCGCGAAGCCGCGCGAAGCCATGGCCTGGACCCACCAGTCGAACCCGGGTCCGTCCCAGCCCGCGGGCCCCCCGTGCGGGAAGACGATCAGGGGCAGGCCTTTTGCCGCGCGGCCGTGGGGGAGAGTCAGATAACCGTTCAGGTCGAAGCCGTCCTTGGCCTTGAAGGCGACGGCCTGTTTGGGGCCGATGTCCTCGGGCTTGAGCTGGTCGTATTCATCGCCGATCCAGTCGCCGCTGTGGGCGTCCATGTCGACGAGGGCGTAGCTTGGTCCGTCGGTCAGGGAATCGATCCGCAGGACGAACCGGCGATGATCGTCGCTGAACGAGTTCAGCATGATCTCGCTGTCCTTGTAGGCCTTGACCACGGCGGCCCAGGTCCGCTGATCGGCCTCGTCGTAGAAGCTGATGTGGTGTCCCTCCGACGTCCGCGTCGTCTGGCCGATCAGCCGGTAGGTGGCTGGATCGTAAAGCAGATCGAAGGCGTCCCGGGTCACCTCGGTCCACTTGCCGCCGTCGGGCGAAAGCTCACGCGTCACGACCTCCTTGCCCTCGGGAAACCGGACGACAATCGATTTGCCGTCGCGCCCGAGGCCGATCAGCGAAGGCCCCTCGATCACGGCGTCCAGGGCTTTCACCTCCCGCCAGTGACCGTCCCAGATCTTCAGGGACCAGCGCTTGGCGTCGCCATCGTATTCGTCCTCGGCAATCGGCGTTCCGTGGGCGTCGACCACATAGCCGGTGGTGTTCTTGAAGCCCTGGAAGACCACGGTGGAACGGTCGTCATGGTCGAGATCGACCTTGAACAGGCCGAAGCGGCCCTCATGATCGACGAAGACCTGACCCGTGGCGAAGGCATAGGGATGGCCGTCGATGAAGCGGATGTCCGGTGAGCCATAGACGACGTTCATCCGCTCCAACTGCTCATTGCTGTCGGCGATATTGTCGAGCAGCGGCCGCTGCTTGCGGGTGATCAGATTGTAGTCGATCACAGTCCACCACTCGGCGCGGCCCATCATGAAGCCCGTCAGGTGGGTTGCCACGCTCAATGCGATGATCACGTGGTTGGGGCCCGCCCAGGCGATGCTCCGGACCTTGTGTTCGCCGGCCCGGATGCCGCTGAGCACCTTGCCGGTCGCCAGACTCTTCACGACGATTGTCCGGTTGTCGCCGTCGGTGACCTCATAGGCCAGCATCTTGCCGTCCGGCGACAGGGCCGCGTCCTCAATGGCGGGAAGCTTGCCATAGGCCTCCAGGGGCGCGGCCACGGCGCGGCCGCCGAGGGCGAGCGAGACGCAGAGAGCCGCCAGAATTGCGAGTCGGGTCATGATGGCGGGTTGTTCTTTTCAAGAAAGGCGACCACCGCCTGCAGCATCTGCAGCCGCGTGGCGCTTCGCGAGAGCCAGTGGTCCTCCTTGTTGAGGGTTACCAGGGTGAAGGGCTTGCCGGCCTTGGTCAGGGCGTCGGCCATGATCCGGGTCTGTTCGAACGGCACCACCGTGTCGTCCTTGCCGTGGATCAGCAGGATCGGGATGGAAACCTTGTCGGCATGCCGCGCCGGGGAGATGTCGGCCAGCCCCTCGGCCGAACCCATGAAGCGCAGCCAGTACCGCTCGCTCTGCATGCCCTGATCGCCCCGGCGGTTCTTCTGCTGAGCGACCATGGCCGGCAGATCTGACGGCCCGGCGATGGAGGCGGCGCAGCGGTAGACCCCGGTGTCCAGGGTCGCGCCGGCGAGGGCGGCGTAGCCGCCGTAGCTGGCCCCCACGATGCAGACCCTTGCGGGGTCCGCCAGGCCCTGGGTGGCGAGGTGGCGCACGCCGTCCGACAGGTCCGTCTGCATCTTGCGGCCCCACTGGCCGAAGCCCGCCTCAAGCAGCGCCTTACTGAGATCACCCGATCCCCGGAAATTGACCCGCAGGACCGCATAGCCGCGCGAGGCCAGGGCCTGGGCCCACCAGTCGAACCCCGGCGTGTCGCGGCTGGCCGGGCCGCCGTGCGGCAACACCACCAGGGGGAGTCCCTTCTCGGCCTTGTCCCGTGGAAGGGTCAGATAGCCCGTCAGCGCGAGGCCATCGGCGGCTTTGAACGCGACGGCCCTGGACGGCGCGATGTCCGACGGCTTGAGGCCGTCATAGGCCGAGCCGAGCGGCTTCACCGTCTTGGCCACCACATCCACGAGAGCGTGGAACGGCGCGTCGGCGCCTGTGTCTACCCGCACCACCCACAGCCGGTGGTCATCGGTGAACGACTCCCAGGCCACCCGCGCGCCGGGAAACTGACTGGCCGCCGTCGACCAGGCGGCCTGATCCTTCGGGTCATAGAAGGTGTAGCGGCCCTCGTCCCCGACCAGCGCTGCATCGCCGATCAGGCGATAGGTGGCCGGATCCCAGATGAGGCCGTCTGCGTCGGCGATCTCAAAAGTCGTGGCCGCAGCGCCAGGCTCGACCGATGCTTCGCGCACCGTTGCCCAATCGCCGTCTTCGCCCACGATGGCGATCGCGCGTCCATCGCGGCCGAGGCCCAGCAACCGGGGCGTCTCGATCGGCGCATCCACATGGTTCACCTCCCGCCACTCGCCGTTCCACAGATCGAGCGACCAGCGGCTCTTGATCGCATCATATTCAGTGCGGGCGATGGGCGTGCCGCGGGCGTCGACCGTGAAGCTGGTGGTGTCGAACATCCCCTGGGACATGATCGCCGTGAGACCCGCCTCCATATCGACCCGGAACAGGCTGATGCGGCCGTGGTTCCGCACGAACTGGACGCCGCGGACGTAGGCAAAGGGTTTGCCGTCCAGGAAGCGGATTTCCGGCTCGCCGAAGATCACATTGAGCGTGTCGGGCACGCCGAACAGAAGCGGTCGATAGACCTTGCGCGGCCAGTTGATGTCCAGGGCCTGGACCAGTTCGTTGCGCGGCGCTTCCACGTCCTGCGGAATGCCGGTTTCCGAGGCGATGGCGATCACGTGCTTCGGGCCGGCCCACAGGATGTCCCGTAGCTTCACTTCGCCGAAGTTCAGCCGGAGCGTCGCCTCCGCCTGGTCGACCGGCCGGACGACCACACTGCGCAGTTCGCCGGTCGTCGAGACGCTGGCCAGCATGGCGCCGTCGGGAGAGATTCGCACCGTCTCAAGGCTGGGGAGCCGGCCGTAGGCGTCGAGCGGAGCGGCGCGGCCGAATGTCGGGGCGGCGAGCCCGATGGCGACCGCGAGCGCTGCCCTTGCGCGCAGGAAGATCCGCCTCGGTCGATTACCCTGGTCCGGCATGGCCGCTGTCCTCAATTGGGCGGGTTGTTCTTCTCAAGAAAGGCGGTCACGGCCTGAAGCATCTGCAGGCGCGTCTCACCTCGGGAGAGCCAGTGGTCTTCCTTGCGCAGGGTGACGAATTCCACCGGCCGCCCGGCCTTGTGAAGGGCGTCCGCCATCGCCTGGCTCTGCTCATAGGGGACCACCGTGTCGTCCTTGCCGTGGATCAGCAGCACAGGCACGGTCACCTTCGCCGCCTGATAGGCCGGCGAGATCGACCTAAGTTCGCTGCTGGGACCCATGTAGCGGAGCCAGTAGCGCTCGACCGCGCGCGCGGCGTCTCCGCCGTCGAACCTGACGGAGCTCAGCATCTTCCCGAGATCGCTCGGACCGGCCAGGGACGCGGCGCAGCGATAGACGCCGGGATCAAGAGTCACCCCCGCAAGGGCTGCGTAACCGCCATAGCTGGCGCCGACGATGCACACCCGGGCCGGGTCGATAACGCCCTCGGCCGCGAGGTATCGGACGCCATCCGAGAGGTCGGTCTGCATCTTGCGGCCCCACTGGCCGAAGCCGGCCGATTGAAACGCCCAGCCGAAGCCTTCCGACCCGCGATAGTTGACCTGAAGCACCGCATAGCCGCGCGAGGCCATGGCCTGCGCCCACCAGTCAAATCCAGGTTCGTCCCGCGCCGCAGGGCCGCCGTGCGGAAAGACCACCAGCGGCAGGGCCTTGGCGGGCTTGCCTTTCGGTAGAGTGAGGTAGCCGGTGAGGGCGAGCCCGTCGTTAGCCTTGAAGCTCACCGGTTTGACCGGGGAAACATCCTGCGAGGTCAATCCCTGGTACTCCTCGCCGATCCAATCGCCCTTGCGGGTGTCAAGGTCGACAAACGCGAACGCCGGCCCCTCGGTCACGGAATCGACCTTGAGGATGAACTTGCGGTGATCGGCGCTGGACGACACCAGGTTCACGCGATCGCCTGGGTAAGCCCCTGCGAGCGCCCGCCAGGTCTTCGCGTCGGTGGCGTCGAAGAACTCGACCCGCGACTCATCGCCGGTCAAAAAGCTCTGGCCGATCAGCTTTTCGGTGGCGGGATCCCAGATCAGTCCGTCCGGTGCGGGGACCGGCTCGGTCCAGGTCTCTCCGTCCGGCGAAAGTTCGCGCATGACCCCGTCTGTCCCTCCGGGGAGAATGAGCGCGATCGAGGCGCCGTCCCGGCCGAGACCGGCAAGGGCCGGCTGATCGATTGGCGCGTCCTCCCGTTTCACGACATGCCATGCGCTCCCCTTCCACACGCGGAGCGTCCACACCTTCTTGGCGCCGTCGTATTCGGTCATGGCCAGGGGTTTGCCGTGGGCGTCGACGAGGTAGCCGGTGGTGTTCTTCAGGCCCCCGAACACTTTGTGGGCAAGGTCGTCGTGGTCGAGGTCGACCTTGATGAGCGCCAACTGCCCCTGGCCTGCGTCGAAAACTGTTCCCGTAACGAAGGCGAAGGGGTGTCCGTCCAGGATGCGGACCTGCGGAATGTCTTCGATGACGTTCAGAGCATCACCCACACTCTCATCGAGATTGGAGTTGAGGACTCGCTGCGTGTTCTTGGTCAGGTTGTAATCCACCGCAAGCGACCACTCCGCCCGCGGCGTATCGACGAAGGGAATGTAGTCGGTGACGCCTCCAGTGATCAGGAGGTGGTTCGCCCCTGCCCATTGGATGCCGCGGATCTTTTGAACGCCTGCGTTCAGGCCGTTCACGATCGCGCCGGTGTCCAGGCGTTTGACGATGATTTTGCGGGTCTCGCCATCGGTGACCGCGAACGCCACACGCAATCCGTCCGGCGACAGGGCGGCCTGCTCGATGAACGGCAGTCGACCGTAGACCTCCAGCGGCGCGGCGCCGGCCGCGCGCGGTGAGGTGGCTGAAAGCAGCAACACCGCAATCGCTCCGGCCGTATCTCGCGCCGATGCCATATCGCCCCCCAGGCGCGTTTGCCTGGCAGCCAGCGTAGACGAGCAAATCCCCAGAGAACATCCGGGGATGACGCCCTATTTGTGTGAGATTGGCCACCTTCGGGGCGGCCCCTCGCCCGGCTTAGCGCGGGGCGAGGATCATGATCATCTGCCGGCCTTCCATGCGCGGCTCGTACTCGACCTTGGCGATCTCGTCGAAATCCGTGCGGACCTGCTGCAGCAGCTTCATGCCCAGTTCCGGATGACGCATCTCGCCGCCGCGGAAGCGCAGGGTGACCTTCACCTTGTCGCCTTCTTCGAAGAAGCGGTGCATGGCCTTGGCCTTCACGCCGTAGTCGTGCACGTCGATGTTCGGCCGGAGCTTGATCTCCTTGACCTCGACGAGCTTCTGACGCTTGCGCGCCTCGTTCTTTTTCTTCTGTTCCTGGAACTTGAACTTGCCGAAATCGAGAATCTTACAGACCGGCGGATCGGCCGTGGGAGAGACCTCAACCAGATCGAGCCCTGCTTCGGTGGCGGCTTCCAGCGCGGCCGAGGTGGGCATGATCCCCTGTTTTTCTCCATGCTGATCGATCAGCAGGACGCGCGGAACGCGGATTTCATCATTTATGCGGGGACCGTCCTTGGACGGCGGCGCGGGCATGGGACGGCGAATAGGCTTTAGCTCCTGGGGCTATTAAAACGGGGTTCTGATCTGAACCTGGGCTCAGACTAACACAGTATGTGCGCAAGGTTAATCGCTCTATCAAGCCCTCAGGCCCGGAGATTGTCCGCAAATCCGCGTCGGCCGAGGCTGATGGCCGCATCGAGGACCGACTCCGCGCGGAGATCCGCCAGGTCGGGCTCCCGCAGGATGACGACGTTGCCGCGCGGTGCGCAAAGGGCGGGGTCTGAATCGCCCGAGAACAGCGACACGCACGGCGCCCCCGCGGCGGCGATCAGATGCATGGGACCGGTGTCGTTGCCAACCGCCACTCTGGCGCGGGCGCCCAGGGCGGCGATACCGGCGAAGTCGGTCTCGCCGATCAGGTTCGTCACGCCGGACGCCGCGCCCGCGATTTCATGGCCGAGGCCGGTCTCGCCGGGGCCGCCGATCAACGTCACCGCGAACCCCTGGTCCGTCAGTCGCCGCGCGAGTTCGGCGTAGGCGCCGGCGGGCCAGCGTTTGGCCGGTCGACTAGGCGCCGCGCCCGGGACGAGGAGGGCGGTCGGACGTGACTCGGCGAGGGCGTCCGCCGGAGCCCTGGGTGTGAGGGCGGACATCCACGCCAGGTCCGGCGGGGGCGCGGTCCCCGGCTCCACCGGGGCGTCCGGCCAGATTCCCGCGTCACGCAGTTGCTCGGCCTGACGCTCCAGCGTGTGCAGCCGCATCCGGTCCGCGTTGCGGTGGGGAAGGGCGCAGCCAAAGGCGACGCCGGACCAGCGCGGCGGAGCGGGCCGCAGGGCCTGGAACAGCAAATTGGTTCGGTCGTTTCCCTGGAGGTCGTAGACGAGCTCCAGCCGTCTCCGGCGCAGACGCGCGAACAGGGCCAGGGCGCCGCCAAGGGTCCGGGGGCGGCCGTCGCTCTCCACGGCGTCGAAAAAGGGACTGGCGCTCGCCAGGGCGGCGTAGGGCGGGGTGGTGAGGAGGGTGATCCGGGCTTGCGGATGGGCGGCGCGGATGCGGGCGAAGGCCGGGAACGCCAGCACCATGTCGCCCAGGGCCGAGAGCTTGATCACCAGCACCTCGCGAGGGCCGCTCATGCGCGCGCCTCAAGCAGGCGGCGGTAGACGGCGAAGGTCCCTGCGGCCATCGCCTCCAGAGAGAAGTGCGAGACGATGCGCGCCCGGGCGGCCGCCCCGATGGCGGCGCGCGCGTCGGAGGTCAGCGCCAGGGCGTGGCCGATGGCCGCCGTCCAGGCCTCGGGGTCCCCCGGCGGCGCCAGCCAGCCGGTCTCGGCATGAACGATCGTTTCCGCCGGGCCGCCTAGCGGCGAAGCGATCACCGGCCGGCCCATGGCGGCGGCCTCAGCGACGCCTCGGCCGAAGGACTCCGGCAGGGTCGAAGGGGCAATGACGAGATCCGCCAGGGCATAGGCGGCCGGCATGTCTTCAACCGCTCCGACAAGTCGCACCCGATCGCTGACCCCCGCGGCTCGGGCGGCGGCCTCAAGCGCCTCGGCCGCGCCGGGCTTCTGGGCCTTGCCGGCGAGGACCAGCCGCGGCGCGGTTGGCCCGGTCAGCCGCGCCAGGGCGGCAATCGCCGTGGTCTGTCCCTTCCAGCCTGTCAGCCGTGCGGCCAGGAGAATGATGGGCCTGGGATCGTCGTCGGTCAGTCCCCAAGCGCCACGCAGGGCGGCGACCCGCTCGGAGCCGACCGCCGCCGGGTCGAAGCGCGCGGTGTCGATCCCTTCCGGAACCACAACGATCCGGGCCGGATCGAGTCTGTGTTCGGCGATGATGTGGTCGCGGGTGAAGGCTGAGTTGGCGAGGGTCAGATCGCCCCGGGTCATGACGGCGTTGTACCAGCGCTTCAGTCCCGACCGCGCCTGATAGATGCCGTGATAGGTCGCCACCACGGGGACGCCGCTGATCCGCGCCGCCCGGAGCACGCTGAAGGCGGGCGCGCGGGAGCGGACGTGCACCAGGCTCACCCCCCGCTCGCGGATGATCCGGACCAGCCGCCCGGCATTGGCCCAGATCGAGAAGGGGTCCTTTGCGTCCACGGGCAGGCGGATGGACTGCGACCCTCCGGCCGCCAAGTCGGCCTCCATACGTCCGCCAGCCGAGACCACCAGCGAGCGAGCGCCGGCCACGGTCACGGCCCGGGCCGTGTCCAGGGTGACCTGCTCAACGCCCCCACCGTCCAACCGGGGCGTGACCTGCAGCAGGGTGAACCCCTCGGGAAGCGCATCGCGAGTGATTGAGCCGGCCTCCGGTTGATACGGGGGGTTTGATGGCTTGACGCTGACCTGTCCAGTTCGGGGCGAGACCGCGAGCGGCGCGGAGCCGACGCTGCTCTGTCGCGGTGGCTGGGGTGATGATCAGGCTCTGAGGACGGTTTCCACGGCGGCGCGGGCGCGGTCCGCCGCGGCGGGATCGCGCAGGGCGTAGGCGACATTGGCGCGCAGCAGGCCCAGGGGGTCGCCGCAGTCATAGGTCACGCCGTCATATTCCAGGGCGTAGAACGGATCCGCGCCGAGGCGATCGAGCATGGCGTCGGTCAGCTGGATCTCGCCGCCCGCGCCGCGCTTGCCGCTGGCCAGGGAGTCGAACACCCCGGGCTGGAGGATGTAACGGCCGGAGATAAACAGGTTCGAAGGTTCCGTGCCGGGCGCGGGCTTTTCCACCATGCCGGTCATGGACTTCAGGCGGCCGTCGAAGCCGGGCGAGGTCTCGCCCAGGGCGACGATGCCGTATTTGTGGGCCTCGCCGGGCGGGGCCGGTTCGACCACCACGATGTTGCCGCCAACCGCCTCATAGGCCGCGATGGCCTGGCTCAGGGCGCCGGGTTCGGCGTCCATCAGCATGTCCGGAAGCATCACCGCGAAGGGCTCATCGCCGATCAGGTCGCGGGCGCACCACACTGCGTGGCCGAGGCCGAGGGGGGCCATCTGACGCACGAAGCTCATCTCGCCGGATGACGGCAGGTCGGCGCGAACGGCCGCGAGAATCTCCGTGCGGCCCTTGGCCTCGAGGTTGGCCTCCAACTCGTAGGCGTGATCGAAATAGTCCTCGATGGCGCCCTGGCCGCGGCCGGTGATGAACACGAAGTGCTCGATGCCCGCGGCCCGGCCCTCTGCCACCACATGGGCCAGCAGCGGCCGATCCCACACATTGAGCAGATTCTTCGGCGTGGTCTTTGCCGCGGGAAGGATTCGCGTGCCAAGTCCGGCGACGGGAAGGACGGCTTTGCGTACTTTTTTCATGGGCCTTTATCTAGGCCGACGCATGCGCCTACTCAACCGTTACCGACTTCGCAAGATTACGGGGTTGATCGACGTCGGCCCCCTTCAGAACAGCCACCTGATAGGCGATCACCTGAATCGGGACGGCGAAGACCAGCGGGGCGATCAGCGGATCGCAGGCGGGCACGATCACCGTCTTGACGCTGTCCGGCGCGTGGGTGGCGCCCTGGGCGTCGGTGATCAGAACGACGCGGCCGCCGCGTGCGATGACTTCGCTCATGTTGGAGCTGGTCTTGTCGAACAGGGCGTCGCTGGGGGCGATAACGATGATTGGCGTGGCTTCGTCCACGAGGGCGATCGGCCCGTGCTTGAGTTCGCCCGCGGCGTAGCCCTCGGCATGGATATAGCTGATTTCCTTGAGCTTCAGCGCCCCTTCCAGGGCCAGCGGGAACATGGCGCCGCGGCCGAGGTAGAGCACGTCCCGAGCCTTGGCGATGTCCTGGGCGATGGCCGGAATCCAACCGTCGTCGAGGATGGCGTCGGCGATCAGGCGCGGCGCCTCCAGCAGCACCCCTGCCAGTCGGGCTTCCTCGTCGGCGTCGATCCGGCCGCGTTGGCGGGCGGCGGCGATGGCCAGAGCGGTGAGCGCGGCAACCTGCGACGTGAAAGCCTTGGTGGAGGCGACGCCGATCTCAGGGCCGGCATGGGTTGGGAACACCACGTCCACTTCGCGGGCCATGGTCGATTCGGGGCTGTTGACCAGGGCGGCTGTCATGATGCCGCGCTCCTTGCACCAGCGCAGGGCGGCCAGGGTGTCGGCGGTCTCCCCGGACTGCGAGATGGCGAGCGCCAGGGCACCCGGACGCAAGGCAGGTTCGCGGTAGCGGAACTCCGAGGCGATCTCCACGTCGGTCTGCAGGCCCGCCAGGCTCTCGAACAGGTAGCGGCCGATCATGCCCGCATAGGAGGCTGTGCCGCAGGCGACGATCTGCAGCCGGTCGATGGCGGCGAAGTCGACGCCGCGCGAGGCGACGGTGTTGGAGATCGGATCGATATAGGCCGAGAGGGTGTGCTGGCAGGCGTCCGGCTGGTCGTGGATCTCCTTTTCCATGAAGTGCCGGTAGTTGCCCTTTTCCACCAGGGCGCTGGCGGCCGGCACGACCCGGAGCGCGCGGTCCACCTTTTGTCCGGAGCGGTCGAAAATGCGCACGCCCTCATGGTTGATGGCGACGAAATCGCCGTCGTCCAGGTGGATGATGCGGTTGGTGAACGGACCGAGCCCCAGGGCGTCCGTGCCGATGAACATCTCCCCCTGACCCTCGCCGACCACCAGAGGACTGCCGCGGCGGGCGCCCATGACCAGGGACTCCTCGCCCTGAACCAGAACGGCCAGGGCATAGGCGCCGGACAGCTGGTCAAGCGCGACCTTGAACGCGGCGACGGGTTCGAGACCGCGGGCCAGTTCACGGTCTATCAGGTGGGCCACCACCTCGGTGTCCGTGTCGCTCTCGAAGTGACGGCCCTGGGCCTGAAGTTGGGCCTTAAGTGGGGCGAAGTTTTCGATGATGCCGTTGTGCACCACGGCCACACGACCGGCCATCTGCGGATGGGCGTTGCGCACCGACGGGGCGCCGTGGGTGGCCCAGCGCGTGTGACCGATGCCGACCGTCGCCTCCAGCGGGTCCTCGGCCAGAAGGGCTTCGAGATTGCGCAGCTTGCCTTCGGCCCGTCGCCGCTCGATGCGCCCGCCGATCAGCGCGGCGATGCCGGCCGAATCATAGCCGCGATATTCCAGCCGCCTCAGGCTTTCCACGAGACGTTCAGAGACGGGGGCCTTGCCGACGATACCGATGATGCCGCACATGGTCTTCGTTTGTCCTTCCGGGCGATGTAATTCAGCGTCGCAACCAGGCGCGGTCATGCCGCGTTAAGGCCGACGGCGCCAGGGTTGAAGCGGTCCATCCAGGGTCGGAACCATAAATCTCGGTTTCGTATCATTTCCGTAATCGGCGTAGGATTTGAGCATGAGCAAGCGTAGCTACTTCGGCACCGACGGCATCCGCGGCCAGGCCAATATGTTCCCGATGACCGCGGAAGTGGCCCTGAGGGTCGGGATGGCGGCCGGTAAACTGTTTCGATCGGGGCACGATCGCCGCCACATGGTGGTGATCGGCAAGGACACCCGCCTGTCCGGTTACATGATCGAACCGGCCCTTGTGGCGGGGTTCGCCAGCGTCGGCATGGACGTGCGCCTGTTCGGCCCTCTGCCCACCCCGGCCGTCGCCATGATGACCCGCTCGATGCGCGCCGACCTCGGGGTGATGATCTCGGCCTCGCACAACAGCTTCGCCGACAACGGCATCAAGCTGTTTGGTCCCGACGGCTATAAGCTCTCCGACGAGGTGGAACTCCGCATCGAGGCTCTCATGGACGAGGGGCTCCAGGAGGGCCTCGCCGGACCCAAGGATCTCGGCCGGGTGGCGCGGATGGATGAGGCGCAGGCTCGCTACATCGAGATCGTGAAAGCCACCCTCCCGCGCACCCTCAGCCTCGCCGGCCTGCGCGTGGTGGTGGACTGCGCCAACGGCGCCTCCTACCGGGTCGCGCCGACCGCGCTCTATGAACTGGGCGCGGAGGTCATCTCCGTCGGAGTCTCGCCCGACGGCTACAACATCAACGACGAATGCGGCTCGACGTCGCCGGCCGCCCTGGCCCGGGCGGTGAAAGAATACCGGGCCGATATCGGCATCGCCCTGGATGGCGACGCCGATCGCCTGGCGGTCTGCGATGAGAAGGGCGAGGTCATCGACGGCGATCAGATCATGGCCGTGATCGCCTCGGCCTGGGCGGCCCAGGGCCTTCTCACCGGAGGCGGCGTCGTGGCGACGGTGATGTCGAATCTCGGTCTTGAACGATTCCTCGCCGACCGGAAGCTGAGCCTTGAGCGAACCGCTGTCGGCGATCGCTATGTGATGCAGCGGATGCGCGAAGGTGGGTTCAACCTCGGCGGCGAGGCCAGCGGCCACATCATCCTGTCCGACTATTCCACCACCGGCGACGGACTGATCGCTGCCCTGCAGGTGCTGGCCGAACTGGTGCGGACCGGCAAGCGCATGAGCGATCTGGCGCGCCAGTTTCAGCCGGTGCCGCAAAAGCTGGAAAACGTCCGCTTCGCCGCCGGAAAGCCCCTGGAAAGCGAGACCGTCAAGGCGGCGATCGCCGAGGGCGAGGCCCGCCTCAACGGCGCCGGACGGGTCCTGGTGCGCGCCTCAGGCACCGAGCGCCTGATCCGCGTGATGGCCGAGGGCGATGACGAAAAGCTGGTCCGTCAGGTCGTCGGCCAGATCGCCGGCGCGGTCCGGGCTGCCGCCCAGGCAGCCTGACCCTCCGGGCTCAGATCGCCGCGCCGTTGCACAGGACCGACGTGCCGTTCTGGTAGCCGATCCCGGTCACCGCCGAGCCGTCACGCAGATTCACATTGCCGGTAATCACGGTCAGGTTCGTGAAGGTCGGGTTGTTCGGCGCCATGAAACAGGCGGTTGCGCCGGTCGGGTCGATGAAGTTCGAGTCCAGGGTCGAGCTGGTGAAGGTGTTGGCGCCGAACTCCACGGCCGCCGCGGAGTGAACGGTCAGCCAGCCCTGGCTTCCTGACGACGGGCCGCTGAGCGCCTTGGCGATGGCATATGTCCCCACCCCGCCGGAGCCCGTGCCATAGGCGTTGATCCGCCGCGACCCGGAGAGTCCCGGCGCGCTGAAGTTGGCGCCGATGGTCACGCAGTTCGCCCCTGTGCACCACGACGGCAGGGACGTGATGGACAAGGTGGCGCCCGACAATGACCAGCCGAACGGTCCCGCGCTGTTGACCACGACCGTGTTGTGATCGGCCTGGACATTGCTGAACACCGCGGTCGTGCTGTTCACCGCGAAATACATCCAGGTGGTGGCCGAGGCCGGCGGCGTGTTCGCCGGCGTCACGAACGTCATAAACGAGTATTGTTGAAGGGAGACCGTGGCGGCGTCAGGATAGTTCACGGTCTCGAGAAATTCGCCATGCTGCGCGTTGGGAATGAGCATGGCCACGCCCTCGGCGTAGCTGTGCTTACAGGTCACCGACCCCGCGCCGCCAATCGTCACGAAGCGCACCGGTGAGTTCAGCCAGACGCTGTCGTCGCAGGTGAAATTGCCGCCGTTCGACCCCGTATTGAAGTTGACCAGACTCAGCAGCGAATTGTGAAACTTCGGGAATTCGCCGTGGAGCTGCACGTTGGTCATCGTCAGATTAAGCCCGCCCGGTCCTGAGGGCTGAATGGAGATCAAAGAACCGAGCGTCGTGGCGGTGTTCAGTCCGGCGCAGTTCGCGCCCATGTCGAAATTGTCGTTGTTGAAGACCAGTTCACCGGTGGCTCCGGCGCTGACGACGATCGGGATGCAGTCGTGACCAAAGGCCGGGCCGAAATTGAAATTCTCGAACCTGGTCGTGCCGGTCAGTTTCACGCACACGATGTAGGGGCCGCCGGTGGGGTTCTGATTGCCGCCGGTGTGATAGGTGCAGCCCGTGGGTAAGGGCGCCGTGGCCGGGTCCTGCAAGGTCACATCGGTGGAATAGCCGATCGCGTAGTCCACGCCGGCCACGTTGAAGTTTTGCGGATGGTTGTTCGACCATGTCTGGCCGCTCTGGATGGCGTGAGCCGGGAAGGCGGCGCCGAAGAAGCTGGAGACCAGAAACGAGCCGTGGGCCGGGCGCCCGGCGCAGCCGTCGTTCGCCGTGTCGCCGGTGTAGGGGCAGTCCGGATTGACGACGGGGGTCGGCGCGGTCGGGGTGCTCGGGGTGGTCGCAGGGCTTCCGCCGCCCCCGCCGCCGCAGGCGGCGAGCGCAAGGCAGGCGCACGCGGCGACAGCCATCCACAGTCGCCCAACCTCAAGCCTCATCCAGCACCCCCCAGTGTCGTCTCACGCTGCCCTGATTGTCGGCCGCGATTCGCCGCAGGACAATCCCAGGATCGCCCGCCGCTGTCTCCAAGACGATGGCGGCGCCCTACCGCCTCCAATTATTTGTGACAGGTCGGTCGTCGCCGGACCTGGCAAGGTGCGGATCAGATTTCCTGGTTGAAGGCGCCGATCTCGGTCCACGCGGCCAAACGCGGCTTCACCTCTTTGCGGAAGAGATCGCGCATGTCTTCCGCGCTCCGCGTGCTCTCGACGACGACGACCAGTTCGGGCTTGTTGGAGGAGGCGCGCACCAGGAGCCAGGATCCGTCGTCGAGGGTGACCCGCACGCCGTTGATCGTCAGCAAAGTGGCGATCCGGCGGCCGAGGATCTTTTCGCCCCGTCCCGCGAGATCCTGATAGATCGCGACGATGCCTTCCAGCACCCGGTACTTCTCCTCGTCCGCACAATGGGGGCTCATGGTGAGCGACGTGTAGGCGGGCGGAAGCTCCCGTTTCAGGTCGCTGATCGACCTGTCCGGATTGCGGTCGAGCATGGTCAGCACCGCGGCGGCGGCGGTCAGGGCGCAGTCGTATCCGCGGCCAAGTGGCGCGTTCATGAAATAGTGGCCGGATTTCTCGAACCCGGCCAGGGCCCCGGTCTCGGCGGTTTTGCGCTTGATGTAGCTGTGACCGGTCTTCCAGTAGAGAACGCTGGCGCCGTGCGCGGCGAGCACCGCGTCGGTCGCGAACAGGCCGGTGGATTTGACGTCGACCACGAAACTCGCGCCCGGATGGCGTGGGGCCAGGTCACGGGCCAGCAGCAAGCCCATCTTGTCGGCGAAAATCTCCTCGCCGCGATCGTCGACGACGCCGCATCGGTCGCCGTCGCCGTCGAAGCCAAAGGCCAGATCCGCCCCGTGGACCTTCACCGCCGCACCCATGGCCGCCAGCATGGCCGAGTCCTCGGGATTGGGGTTGTAATTGGGGAAGCTCCAGTCGAGGTCGCAGTCGACCTCGATGACCTCCGCGCCCATGCGGCGCAGCGCCTCCGGCGCGAAGGCGCCGGCCGTGCCGTTGCCGCAGGCGCAGACCACCCGCAGGGGCCGGGTCAGACGGCAGCGCGCGGCGACGTCGGCGATGTAGCGCTCGGTCAGACCCTGGACCTGGGTCAGGGTGCCGCCCGGACGGGACTGGGCGCCGCCGGCGAGAACGATCGCCTTCAACCGGCCGATCTCCTCGGGACCGAAGGTCAGAGGCGGTCCGACGCCCATTTTCACCCCTGTCCAACCGTTCTCATTGTGGCTGGCCGTGATCATCGCCACGCACGGCGCCTCAAGGTCGAACTGGGCGAAATAGGCCATGGGCGAGAGCGCGAGGCCGATGTCCAGCACCTCGCACCCGGCCTGCAACAGACCCAGGGTCAGCGCCTGTTTCACCGACAGCGAATAGGACCGGAAGTCATGACCGACGACGATCCGTCGCTCGCCGCGCTCATGAATATAGGCGCCAAGGCCGAGGCCGAGCGCCTGAATTCCCAGGAGGTTGATCTCCTGACCCAGAATCCAGCGAGCGTCATATTCCCGAAAGCCGGTTGGCTTGATCAGGGGGGTATTCTCGAACGCCGCGGTGTTGGGCGTGAGGTCGGCTCTCGGCTTGGGGAGCATGGCGGCTTTCAGAAACGGATGGTCACGGCAGGTCGTCCCGCGCCGGGACACGCCGGTTTAGCTCGGCCGGCAGGGGTTGGGCCGCCGCCGGCGGCTTCACCGCATGGCCGAACGGGCCGGGTGAGCGGGTCCCAAGGCCCTGCGGCCAAGCCAGCGCCAAGGCGATCATGCCCAGGGCGACCGCCGCCGCCAGCGCGAAAAAGACGCGGTCGCTCATGATCGCGAGCCTATAGCCGCGCCAGCCTCACGGCGCCACCGGACTTGACGCATCCAGACCGTGGCCCTAGCCCGCTTTCGCCTTTTCAGCAGGATTTCCGATGTCCAAGCTCATTCTCCTTCGTCATGGCCAAAGCCGGTGGAACATTCAGAAGCGGTTCACCGGCTGGGTCGACGTCGATTTGACCGAAAAAGGCGAAGCCGAGGCCCAGGCCGCGGGGCGTCTGATCAAGGCCGAAGGACTTGAGATCGACCGGGTCTACGCCTCGGTGCTCACCCGCGCGATCCGCACAGCCTTCCTGGCGCTGTGGACGGCCGATCAGCTCTGGGTGCCGATGATCAAGGACTGGCGCCTCAACGAGCGCCACTACGGGGCCCTGACCGGTCTGGAGCATGGTCCCACCATCGAAAAATACGGCGACGACCAGGTGCGTATCTGGCGTCGGTCCTACGATGTTCCGCCCCCGCCGCTGGCGCCTGGCGGCGAATATGACTTCGCCGGCGACCGCCGCTACGCGGGCATGACCCCGCCGGCGAGCGAGAGCCTGAAGACCACCCTGGAACGTGTGCTGCCCTATTGGACGGCGGAAATCGCCCCGCGGCTGGCGGCGGGTGAGACCCTGCTGGTGGCGGCGCACGGCAATTCCCTGCGCTCGATCGTCAAACACCTGTTCTCGGTGGCCGACTCCGACATTCCCGGCGTGGAAATTCCCACGGGCAACCCGCTGCTCGTGGACCTGGGCGCCGATCTGAAGCCCACGGCCGCGCGCTATCTCAACGCCGAGGCCGCCCAACCGCTGCCACCGGTGAGCACATAAAGGAAAAGGGCGGAGCGTCGCCGCTCCGCCCTTCCTGGATCTCGAAAGGCGGGCGGCCGGTCAGGCGGCCTTTTCACCTTCGATGAGCGGCGCGGCGGTGGCCGTCGGCGCGCCGATCTCAATACGGCGGGGCTTGAGCGCCTCGGGCAGCTCCCGCTTCAGCGAAATCGACAGCAGGCCGTTGGCCAGCTGCGCGTCATGAACCACCACATAGTCGGCGAGCTGGAAACGGCGCTCGAAATTGCGCTCGGCCAGACCGCGATGCAGGTAGCGCTTGGTCTCGTCATTGGCGGGCTTGCGGCCCTGGACGGTGAGGAGGTTTTCCTTGACCTCGATGGCGAGGTCTTCGGACTTGAAGCCCGCCACAGCGATCTCGATGCGGTAGGCGTTCTCGCCGGTCCGTTCGATGTTGTAGGGCGGGTATCCGGTGGCCGCTTCGGTGCTGGCCGAGTCCAGGAGGTCGGCAAGTCGGTCGAAGCCCACGACGGAGCGATAGAGGGGGGACAGATCGATGGTACGCATGGTCGGCATCCTTCTAAAGGTGAAGCAAGGTTGCAGTTCTGATCGGATTGTCGCGAGCCGTTATGGCCTCGCGGGCATCCGGAAGGCCCGGACATCCAGCGCCTTCAAGCCATAGGTTGGTTCGCCGACCCGGGGTTTCAAGCCCCCCGTCAGACCCCGGTCTGAACAATGTTCACTTGCCTAGATGGCGACCTCGGGTTACGGCCACCTACGCGCCAAAACCAAGGCGTTAACCTCTTTGGGAGACCAAATACCTATGGCCACGCTCCAGGACATCACCGATCGCGTCACCGCGGCCGTCGGCGCCGATTCCGGCCTCGGCAAGACTTTGAAGTTCAATCTCAAGGGCGATGGCGTCGTGTTCATCGACGGGGGCACGGTCTCCAATGAAGACAAGCCGGCCGATCTGACCATCACCATCTCCCTGGACGACCTGGTCGCCATGGGCGAAGGCAAGCTCGACGCCATGAGCGCGGTCATGGGCGGCAAAATGCAACTTTCCGACATGGGCCTGGCGATGGGCCTGCAGGGCAAGATGACCGCCCTGTTCTCGAAGATGGCCTAAGGCGTTTGGCCGACGGCGCGCCTCTGGTCGGGACGGTCTCCGCGCCCGTTCCGGAGGCGGCCACGGCCGAATGGTTCACCGGCGCCGGCGGCGTCCGCCTTCGCGCGGCTCTGTTTCCGGCGGCCGGGACGCCGCGTGGGTCGGTGGTGCTCAGCCCCGGCCGCACCGAGGCGATCGAGAAATACTACGAAGTCGCCGGGCTCCTGAACGCCCGCGGCTTCTCCGTCGTGATTCACGACTGGCGGGGGCAGGGTCTGGCCGACCGCCTTCTGCCCAATCGCCTGCTGGGACATGCCGCGGGCTTCAAGGACTTCCTCGCCGACTACGCCGCCCTGCTGGCCGCCTTCGAAGCGCGCCTGCCCAAACCCTGGATCGCCGTGGGTCATTCCATGGGCGGGTGTCTGACCCTGCTGGCCCTGGCCGAGGGCGAGCGGCGGTTTTCCGCCGCGGCGCTGTCCGCCCCCATGCTTGGCGTGCGGACCGGCGCCGTGCCGCGGCCCGCCGCGCGGATGATCGCGGCCAGCCTGGCGAGCATCGGACAGGGCGGCCGCGCGGTCCCCGGACCGGCGGCGGCGACCACGCCGTTCGAAAGCAACATCGTCACCCATGACCGGGCCCGCTACGCCCGCAATGAAGGCTTGATCGAGGCCTGTCCCGATCTGGCGCTGGGCATGCCGACCTGGGGCTGGCTGGATTTCGCCTTCGCTGCCACGGCTCGACTGGCCAAGGGGGCGGGGGTTCCCCGGATCGCGATCCCCGTGACGGTGGTCGCCGCCGGCGACGACGTCCTGGTGGACAATGCCGCACTGGAGATCGTCACCGGGCGCCTTCCCGCCGGCCGCTACCTCGAAGTGCCAGGCGCCTTCCACGAAATCCTGCAGGAGACCGACGCGGTCCAGGCGGTGTTCTGGCGCGAATTCGACGCCCTGGCCGAAAAGGTCGCGCCGAAACCGGACCTCTGAACTCCTGACGGGTCCCTACGTTCAGCCGGCGCCGGCCAGCAGGGGCAGGACCTCGGCGAGCAGGGTCGCATCCCCGGCGATGACTACATTGCCCCCCTTGGGGCCGACCGTCGCGCCCGACCAGTCGGTGACCACGCCGCCCGCGCCTTCCATGACAGGAATTGCGGCGTCGATATCCCAGGCCTTCAGGCCCGCTTCGATGACCAGATCGAGACTGCCCGCCGCAACCATGGCGTAGGCGTAGGCGTCGCATCCCATCCGCGCCAGGCGGGCGGACGTCCGCACGCGCCCCCAGGCGGCGGCCTGGGCCGGATTGAAGGTGCCGTCCGGGTCGGTGGTGGCGATGATCGCCTGTTTCAGCGCGGCGCCCTTGCGGGTGGTCAGGACGCGTTCGCCCGCGCCGTGCACGAGACGTGACCCACCGGCGTGTCCGAGGAACACCTCGCCGATGAAGGGCTGGCCGATCGAGCCCAGCACGGGCCGTCCGTGACGACGCAACCCGATCAGTGTGGTCCACACCGGCAGGCCGGCGATGAAGGCGCGGGTGCCGTCGATCGGGTCGAGCACCCAGACGAACTCCGCCCCGGGCCGGTCCTCGCCATATTCTTCGCCGATCACACCGTGGTCGGGGTGATGGGCGGCGATGAGCGCACGGATTGCCGCCTCCGCGCCGCGATCGGCGGCGGTGACCGGGTCGAAGGCGCCGGGGCCGCCCTTGTCCTCAAGGCCGTTTTCGACCCGGAACAGGGGGAGGATCACTTCGCCGGAGGCGCGGTTCAATTCCAGCAGAAAGGGTGTGAGGGCGTCGAGGTCGGCGGTGTGGGGCATGACCGGCTTATGCCCATCCTGGGGCGTGACGCCAAGGCGGAGACGTTGCGCGCCCGCCCGCCAGGGGCCTAATGAGCCCATGGCCAAGTCCCGCTCGCCGCTGATCCAGACCCTGCTCTGGCGTCTGGAGGCCTTGGGCTTCGATGTCTTCACCTGGCTGGCGCGCGCGGCGCCGCTGGAGATGTGGTCGGCGGCCGGGGGCGGACTCTTCCGCCTGCTGGGCCCGCTGACAAGCGCCCACCGGACGGCCCGCCGCAGCCTGCGCCTGGCGTTTCCGGACATGCCGTCCGCCGAAACGGCTGTGATCCTCGGGGAGCAGTGGGAGAACTTCGGCCGCTACATCGCCGAGTTTCCGGTGCTCGATCGCCTGACCTCCGCGAGCGGCCGTGTGGATATCTCTCAGGCCGGGCGGCTCAAGGAGATCGCCGCCGCCGGACGGCCGGTGGTGTTCGTGTCGGGTCATCTCTCGAACATGGAGGTGATGTCCGCCGCCATCGTCGACGCCGGCATCCCCTGCGAGATCACCTATCGGGCCGCCAACAATCCCTATGTGGACGCCCGGATGCGGCGGAGCCGGTTCCGCTACGGCGTGCGCATGTTCGCGCCGAAGGGCTCCGAGGGCGCGCGCGAACTGCTGGAGGGTCTGAAGGCCGGCCGGTCCATCGCCATGATGAACGACCAGCGCTACGACGGAGGTGTCGCCGCCGCGTTCTTCGGCCGGACGGTGATGACCAACCCTGCGGGGGTAAGGCTCGCCCTGCGCTTCGGGACCGACATTCAGCCCATGTCGATCCAGCGGCTTCCCGGCGTGCGCTTCAGGCTGGTGGCCCACGAGCCCATTGTCCTGGCCCGGACCGGCGATCGGGCGGCGGACATCGCCGCCGGCGTCGCCGCCGTGACGGCCTTCATTGAGGCGCGGGTGCGGGAGCGCCCGGGCGAATGGTGGTGGTTGCACAAGCGCTGGCCGCGGGAGGACTACGCCGACCTGGCCGCCAAGGGGTTGTGAGGGACCCCCGCGCCGATCAGGGGTTGAGCTGTTTCCAGCGGATCATCGCCTCGACCGGACTGGCATAGGCCTCCTGATTTTCAGGGTTCCAGTAGCGCAGGTCGTCCAGGGGAATCTTCCGCCCGGACACGGCGCAGATCACATAGCGTCCGGGCCGCAGGACGGTCATTTCCCCGTCGCCATAGCGAACGATGGCGATATCGCCGCCGGCCAGATCCTTGTCGTGCGCGTTCATGCCCTGGCCCATAGCGCGAAAGCGCCGGTCAGAACAGACTGCCCTGTTCGGCGCGGGGGGGCGGCGGCTTGCGCCCGGCGGCGGCGGGGGGCGCCGCGCTGTCGATGACCGCCGCGCGATCGCCATCGTGGAACACCAGCTTCACCGTCTCGCCGCTCTTGACGGCCCCGGCGTCCCGCACGAGGCGGCCATCGGCCCGTTCCACGCGCGCGAAGCCGCGGCTCAGCGGCCGGTCCGGATCGAGCGATAGCCGCAGCTTTTCCAGAGACCCCAGGCGATCGGCGGCCCGGTCGAAGGTTCGGCGGACCAGGGGTTCCAGCCGCTTGGCCAGGGCCTGCAAGGTGGCGTCCTTGACCTCGATGGCGCCGGTCAGCAGGCGGGGCCGGAGCGAGGCCGCCTTGGCGGTCAGCTCCTGGCGATGGGCCGCGACATTCGCGGCAAGCGCGGCGCCCAGCCGACCCGAGGCCAGATCCAGACGCTGGGTCGAGACGGCCAGCAGATCCTGCACGCGCGGCAGGCGATTGGCCGACGCCGCCAGACGCGCGCGCGACAGATCGAGCATGCGGGCGCCGGCGCGGATCAGCCTTTGGTCATAGTCGGCGATGGTCGCGGCCAGGTCGGCGAACACGGGCGTGGCGATCTCCGCCGCGGCGGTGGGCGTGGGCGCGCGGCGGTCGGAGACGAAGTCGATCAGGGTGGTGTCGGTCTCGTGCCCGACCGCGGAGATCAGGGGAATGACGCTGGCCGCCGCCGTTCGGGCCAGGGCCTCGTCGTTGAACGGCCAGAGATCCTCCACCGACCCGCCGCCCCGGGCGACGATGATCAGGTCCGGGCGCGGCACGGCGCCCCCCATGGGAAGCCGGCCGAAGCCCTCGATCGCCGCCCGCACCTGGGCCGCCGCCTGGTCGCCTTGCACGACGACCGGCCAGACCAGAACGCGGCACGGCCAGCGCGCTGTGAGGCGATGGAGGATGTCGCGGATCACCGCGCCCGTGGGGCTGGTGATTACCCCAATCACCCGCGGCAGGGCCGGCAGCGGCTTTTTGCGGGCGGGGTCGAACAGGCCCTCGGCCGCTAGTTTCGCTTTCAGCCGCTCGAGTTGCGCCAGCAGGGCGCCGACACCGGCCGGCTCCATGGTGTCGATGATGATCTGATACTGGGAGCGCCCAGGGTAGGTGGTGATCTTGCCGGTGACGATCACCTCAAGGCCGGTCTGGGGCCGGATGCCGAGGCCGCGCACCGAGCCCTTCCAGATCACGCCGGAGATCGAGGCCTTTTCGTCCTTCAGGTCGAGGTAGACGTGGCCGTTGCCGTGAAAGGTGACCTTCGACAGCTCGCCGCGCAGCCGCACGAACCCATAGGCGTCCTCGATCGTGCGCTTCAGGGCGAAGGCAAGTTCGGAGACACTGTAGGCCTGGGCGTTGGAGTCCTGGGCCGGTTCGGGGAAGGCCGTATCGGTCATGGCGGCGAGGTTAGCCTGTCCGCCATGCCGAGGGGAGCGTTCAGTCGATCAGACGTACCGGCGCAGGCTGCGCGCCAGTTCGGTCCCGGACGACTTCTTCTTGGTCTGCTGCGGCTGGTAGGCGATCCGGGCGTGATCCAGGCAGTAGGGACCATCCTCGTTGGAACGCCGGCCGCAGAAGCTGAATTCGTCGCTGGACGGATCGCCGATCGGCCATTTGCACATGTGCGCGCCCAGGGTCAGGACCGTGGCGACGCCGCGCTCCTCCACGCGGGGCGGGGCGGGAACCGGGGGCGCGGCGACCGGCGCCGGGGCGATGACCGCCTCGACGACGACCACGGGGGCCTCCTCGACCGCCGCCGGAGCCGGCGGGCGGCGTTGGGGCGGGGCCGCGGCGGTCGCCGGACGGGCGGGACGCGGCGCCTTGAAGATCGGGCGGGCCGGTTGCGACGGAGCCGCGCGGCCGGACAGTCCCAGCCGATGGACCTTGCCGATCACGGCGTTGCGGGTCACCCCGCCGAGTTGCTTCGCGATCTGACTGGCGGAAAGGCCATCGAGCCAGAGCTTCTTCAGCGTTTCCACGCGCTCGTCCGTCCAACCCATGAGAGGGAACCCTCCGCTTCCGTTGCCGACATCGCCGCCTACGCCGGTCGGCGAAGGCCACTAGATGTGGTGTTCGCCCGTTCACTGACGGTCGAGCAGCCACTAGATATCGTAAACTTCCTGCCGGGGGACACAATAGGCGCCATTTGATCCATCCACAGGGATCAACATCTTGTGGTCGCCTCCGGTGGCTTGCGCCGCCGCCGCCCCTGGCGCAAAGGACAGGGATGAAGGATGTGCCCGACACCCTGATCTCGCCCCCCATGCCCCGGGAATATCACGGGGCCAACTGGGAGGGACTTCGCACCCTCTATGTCCGCGAGGTGAGACGGTTCTGGAAGGTCGGCACCCAGACCCTGATGGCGCCGGTGGTCACGGCGCTGCTCTATATGCTGGTGTTCGTGGTGGCCGTGAAAGGCGCGGCGCCGCCGATGGAGGGCGTGCCGTTCGCCACCTTCGTCGCGCCGGGCCTGATCATGATGCAGATCCTCAGCAACGCCTTCTCCAACTCGTCCTCGAGCCTGCTGCAGGCCAAGATGAACGGCCTGATCGGCGATTTCATCACCCCGCCGCTGTCGCCGTTCGAACAGGTGGCCGGCTTCGCCCTGGGCGCGGCGACGCGCGGCGTGGCCGTGGGCGCGGTCGCGGGCCTTGCGGTGCTGCCGTTCGCCCACCTCTCGATCGCTCACCTGTGGGCCATCATCTATTTCGGCCTCGGCGCCTCGCTGATCATGGGCATGCTGGGCCTCATGGCCGCCATCTGGTCGGTGAAGTTCGATCACATCGCCGCCGTGGGCAATTTCGTGATCATGCCCATGACCTTCCTGTCCGGCACCTTCTATGTGGTGGCGCGCCTGCCCGAGCCGTTCCGCACGGCCTCGCACTACAACCCGTTCTTCTATCTGATCTCCGGATTCCGCTACGGCTTCATCGGCCATGCCGACGGGTCGCTGCTGATCGGCGTGGTTTCCACAGCGGTTCTGTGCGTCGCCCTGGCGTTTGTCTGCTTGTGGATGTTCGCCACGGGGTATCGCCTCAAGACCTGACCCGCGCTCCGCGCCGGCGTCACCAAGTCTTCACGGGACGAATGTTGACAAGCGGGGCTTCGGGCGCGAGAACGCCGCGCTTCCCGCTCCCCGCGCGTTCACGCCCGGGGCGCTCGTCTTTTTTGGGGAGGCGCGACCATGTCGCTCGAAACCACGCCCACCGTTCCCGACGACCATATTCTCGCGGTCTACAACCGCGCGCCTCTGGCGTTCGAGCGAGGACTTGGCGCGCGCCTCTACACCGAAGAGGGCGATGTCTATCTCGATTGCCTGGCCGGCATCGCCACGACCGGGCTGGGTCATGCCAATCCCAAGATCGTCCAGGCGCTGAAGGATCAGGCCGAGAAGCTCTGGCACGTCTCCAACATCTTCCGCATCCCGGGACAGGAAGCCCTCGCCGCGCGGCTCTGTGAAGAGACCTTCGCCGATGTGGTGTTCTTCACCAACTCCGGAACAGAGTCCGTGGAGTGCGCGCTCAAGACGGCCCGCAAATTCCATTGGGCCAATGGCCAGCCCGAGCGGATCGACATCATCGGATTCGACGGCGCCTTCCACGGTCGCAGCTACGCGGCGGTCTACGCCGCGGGCAACCCGTCCTACGTCGAAGGCTTCGGCCCCGCCCTGCCGGGCTATGTCAGCCTGCCCTTTGGCGACATGGACGCCCTCAAGGCGGCGATCGAGAAGCCCACGACCGCCGCGGTGATCATCGAGCCCGTACAGGGCGAGGGCGGCGCCAGGGCGGTGCCCGAGACCTGCCTGACCCAGCTGCGCGAATGGTGCGACGCTCACGGCGTGCTGATCATCTATGACGAGATCCAGTGCGGTCTCGGCCGGTCCGGCAAGCTCTTCGCCTATGAGTGGGCCGAGAACGCCGCGCCCGACATCATGTGCGTGGCCAAGGCGCTGGGTAACGGCTTCCCGGTGGGCGCGTGCCTGGCCACGGCCAAGGCGGCCAAGGGCATGACCGTCGGTTCGCACGGGTCCACCTATGGCGGCAATCCGCTGGCCATGGCCGTCGGCCTCGCTGCCTTCGACGAACTCAGCCGGCCCGAAACTCTGGCCCATGTCCGTGAGATCGCCGGCTATTTCACCCAGCAGCTGCATGGCCTCAAGGAGCGTTACCCCGATGTCATCGTCGACGTCCGTGGCAAGGGCCTGCTGATCGGCGTGAAGCTGATCCCAAACAACCGCACCTTCATGGCCCTGGCCCGCGATGAGCATCTGCTGATCGCCGGCGGCGGCGACAACTGCGTGCGCCTGCTCCCCTCGCTGCTGATCACGGCCGAGGAAGCGCGGGAAGCGATCGAGAAGCTGGACCGCACCTGCGAGGCGGTGCGGCGGGCGGCGGCGGCGTGAGCGAACTTCGCCACTTCGTCGACCTCTGGGCCCTGAGCTCCGCCGACCTGCGCGCCATCCTCGACGACGCGCACCGCCGCAAGGCCGCGCGGGCGGGCTGGACCCAGGGCCGGGTCGACGCCGACGCTCCGGCGGCCGGTCGGACCCTGGCGATGATCTTCGAGCGCAACTCCACGCGCACCCGCTTCTCCTTCGACGCCGCGATCCGGCAACTGGGCGGGGCGAGCATCATCTCCACCAGCGCCGACATGCAGCTGGGACGGGGCGAGACGATCGAGGACACCGCCCGGGTGCTCTCGCGGATGGTCGACGCCATCATGCTGCGGGCCGAACGTCACGAGACCGTCGAGGCCCTGGCCCGCGTCGCCACGGTGCCGGTGATCAATGGCCTCACGCCCAGGAGCCACCCCTGCCAGATCCTCGCCGACCTGATGGCGTTCGAGGCGGCTCGCGGTCCGGTGGCGGGCAAGACCATCGCCTGGGTGGGCGACGGCAACAATGTCTGCGCCAGCTATCTGCACGCGGCGGGCAAGCTCGGGTTCAACCTGAACATCGCCAGCCCGGCCGAGTACAGCCCCCTGCACCTCGATCTGGCCCGCGCCGTGGAAGCCGGCGGCAAGGTCATGCTCACCGACAACCCGCGCAAGGCGGTCGAGGGCGCCGACTGCGTGGTGGCCGACACCTGGGTCTCCATGGGCGACACCGACTATGATGAGCGCCTGGAGACCCTGGGCCCCTATCAGGTCAATGAAGACCTGATGGCTGGCGCCGCGCCGGATGCGGTGTTTCTGCATTGCCTGCCGGCTCACCGGGGCGAGGAAGTGACCGACGAGGTTCTCGACGGTCCGCAGTCGCTGGTCTGGGACGCGGCCGAGAACCGGATCCACGCCCAGAAGTCGATCCTCGCCTGGTGCTTTGGCGCCATCTGATATCGGCAACGAGGGCGGCGGAACGAACCGCCCCTGGTTCCGTTCAGATGCGGGCGACCGCGGCCGATCGTGACGGCGGCGCTCCTCACATCGTCTGATCGGAGGGGCCATGGCGCCCAAGCCCGAGGTCTCGACGTCTTCGGACGTCGCCGATCCCCTGTCCGCCTTTCATCTGGACCACTACCGCGGCGCCTCGCGCCTGCAGCGCTGGGTCGATCGGGTCACCGCCCTGATCGGCCGTCCTCTGGCGCTCGTCATCGTCGCGGCCGGCCTGGGTCTGTGGGCCGGTCTGATCCTGATCGCGGGACCGGACGGACGCGACTCCTTCGCCTGGCTCGAACTCGCCGCCACCTGCGGCGCCCTGCTCGTGGCGATCCTGGTTCTGGTCACCCAGCGCCGGGAAGACCTGCTGGCCGAACGGCGCGGCCAGCTGATCCTGGAACTGGCGGTCCTGGCCGACAAGAAGGGCGCGAAGATCATCGCCCTGCTGGAGGAAATGCGCCGTGACGCGCCGGATCTCAGCGACCGTATCGACGTGGAATCCGCCGACATGGCCACGCCCACCGTGGTGGAGGACGTGATTGCGGCCATCGATCTGCGGGCCGAGGAGATCTGACCCCCCGAACCGGCTTTGACCGCCGGCCGGACTGCGCTTAGGTCGGGCGGTCCGCCGGACGCGTGTCCGCGACTCCGCAAACCAAGAGGTCAGGTCGTGAACGCATCGCCGGGCGCAGTTGCGGACATCATCGTACTCCATGGCGCGCGAACGAGCCTGGTTCTGGAATGTGTGGCGGGTGGCGCGCCGCTCTGGCGCTACTGGGGCCCGGCCCTTCACGCCGACGGCGCGCCCTGGCCGCCCCTGGCGTCGCAGCGGCCGACGCCGTCGTCCTCGCCGGACACCGATCAGCCCTTCAGCCTGTTCCCCACGTTCGGCGGCGGCTGGTTCAATCAGAGCGCCCTGCTGGCGCACCGCGACGGCCGCGATTTTCATCAGGCCTTCCAGCGTTGCGAGATCGACTGGCGCGAACCCGGGCGGGCGGCGGTGGTTCGCCTGTTCGACGACGTCGCGGCGTTGACGATCGAGGTGTCGCTGGCGATGTCCGCCGAAGACGACACGCTGACGATCTCCACGGTCCTGACTAACACAGGCGACGGCGTCCTTGAGGTGCAGTGGCTGGCGGCCGGCGTCCTGCCCCTGCCGGAGCGGTCAGCTAACGTGCGCTCGTTTGTCGGGCGGCACATGGATGAGTTCCGTCCGGTCGAGGACGCGCTCAGCCGCAGCGGCTGGCGGCGGGAGAACCGCCGGGGTCTGACCTCGCACGGATGCTTTCCCGGCGCCGTGGTCACAACGCCCGGAACAACTCATGACACGGGCCTGACATATGGCGTGCATCTGGCCTGGTCCGGCAATCACGCTCAGCTGATCGACAGCTTCGATGACGGCCGTTTTCAGTGGCAGATGGGCGAATGGCTGGCGCCGGGCGAGGTCCGTCTCGGCCCCGGCGAGCGGCTCGCTTCGCCTGAGATGATCGCTGTCTGTTCGGCCGGGGGACTCAACGGCGTGGCGCAGGGATTCCATGTGGCGGCGCGACGGCGGATCGCATGGCCCGGCGGGACGATGCGGCCACGGCCTGCGTCGCTGAACACCTGGGAGGGTTTCTATTTCCGTCACGACCAGGCGGAGCTCAGGCAACTCGCCTCCCTGGCCGCGGGCATCGGCATGGAGCGCTTCGTGCTCGACGACGGCTGGTTCCGCGGCCGGAACAACGACACCACGAGCCTGGGTGACTGGACGCCGGATCCGGCCAAGTATCCGGAGGGTCTCGGCGATCTGATCGATTACGTGACGGGTCTGGGCTTGGAGTTCGGCCTGTGGGTCGAGCCGGAGATGGTCAATCCCGACAGCGACCTGCTGCGCGCCCATCCCGACTGGGCCCTGGAGCTGGCCGGCCGCCCGCGGCTGACCGCGCGCAACCAGCTGGTGCTGGATCTGACCCGGCCGGAGGTGGTCGACTATCTGTTCGGCGCCATCGATACGCTGCTGCGCGGGCACCCGATCGGCTATCTGAAGTGGGACCACAACCGCGATCTGGCCACGGCGGGCGGGGCCGGCGGCCGGGCCGCCTATCACAACCAGATCCTGGCGGCCTACGGCCTGATGGCCCGGCTGCGCGCCGCCCATCCTGAGGTCGAGATCGAGGCCTGCGCCGGCGGCGGCGGGCGCATCGACATGGGGGTGCTGCGCCACACCCACCGGTTCTGGACCAGCGACAACATCGATGCGGTCTCGCGCCTGGGCATCCAGCGCGGCTTCCTGCAGTTCTTCCCTCCGGAAATCATGGGCGCGCATGTGGGCGCCGACCCGGCCCACACCACCGGCCGGGGTCAGTCCATGGCGTTCCGCGCCGCCGTGGCCCTGCCCGGGCATTTCGGCGTGGAACTCGACCTGAGAAAGCTCGACACCGCCGATCTGGCGCGCCTCGCCGACAAGGTGCGGCTCTACAAGGACCTGCGCGGAATTCTGCACGGCGGGCGGGTCTGGCTGGGCGACGGCGAGGACGGCATGGTCTGGCAGGCGCACGCCGACGCGGCCGAAACGGAGCTGGTGGTTCTCGCCTATCGCGCCGATCCGGCAAGCTTCGGCCACGCCGCGCCCCTGCGCCTGCCGATGCTGGCGGCCGAGGCGCGCTACCGCGTGCGCCGGGTCGACCGCGATGCCGACGCCGAGGGCCAGATCGCCAGCGGCGCCCGCCTCGGGGCGATCGGCTGGCCCATGCCGCCGCTGCGGGCCGAGCGGGCGGTGATCCTGCGGCTCACGCGGCTGGACGGCCCGACCTAGTCGCGAACCGCGTCCGTCCCTATATGGCCCCGGTGACCCAGACCCTGACCGACGACATCGTCGCCCCGTTCCAGATCGACTCCCAGCCCGTGCGCGGCCGGATCGTTCGCCTTGGCCCCGCCGTGGACGAGGTCCTGACCCGCCACGCCTATCCGCCCGCCGTGGCCAACCTGCTGGGCGAGGCCTGCGCCCTGGCCGCGCTGGTGGGCGCCAGCCTGAAGTTCGAAGGCCGGCTGATCGTGCAGGCTCAGGGCGACGGCCCCGTCGCCTATGTGGTGGCCGACTACGACACCTCCGGCGGGCTGCGCGGCTACTGCCGCTTCAACCCGGAGCGGGTGGCGGAGGCGAGCGGCGGTTTCGCCCTGCCGGGCGCCGGCACCCTGCTCGGCAACGGCGTGTTCATCATGACGGTGGATCAAGGCCCCGACATGGATCGCTATCAGGGCGTCACGCCCATTGAGGGCGAGACCCTGGCGCTGTGCGCCGAGGCCTATTTCGTCCAGTCGGAACAGACGCCCACACGCGTGCGCCTGGCCGTGGGCCAGCTCGATACGGGCGACGGGCCGAAATGGCGCGCCGGCGGCCTCCTGATCCAGAACATCGCCGAAGATCAGGCGCGGGGCTCCACCGAGGACGCCTGGGAGACGGCGCAGGCGTTCATCGCGACCGTGGGCGAGGACGAACTTCTCGATCCGCTGGTGTCGAGCGAGACCCTGCTGTGGCGGCTGTTCCATGAGAACGGCGTGCGCATGTTCCCGGCCAAGGCCCTCACCGGCTTCTGCCGCTGCTCCGAGGACAAGATCATCGGCATGCTGCGCTCGTTCCCGGCCGAGGAACGCGCCGAGATGGTCGAGCCCGACGGCGCCATCCACGTCACCTGCGAGTACTGCTCGCGCGTCTACGCCCTGGCCCCCGGCGCGGTGGACTAAACCGTCAGGCCTTCGCGTTCGGCGAGAACCTCGGCGGCCTGATCGAACTGGCTTTCCAGCCAGCGGTTGGCGCCGCGGCAGCCGGCCACGACCCTTTGCGACCAGTCGAGATATTCGGCCCGGCGGGCGGCCGGCCAGCCCTTGGGCGGGCTGACGGCCATGGCGCGCAGGTTGGAGGTCTTGTCGGCCAGCTTGATCACCTTGGCGGCCGCCGAGGCGTGGGCGGCGTGTTCGATCTGCAGGCGCTTGCGCTCGGCCTTGGGCAGGGACCAGTCATCGGTGACCTCGGCCACGAGATCCGCCACGCGCTGGCCGAAGCGGTCCGCGATCTCCTCGAAACTGGTCTCGGTGTCCTCGACGGTGTCGTGCAGGATCGCCGCCACGATGGCCTCAACATCCTCGCCACGGGTCGCCTGGGCCACCAGGTCCGCCACCTCGGTCAGGTGATTGACATAGGGCTCCTCGGCCTCGCCCTTGCGCCGCTGACCCACATGTTTGGCGGCGGCGAAATGGTAGGCGTCGGCGAGCGTGAGGATGGCGTTCAAGTCGGTTAGGGCTCCAGGGTTCGGCCGGCGGCGGCGACTCGTCGCGCGCGGCTCTCCAAGGTTCCTTGTCGCGCCCTTCGACGCCGGAAGGCAACGCCCGGTAAACTACAGGTCGGCCGCCACCCAGCTACCCCCGACGCAGAGCACGGTGTCGAGCGCCAGCCAGTCCGGCGCCGTGGCCTCCGTCAGCCCGCCGGTCGGGCAGAACCGGCATTGCGCGAAGGGCGCGGCCAGGGCCTTCAGAGCCGGAATGCCGCCCGCCGCCACGGCGGGGAAGAATTTGAACCGGTCGAGGCCCAGGTCCAGACCGCGCATGATGTCGCCGGCGTTGGCGACGCCGGGCAGGAACGGAACGCCGCTGGCGATGGCGGCGCGGGCCAGGGGCTCGGTCAGGCCGGGACTGACGATGAACCGGGCGCCGGCTTTCAGGCTGGCGTCCAGGTCCCTGGGGTTGAGCACCGTTCCCGCCCCGACGATGGCGCCGTCGACCTTGGCCATCTCGGCGATAACCTCCAGCGCCGCCGCCGTGCGCAGGGTGACCTCCAGAACGGGATGGCCCCGGGCGACCAGAGCCCGAGCCAGGGGTTGGGCCTTGGCGGGATCGTCGATCACCAGCACCGGGATCACCGGTGAGAGGCGCATCAGGGCGTCGATCGTGGTCATGACCTAGAGTCCCGCGGCGGCGAGCATGGCGGAGGCGCCGTGCTCGGCGTTGTCGGCGCCGGCGCGCATGAAGGCGAAGAGTTCGCGGCCGGTTCCGGCGCTCAGCGTCGGCGCGGAAGCCGGCGCGCGCGCGGCCCAGTCGGCGGGGTCCACCACGGCCGTCAGCTCGCCGGTGCGGGCGCACAGGCGCACGACATCGCCGTCACGCAGCTTGCCGATCGGCCCGTTGTTCAGGCTTTCCGGCGACAGGTGAATGGCGGCGGGCACCTTGCCGCTGGCCCCGCTCATCCGCCCGTCGGTGACCAGGGCGACCTTGTGGCCGCGGTCGAGAAGCACGCCGAGGGCAGGGGTGAGCTTGTGAAGTTCCGGCATGCCGTTGGCGCGGGGGCCCTGGAAGCGGACGACGACGATGACATCACGGTCCAGCTCGCCGGCCTTGAAGGCGGCCTGGACCGACTCCTGGTCGGTGAAGATTCGGACGGGCGCCTCGATGGTCAGATAGTCCTCGGCCACGGCGCTGGTCTTGATGATCGCCCGGCCGAGATTGCCGGTCAGCAGGCGCATGCCGCCGTCGGCGGCGAAGGGCGCGGCGGCAGGGCGCAGGATGGTGTCGTCGCGGCTCTCGACGGGGGAGGGCGCCCAGTCGAGTTTGTCGTCGGTGAGGCGGGGTGTGGCGGCGTAGGCGGAGAGGTCCGCGCCCGCGACGGTCAGCAGATCGTCGTGCAGCAGCCCGGCGCCGAGCAGTTCGCGAATGACGAAACCGACCCCGCCGGCCGCCTCGAATTCGTTCACGTCGCCCGCGCCATTGGGATAGACGCGCGCCAGCAGGGGTGTAACGGCGGACAGGGCGTCAAGGTCGCTCCAGTCGATGACGATCCCGGCGGCCCGGGCGATGGCCGGCAGGTGGATGGCGTGGTTGGTGGAGCCGCCCGTGGCCATCAGGCCGACGGCGGCGTTGACGATAGCCTTCTCGTCGATGCAGCGGCCCAGGGGTCGATAGTCGTTCCCGTCCCAGCCGATCTCGGTCAGGCGGCGCACCGCGGCGCGGGTCAGGGCCGCGCGCAGACGGTCGGCGGGCGGCACGAAGGCGGCCCCCGGCATGTGCAGGCCCATGACCTCCATCAGCATCTGATTGGAGTTGGCCGTGCCGTAGAAGGTGCAGGTGCCCGGGCTGTGATAGCTGGCCGCTTCGGCTTCCAGCAGGTGCTCGCGGGTGGCCTTGCCCTCGGCGTAGAGGGCGCGGACGCGCTGCTTTTCCTTGTTGGGCAGGCCGGACGGCATGGGGCCGGCGGGGACCATGATCATCGGCAGGTGGCCGAAGCGCAGGGCGCCCATCAGGAGGCCCGGCACGATCTTGTCGCAGATGCCCAGCAGCAGGGCGCCCTCGAACATCCCGTGGCTCAAGCCCACCGCGGTCGACAGGGCGATGGTGTCGCGGCTGAACAGCGACAGCTCCATGCCGAGCTGGCCCTGGGTGACTCCGTCGCACATGGCCGGCACCCCGCCGGCCACCTGGGCCGTGGCCCCGATCTCGCGGGCGTAGAGCTTGATGGCCTCGGGATAGCGCGCATAGGGTTGATGGGCCGAGAGCATGTCGTTGTAGGCGGTGACGATGCCGATGTTCATGGCCTTTCCGCCGCGGATCGCCGCCTTGTCCTCGCCCGAGGCCGCGAAGCCGTGGGCCAGGTTGCCGCAGCTGAGCATCGGCCGGTCCACGCCCTTGTCGCGTTCCCGCGCGATCAGATCGAGATAGGCGTGCCGGGTGGCCGCGCTGCGGCTGACGATTCGCGCCGTGACCGCGGCCAGGGTCGGATGAAGCGGCGTCTCAGTCATGCCAGGTCACTCCGTCGCGCTCGGTCAGAGCGATCGCCGCCGAGGGGCCCCAGGTGCCGGCGGGATAGGACTTCGGCGTCATGCCGTTGGCCTTCCAGCCCGCGCGGATGGCGTCGATCCAGGACCATTGGGCCTCGACCTCGTCGCGGCGCACGAACAGGGTCGGCTCGCCGTCGAGCAGATCCAGAAGCAGGCGCTCATAGGCGATCCGCCGCCGCGAATCGGCGAAGGCGTTGGGCATGGAGATGTCCAGCGGCGTCTCGCGCAGACGCATGCCGGCGCGATCCAGGCCAGGCTCCTTGAGCATCACTCGCAGCGTAATCCCCTCATCCGGCTGCAGGCGGATGATCAGCTTGTTCGGCTGCAAGGCCGCGCCCGCGCCGGCGAAGATCGAGTGCGGCACGGCCTTGAACTGGATGAAGATCTCGGTGCTGCGCGTGGGCAGGCGCTTACCGGTCCGCAGGTAGAAGGGAACGCCCTGCCAGCGCCAGTTGTCCACGTGGGCCTTGAGCGCCACGAAGGTCTCGGTGGTCGAGGCCCGGCCGAGTTCCTCGTCATAGGCCTTCACCGGCTGGCCGGCCACGGCGCCGGCGCCGTACTGGCCGATGACGCTGTGGGTCGCCGCCGACGCCCCGTCGATCGGGCGCAGGGAGCGCAGGACCTTGACCTTCTCGTCGCGCACGCTGGTGGCGTCGAACCGCGCCGGGGGCTCCATGGCCGTGAGGGCCAACAGCTGAAGCATGTGATTCTGCACCATGTCGCGGATGGCGCCGGCGTCGTCATAGAAGCCGAGACGCCCCTCCAGCCCCACGGTCTCGGCCACGGTGATCTGGATGTGATTGATGCCCTGGGCGTTCCACAGGGGCTCGAACAGGGCGTTGCCGAAGCGCAGGGCGAGCAGGTTCTGGACGGTTTCCTTGCCCAGATAGTGATCGATCCGGAAGGTGCGGCTCTCGGGAAACACGGCGGCGACGGCGTCGTTGATCGCCGCGCTGGAGGCGAGGTCGTGGCCGAGCGGCTTTTCAAGCGCCAGGCGGGTCTGATCGCCGCAGAGACCGGCGCTCTTCAGGCCCGCGATGGTGGGTCCGAACAGGGACGGCGCGGTGGACAGGAAGATCCGCAGCCCGTCCGCCGGGCCGTGGCCTCCGTCCTCGCGGCTCAGCGCGTCGTGCAGCGCCTGATACTGCGTCGGGTCGGAAACATCGAGCGGCACATAGCGGAGGCGGGCGATGAACTTGGCGATCCACTCGGGGCGTTGCCTGTCCTTCTCGACAAACTCGCCCAGCGCCGTTTCGATCATGGCCTTGAAGGCGTCTTCGCTCAGCAGGCTGCGGGCCGTGCCGACGATGCGCAGGTCGTCCGGCAGCAGGCCGTCGCTGTCAAGGCCATAGAGCGAGGGCATCAGCATGCGGCGGGCGAGATCGCCCGTGGCGCCGAACAGCAGCAGGCTCTTCATCTTGCGAGGCTCACGATCACGGCAGGCGGCGCGGCTATTTGCTGCGCTGCGGAAAGTCTTGCATGGCCCTCAGGCCCAAGGCAACGGCGCCCAGGGGGCCGGCGCGGTCGCCGAGGCCGGGCGCCCGAATGATGCGCGCCAGCCGGGCGGGCGACAGGCCGGCCACATAGCCGCCCAGGCGGACCGCGGTCGCCGCGCGGATTTTCGCCATCAGGAATGGCTTTCCGCCGGCCACGCCGCCGCCGAGCAGGAGGCGTTCGGGCGAAAGCGTGAGAATCAATGTTGTTGTCAGCTCCGCCAGCTCGTCGGCGACGAGATCCCAAATGGGATGGTCCTCAGCCAGGGTCTCGGCCGGCGCCCCGGCGCGGGCCGCGATGGCGGGCCCCGACGCCAGCCCCTCAAGGCAGTCGCCGTGAAACGGACAGACGCCCGCAAAATCATCGCCCGGCGCCCGCCGGATGCGCACATGACCCATCTCCGGATGGACGAGACCGTGCACCGGCCGGCCGCCGACCAGCACGCCGCCCCCCACGCCCGTTCCGACGGTGAGATAGACGACCGTTCCGGCCCCGATGGCCGCGCCCCAGAGGCTTTCGGCCAGGGCGGCGCCGGCCACGTCGGTGTCGAAACCGGTCGGGATGTCAAAGCGGGCCCGCAAGGCGCCCAGAACATCGGTGTTGGACCAGCCGGGCTTGGGCGTCGAGGTGATGCGGCCATAGTCGGCGCGGGTGGGATCCAGGCCGAGGGGGCCGAAGCTGCCGACGCCGAGCGCCGCGATCGGACCGGCGCGCGCGGTCCAGCCGGCGATGAGATCGCCGAGCGCCGTCAGGGTCTCCGCCGGCCGGCCGGTCGGGATGCGGGCGGATTTCAGGATGCGGCGGCCCCGCGCGATCAGGGCGACGCTCTTGGTCCCCCCCAGCTCCATGCCGGCGATCAACGGGTTCGGCGGTTTCGAGTCCTTGGTCACACACCCGCTATAGGCCTCGGACGGCGGGAGGGAAGCGCGGTGCGTCGGCGCGGTTTGTTTGCTAGACCCGCCGGCGAGGGTTCTCAGGGAGGCGACCACGGATGTCAGCTGATGATCGCGGCCGCGACAGCGGCGCGCTGCGCTGGTCGATCTATCTGCTCTTTTTCCTGTTCGGCGGGGTGACCAGCCTCAACGACGTCCTGGTGCCCAAGCTCAAGGGTCTGTTCCACCTGAATTTTTTTCAGGCCAACCTGGTCCAGTTCGCCTTTTTTGGCGCCTATCTGCTGATCTCCCTGCCGGCCGCGGCCCTGGTGAAACGGATCGGATTCCTGCGCAGCGCCAGCGTCGGCCTGCTGGTGATGACCGCCGGTTGCCTGCTGTTCGCTCCGGCCTCGGCGGCGGCGACGTTCTGGATGTTCCTGGCCGCCCTGTTCGTCCTGGCGGCGGGGGTGACGGTGGTGCAGGTGGTGACCAACCCCCTGATCTCCATGCTCGGCCCGCAGGACTCGGCGCCCAGCCGTCTGACGTTCGCCCAGGCCTTCAACGCCCTGGGCACTACGATCTTTCCCTTCGTCGGGGCGCAGCTGATCCTCGGATCGCTGCAGAAGGTGGATGTGAGCAGCCTTACCGGCGCGGCCCTCACGGCCTTCCGCACCCACGAGACCCAGGTGGTGGTCTCGGCCTATTTCGGGCTGGCCCTGACCCTGGCGGCCATCGCCGGCTTCGTCTGGCTCGGGCGCAACAGCTTCAAGGAGGACGCGCCGCCGGAGCAGGGCCTGCTGAGCGGGTTCGGACTGCTCAAGCAGCCCCGTTTCGCCTTCGGGGCGGCCTGTATCTTTCTCTATGTCGGCGCCGAAGTCGCCATCGGCAGCAATCTGACCAACTATCTGATGCAGGCCTCGACCCTCGGCCTGGCCGCCGTGGCCGCCGGCAAGCTCACCGCCTTCTACTGGGGCGGCGCCATGGTCGGGCGTTTCATCGGCTCGGCGGCCATGCAGCGCTTTGCGCCCAACCGCGTGCTGATCGGCGTGGCCCTGGGCGCGGCGAGCCTGCTGCTCGTCTCCGGCCTCAGCCAGGGCGTCGTCTCAGGCTACGCCATCATCGCCATCGGCCTGTGCAATTCGATCATGTTCCCGACCATCTTCTCCCTGGCCAGCGCGGGCCTGGGGCCGCGCGCGGCGGACGGCTCGGGGATCATCTGCGTGGCCATCGTCGGCGGGGCGATCATCCCACCGCTCACCGGACAAGTGGCCGACATGGGCGGCCTGCGGCTCGCCCTGATCGTGCCCGCGCTCTGCTATCTGGTCATCGCCGCCTTCGGCCGGTTCTGCGGACAGCGCAGCGCGGTCTGAGCCGCCCCCCTTCCCCTAGTTCAGCCGCCGGGTCGCCCCGGGCTGGTGCAGGGAGAAGGCGGGGATTTCGGCGGTGAAGGCGTCGCCGTCGCCGGTGACCATCTGATAGGTCCCGCGCATGGACCCGGACGGCGCGGCGAGCGGGCAGCCGGAGGTGTATTCGAAGGCGTCGCCGGGCTTCAGCACCGGCTGTTCGCCCACCACACCGGGACCCTTGACCTCTTCGACATGATTGTAGGCGTCGGTGATGATCCAGTGCCGGGAGACCAGCTGCACTGTCTCGGCGCCCTGGTTCTCGATCCGCACGGTATAGGACCACACGTGCCGCGGCCGGGCCGGATCCGACTGGTCGGGCAGATAGCGGGGCGTCACCTCGACCCTCAGGCCGCGGGTGACGGCGGCATAGGCCGACGAGGCGTCGGGCGAACTCATGCGGCGTCCAGGGCGCGGCTGAGATCGCGCGCCAGGTCCTTGGGCCCTTCCAGACCCACCGACAGCCGCACCCAGCCCTCGGTCAGGCCGATCTCCAGCCGTTGTTCCTCGGTCATGGACCGATGGGTGGTGGTGTTGGGATGGGTGGCCATGGACTTGGCGTCGCCGAGGTTGTTGGAGATGTCGACCAGCTCCAGGGCATTGAGGAAGCGGAAGGCCGCGTCGCGCGAGCCGAGGTCGAAGGCCACCACCGTGCCGGCCCCGCTCATCTGCCGGGCGATGATCTCGGCCTGGGGATGGTCGGCGCGGCCTGGATAGCGCACGGCGCCGACCTTGGCATGATCGCCGATCAGATCGGCCAGCACGCCGGCCGTCTCGGTCTGGCGGCGGACCCTCAGATCGAGGGTCTCCAGTCCCTTGAACAACACCCAGGCGTTGAACGGCGAGAGCGACGGGCCGGTGTGGCGGATCAGGTCCTTGAAGTTCTCCTCGATCACCGCGAGGTCGCCGAGCAGGGCCCCGCCCAGCACCCGGCCCTGGCCGTCGATATGCTTGGTGGCGGAATAGACCACCAGGTCCGCGCCCAGCTTCAGCGGCGACTGGAAGATCGGGGTGGCGAAGACATTGTCCACCACCACCTTGGCGCCGATCTCGCGGGCGATCGCGCAGATGGCGGCGATGTCGCACACCTCCAGCAGCGGATTGGCCGGGGTCTCCAGGAAGAACAGCTTGGTGTTGGGGCGCACCGCGGCCTTCCAGGCGGCGATGTCGGGGGCGTGCACCAGGGTGGTCTCCACCCCGAACCGCGGCGCCCAGTTGTTGAGGATCCAGCGGCAGGAGCCGAACAGGGCCTTGCCCGAGACGATGTGGTCGCCGGCGCGCACCAGGCCGCTGATCGCCAGCTGCACCGCCGCCATGCCCGAGGCCGCGGCGCGGCAGGCTTCCGCGCCCTCCAGCAGGGCCAGGCGATCCTCGAACATCTTCACGGTAGGATTGCCGTAGCGGGCATAGATGAAGCCGGGCTCCGTGCCCGCGAAACGCGCGTCGGCGCTCTCCGGGCTGTCGTAGACGAAGCTCTGTGTCAGGTAGATCGGCTCGGCCGTCTCGCCATGCGGGGACCGGTCGAGACCGCCGCGGATCAGCCGCGTGGCGGTTTCCCAGTCGTTCGGATCTTCGGCCATGCGGGGCTCCAAAAAGGGGCGGCAATAGAGGCGCCGACCGGGGCCGGGTCAAGGGGCCGCAAGGTCGCGTTGGCGTCTTGCCTTAAGCGCCCGCATCCCCGACTGTCGCCGCCCCATGACCGAGCCCGCCGGAATCCTTCCCTGCCAGACCTTAGGCGCTCTGATCGCCGACCGGTCGATCGACGCGTTGCAGGGCGTCTCCGCCGATCAGGTGCAGCCGGCCAGCGTCGATCTGCGCCTGGGCCGCCGGGCGTGGCGGGTGCGGGCCTCGTTCCTGCCCCGGCCGGGCCGGACGGTGTTGAGCCGCATCGAGGATGTGGCCCTGCACGAGCTGGACCTGACCCAGGGGGCGGTGTTCGAACGCGGCTGCGTCTATATCGCCGAGATCGCCGAACACCTCGCCCTGCCGCCCGGTGTCGGCGGCCGCGCCAACCCCAAGAGCTCCACCGGCCGGGTCGACCTGTTCGTGCGCCTGCTCACCGACGGCCAGCCGGCCTTCGACGACGTGGCCGAGGGCTATCACGGGCCCCTCTATCTGGAAATCGCCCCCCAGACCTTCTCGGTCCTGGCCCGCGCCGGCACCCGGCTCAACCAGCTGCGCCTGAAGCGCGGTCATCCGCCCGCCCTGGCGACGACGAGCGTCGGCGTCGACCTCACCGGCGCCGTCGCCGGCTTCCGCGCCCGCCGCCACGCCCCGATCATCGACATGGACCTGGAGGACAGTCTCGATCCCAAGGATTTCTGGGACCTGTTGGAGCCGCGCCATGGCGAGCTGCTGCTCGATCCCGGCGAATTCTACATCCTGGCCTCCAAGGCGGCGATCGAGATCCCCGTCGACCAGGCCGCCGAGATGACCCCGATCGATCCGGCCGTGGGCGAATTCCGCGTCCACTACGCCGGGTTCTTCGATCCGGGCTTCGGCGTGGCCGAGGCGGGCGGGGAGGGCTCGCGCGGGGTGCTGGAGGTGCGCAGCCGCGAGACGCCGTTCCTGCTGGAGGACGGCCAGACCGTGGCCCGCCTTGTGTTCGAACCTCTGACCGCCCGCCCCACCCGCCTCTACGGCGACGGCGGCTCGCACTATCAGCGACAGGGGCTGCGGCTGGCGAAGTATTTCAGGGCGTGGACCTGAGCTGACGGGGGCGGATCATTCGCGCGGGGTGGGGTCATCCGTGTCCTGCAGGACCGGAACCCGGCTCGGCGCGGTGAACAGGGAGCAGCGCGGCCGGTAGAAGGGCAGGTTCGGCGTCCAGCCCTCGCCGGTCCAGCGGCGCCAGTCGGGCGACAGCTTCAGATCGCGGCAGAGATGTTCGACGATGTCGCGCAGGGGCAGGTCTTCAATATTGTCGTAGGCCTCGTCGCACAGCAGGCGCTCTTCGAGGGCGTCGGTGAGGATGTCATGGTCCTCGGGGTCGGGAATTTCGCGGTCGGCCACATCTCTGACCAGTTCGCGGACGCGGGCCTTCCGGCCGGTCTTCAGGGCGGCGTAGGGATCAGACTCGGCGTCCGCTCGGGCGCGGGCGCGCTTTTCTTCGCATTTTGCGACCTCTCCCGCGAGCCGTGCGGTCAGGGCGTCGTCGAATTTCGACGCGAGGGTCAGCGTGAGCCGGACGGCGCGCGACAGCGTGGCGAAGGTCTCGGCCGGGTCGCGGCGCGGGGCGGCGGGGCGTTTGGCGGGCTCGCTCTCAGCCTCTGGCGCGGACGTCTCCGGCGCTTCAAGCTCCTCCACCGCGCGGCGAACCGTGGCCCGCGTCAACATCATGCCGAGCTCCGCCAGTTCGTGGAGCATGGCGATGCGCTCCTCGGCCTGGGCGACGCGGGGTGGCAAGGTCTCCGTGGGTTGGGCGGTGGAGGTCGGCATCGACGAGATAGTCGCAAATTGCAATATCCAAGTCAAGGGGCTCGTGCGTCACATCGGGCCGACGCGCGCCATCGATCCGCCTCGCGCCATCGCCCCAGGTCAAACGATCTGCCCACAACCCGACCTTCCGGGAGTTCGACATGGGTCGCGAACGGTCTCGCGGTGTCGAGCAGGAAGCCGGCACCCCAGCCCGTTGGGGCTTCGCGGCGGCAAGCCGACCCTGCGAACCGCCGCAGGGGACGTAAGAGGACCTTAGGACGTTCAGGTGCGGTGGAGCGCTAGGGAGTGAACTTCTGAACCCTCAGGCCGTCAACATCCACGATATAGACGCCATCATGGCGATCGGTGGCCACCGCGTGGGCCCCCCAGAATTGACCGTCGTAGACTCCGAACCGGCCGAACCGGCCAAGGACCCGGCCATGCTGATCGACGACCGCGCCGCCGGAGCGATTGGGTCCCTCGTCCGGTTGTTCACCGCCGTCGGCGATGACGAAGCGGCCGCCGCTCAGGGGCGCAATCCCGTAGGGGCGGCCGATCATCGGCGATTTCCAGATTTCGAGCAGCTGCCCTGAGGCATCGAAAACCTCGACGCGATCGTTTTCACGGTCGGCCACCAGAACGCGGCCCTTTGCATCCATGATGACGGCGTGGGGCAGGTTGAACTGGCCGGGCTTTGCGCCTGGCGTTCCCCATTGGCGCATGAAGTGGCCATCGGCGGAAAACACCGCGATCCGCGTGTTCCGGTAGCCGTCGCTCACCAGAAACGACCCGTCTTTCCGCACCGCGACACCCGTGGGCCGGTTGAAGTGTGTGGCGTCATCGCCGGCCACGCCCCTCTCACCGATGCTCATCAGCAGTTTGCCGCCCGGGCTGAACTTGAAGACCTGGTTGAGCGCGACGTCGGTCAGCCAGACGTTGTCGTGGTCATCAATGGTGAGGCCGTGCGGCAGGGCGAAGAGCCCCGCGCCCCAGCGGCGGAGGACCTTGCCGGAATCGCCCTTGAAGACCCAGACCACATCCTTCTTGATGGGGTCGAGCGACATGGGCTCCTTCCAGCTGCGTCCCGCGCGATGAAAGACGAAGACATCGCCGTGGGAATCGACGCCGACTCCGGCGGGCTGGCCCATGACTTCGCCCTCCGGCAGGATCGGCCAGCCGTGGACGACCTTGAAGTCGTCATGGCGAGCGCGGGGGCTGGCGGCGACGCTGGTGACAACGATGGCGCAGGCCGCCAGCGCCAAGACAGCGCCGCGCTTGGTGGGGTTGTTCATGCAAGAAACCAGACCATCATGATCGAGGGTCCGCAACGGGTCGAGGCGCCGCTGAGAACGCCGACATTGACCCGCTGCCCCGCAGGGCCTTTGTTCAGCAGACATCGGAGACCGGGGACGTCCATGCTCGACCACATCGGCCTCTATTGCCGCAAGGCGTCGGTCAGCCTTCCCTTCTATCGCGCCTGCCTCGCGCCGCTTGGGATCGTGGCGATCCAGGAACAGCCGCACCTCAATGCCGCGATCTTCAAGCGCGAGGGCTCGCCCGTGTTCTGGTGGCTTGGTGAGGGCGGACCCGAATGGAGCGGGCAGGCCGGACGATCGCGGATACATCTGGGGTTCGCCGCGGCGTCGCCCGAAGAGGTTGACGCCTTCCACGCCGCGGCTCTGGCGGCTGGGGGGCTCGACAATGGGCCGCCTGGCTACCGCAGGCCCGCCTGCTACTCCGCCTTCGTCATTGATCCTGACGGCAACAATGTCGAGGCGATCTGGCAAACAGAGCGGTCTAAGTGACCGGTTGGGGTCTCTTCGGTCCCGGGGCCGCCATCTCCCTGTCGGTGGGCCTGACACCCAACGCCAGCTACGCCCTGCTGACCATGACCGTGGAACAGGTCCTCTCCACGGGCGGATATGGCCCGCCGGTCGACCTGGCGTTCGGCGGCACGGCGGTTCCGGAGCCGGCGAGCTGGGCGATGATGATCGCCGGCTTCTCCGGGCTCGGCGGCGCTTTGCAACGGGACCAAAACCGCGTAATTGCCCGCTCAGCGCGGCCGTAGTTCAGAGGTAGAACGTCAGCTTCCCAAGCTGAATGTCGGGGGTTCGATTCCCCCCGGCCGCTCCAAACGTCGTGTCAGGGTTGACGGTCTGCCGATCTGTCGCCCCAGCGATGTGCTCAGGAACCGCGCCGGGTTCGGATGTTAGCGCAACAGCGTGATCGACAGGCCGAGAGCTTCGGCCATCGCCGCCCAGGGGCGGTCGGCCGTCAGAACCGACGGCCGCGTAGGCGTAGACCTAGGCGACGTTAACGGCGCCGATCACCGCGTCTTCAATGTGATCAAAGACCGCATCGCCGCCGCCTCTGTCCTGGATCGCGGCAAGGACGACGGAGGCGTCGAAGACGACCGCGTTCAATCCTCCGCGATCCCGGACTCGGCCTTCCGCTCCTCGGCGCGCCAGGACAAGAAGTCGGCCACGCTGGCCTTGCCGGCGAGCCCGCTCTCGCGCGCGATAGCGCGGATGCGGGTCTTGATTTCGCCAAGGATGCGGGTGCGGATGGACCCGTCCACCGGATCGATCGGAGCGGGTCCGCTGCCTGTACCTGAGTCTGGTGTGTCGATCATGGTCGCGCCAGGATAGACCCGCGCCCGGCCGACCGAAACCAGCGCTTTGGCGCCGGCTGAACTTGCGGCATGATTTCTCCAGCGCGGCCGTAGTTCAGCGGTAGAACGTCAGCCTTCCAAGCTGAATGTTGGGGGTTCGATCCCCCCCGGCCGCTCCAATTGCCATCGCCCCGCCGACGCGTCTCCAAGGCCGAGGACTGATCGACCCGGACCTCAGGCCGCTCTGTTGCTGTGCGGGAACGCCCGGTCGGGAGGCTGGCGGTCCAGGAAGGGACAGAGGCGCTCCCACCCTTCGCCCTCGGTGATCCTCAGGACCAGCAGGTCCCGGGGTCGTCCCGCGAAAAAGTCGACGACCTCCTGATTGTGCCGGTCGTACCGCGCCCGGTAGGTCGCCTCCGCGCCGAGGGGCGATCCCGCGCCGTAGATCCATCGCCGCATCGGCGTGGACGATGCGCCGAAATGACGGATCACGCTGGCCATCCAGGCCTCCGGCGACCGCACCGTCAGCACGAACCGGCTGCCGGGGAAGGCGGCGTCCATTTCCCGGAACAGAACCGGCCAGGGGTTGTCCTGAAAGGCGTCAAACTGGCAGGCGATGCGCAACGCCATCGGCAGGGCGTTCGCGGCGATGTCCGGGTCTCCCAGACCGTCGGGACCGGTCACCCTGTATCCCAGACCGGCAAGGGCGTCGGCCAGCGACGTCGTGCCCGTCTTGTGAAAGCCGATCCCGAACACCTTCGGGCTCGGGGCCGCCAGGGAGGCGATTGCGTTGTCCATGGCGCTCCGGGGCTCTCCGCGCGACAGACGACCTGCTCGCCGGCGGGCCACCCGTGCGGCGCCCAGGCGCAAGCCAACCCCCTCGCCCGTTGGCGGGGCGAAGACTATCCCTTGAGTATATGAATGATTCTGCGCGGGAAATTTCGCCAAAGTCGTGCGAAATCGGCGATTCCAGACAGAAAAATCTCGCAGATTTTGGTGAAAACAGACTGTTGTTGTAGTTGATAAGGATCGGTATCAAAAATATACGCGTACAAATTTTTCACCACACGTCGTCATCAATCACTATGACCGTGTTGACTGTACAAAAATGCCGTCAGGGGTGAGGGCCGGCCTTGTCAGGCGCCGGCGGGCAGACAGACAGGCGGACGGCGGCGGTCCACACACCTCCGACCGCAGTCGGGGGAGGATGGTCTGCTGAAGACGGTGATCGTGATTGATCGGTAGGGCCTGGAAGACTCAGCGGCGCGGCCCGCCGGAACGAGTCTACCCGTCACCGGCCCCGCCGTTCAGACGGTGTCGATCGAGACCCTTTGCGGCGCCTCGCCGGGGCCCAGCTTCGCGAGGTTGTCGAACGGGTTCGTGCCGAAATAGATGTCCTCGCCGATCAGTTTGCCGGCCGGATCGGCCGGCCAGACGGTGAGGAGCTGGGCGTTCGACACATAGAGGGCGCCGGCCTCGACCGGCGCGCCGCCGACCGTGGCGACGCCCGCCGCCAGCAGCTGTTCGCCCGGATGGGTGTTGCGCAGCCGGCCCTCGGTGACCACGGCGTTGTCGTCGACGATCACCTTCTCGACGTTGAACTCGAAGAGATTGCCGCCGGCCGCGATCAGGCCCTCGTAGAAGGCGCGCACGGCGGCGCGGCCCTTGGGTCCCCGGTCCGGGCCCTGGCCCCAGATGTGATATTGCGGTTCGGCGGTGAGGGTGGCCATGAGCAGCTCGAGCTCGCCGCAGACCTCGGTCTTCATGTGATCGCGCACCTCTTTCAGCAGCAGCTTGTGGCGCGGATTGGTTTCGGCCTCATAGGCCGCCTCGACGGCGGCCCAGGTGCGGGTGGGGTCGACTTTCATGCCTTGGCTCCCTGTCCGGCGTTGCTCGCCGGTTTCGGGTTTTGTGGCCCTTTTCGGCGGGCGGGGCCAGGGGCAAGGGCGGGCGGATCGTCGCGGCCGCAACGGAACAAAAAGAGAACAAACCCTTGCGCCGGCGGCGGCGTTGCGAGAAGCTTCAGGCTCGCTTTCGCCCCGGAGGTCTCCCATGGTTCCCGTTCGCTATACCGGCCTTCCCGACCCCAAGGGGGCGTTCGACGAACTCCGCCCGCTGCGCGAGCGGGTGCGCGGCATGCAGGATCGCTTCCGCCCGTTCGGGCCCGACTATCTGATCCTGGACGCGGTGCGGAAGGCGCTGGACACGGCGGCCTATCACTTCACGCACGAGCCGGATTTCTTCGCCCTCAAGCCGCAGCAGTCGGACTGGCGGCCGGAGCGCGAGTCCAAACCTTAGGCGATTGCGGGGCCGCGCCGCCGCCGGATCGCCGCGCCGACGGCGCCAAATCCGACCAGAATCACCGTCCATGCCGCCGGTTCAGGGACGCCCAGCGTCCGGGGCGCCGGGTCGGACGCGAAATTGCCGACGGCGTCGCCCTTGAAGCTGTTGAGCGAGCTGGCCGTGGGGCTGGCGGCGCCGTTGATCTCGGGCCGAAGCGCGCTGAGCACGGTGGACAGGCCGGTCATCGCGAAGGAGCCCGCTTCGGCGCGGTTGTTGAGGAAATCCAGGAAGTCCGAACTGTAGACCAGGGTCGTTCCGGGGGGCGACCCGGCGCCGCCGTTGATGAGGAACGACGCCGTCGAGCCGCCGGTCTGGCCCTGCAGGAGTCCGTCGGTGAACACCCCGGAAAGCAGGTTCGTCCCGATGACCTGACCCTTGCCGATCCCCACGGTGATCGGCTTGTCGGCGACGATCGAGAAGGAGCCGTTGAAGTCGCCCTGGGCGAGGACGCTCAGGAAGGCGTTCGGGCCGAGGATCTTGTCGGCGGGATCGGTGGACGTTGCGGACAAGGTCAGGGTGGCGGGTACGTTGGTGATCTTCGCCGACAAGGCGTCGAGAAAGCTGAACTTGACCGGGACGGAGAGCGACGTCGTCTCAAGCACGCCGGAGGGGGCGTTGCTGATCAGCGGGCCGTTCCTGTAGCCCTGGACATGGGTCCCCTTGGCGTACTGCAGCGAGCCGGCGGCGTGAAGCACCTGCTGGCCAGGCGCATATTGCAAGGATCCCGCGGCGTGCAGCAGCTGCTGTCCCGGCGCGTATTGCACCGAACCCTTGGCGTGCAGCAGCTGTTGCCCGATGGCGTACTCCAACTGTCCGGCGGTGTAGTGCGTGCCCTTGGGCTTCAGGACACCGTTGATGTAGCAGCCGCCCGTTCCGCAAACGCCGCTTGTCGCCCAGGTGACCGGCGAGGTGTTGTAAACGTTGGACGAATAATAGACGTTCGTGGTGTTGTAGATGTTGCTGGTGTAATAGACTGGAGCGGCGTTATAAACGTTCGTCGCATAATATACGTTGGCGGAATTGTAGACGGCGATCTTCTGATAGGTCGGGACGTCCTGATTGGCGTACTGAATGTTATATTGAAGCACGCCGGTTGGGACGGGGCTCATGGCGGCGAAGGTGTAGATGCGGGCGTCGGCGTGCGACGCCATGGCCAGCGCCAAGGCGGCCGGCAGAGCAAACCGCATCGCGTCTCGCTTGGAAATCGGGTTCACAACGCATCTCCACTGTTACAAATCGTGGACAACAACGCTGAATTTGACGCCGGCGGTCAATCTGACCGTTGGATATAGATCGGCCTTAACCTTCGTCCGGCTTGCCCCGCATCGCGGCCGGCGATACGACCCAAGTAACCGGGAGGCGCCACGCGCGCCTCTGCCCCTGTATTTCTACAAGGGGGCCTTGGCGTCCGTTGCCGGGGCTGGGCAGGTGTGAGAAAGAACCGCGTGCTGAAGTAACGTTCGGTGAGGCGTTCCCGTTGGCCAGTTCCAAATTCGCACCTCAGGACCGCCTGAAACCCGTCTACCGGCGACGCCGGTTCGATCGGCGTGAGGCGCTTCTATCGGGTCCGGCCTGGGCCGGGCTGCTGGCCATCATCTCCGCGCGCCGCAACGCCCTCAAGGCCTGGCTGGGCGAGAGCGTGATCCGGACCGTGGTCGTGGGCGCGCTGGCTACGGGTCTGGGAATTCAAGCCAGCACGACACCGTCCGTCGCGAAGACCGCCGCCGGTCGCCAGGTCGCGTCGTCCCGTCCCGCGGAGGCGAAAGCGCCGCAGGCGGGGGGCGCTCTTTCGGCTGGCGCCATGCACGCCTCGGACTCTCACCTCGCCGGTCAGAACAAGACCGAGAGCGATCTGGCTGTCGTCGAATTGGCGTCGCGGGCGCATTCGGCGGGGCAGGCCTGGAGCGCCATGCATGCGCTTACGGACGCCTCCGCGGGTTGGGGCGACCGCGCGGACGGCTTCGGCGCCGCCCCGTCCCTCGATCTGGCCGGCGCGGGCGTCGGCGACTTGACCTCGGGGTCCTCCGGGCCGTCCGGACACCATGGCGGTGGTACGGGCTCCGCCTCCAATGGCCCCGATGGCGCAACGGGATCGCAGACCGGCCCCTATCTCACCCCGCCGGTTGGGCAGGATGGATCCGGCCCGGTCGCTATCGCCGGCGGAGGCGTTCCCTATGTGACGCCCTGGCAAGCCCCGGTCGCCCAGACGTCTCCGGTCCCAGGACCCGTCGGCGTGACGCCCAACGTGATCAACGCCGGCCTCGGGGGCGAACCGCTCGGCGGCGTTGTGGCGCCTGGCGAGACAATCCCGGAATCCGGGTCGCCCGGCGGCGTTCCGGAGCCGGCCGCATGGGCGACCATGTTTCTGGGCGTCGCCCTGCTGGGCGCCGCGGTCCGCGGACGCCGGACCTCACCTGTGGCGTCCGCGCCGCAAGGTGATCTTTCGATATAGGCCACACTAACCTTTACCCAGCTTGTTGACGTCGCGCGTGATGTTACCTCTGCGGCGTCTGAACGGCGTTAGTCTCTAGTTCAGTAGCGTAGCGTCCCTCCCCGGCGCCGTTCAGACACCCGCATTCCCCAAGACACCGCCCCGGATGCGCCGGAGGTCGTGGGTCCTTGCGTCGACACCTGCGCTGGACTTTCCTTTTGGTGGCATGAGACCTAGGGGTGGGGTGAGCGATGCAAAATCATCTCCTCCTCCAGGCGCGCCAGAACCGGCTGGTCGCGGTGGTCAGGGTCATCCAGGCCTGCTTCGCGCTGGCCTCGGCTCTGGTCGAACACGGCGGCGACGGCGTCGCCGATTCGTGGATCCGCCAAATCCTTACGGCCTATCTTGGCGTCTCCGCCGTGGGCTGGGTTGCCGCATACGTCTGGCGCAGCCGCCACGAGGCCCTGTTCTTTGCCCTGCTGGCGGTCGACGGGCTTGTCTTCGTCGCGGTGCTCCTCCTGACCGCGGGCGCCACCGGCGCTTCTCTCGCGGTGTTCCTGCTCATCGCGCTGAGCGCGACCTTGCAATGGGGCTGGCGGGGCGCGGCGGTGGCGACGGCCGCGGCTTTGGCGGTGTTCGCCGTCACGGGCCTTCCGGCCTATCGCGATCTCGCCGGCGGACCGTTCGACGCGCCAAGATTCCTCCTCCGCATCGGGACGCTGCTGAGCGTTGGCGGGTTGCTCGTCGCCTACGGGCAGCACCAGGAGCGGATCAACAACGGCATGCTGCGGCTGTTCGGCTCGCCGCCGCCCGCCGAGGCCTCTGAAACCCCGCCGATCGCCGAGTGCCTGGAGTTCGCCGCCTCGGTCTTCGGCCTGGAGAGGGCGGTGTTCGTCTGGGGCGATCCGGAAGAACCCAGCCTGCAGATCGAGCAGTATACGCCGGCCGGCGCGACGCGCAGCGCCTGGCCCCCCGCCGCGGGCGGCGAGCCTCTGCTGGACCACACGGACGAACCCTTCTTTGTCGACACGCGTGGATCGAGGCTGGTGACGCTTGCGCCCGACGGGCGGATCCGGCGCGACGGCGGGGACATTCTGGCCAGCCCGCTGCTGAGCGTCTTCGCGGCGGGACTTACCCTGGTCCTGCCGGTCGGCGCCTCGCGCTTCTCGGGCTGGATCGTTCTTCCCGACTTCCCCGATCTGGATCGCGAAGCCCTGATGCTCGGCGGGGTGGTGGCGACGCAGTCAGGTATCGCCATCGAGGCCTGGCGCTCGCTGGTGGCCTGGCGCGACGCGGCGGCGGCGGAGGAGCGGGTCCGTATCGCCCGCGACCTGCACGACGGCACACTCCAGTTCATGGCCGCCACGGCGATGCAGCTGACGTCCCTGAGCCGGGAACTTTCCCCTGAAGAGCGCGTGGCCCACGACCGGATTCAACGGCTGCTCGAGGATCTCAAGGCCGAGCAACGCCAGTTGCGCGTGCTGGTCGACTCCACCTCCGGACCTCTGCGGGCCGGCGGCCACCCCGTCGATTTCGAAGGCGAGGTCCGCAATCTCGCGGCCGTTCTGGCGCGCCGGTGGAGCACCGACATCACCGTCGATGTCGAACGGTCCGCCGAACGGGATCTGCCCGGCAATCTGTCCTTCGACCTGCTGCAGATCGTGCGGGAGGCGATCTCCAACGCGGTGCGTCACGGCAAGGCGAGCGCCGTGTCCATCCGGGCCGACTTCGACTCGATCGCATTGCGGCTGACGATCGCTGACAATGGGATTGGCGTGCCGCTGCACGGCGTATTCAATATGCAGGAACTCAGAAGACTGGGCTTGGGACCACGCATGGTGCGCGAGCGCGTCGCAGGGCTCGGCGGGGAGCTGATGCTGCAAAGCGGGCCGGATGGAACGACACTGCGAATCGTCGCGCCTCTTGCGAGGACCGCGGCGTGATCCGCCTGGTGCTGGCCGATGATCACCCCCTTGTGCTGCGGGGCATGGAGGGCCTGTTCGACCCCTCCCAGTTTGAGATCGTCGCCCTCTGCGGCGACGGCGCGGCGGCGATGGCGCAGATCGCGCGCGGGGCCTGCGATGTGGCGGTGCTCGACATCAACATGCCGGGGATGTCCGGGATCGAGGTCCTCAAGCGCGTCCGCGCGGAGGGCCTGCCGGTCAAGATCGTCCTCCTGACGTCCAGCATCGATGACGACGCCCTCATGGAGGTCGTGCGCGAAGGTGTGGACGGGCTGGTGCTGAAGGAAGCCGCCAGCGACGATCTGCTGACCTGCATCGCGGCCGTCTGCCGCGGCGAAACCTGGATGGACCGGGAGGTGACGAACCGCGCCCTCCGCCGGCTATCCGCGCCGCCGCCAACCCGGCTCACCGACCGCGAGGCCGAGGTCGCCCGGTTCGTGGCGCAGGGTCTGCGCAACAAGGAAATCGCCTACCGGGCGAGCATCTCCGAAGGCACGGTCAAGATGCACCTGCACAACATCTACGAGAAGCTCGGGGTCGGGTCCCGAACCGAACTTGTGCTGCGGATGCGCGATAGGGGTCTCGCTTAGGCCGACGCGCCGCCCGGCGACGTCAGCCGGCGCTGATCGGAACGCGGCGGTTGCGCATTGCCCCGCCGATCATGCCGAAGCCCAGCAACAACATCGCCCAGGTCGCGGGCTCGGGAACCACGGTCAGGGTCCACTTGCGGGCGTCGAAGACTTCGGGCTCCGGCGAGTCGAAATCAGGGGGGACGATGTTGCCGAAGGCGGGGCTCGTCCGCACGACCGGTTCGGTGAAGGCGATGGTGTCGGGATCGAAGATCACGCCTTCGCCGGGGTAGCAGAACGCGGATTCGCAAGCGGCGAAGTCGACGAACGCGCCGTCGAACGTCACCGTGGGAGACCGGCTGCCCCCATAGATGATGTCGGCGGTTCCCAGCCAGGGCAGAGAGACATGGCCGGCGCCGTTGAAGGTGACGAAATCCAGAACCTTGTTCACAGCGACCGTATTGCCGTCGGCCTCCAGCGTGCCGTCGATCTCGCCGGCGATGGTCCCCGCCGCCGCGCGATACGAGAAGGCCAGCAGGGTCGCGTGCACCGGGACGGATTGAAACGCCAGGAGGGCGGCCAGCACCGCCGCGGAGACTATCTTCATGCCCATTGCCCTCGTCTGACGCCGCCGCCGCGTGGGCGCGGCTAAGCCACGCGCGCCACGTTGCACGACAGCGGTGACGCGCGGATGACAGAGCGGGGCGCGCGGGACGCTAAGGCGCCGTCGTCACCTTCGGCGCGGCCGCGAACGGGGCGATGCCGAACTTCGGATAGACCTCGGCCGGGAAATAGATCGCGCCGTCCTTGACCACCATGGCGATGGACTTGATCGCCCTGAGATCCTTGGTGGGATCGCCCGGGACGAGGAAAAAGTCGGCCAGCTTGCCCTTCTCGATCGAGCCCATGGTCTGGTCCTGGCCGGTGTAGCGGGCGGTGTCCCAGGTGGCGCGCTTGAGAATCTCCGGCGCCGTCATGCCGGCGCGCAGATAGAGTTCCAGCTCGCGGTGATAGGTGAACGAGCCGCCCGTGTCGGTGCCGAACACCATGAACACGCCCCGGTCGTGCAGCAGGCGGACGGTGTCGATGATCTTCTCGAACGCGCCGCGATAGGCCGCGTCGTCGCCTGGCGCCGAGGTGTCGATCCAGGCCTTCATGGCGTCGCGCCGGGCGCCGATGGGCAGGTGGTCGATATAGTCCACGGCCCCGGGCGGCGCCGCGCCGTCGCGGTTGAGGGTCAGGATCTCATGGATGCCCAGGGTCGGGTCAATGGCGATGTGTTTGTCGACCATGGTCTGGACTGTGTGCTGGACGGGCGCGCTGCCCAGGTCGATGCCCGGGAAGCGCTTGAGCACATGCAGGCGGAAGAGGGTGCGGGTGTCCTCGCCCGGCTTGATCACCCAGCCGATCATATATTGGTTGATGTGGGTCATCTCGTCGTAGCCGGCGGCCATCATCTCGTCGGCGGTGGAGAAGGCGGGCACGTGGCCGGCGACCCGCATGCCCAGCCGATGGGCCTCGGCGGTCATGGCCGGAACCCAGGCGGGGTTCATGCTGTTGTAGATCTTGATCTGCCAGTAGCCGCGCGCGCCGTACCAGCGCACCGCGTCGATGGCCGCCTGCTGGCTGTCGACCAGGATGCCGTTGTTGGCGTTGAACGGGCTCTTGCCCTCGATGAAGCCCGAGCGGATCACATGCGGCCCGCCGATCTCGCCGGCCTCCATGCGCGCGATCAGCTTGTCGAGCACGGCGTTGTCATTGCCCATGTCGCGCACGGTGGTGATGCCGGCCATGAGGTTCAGCAGGGCGCCGTCCTGACCCAGATGGGCGTGCATCTCGTACATGCCCGCGATCAGGGTCCCGCCGGCCCCGTCGATGGTCACCTCTCCCGGCGTGGCCGGGCTGTCGAGCGGCTCGACACCGGCGATGGACTTGCCCCGGATCACCACCGAGACCGGGGCGGTGAGGGCGGAGGTCTTCGGATCGAACAGGCGCACATCGCGGATGCGCACCGGCGCGTCATAGCGGTGGGCGACCTGCTTTTCGATGTCGACGAAGCGCCGGGTCGACCAGTCGGCGGCGAGGCCCCGCAGCCGGGTCTCCTCGCCCTCATAGCCCTTGCGCACGACGATGAAGCTCGGGTCCACGGTGGCGAAAAGGTCGCCCTTGGCGTCCAGCAGCATGGTTTCCGGCGTCAGCTGGATGCCGCTCAGGTCATAGCGGGTGACCTTCAAAGGCCCGCCGGCGCCCGCCACGGTGAAGGTCTCGCCTTTTTCCAGGCGCAGGGTCCCGCCCGGCAGGGCCGGGGCCGTCAGGCCCGGATGTTTCAGGATCGCGCGGGCGTAGATCTGGTCCGAGAACGGGCTGCCGCTCTGGGCCACGTAGAGACCCGGCGACGAGACGTCGGCGTGGCCCTTGCCCGTGGAGTCTGTCCAGTCGGCGTGGCCGCCGGCCTGGCTGAAATGCTCGTCGACCTTGCTGCCGAAGGTGGTCGCGCCCTTGATCGCCCAGTCCGTCGGCAGGCCGGCCGTGTCCACCTTGATCGTCTCGGCCATGGTCGGACCGCGGCCGTTGTTCTTGTAGTCGAAGTCGATGGCGATGGTGTCGCCCTTGGTGTCGGCGATCAGATGGCCGACGACCTTGCCCCCGAAGATCACCGACCAGTTGGCGGTCGCCGCCGCGGCGATCCCCGGCGTCAGGGCGAGGACGGAGAGGGCGGCGAGCAGGTTTTTGCGAGTCATCCGCGGTTTAGACCACCCGGGCGGGCGGGCGTAAAGCAAGGCGGCGCGCTAGACCTTCCTGAACCGCAAGGTCATGCGGTCGCTCTCGCCGATGGTGTCATAGACGGCCGGGTTGAAGCCGTCGGGCGTCGGCTTGTCCTTCTCGTGGGTGCGGCGGGTCGGCGGCAGGGTCCAGACGCCGAAGGGATGGTCCTTGGTGTCCTTGGGATTGGCGTTGATCTCGGACGCGCCCTGAAGGCGGAAGCCGGCCTTCTCCACCGCCGCCGTCAGCCAGGCGGTGGCCACGTAGCCGTCGCGGGCCTCGAAGGCCATGGGCCGGGGATCGGCGCGGTGCTCCTCGACGGCCAGGACGCCGCCCCGCTTCAGCACGGCGTGGAAGTCCTTCAGCGCCTTGTCCAGGCGTCCCGGCGTCCACATCCAGTCGTGGATGTTGCGCGAGGTGATGACCATGTCGGCGCTGCCCGCCCGGCCCAGAGGCCCGCTGTCGGCCTCGAACGGGGTGACGCGCACGTCGCCCCAGACGGCCGGATCGGCGTAGCGGGCCTTGAACTTGGCGACATCGCCGCCCTGGGCGGCGATGTAGTGGCCGTGGTTAGCCTTGAGATAGGGGGCCAGGATTTCGGTCCAGTAACCGCCCGCCGGGGCGATCTCGACCACGGTCAGACCGGGCTTCAGGCCCCAGAAGGCCAGGGTCTCGGCCGGGTGGCGCCAGGGATCGCGGATTCTGTTGCTCTGGGTCCGCGCCGCGCCGTTCACCGCCGCCACGATGGCCGGCGGAACCTTCACCTTGGCGGTGGCCCCCGCCTGGCCGGCGGCGAGGGTGAGGGCGGCAGCGCCCAGGCCGAAGTCGCGGCGGTTCAGGGTCATGAGGTCGCTTTCAGGGCAGGGAGGGCGGGGTCAGTGGTGGGGGATATGGATGGTGCGTCCGTCGGGCAGGACCATGGTGTCCTTGCCGCCGGCCGGGCAGGGGCCGACCCAGGTGTTGTCCATGGTCATCTTGTGGACGCCCTCGGGGCCGCGGCTGGAGATGTCCATCTTGTAGTGGGTCTGGAAATCGCCGGTGATGGTTCCGGTTGTGGTCACCGGCTTGCCGCCGCGCAGGCAAACCGACTCGAACGCCCAGCCGCCGGCGATCCGGTGCACCTCATGCCTGGTGCAGCTGTGGTCGACGTCGCGGTCGTGGGGGCCGTTGAAGGGGGAGAAGCTGCGCTCCGTGGCCGGATTGACGCACTGGCGCATCTTCATGGCGTGGCCCTGGGTCTCCGGGGCGGTCATGGACATTTCCCACATGCCGCCGCGGCGGCCGGGAAGGTTCTGGGCGTTCGCCGTGGCGGCCGACAGGGCGACGGCGGCGATCAGGAACAGGGAGGCGCGCATGTTGGAGATCCGTGCTGCGGGAAGCGATGCGCGCACCTTCGACCCGCCCTGGGATCAGGTCAACGCGCCAGATCAACGCCAGCTCAAGGAGTGCCGGGAACCTTTGCCGCTCTCGCGCGTATGGCCTGCGGGGACGCCGTCCGCGGTGTCTGGGGAGAAACCGGTCATGAAATCGCTGCTCGTCGTGGTTTGCGCCGTCGCAACCTTCGCCGCCGGCGGAGCCGTGGCCCTCAACAACAGCGAACACAGCGCCCTGGCCTCGCGATCGCTCGACGCCGTCGTTCAGGCCCTGGGCTGGAGATTCCAATGAAATCGCTTCTTGTCATCGTCTGCGCCGTGGCCACGCTCTCGGCCGGCGGGGCCCTGGCGCTGAATAACACCGGCAAGGGCGCCGTCGCCGGCGCCGTGGGCGGCGCCCTGGTCGCCGGACCGGTGGGCGCGGTGGTCGGCGGAGTCGGCGGCGCGGTCGTCGGCCACAACTATCATCGCGGCCACCATCACCCGCGTCCGCGCCATCCGCGGCCGCATCGCCATCCTCATCACCACTGACGGCGGGCGCGACTCAGCGCTTGCGGAACCGCGCGGCTTCGGCGGCGAGGTTCGAGCCCCAGTCGGTTGACCCTTCCGCGTCCCCCGGGCCGTCGTCGGCCAGGAACGGCAGGCTGCCCGCCACGCCGCGCACCGCCAGCCACAGCGGCCCGCTGAAATAGGCCAGCACCCGCAGCGGCCGGCGCTTGTTGTCGGTCACGTCCCAGCCGGCGTCCTCGAAGGCCATCACCTGTCGGGGAACCGGCCTGTCCTCGACGCCGTCCCAGTCGTCTGGGCGTTCGATGGCGTCGGCCTCGTCCGGTGTCAGGCCGAACAGCTCCGCGCAGCAGACATCGATGGCCGGATCGGCGGGGCGGACCTCGCCGATGCCGGGCAGGGGCTTGAGCACGGCGGCGTGTTCCAGGTCGGCGACGCCGGGCAGGTCGATCAGGCGGCGCAGGGCGGGTCGGTCGGTCATGAGACCACCTTAGCCCCGATCGGTTTTGGCGCCGAGAGCCGGGCCGTGCGACAATGGCTCCTGCAATGCCGAGAGGAGCCCCCCATGGCCGGACTGAAGGACAAACGCGGCTTCATCGACAAGGACCGGCTCGATCTCTCCGAGCGCCAGGCCGTCGACTACTGGGTCAAGCGCTGGGGCGTTACCCGCGATCAGCTCACCGCCGCCCACCGCAAGGTCGGTCGCCTGACCAAGGATATCGCCGCGGAGCTGGGCAAGAAGCGTTAGCTCCGGGCCATATCGGCCGTCCGCCAGCCGCCGCCGAGGGCTTCGATGAGGGTGACGGCGACGGTCAGGCGCTGGGCCTGGATGGCCAGCAGGGTGTTGCGGGCGGACAGCGCATTGGCCTGGGCCACGACCACGGTGGTGTAGTCCACCGTGCCGGCCGCGTACTGGTTGCGGGCGATGGTCTCGGCGGCGTTGGCCGCGTCGGCGGCGGAGCGGCGCAAGGCCTCCTCCGCGGCCAGCACCCGCTGGGCGGCCAGATTGTCCTCGACCTGGCCGAGCGCCGTCAGAACCGTCTGGCGATAGGCGGCCACGGTCTGGTCATAGGCCGCCCGCGCGCCCGCCACCCGGGCCCGGCGCGCGCCGGCGTCGAACACGCTCTCGGCCACCGAAGCCCCCACCGACCAGAAGCTGGTGGAGGCGCTGAACAGCTGGCCGATCTGGCTGGAGGCGTAGCCGCCCTGGCCTGTCAGGGTGAGGGCGGGGAAATAGGCGGCGGTCTGGACGCCGATCCGGGCGTTGGCGGCGGCGGCCGATCGCTCGGCGGCGGCGATGTCCGGCCGGCGCTCCAGCAGGGTCGAGGGCAGGGCGGCCGGGATTGGGGGAACCTGCAGGGACCAGGGCGCCGGCGCGAGGGTGACGGTGGACGGCGCCTGACCGGCCAGGATGGCGATGGCGTGTTCCACCCGCGCGCGCTGCTGTTCGAGGTCGGCGAGATTGGCCCGGGCCGCATCGGCCTGGCTCTGGGCGGTCAGGACGTCGCCCCGGGCCGCGACGCCGGCGGCGTATTTGTTGCGCACGATGGTCAGGGTGCGGGCGTAGGCGTCCGCCGTCGCGCCGAGCAGCCGGCCCTGCTCGTCCAGCTGGCGCAGCTGGATATAGTCCACCGCCATCTCGGTCTGGGCCGAGAGGCGGGCGTTGGCGAGGGTCGCGGCCGAGGCCTGGGCGCTGGCCTTGGCGCCCTGGATGGTGCGCCGGACCGATCCCCAGATGTCGGGCGCCCAACTGCCGCCGAGGCTGGGCTGATAGGTCGTCCGGCTGGGCGCCGCGCCGGTCTGGCCGGCGCTCGCGGCGCCGGTGAGACCGACGGTGGGAAACAGCGCCGCGCGATCCTGGGCCACCAGGGCGCGGGCCTCGCGATAGGCCGCCTCCGCGCCCTTCAGGGTCTGGTTGGAGACCAGGACCCGGCCTTCCAGGTCGTTGAGAGTGGGGTCGCCGAACACCGTCCACCAGTCCTTGCGGTCGGCGGCGTCTGACGGATTGGCCGGGGCCCAGCCCGCGGCCTCCTTGAAGGCCGGAGTCGCGGCCGAGGCGGAGTCGGGACGGTGATAGGTCGGGCCGACCATGCAGGCGCTCAGCGACGCGGCCAGCAGCGCGGGGGCGAGAACGGACGTCGTTTTGCGTGGGGACGAGGCGGCCATGACGGGTCTCACGCGGCGGGGGCCGGGTCGAGCCCGGTCGGGGCGGGGACCGCGCCGCGCCCACGGCGCCGGCCCCGAAGTCGGTCGAGGTAGAGATAGACCACCGGCGTGGTGAACAGGGTCACGGCCTGGCTGACCAGGAGACCGCCGATGATCGTAACGCCGAGCGGCTGACGCAGTTCCGAGCCCTCGCCCCAGCCGATGGCGAGCGGCAGGGCGCCGAAGATGGCCGCGAAGGTGGTCATCATGATCGGCCGGAAGCGCGCCAGGGCCGCCTGACGGATGGCGTCGTGGGCCGAGAGGCCGTGATCGCGTTCGGCGGCGATGGCGAAGTCGATCATCAGGATGGCGTTCTTCTTGACGATGCCGATGAGCAGGATGACGCCGATCAGGGCGATGATGGTGAATTCGATGTGGAAGACGATCAGGGCGATCACCGCCCCGATCCCCGCCGAGGGCAGGGTCGAGAGCACCGTCAGGGGGTGGACATAGCTCTCATAGAGCACGCCGAGGACGATATAGATCGCCACCAGGGCGGCCAGGATCAGCAGGGGCTCGCTGGCCAGGGACTGGGCGAAGATCTTGGCCGTGCCCTGGGAGTCGCCGTGGATGCTCGAGGGCATGCCGATCCGGGCGCCGGCCTGGGCGATGGCCTTGAGGGCGTCGCCGAGGGACTTTCCGGGGGCCAGATTGTAGGAAATCGTCGTGGCCGGCTCGGTCCCCTGGTGGTTGACCGAGGTGGGCGTCGCGCCGTCGGCCCAGCGGGCGATGGCCGAGAGCGGGGTGATGACTTCCGCCGCCGTGCTCACCGCCACGCCCTGCGACGCGGCGCGGCCGGGCGGCGCCGCGGGTCCGGCCACGGCGGTCCGTCCTACCGCCAGGGTGGCGCCGGCCCCGGCCGGCAGGGCGCCGGGCTGTCCGGCGACATTGCCCGTTCCCGGGCCGTTGTTCAGCGACGGGGCCGCGGGTGTGTTGCGGGCGGCCGAGGCCTTGGCCGCCGTGCCGTTGCTCACATAGATGCCGTTCAGGGCCGTGGGATCCTGGGTGTAGCGGGGCGCGGCCTCCATGATCACCCGGTACTGGTTGGTCTCCCGATAGATCGTCGAGACCGGGCGCTGGCCGAAGGCGTCGTAGAGGGTGTTGTCGATGGCGGTATTGGTGATCCCCAGGCGGGCGGCCTTGTCCCGATCGACGGTGATGAAGCTTTCCAGGCCGTGATCTTCCTGGTCGGTGTTGACGTCCATCAGGCCCGGCTGGGTCTTCATCGCCTCGGCCAGTTTGGCCGCCCAGCGGCGCAGTTCGGCGAGGTTCCCCGCCTGCAGGGTGTACTGATAGCTGGCGTTGCTCTGGCGGCCGCCCGTGCGGATGTCCTGGACCGGATTGAGGAACAGGTTCGCCCCGACCACCCGGGCCAGCTGCGGCCGTAGCCGCTGCACCACCCCGACCGACCCGCCGTGATGTCGGCTGCCGGGCTTGAGGTTGATGAACATGAAACCGCCGGCGGCGTTGTTGCCGGCGAAGGCGACCTCGGTGGCGACCTGGGGATCGCGGCCGATGATGTCGACGAACCGCCGCAGCCTCTGACCGCTGAGCGCGAAGGAACTCGACTGGTCCGACTGCAGGCCGGCGGCGATCTGGCCGGTGTCCTGCTGCGGGAAGAACCCCTTGGGGGCGACGCCATAGAGATAGATGCTCAGGACCACCGTGGCGGCGAGGACGAAGAGCATCAGCGGGCCCTCGCCCAGGGCCCAGTCCAGGGCGCGCTCATAGCCGCGCAGCATGGCGGCGAAGCTCCGGTCGGCCAGGCGGGCCAGGCGCCCCTGTTTCGCCGCCGGGCGGGCCGGGTCGATCAGATAGGCGCACATCATCGGCGTGGTGGTCAGCGAGATGACCAGGGAGACCAGGATGGCCGCCGAGAGGGTCACGGCGAATTCGCGGAACAGCCGGCCCACGAGGCCGCCCATGAGCAGGATGGGGATGAACACCGCCACGAGGGAGATGCTGATCGAGAGGACCGTGAAGCTCACCTCCTTCGCCCCCAGCAGCGCCGCCTGGAACCGGCCCATGCCCGCCTCCACGTGGCGGGTGACGTTCTCCAGCACGACGATGGCGTCATCGACGACGAAGCCGGTGGAGACCGTCAGGGCCATGAGCGAGAGGTTGTCGAGGGAGAAGCCGAGCAGGAACATCACGCCCAGGGCCCCCAGCAGGGAGACGGTGACGGCGACGCTGGGAATCAGCACGGCCCGTCCGTTGCGCAGGAAGAAGGCGACGACCGCCACCACCAGGACGATGGCGATGAGCACGGTCCGCTCCACCTCCAGCAGCGAGGCCCGGATGGTCACGGTCCGGTCGGAGGCGACGGTCATGTCGATGTCGGCCGGCAGCACCTGGCGCAGGATCGGCATCAGGGCCTTCACCTTGTCGACGGTGCTGATGATGTTCGCGCCCGGCTGACGGTTGACCACCACGATGATCGCCGGCTTGCCGTTGAACAGGCCGAGGTTGTGGATGTCGGCGACCCCGTCCACCACCTCGGCGACATCCCTCAACCGCACCGCCGCGCCGTTTCGGTAGGCGATCACCGTGGGCGCGAAGGTCGCCGCCGAGAGGCCTGTGTCATTGGTGTAGATCTGGAAGCGCAGGCGCTGGTCCTGGATCACCCCCTTGGGCCGGTTGGCGTTGGCCGAGGCCAGGGCGGCGCGCACGTCCTCGAGGCTGATCCCGTAACGGCCGAGGGACAGGGGGTTGAGCTCCACCCGCACCGCCGGCAGGGAGCCGCCGCCGATCTGCACCTCGCCCACGCCCTTCACCTGGCTCAGCTGCTGCTGGATGACGGTGCTGGCGACGTCGTAGATCTGGCCGGGCGAGCGGGTCTTCGACGTCAGGGCGAGGATGATCACCGGCGCGTCGGTGGGGTTGATCTTGTGATAGGTCGGGTTGGCCCGCAGGGTTGTGGGCAGGTCGACGCGCGAGGCGTTGATCGCCGCCTGCACGTCCCGCGCCGCGCCGTCGATGTCGCGGTCGAGGCCGAACTGCAGCACCACGTCGGTCTGGCCGACCCGGCTGCGCGAGGTCATCTCGGTGACGTCGGCAATCACTCCAAGATGTTTCTCCAGCGGTGTGGCGACGCTGGTGGCCATGGTCTCGGGGCTGGCCCCGGGCAGGCTGGCGCTGACGGCGATGGTTGGCAGATCGATCTGCGGCAGGGGCGAGATCGGCAGCTGGAAGAAGGCGGCCCCGCCGGCCATGGCCAGGCCGATGGTCAGCAGGACCGTGGCGATGGGCCGGCGGATGAAGAGCTCCGGCAGGTTCACGGCGGCGCCGCCTGCGCGCCCGCCCCCGTCCGGGAATTCCTCTCGCCCAGGCGGCGGGCCAGGCGGTCGAACTGCAGATAGATCACCGGGGTGGTGAACAGGGTCAGGGCCTGGCTGACGATCAGCCCGCCGACGATGCTGATCCCCAGCGGATGGCGCAGTTCCGAGCCCACGCCCCAGCCCAGCATCAGCGGCAGGGCCGCGAACAGGGCCGCCAGGGTGGTCATGATGATCGGCCGGAAGCGCAGCAGGGCGGCCTGATGAATGGCTTCGCGCGGCGACTTGCCCTCGTTGCGTTCGGCGTCGAGGGCGAAGTCGATCATCATGATCGCGTTCTTCTTCACGATGCCGATCAGCAGAATCAGGCCGATGATGCCGATCACCCCCAGGTCCTGGCCGGCGATCATCAGGGCGACCAGGGCGCCCGCCCCGGCCGAGGGCAGGGTGGAGAGAATGGTGATCGGGTGGATGTAGCTCTCATAGAGCACGCCCAGGACGATATAGACCGTGACGATCGCCGCCAGGATCAGCCAAAGCTCGTTGCCGAGCGAGGCCTTGAAGGCGCTTGCGGCGCCCAGGAAGTGGGTGGTGATCGTGGCCGGCACGCCGATCGCCGCCTCGTCTTTCTGGATCGACGCGACGGCGTCGCCCAGCGCCACGCCGGGCGCCACGTCGAACGCGATATTGGCGGCCGGGAACTGGCCCACATGGTTGATCTGCAGGGGCGCCGCGCGGGTCTCGATGGTGGCGATGGCCGCCAGGGGCGTGGGCGTTCCCGACCCCGCGGTCAGGTAGAGGCTGCGCAGTCCGTCCGGCGTCTGCAGGGCGGACGGGTCGGCCTGGAGGATCACCCTCTCCTGGCTCGACTGGGTAAAGATCGTCGAGATGATCCGCTGGCCGAAGGCGTAGTAGAGGGTGTCGTCCACCGTCGCCGGGGTCACGCCCAGGCGGGCGGCGGTGTCGCGGTCGATATTCACAAAGGCCGCCAGACCCTCGTTCTGCAGGTCCGAGCCGACGTTGCGCAGGCGCGGATCGCTGGTCAGCCGCTCGACCAGCTGCGCCGACCAGGTGGCCACCGTGGCGCTGTCCGAGCCTTGAAGCGCGAACTGGTACTGTGTGCGGCCGGAGGAGGCGTCGATGGTCAGGTCCTGCACGGGCAGCAGGAACAGGCGCATGCCGGGGATGGGCTCGGCGGCCTTGCGCAGGCGGTCGAGGATGCGCGCCAGGGACGACGTCCGCTCGCCGAAGGGCGCGAGGTTGATCAGCAGCCGGCCGCTGTTCAGGGTGGTGTTGGTTCCGTCCACGCCGATGAAGCTGGTCAGGCTGGCGACGTCGGGATCCTTGAGCAGGGCGTCGGCCACCTGCTGCTGGGATTTCGCCATGGCCTGAAAGGAGACGCCCTGTCCGGCCTGGGTCACGCCCTGGACGATGCCGGTGTCCTGGGTCGGGAAGAGGCCCTTGGGGATGAGGATGAACAGCAGGACGGTGACCGCCAGGGTCGCCCCCGCGACGGCGAGGGTCAGCCCCTGCCGCGCGAGAACCCAGGTCAGGGCGTGGTCGTACTGATCCACCACCCGGTCCACCGCCGCCTTGGCGCGGCGGGCGAAGGGGGTGTCCTCGGCCTTGTCGTGGGTCTTCAGCCAGCGCGCCGAGAGGGTCGGCACCAGGGTCAGGGAGACCACGGCTGAGATGACAATGGTCACCGCCAGGGTGATGGCGAACTGGCGGAACAGCCGGCCCACCACATCGCCCATGAACAGCAGGGGGATGAGCACGGCGATCAGCGACACCGTCAGGGAGATGATCGTGAAGCCGATCTGCTGGGCGCCCTTGAGGGCCGCATCCATCGGCTTCTCGCCGGCCTCGATATAGCGGGCGATGTTCTCGATCATCACGATGGCGTCGTCGACCACGAAGCCGGTGGCGATGGTCAGGGCCATCAGGGTGAGGTTGTTGAGCGAGAAATGCAGGGCGTACATCGCCCCGAAGGCGCCCACGAGCGACAGGGGCACGGCGACGCTGGCGATGAAGGTGGCCGGCAGGCTGCGCAGGAACAGGAAGATCACCGCCACCACCAGGGCGACGCTGAGCATCAGCTCGAACTCGACGTCGGTGACCGAGGCGCGGATGCCGGTGGTGCGGTCGGAGACGACCTTCACGTCCACGCCCGGCGGCAGGCTCGCGGACAGGCCGGGAAGGGCGGCCTTGATCTGGTCCACCGTGCTGATGACGTTGGCGCCCGGCTGGCGCTGGACATTGAGCAGCACGGCCGGTGTGCGGTTGTACCAGGCGCCCAGTTCGTTGTTCTCCGCGCCCGCCACGATCCGCGCCACGTCCCGCAGACGGATCGGCGCCCCGCCCCGGAAGGCGATGATCTGATTGGCGTAGTCGTCGGCGGTGAGCAGCTGATCGTTGGCGTCGATGGCGTAGGAGCGGGTCGGTCCGTCGAACGCCCCCTTCGCCCCATTGGCGTTGGACGAGGCGATGGCCGCGCTGAGCTGGGACAGCGATAGGCCGTAGGAGGCCAGCTTCTCGGTGTTGGCCTGGATCCGCACCGCCGGGCGCTGACCGCCGCTCACCGACACCAGGCCCACGCCCGGCAGCTGGGAGATCTTCTGGCCGAGCTGCTGGTTGCCGACCTTCTCGACCTCGGTGAGGGGAATGGAGGCCGAGGTGAGCGCGAGAGTCAGCACCGGGGCGTCGGCCGGGTTGACCTTGGCGTAGATCGGCGGGGCGGGCAGGTCGGTGGGGAGCAGACTTTGAGAGGCGTTGATCGCCGCCTGAACCTCCTGTTCGGCCACATCGAGCTTGAGGTTGAGGTCGAACTGCAGGGTGACCACCGACGAGCCGCCGGAGCTGGTCGAGGACATCCGGTTCAGCTGGCTCATCTGGCCGAACTGCACCTCCAGCGGCGCGGTCACCGTGGTGGCCATGACCTCGGGGCTGGCGCCCGGATAGGAGGTCGTCACCTGGATGGTCGGATAGTCCACCTCCGGCAGGGCCGAGAGCGGCAGGAAGCGGAAGGCGACCATGCCGGCCAGCAGGATCGCCACCATGAACAGCGACGTGGCGACCGGACGCTGAATGAACGGGCGTGAGGGATTCACGGCGGCGGCGGCCTCAACCCGGAACGGTGAAGGTCATTGCGCCGCCTGTTCGCGGTGTCTGCGCCGGCCTCCGGGGCCTCCCGATCGGCCGCTGGCCGCGCCGGGCGCTTCGGGCCTGGCCAGGGTCACCTTGGCGTCTTCGCGCAGGCGATCGCCGCCGTCGGTGATCACGATCTCGCCGGCCTTCAGACCTGAGACGATCGAGACGGTCTCGGGCAGGCCCGGTCCGACGGCGACGGGGCGGGCTTTCACCGTCTTGTCCGGCTGCAGGACCCAGACGAAGTCGCCCTGTGGCCCGTGACGCGTGGCGGTGGTGGGGACGATGATCTGGTTCTGGAGGGTGTCCACCAGCAGGGTGACGTTGACGAACTGATTGGGAAACAGGCCGTCGTCGGCGTTGGCGAACAGCGCCTTGGCCTTCACCGTGCCGGTGGTGGTGTCGATCTGGTTGTCGAGGGTCGCGAGGGTCCCGGTGGCCAGGGGCGAGCCGCCGGCCCGATCATAGGCGGTCACCGGCAGGCCGGCGCCGGCGCGGTGACGCGTGACGGCGGCGATGGCCGATTCCGGCAAGGCGAAGACCACCGTGATCGGCCGGACCTGGGTGACGACCGCCAGGGCCGTGGCCTGGTTGGCGGTGATCTGATTACCGGGATCGATCAGGCGCAGACCGACCCGTCCGGCCACCGGCGAGGCGATCCGCGTGAAGGAGAGGTTGAGCCTGGCGTTGGCGATGGTCGCCTGATCGGCGGCGACGACCGCTTCGTCCTGCCGGACCAGCGCCGCCTGGGTGTCATAGGTCTGGCCGGAGATGGAGTCCTGCGCACGCAGGGTCTGGTAGCGGACAAGGTCCGCCCGGGCGGTCTGCAGCAGAGCCTGATCCCGCTGGAGCTGACCCTGGGCCTGCTGGAGGGCGACCTCGAACGGACGCGGATCGATCACCGCCAACAGCTGGCCCTTGCGCACCACCTGCCCCTCGGTGAAGGCGACCTTCTCCAGCATGCCCGACACGCGGGCGCTCACATTCACCGTGGTCACGGGTGTGACCGTGCCGAGGGCGCTGAGCTGGATCGGCATGGGTCCCGTCGCGGCCGTGGCGACTCCGACGGTGATGATGGGCCGTCCCCCCGGCCCTCCGCCGCCGAACCGCCCGCCCGGCCGGCCGCCGCCGCCCGCGCCCGGCTTGCCGCCTGGGCCAGGGCCGGCGGACCTGGCGCAATAGGTCAGGCCAAGGCCGAGGGCGAGGGCGATCACGATGACCACGCCCGCGCCCACAAGGGTTCGCATCCCGGATCGACGGCCACCTTTCGCGGCGCGGCCGGACTCTCCTGGGATCGTTTCGTTCAAGCCGAGCTCCAGCCGTTGTCCGACGCCGTCCGATGACGCCGGGACGGCGCTTCCTGCCACAGTCATCGGCCTATCCGATTGCGCGGCTGAAATCGACCGACATCAAGGCGCCGCGCGCCCTTGCCGACGGCGCCGCTCGCGGGCTAGGCCTGCGAGCATAATTTGCAGGCGCTTAAGGCGGGGCTCTCATCATGAAGGCGTTGGTTACCGGAGCGGGCGGACAACTCGCCACCGAGCTCCTCGCCGCGCCGCCGCGGGGCTGGACGGTCGAGGCGCTGTCGGAGGTCGAACTCGACATCCGCGATCTCGCCGCGGTGCGGGCCGCCGTGACCACCTCAGCTCCTGACGTCGTCCTGAACGCCGCCGCCTATACGGCCGTGGACAAGGCCGAGAGCGATTCGGAGCTGGCCTATGCGGTCAACCGCGATGGCGCGGCTAACCTGGCCCTGGCGGCGACGCAGGCCGGCGCCCGCTTTGCCCATGTCTCCACCGATTTCGTCTTCGACGGCGCCGCCAGCCGGCCCTATCGGCCCGATGACGCCACCGGCCCGCTGGGCGTCTACGGCGCCTCGAAACTGGCCGGCGAGACCGCGGTGCTGGAGCACGCGCCCCAGGCCCTGATCCTGCGCACCGCCTGGGTCTATTCGCCCCACGGGGGCAATTTCCTGAAGACCATGCTGCGGCTCATGGCCGAGCGCGGCGAGGTTCGGGTCGTGGCCGATCAGGTGGGCACGCCGACCTCGGCCACCACCTTGGCAGCGGCCCTGTGGGGCCTCGCCGTCGCGGGGGAGATCGGGCTTCACCATCACACCGACGCCGGCGTCGCCTCCTGGTACGACTTCGCCCAGGCGATCGGCGAGGATGGACACGCCGCGGGGCTTCTCGCCGCCACGCCGCGCGTCATTCCCATCAGGACCGAGGACTATCCGACGCCGGCGCGCCGTCCGGCCTATAGCGTCCTCGACAAGACCTCGACCTGGGAGGCCCTGGGCGGGCCCTTTCCCCACTGGCGCGCGGCCCTGCGCGAGGTCCTGGCCCGGATGGCCGCAACCGCTTGACCACCGGCCGCGCGCCGTCCGCCGCCACGGCGAGCGCTATCGCTCTGGCCGCCCTGGCCATGCCTCTGGTCTATGGGCTGGCGGCCTTTCATGGCGTCTGGCGCCCCTTCATCAATCCGCCGGTGTTCGCGCACGCCGTTCTGAACACCCTGGCCAATCTCGCCGTGATGGTCAGCGCCACGCGGCTCGGCGGGCGCCTGGACCAGCGCCTCTCCGGCGTGTTCGCCCGAGCGCTCGGCGCCCATGGCGTGCTCGCGCTGATCATGCTGGTCTCGCGCAACTACTATTCCATTCCCATGCTTCTCACCGGCGTGCCGGCTTCCCTCCTGCTGGGCGGGGCGGTGGTGCTGATCCGGCAGCAGGCCTCCCGCCCCCGGGTGGGCGTGCTCGGCCCGTGGAGCCCGGAGCTGGAGGCGCCCGCCCTCGGCTGCGAGCCGATCACCGACCCGGGCGCCTCGATCCGGCCCTATGACCTGCTGCTGGTTGCGTTCCCAGGCGAGCCGCCGCCGGAGCTGGCGGCGGTCGTTTCCCGCGCCCTGCTGTCGGGCAAGCGGGTCAGGCACGTCACCGACTATCTCGAGGAGGTCCACGGTGTGGTGGCGATCGCCCACTTTGACCTCGACCATCTGCCCGAGGGCGGGCTGACCAGCTACCGCAGCGCCAAGCGGTTGATCGACATCGCCGCGTCGGTGGTTCTGCTGCCCCTCGCCCTGCCGGTGATCCTTCTGGCCGCGGTTGGCGTGTTGCTCACGATGGGGCGACCCATGTTCTTCGCCCAGTCCCGGGTCGGTCAGGGCGCGCGGACGTTCAATATCCTGAAGATCCGGACCATGCGCGCGGCGGCGCCGGCCGGACCGCAGATCGCCACCGCCGTGAAGGACGACCGGATCACACCCTATGGCCGGTGGCTGCGGCGCAGCCACATCGACGAGCTGCCGCAGCTTTGGAATGTGCTGGTGGGTGAGATGAGCCTGGTCGGCCCGCGTCCGGAGCAGCCGGTTCTGGCCGAGACCTATGCGCGCGAGGAACCCGCCTTCGCCTATCGCCAGCTCGTCCGGCCGGGCATCACCGGCTGGGCCCAGGTGCGGGCGGGCTATGCGGCGGACCTGGCCGAGACGCGGGTCAAGCTGGCCTATGACCTGTTTTACCTGAAGAATTTCTCTCTGGGTCTGGACGTCCAGGTCTGCCTGCGGACCGTCTGGACCTTGCTGAGCGGCGGCGGATCGCGCTGAGGCGACTTTAAGGTCCTGACCTCAGGGTCATGCCGGTCGACCAGAGGGTTCCCGGCGCGCGCCGCTCGCCCGGCGAGGCTGCGAGCTCCAGCCACTGGGCCCGGCAGGAGTCCGCCGGGACCTCGGCCGTCAGGCTTTTCTCGACCCAGGCTCCGCCGGCCGGCGTCTCGCCGGGCGAGGTCTGCGCCTGACCGATCACCCGGCCGGTGTCGGCGCAGCGCAGACGCCACGTGAGCCGATCGGAGGTCCCCGCGACTTTGTCCCGCCAGGTCAGGCGGTAAGACCCGGGCGCCAGGACCAGCAGTCGGGAGGGCAGGTCGGGGGTCGAAAAGCCGTCGTAGTCCGTTCGAAGCGTTGTCGCGCCGCCGAGCGCGGTCGTCTCGCTGGTCGCGCCGACTCCGGCGGCTGGACTCCAGGTGAAGGGCGTGTGGTCGGAGACGTCTGAGAAGGCCAGGTTGTCGCTCGCGCCACCCGGCGGCCGGGCGATCTCGCGCCACGCCGCCAGCGCCCCGGCATGGTCCTGATCGGCGACGAGGCGGTTGATGAACGGCGCATAGTCGTCCGGCGATGGCGGGGTGGGGCCGCCGGCGAGGTCGGCGAACACCCGGCGCGCGCCGACCGCCTCACCATGCGTCGCGAGGAAGGTCAGGAATCGGTCGCGCCACCAGGGCGACTTCGCCAGGCGCGCCGACAGGGCCGGACGGGCCTCGGGATAGGCGGCCAGGGCGGTCAGGGCAGGGAACAGGACCGGCCGCACCTCGCCGTCCGGGTCCCGGCGCAACAGGGAATCGGCGGCCTTCAGGGCGCCATCGTAGTCGTGCCGGTCCAGACGGTGACCGAGCAGCCAGACTTCGGCGGGGCCATCGCGCCAGGTGCGGCTTTCGACGAAGCTGAGCAGGCGGGTCGCGCCGCGGATGTCGCCCCGCCATGCGCGGTCAAGGCCGACGACCCGCAGGGCGTCGGTGTCCAGTGGATCGCCGGCGAGCCGCGAGAGAGCCGTGGCGAGACTGGGGTCGGGGTCGGGGCTGTCGCTGGCCGTCCAGATCACGACGCCGGCCAGGACCAGCCCGGCGACCGCGGCCAGGCCATCCGATGCGGAGAACTTGCGCGGCGCGGCGGTGTCCATGCGGCGCGCCGGTCCGCGCATTTAGCGCGAGATCAGCCGGCGGGCCTGGTCGACCACACCGCCAAGCCCGGGTCGGTCGGTGTTGGCCGCGTCCTTGGGCGGGTCGCCATAGGAAAAGCCGTAGCCGTATCCATAGCCATACCCGTAGCCATAGGGATCGCGGCGCATGCGGTACTTTGTGAGGACCCCGCCGAGCACATGGGCGCCGCCCAGTGACCTCCGGCGCAACGCTTCGCGCACCTGGGCGCGGGTGGTGCGTCCGGCCTCGATCACCAGCAGGTACCCCGCCACCACTGAGCCGATCATCGGCGCGTCGGCCAGACCCATGATCGGCGGGCCGTCGAACACGACCATGTCGAACACCGCCACGGCTTCGGCCACCAGCATCTGCAGCCGTGACCCGGCCAGCAGTTCGGCCGGATTTGGCGCGTGCGGTCCGGCGGTGACCACGAACAGGTTGGGGAACTCGGTGGGCTGGGCGGCCTCCTTGAGCACCGCTCCGCCGGTCAGCAGGCTTGAGAGTCCCAGATTGCCCTCGACGCCGATGAGTTGACGCAGCGAGGGGCTGCGCAGGTCGGCGTCGACCAGCAGAACGCGGAAGCCCAGACGGGCCACGTACTGGGCGATGGCGAAGGCCGTGGTGGTCTTGCCGCCGCCGGGCGACAGGCTGGTGACCAGCAGGGTCTTGGGCAGGCCATCGGCGGTCGAGAACTGCAGGGCCGAGCGCAGGGCGTGGTAGGCCTCGGCCATATGCGAGCGGCTGTCGGCCAGCGCCTCCTTCGGCGTCAGGCCCTTCTTGAGCCTGGGAATAGAGCCGAGCAGCGACAGGTCCAGGCCGGCTTCCACGTCGGCCGGTGACCGCAGGGACTGGTCGAACGCCTCGCGGATGAAGGCCATCAGTCCGCCCAGGCTGAGCCCCGCCAGGAGCGCCAGGGCCATGTTGACCAGGGGGCGCGGGTGGGACGGCCTGGTCGGCGCCTCGGCGCGGTCGACGATGGAGATGTTGTTGTCCGACACCCCGCCCGCGACGCCGACTTCCTTGTAGCGCTGGAGGAGGCCGTCGTAGAGCGTCCGGTTGGTGTCCACCTCGCGCTGGAGGATGGTGTAGCGGATCGACCGGCCGCGCAGGTCGAGCACGGACGACTTGAGTCCATTCACCTGGGCGCCGAGCGCGTGCTCATTGGCCAGGGCGGCTTCGTACTGGGCGCGTAGGGACTGACGCACATTCCCGGCTTCCAGATCGAGCTGGCGCTGGGTCTCCTCCACCCGCGCGCGGAGCTGAACCATGTCCGGATAGTCGGGCTTATAGATCCGCAGCTTGTCCTGATATTCGGCCGCCAGCTTGGCGTGCTCCTGGCTCAGGGTCTGGAACGTGGGGCTTTGCAGGATATCGGTGAGGCCGACGCCCGTGGCCGTCTGGGCCTGGCGCCATTTCTGTTCGGCCCTGATCCGCTCGGTGCGCGCCGTGGCCAGGGCGGTGTTGAATGCCTCCAGGTTGGCCGACGCCAGCGACGGACCGGTCTCGTTCTGGCCAGTCTGACCGGAGGTCGGCAGCTGGATGATCTGCTGGCTGGCCGCGTAGGCCACGAGGTCGCGTTCGCTCTCTTCCAGCTTCGCCTTGACCTGGCCGAGGCGCTTTTCGAGGAAGTCCCGGGCGTAGGAGGAGGACTCGAACCGCCGGTCGAGCGCCGCGGCGATGAAGTTTTCGGCAAACGCGTTGGCGACGCGCGATGACAGCGTCGCACTGGGGCTGTTGAAGGTCACCGCCACCAGGCGCGAGCCGCGTTCCGGGGTCACCCCCTCGTTGGCCTGCAGCAGATCGATGACGGCCTTGCGGCGGGCGTCGGTCGACAGCGGTTTGGCGGCGCCTCGCCGCTGCGAGGTCATGGCCAGGATGAAACGGTCGTCCCGGGTCAGGTCCAGGCTCTCGGCGACACGCGCCGCCAGGGCGCGGCTGCGTAGCAGGCCATACTGGGTCTGGAAGAACTCCTCGCTGAGATTGTCGACCGGCGTCTGTTCGCCGGCGTTGACGACCTTCACCCCTTCTCGGTCGATCTGCAGGGTGGCGCGGGCGGTGTAGGTCGGGCGGGTCAGCAAGGTGACCGCCGCCCCGACCGTCAGGGCTATGGCCACGCCCAGGCCGATGATGCCGGCGTGTTTGACGACGATGCGCCACAGACCCGCGACATCCACCGGTGTCGCCCCGGCGTCGCCGCGCGGTTCGGGCTGCCAGCCGACCTGGACGAGGGTCGGGGACTGGGCGACGGGGAGGGCGGCGACGCTGCCGAGGCGCGGTGGTCCGCGGCGAGGGTCGTTCGTCGAGCCGGGCGGTCTGGGCATGAGAGAGGTGAATTCGCCGGCTAGAGGAAGGTGAACAGATAGAAGGCCGGGATCACTTCGACCATCCCGTGCCAGAAGGATTTGGACTTCGATGTGTCTACGATGACCACATCGTTGGCGATCACTTCCGGGTTCCTGGCTTTGCCGGCGCTGATCGCCGCAAGGTCGAAGGTGGCCGAGTGGGGCGAGCCGTCGACGTTGCGGATGATCGCGACCCGGTGAGTGTTGGCCGCCTTGGAGAGCCCCTTGGCCCGGGCGACGGCCTCCAGCAGACTCGTGCGGCCCTTGAGTTCAAACACCCCGGCGTCGTTCACGGCGCCCTCCACAGTCACCTTCTGGCTGGCGGTGTCGGCCACGGTCACGGACACTTGCGGCGACTGCAGGTACTGGGCGCTCAGCCGGGCGGCGATCTCGTTGGAGAGTTCCGTGGTGGTCTTGCCCCGGGCCTCGACACCTCCGATCAGCGGCAGAAGGACCCTGCCGTTGGCGTCCACCTGAAGGTTGTCGATGGACAGGTCCTTCACCTGGAAGACGACGATGTTGAGTTTGTCGAGCGGCCCGATCCTGTAGTCCGCCGACGACTGAGCGGCCATTGGCGCCACGGCGGCCTGAAGCTGCGCCGGCGTCTGGGCGTGCGTCGACAGCGGCCAGAGAAGACCGGCGACGAGGACGGCGGCCTTGACTCGCTTGGAGCGCGGCGATGGGAGACCGGTCACGACCGTATAATGCCTCTCGAATGCAAAAGGTTCTTGTCAACGGCGAAATACACACCCCCGCTGCGCTTCGCCACTCCGGAAAAGTTACATGGTCGGCGGGTGCGATGAGGCGCCCTCGCGTTTGCCGGCGTTAGGGCGCATAGTGACGCAGCCGGCGAACAGCGTCGGCGGAGCCCCATCATGTCAGCTTTGATCTTTCGGATCGTCAAACACGACGGCGCCTGGGCCGTTGAGCACGAGGGACGTTTCTCCAACCGGGCCCGGGACAAGGCCGAGGTCGTCGCCTCCGCTACCAAACTCGCCCGCGCCGCCGTCGGTCAGGGCCGGGTTGTGCAGGTCCGGGTCGAAGGCGAGTCCGGCTACTTCTGAACGGGCCGGACGACCGCAACCCGCGGACGGCCACGCAACGCGCGCCGCGGCGCGCAGACAAGGATAGCCCGATGGGCAACAGGGATCAGCGCGGCAACAAGGAAGCCCGCAAGCCGAAGCAGGCCAAGGCCGCTCCGGCGCCGGAGGCGTCGCGTTTCATTGTGACGCCGGCCAAGCCGTCCGGCGGCAAGAAGACCTGAGGCGTAAGGCCGCTGGCGGCGAACCGGAAAGACCGGATCGCCGCCGCTGACGATCAATAGCCCTGGAGACGGGCGTAGCGGTCGCGGTGGTAGGCCTGACCGCCGTAGGTGGCTTCGGTCGCCCGGGCGCGCTTGAGATAGAGGCCCGCATCGTGGGCGTCGGTCATGCCGATGCCGCCGTGCATCTGAACCATTTCATTGGACACCAAGTGCAGGGTGTCGCCCATCTTGGCCTTGGCCAGGGAGACCAACTCGGCGGTGTCCGGGGCGTTGTTGTCGATCGCCGTCAGAGCCGCCTCGACGCAGGAGCGCGCCAGTTCCAGATCGGTGAACATCTTGGCCGCGCGGTGCTGCAGCGCCTGGAAGGCGCCGATCACCTGGCCGAACTGCACGCGGGTCTTGAGGTAGTCGAGGGTGGTTTCGAAGGCCTGCACGGCCGAGCCGAGCATTTCGGCGCAGAGGCCGGCGCGGGCGCGGTCGAGGGTCTGTTCCAGCAGCTCGTAGCCCTGGCTCTCGGCGCCAAGGCGGGCGTCGGCGCCCAGCTCGACGTTGTCGAAGGTCACGATCGCCGCGCCGCGGGAGTCGGCGAGCTTGAGGGCCTTGCGGCTGACGCCCTTGGCGTCGGCCGGGACCAGGAACAGGCTTACGCCGAACTTGTCGTCCACGTCGCCGCTGGTGCGCGCCGACACGACGAACACGCCGGCCGCCATGCCTTCCAGCACGAAGGTCTTGGTCCCCGACAGGGTATAGCCGGCGCCCTTGTTCGTCGCCGAAACGGCCACATGGTTGGGGCGATGGTGAGCGCCTTCATCGACGGCCAGGGTGGCGACGGTCTCGCCGGACGCGATCTTCGGCAGCCAGGCTTCCTTCTGGGCGTCCGTGCCGCCGAGGATGATGGCGCTGGCGCCGGCCAGGGCCGAGGCGAGGATCGGCGAGGCCGTCAGGGTGCGGCCGGTTTCCTCGAGGATGAGGCCGAGGCTGAGATAGCCGAAATCCGATCCGCCGTACTCTTCGGGGATGATGACGCCGGTCCAGCCCATTTCGGCCATTTCGGCGAAGGCGGCGGGATCGTAGCCCAGCGGGGCTCCGGAATCGCGGACCTTGCGGAAGGCGGTCACCGGCGACTTTTCGCGCGTCCAGGTGCGGGCGGCGTCCCGCAGCATCGATTGTTCTTCGTTCAGTACGGCCATGGCGTGTTCTTCTTCCTGGTCTCTTAAGCTTTGGTGGGGGAGAGCGGATCGGGGAGGTCGAGGATCCGCTTGGAGATGATGTTGTTCTGAATCTCGGCCGAGCCGCCGTAGATGGTGAAGGCCTTGCCGCCCAGCCAGCCGCGCACGGCGGCCAGTTCCTCGGCCTTGAAGTCCTCGCCATCCCAGCCCAGGCCCTGATTGCCGAGGATCTCGAGGGTCAACTCGTGACGGTCCTGGGCGACCTTGGTGCCGGCGTTCTTCATGATCGAGGTGGTGGTATTGGGTCCGGAGTTGGACTTCGCCTCGCTCATGGACCGAAGGGCGGTGAGCTGGAAGGCCCGGGCCTCGATCTCGTGCTGGGTGATGCGCGAGCGCATGTCGGCGTCGTCGATGCGGCCGGCGCTGTCCACGCCCACATAGGCCTTGGCGAGGTCGCTGATCGGTCCGGTGAACAGGTTGCCCCGTCCGCCGCCGCCGCCGCCGGCCAGGCCGCTGCGTTCATGCTGCAGCAGACGCTTGGCGATCGTCCAGCCGCCGCCGAGGGGGCCGACGAGGTTTTCCTTCGGCACCTTCACGTCGGTGAAGAAGGTCTCGCAGAACGGCGAGTTGCCGCTGATCAGGCGGATCGGGCGGGTCTCGACACCCGGCGTGCGCATGTCGATCAGCAGGAAGCTGATGCCCTCATGCTTCTTGGTGGTGTCGGTGCGGACCAGGCAGAAGCACCAGTCGGCCCACTGGGCGCCGGAGGTCCAGATCTTCTGGCCGTTGACCAGCCAGTGATCGCCCTTGTCCTCGCACTTGGTCTGCAGGGAGGCCAGGTCGGAGCCGGCGCCCGGCTCTGAGAAGCCCTGGCACCAGCGGATTTCCGCCGTGGCGATCTTGGGGATGTGCTCCTGCTTCTGGGCCTCGTTGCCATACTCGAGCAGGGTGGGGCCGAACATCATCACGCCCATGCCGCCGATCGGGCTCCAGGCGCCGATGGCGTTCATTTCCTGCTGCAGGACGCGCGCCTCGGCCTTGGACAGGCCGCCGCCGCCATAGGCCTTGGGCCAGGTCGCGACGCCCCAACCCTTCTCGCCCATTGCCTTGGTCCAGGCCTTGAAGTCCGCGCTCTGGGGCGTGGCCGCCTCGGCGTAGATCATGGCGCCCTTGCCCTTGAGCGAGGCGGGGAAGTTGGCGGTCAGCCAGTCGCGCGCCTCGGCGCGGAATGCGGTGGTGTCTTCGCCGCCGAAATCAGCCATGGAGTCGTGTCCTCGTTGTCGATGATGTCGTCATGCGGATTTGGTGGGATCGGGCAAGCCCAGAATCCGTTTTGAGATGATGTTGTTCTGGATTTCGAACGATCCGCCGTAGATCGTGGTGGCCTTGCCGGACAGCCAGCCCCGCACGGCGCCCCGTTCGTCGGCGGTGAAAGCCTCGCCTTCCCAGCCCAGGCCCTGGGCGCCCATGAGTTCCAGGGTCAGTTCGGCCTTCTCCTGGCCGATGCGCGTGCCGGAATTCTTCATGATCGAGGTGGCGGCGCTGGGGTTCTGATTGCCCTTAGCCTCACTGGCCGCGCGCTGAAGGGTCAAGGCATGGGCCCTGGCGTCCACCAGATTGCCGACCATGCGGGTGCGGATATCCTCTTCGCCGTCGGGCTGGGTCCAATAGGTTTCCAGCAGGCCCGGCAAGCTGGCGCCGCCGCCCATCACCCGGCCGCCGCCGCCCTGGCCGGAGCGTTCGTGCTGCAGCAGGCGCTTGCCGATGGTCCAGCCGCCGTTCAGGGGCCCGACCATGTCGGTTTTCTCGACGCGGGCGTTGGTGAAGAAGGTCTCGCAGAACGGCGAATTGCCGGCGATCAGCCGGATCGGCCGTGTCTCCACGCCCGGCTGGCGCATGTTGATCAGCACGAAGCTGATGCCCTCGTGCTTGCGCGAGGTGTCGGTGCGCACCAGGCAGAAGCACCAGTCGGCCCACTGGGCGCCGGAGGTCCAGATCTTCTGGCCGTTGACCACCCAGTGATCGCCGGCGTCCTCGAGCTTGGTCTGAAGGGCGGCCAGATCCGATCCCGCGCCGGGCTCGGAATAGCCCTGGCACCAGCGCAGGTCGCCGCGCACGATCGAAGGGATATGCCGCTGCTTCTGCTCTTCCGTGCCGTACTCCAGCAGGGTGGGGCCGAACATGCTGGTGCCCATGCCGATGATCGGATTGGCCACGCCCATGGCCGCCATCTCCTGGGCCAGAACGCGGGCCTGCGCCGGGCTCAGCCCGCCGCCGCAGTAGGCCTTGGGCCAGGTCGGGGCGCCCCAGCCCTTTTCGCCCATGCGCCGGCGCCAGAGGTCGAAGTCGCCGGTGGGCTTCTCGCCGGCCATGAAGGCCTCGAGCACCTTGTCGGGATTACCGCGCAGGGACTGCGGGACGTTCTCTTCCAGCCAGGCGCGCGCCTCGGCCCGGAAAGCTTCAAGGGCGTCGTTCTTGTCCGCCATGATGGTCGTCTCTCTCCCGAAAATCCCGCATGGCCTCTTCGCGAGGCTCTCTGGGGGCGCCGCGAAATCCTAGGCGCGCCCGGCGGCGAAATCGATATGGGAATGCGGCGCCCGGAGCAATATTGGTGATGAGAGAGACCAATCCAGGCGGCCCGACCACGCGCCGTTGATGAGCCCTGGGCGCGGTGCGAAGCCGCGATGACCCTTCGCGGGGTTGTGGTAGGTTGGCCGGCATGCGCCGAGAGGAACTTCTCCTTCGACTTGGGAAGCTGAAGCCGTGGCTAGCCAGCCAGGGGGTGACGCGCCTGCGCCTGTTCGGCTCGCACGCGCGCGATGAAGCCGGGAGCGATAGCGATGTCGACCTGATCGTGGACCTCGCCCAACCTATGGGCCTTCGCCTGTTCTCACTGCAGGACGAGGTCGCGGCCCGCCTGGGCCTGAAGGTGGACCTCGTGACCGAAGCCGCTCTGGCGCCGGACATCAGATATACGGCTCTTCGCGACGCGCTGGATGCCTGAAGAGGAGCGACTTCGGCTCCTGGCGATCGCTGAGCGTATCGCGCTTGTCCCTATTCAGAGCATCGGACGACCGCTGTCTGGACGAAAGACAAGGAGTAACGTCGACCCCGAACAGACTCTGCCGACAATCGCCGTTGACCGGTGATGTGGTCGCCCGTCTTGTGTCGAGGGTGCTGCAACGAACTTCGATCATGCTCTGAAAATGGCAAACGCCTCGACGCGCTTCCTAAATTGGGACCGGCTGAATGTCGCGCTGGCATTGTGGCTGGCGGCGCTATGCGGCCTGGCCGTGCTCAGTGCGCCTGGCGCATGGTTCTTGGGCGTGGGCTGGTCGTTCCTTGTGATCGTGTTCGCAGCTCCATTTCTGGTAGTTGCCGGGCTGTTATTGATCGCCGGTTTTGTCAGCTCCTGGCGACAACGTCAGACGCCGCTGCGAGCTGTAGTTACCGCACTGATCCCGCCGGGCGTCGTAATATTGGGTTTCGCTTTGTTCTTCCCCATAATTTGGGGCGTGCAGTATGTGATGACCTGCGGCGTTCTGGTCCGGAACTACAGTAGATACGAGCATGTCGTCCGTCAGGTGGCGGAAGCTTCGAGGGCGAATGGCGGCCCCATCCTGGACGAGCGCTTGAGCGATGGCACGTCGGTCTATGCCGAGCGCGGTGCGCCTAACAGGATCATTTTCGAACTCACCGGCTGGAACTCAATATCGCAAGGAATCCTCTATGACCCAACAGGTCTGGGAGCCTCAGGCCCTCCTGTCGGTGAGGAGTCTTTAGGGCCGTGCTTGCCCATCACGGCGACTTACTACAGTTGCACCTTCGACACGGGTTAGTGCCTGCGCGTCGTAGATCGTTGGGCAGCTATCCCCCTCAAGAGCCCCCCCGAGGGTCCGCTTCCGTCAACATGGCCGCGACACCACCACCGGGGACACGACCCGCCATTTGGAGAGCAGCGCAGTCATCGGCATGTGCCCACGCGTGGACTCGGCGCAGCCGTGTCAGGTTCCGCCCACGCCCAAACGATCAGTCCAAGCCACCTGTGAGAGGGCCAAAACCATGTTAGTCCGAAAACAAGTCTACGACCTCACGCCGCACGATTTGACGGCGAACGCCGTCTGGGAATTCGCGCTCGACGAAGAGGGGGACGAGGCGCAGGACGAGGCGACGGTGCGCCCCTTCGCGGTCGACGGGGTCGTGGACCCGTCAGACGGCATGTTCGTCGTGAGGGCCACCTTCAGGTTGAATGACGGTTCAACGCGGAACGGCTATCTGACACCGCCCAGCCTGGGTGATGCATCTCTCGGAATCGTTCAACCGGTGGTGGTTACGGGAGGTGGGCAGGTGTCGTTCTGGCTCGGCATCTCGGCGCCGACCTCGGAACAGTTGGCGGAGGACTACGCGCGTCTTCAAAGCGACGCCGCGAGCACGTTTCCCATCCGCTACCAATCCGATCTGCCATCCGTCCACGGCCCGATCAGCGGCACGATCGAAGGCTTTTATGTCGTGGAAGATATCTCATCCGGCCGGGCCGGGGTGATTAGGTGATTGGCTGCTCACGACCGGTCTGACTCGGCCGACGGGCGGCCTTTCTCCCTGAAGGACAATGTGCCGTGAATGTCAGGTCCGCGGTCGCCACGTCGCGATTGTGCGCGACCGAGGTGAGCCCAGTGCGAGCGCTTTTGGGGTGCTTTCGGGACAGCGACGACCGTAACCATGCCAGCGCGCCAAGGTCGCTTCAAGCCAACTTAAGTTGTTTTGCCGCAGCCGACGGACCGTGGGATAGGGGCCCTCTCAACTGGAGAGGGTCGCATGGTTTGGCTTACGTCGACGGGCGAGGAGATCGCGCCCTATGTCACTGAAACGACGCCGGAGAACCAGGCGGCGACCTTGCGCAATCAGGACCAGGTCTGGGCCGTGCGCGCGATCCGGCGTGGCGAGGTGGTACGGCCGCTGCCGCCGCACAAGGTTTCGCTCGCGGACCTGACCTATGACCTGGGCGGCGCGCGCTTCAAGGTCGACGACTTCATGGCGCGCCGGCGCACGGCGGGACTGCTGATCCTCAAAAACGGCGAGACCGCGCTGGAACGCTACGGCCTGGGCAATGGCCCGGAGAGCCTTTGGACCGGCTTCTCGACCGCCAAATCGATGACCGCGACCCTGGCGGGCTGCGCGCTGCATGAGGGCGCCATCGGCAGCCTGGACGATCCTTGCGAGGCCTATGTGCCGCGGCTGCGCGGCTCGGCCTAGGAGGGTGTCACCATATGCAATGTCCTGCGCATGTGCTCGGGCGTGGCCTGGCGCGAGGACGAAAACTTTGAGGGGCGCTCCGAGGTGGTTCGCCTGGGCCGGGCCATGGTGAGCCGGCGTCCCGGCGCTGTCCTGGAGCTGATGTGTAAGCTGCCGCGGGCCCACCCCCAGGGCGAGGTCTTCAACTATTCGACCGGCGAAAGCTTCGTGCTCGCCGCCGTTGTCGCGGCCGCTGTCGGAAGGCCGCTGGCCAACTATTTTGGCGAGAAGATCTGGGGCCCCGCCGGCATGGAGGCCGACGCGCATTGGCAACTTGAGTCCGAGGGCGGTCTTGAGATGGGCGGCCTCGGCGTCAGCGCGCGGCTGCGCGATCTCGGACGTTTCGGCCTGTTTGCGCTGGAGGACGGCGAAGCGTTCAGTGGGCAAAGGGTCCTGCCGCCCGGATGGCGCGATCTCGCCGGGCGGCCCGACTGCGCGGGCACGGCCTTCGGCCGGCTAAGGCCGGGCGATCCGGGTGGATACGGCTACCACTGGTGGGTGACGCCGCCCGTACCGGGTGTCCACGACGGGCTCTTTTCGGCCAACGGCGCCTATGGTCAGGTCATCTACATCAATACGCGGGAGCAGATCGTCATCGCGATCCAGAGCGCCTGGCGTCAGTCGAGTGACAGCGACGCCTCGCTTGAGACCGTCGCCCTGATCCGGGCCGCGGTGCGGGCGTTGCAACTGGGGCCGGCGTCCTAGATCGATCGCCTTGTTCGCCGGAGTTGGTCAGTGGCCGAAAGTGAAGCCTGATCCTCGGCTGCGGATCGTAGGCGGCTCGGCTTCTGGCTCATCGGCGTGTATGCTGGGTTTCGGAATTCTAACGTAGAAGTTTCGGACGTCCCCTCAATGAAACCCTCTGACGCGTTGAACCGCGAGCGGACCTTCATCCGCCAGTCGATCGCGGCTCACCGCGCCTGCAACGGGCGCGTTTTTGGCTCCGTCGCGCGTGGTGAAGACCGGGAGGAGAGCGACCTCGACCTTCTCGTGGACGCCCTGCCGGGAGCGACGCTGTTCGACCTCGGCGGGCTTCAGGCGGACCTCGAAGAGCGCCTGGGGGTTCGCATTGACGTCAAGACGCCAGGCGACCTGCCCGAGAAGTTCCGCGCGGAGGTGCTCGCGGGGGCCGTGCCTTTGTGAGCTCTGACCGCCTTATCGATCACATCGACCGCATGTACGACGCGGCGGCGCTGGCCTGTGCCTACGTCGAGGGAATGAGCAAGTCAGAGTTCCTAGGCGACAAGCGCACCCAACAGGCGGTCATCCTCAATCTCATGCTGATCGGCGAAATCGCGGCGGGTCTACTGAGAGACCACGCCAGCTTCCTGGATGAGCATCCGGAGTCGCCCTGGCGAGAGATGCGGGGAATGCGCAATCGCATTGCGCATGGCTACTACGAGATCGATCTCGACGTGGTCTGGGAGACGGTCCAGGCTGCACTGCCCAATCTCTTGGTGAGCCTGGCGCCGCTCCGCGGGGCAGGGCGTCCCGATCAGTGACGTCCGACGCCTGCTACCGGAGCATCGCTGATCCCGCCCCTACTTCGGATCAGGCAGCCCCAGCACCCGCTTCGACACAACGTTCAGGTTCACCTCCGAGGTGCCGCCCTCGATGGAATTGGCCTTTGAGCGCAGCCAGCCGCGGGTGACGGTCTTTTCGAAGGTGGAGAAGTCGTCGCCTTCCCAGCCCAGGCCCTGGTGGCCCATGGCTTCGACCATAAGTTCCGAACGCTGCTGGGCCAGGGTGGCGGCGGCGTATTTGATGATCGAGGTGGCGGCGCTCGGGCCGTTGCTGGCCCGCGACTCGGCGGAGACGCGCGAGAGGGTGAGGAAGAAGGCCTTCAAGTCGATCCGGTTCTGGGTCAGGCGGCTGCGCAGGTCTGCGTCGGCCAGGGCGCCGGTCTCGTCGACGCCGATGTAGCCCTTGGCGATCTCGGCCAGGTCGCCGGCCGCGCCGCCGGCGCCGCCTTCGCCCGAGGCGAAGCCGCCGGAGATGTTCTGGCGCTCATACTGAAGCAGGCGCTTGGCGATTTCCCAGCCGCCGTTCACCCGGCCGACGAGGTTTTCCTTGGGGATCTTCACGTCGGTGAAGAAGGTCTCGCAGAACGGCGACTCGCCGGAGATCAGCTTGATCGGCCGCGTTTCAACGCCGGGCGTGGTCATGTCGATCAGCACGAAGCTCACGCCCTCGTGCTTCTTGGTGGTGTCGGTGCGCACCAGGCAGAAGCACCAGTCGGCCCTGTTGGCGTAGGAGGTCCAGACCTTCTGACCGTTGATCAGCCAGTGATCGCCCTTGTCCTCGCAGCGGGTGGCGAGACCGGCGAGGTCTGACCCGGCGCCCGGCTCGGAATAGCCCTGGCACCAGCGGATCTCGCCGTTGGTGATCCGGGGCAGGTGTTCCTTCTTCTGGGCCTCGTTGGCGTACTCCAGCAGCACGGGGCCGAGCATCCAGACGCCGAAGGAGGCCAGGGGCGAGCGGTATTTGCCGGCCGACAGTTCCGATTCGAGAACGCGCGCCTGATCGGCCGAGAGGCCGCCGCCGCCGAATTCGGCCGGCCAGGTCGGGGTGGTCCAGCCGCGCGCGGCCATACGCCGCATCCACACGATCTGCGGATCGTTGCTGCCGGCGAAGGCGCGGCCGCCCCACTGGGCCTCCGGATCGGCGGCGGTTTTCGATTCCCGCAGTTCGGCCGGATAGTTGTCCGCCAGCCAGGTCCGGACCTCGGTGCGGAACGCGTCGAGCTCGGTCGCGCCGAAATCGGCCATGGCATCCTCCTGTGGCTTCGAAAGCCGCCCCTTTTACCGCCGCCGCCGGGGGCCGCAAGGGCGAGCCGGCCGGGAGCGCGCGACCATGAATCGCCTCGCCGGATGCCATGCGCCCGAATATGTCTATAATGCTACGCGCCGGACATCGCCCGGCCGCCGCCGAGACGGGAGACGAATGGGCTGGCTACGCGATTTGCGTCCGGCGATGATGGCCGGAGCGCCCGGCCTCCTGGCCCTGCTGACCGCCGCCGCCGGCGTGATGCTCCTGACCTCCGGCGCCACGCCCTCCGATCCCGGCCGCTTCATGTGGTTGGCCGAACACGCCCCGATCATCCTGATCGAGGTCAGCCATTTCGTGTCCAGCATCCTCGGTCTGGTGCTGATCCTCCTCGCCTTCGGCCTGTCGCGCCGCCTGGACGGCGCCTGGGGCGCCACGGCCGTCGTGCTGGTTCTCTCGGCCATCCTGGCCCTGTTCAAAGGCTTCAACTGGGAGGAATCGCTCGCGCTCGTGGTCCTGCTGGGCCTGCTGGCGCCCTGCCACGAGGCCTTCCACCGCAAGGCGCGGCTCTCGCGCCTGGAGATCGCGCCCGGCTGGCTGCTGTCGGCCCTGGCCGCCGTGGGCGGCGCGGGGCTGGTGGGCTGGTGGTCGTTCCAGCATCTGGATTCGGCCAATCTGTCGGTGCTCAAGATCATGGCCGATCAGGACGCCGAACGCGCCCTGCGCTCGTCGGCCGGGGCGGCGGTCCTGCTGCTGGGCATCGGCGTCTGGCGTCTGCTGGTCACCCCGGCCAAGCCGCCCGTGATGGGGGAGACGGATCCGGAATACCCGCGTGTGCTCTCCATCCTGGCCGGCGCCGATTGCGCCGAGCCGTGGGCCAATCTGGCGCTGCGGGGCGACAAGCGGTTCCTGTTCTCGCCGTCGGGTGAAAGCTTCCTGATGTTCGGCGTGCGTGGCCGCTCCTGGATCGCCCTGGGCGCGCCGGTGGGACGCCGTGATGAGCGGCTCGACCTGCTCTGGCGGTTCCGCGAGATGGCCGACGTCAACGCCGCGCGGGCCGGCATCTATGGCGTCGGCCCGGACGATCTGCCCGACCTGGTCGAACTGGGGTTCTCGATCCAGAAGATCGGCGAGTCGGCCGCGGTGCCGCTGGACAGTTTCTCTCTCGAGGGCCGCCGGCGGGGCAATCTGCGGCGGAGCTGGCGCAAGACGGGCGAGGAAGGGGCGGTGTTCGAGGTCATTCCCGTCGGCGGAGCAAATTGTCTAGCGGCGGAACTGCGCCAGGTCTCCGACCAATGGATGGCCAACCACGCCGGCGGGGAGAAGAGCTTCTCCATGGGCGGTTTCGAGGAGCCCTATATCTGGCAGTTCCCCTTCGCGGTGGTGCGGGTCGGAAACCGCGTGCTGGCCTTCGCGACCCTGTGGACCACCGCGGCCAAGACCTCGTTCTCCATTGACCTGATGCGCTACGCCGACGACGCGCCCAAGGATGTGATGGATTTCCTGTTCGTCGAACTCCTGCGCTGGGGTCAGGAGCAGGGCTACGTCGCCTTCGAATTCGGCATGGCGCCGCTGGCCGGTCTTGAAGATCGCCCGCTCGCGCCGATCATGTCGCGCGTCGGCCGGCTGATGTTCGAGCGGGGCGAGGAAATCTACAATTTCCGGGGCGTCCATCGCTACAAGGACAAGTACGATCCGGTCTGGCAGCCCCGCTACATCGCCGCGCCGAACAAGTGGACCATCCCCATGCTGGTGGCCGACGTGGGCCTGCTGAGTTCAGGCGGCATGAGCGGCATCGGCCTGCGCGGCAAGAAGCCCAAGGAAAAGGCCGTCGCGGCGGGCGCCGATGCGGCCTGACCGGGCTTCAGCAGTGCGCGTTGCGCTTGGCGACCTCATGGCCGACCACCGCGCCGGCGCCGGCGCCGAGCAGGGTTCCGCCCACGCGGCCGCCACTCATGGACGAACCCAGCACGCCGCCGCCGACCGCCCCCAGCAATGTGCCGGTATTGGCCTGGCCATGCCGGTCGCAGTCACGGTAGTCGCGGCGAACCGCACGGCGGGCGGTGCGGTGATGATGATGATGGCGGGCGTGCGGGCGATCCGGCCCATAGGTTTGCGCGGCGGCCGCGAGTGGGCCGGCGAGCGTTGCGGCCACGAGGGCAAGCGCCAGGGCGCGCCCAATCGTCAGGGACAGTGTCATCACGGGTCTCCAGGGTGTGAAGAGCCAACGGCCAGTCAGGCCGCCGGTTCCACGGCCTGAGGCTCGCGCCACATGCTCCACAGCCGCGGGGCGTCCGGCCGCGGGCGGTTTTCCGAGATCACCTCGAAGCCGTGCCGCCGGTAGAGGGCGATGTTCCGCTCGGTCTGGGTCTCAAGATAGGCCGGCTGTCCGGCCGCGTCACAGCGATCGGTCCCGGCCTTCAACAGGCGCGAGCCGACCCCATGCCCCTGCGCCGCCCGGCTGACGCCGAGGAACATCAGATAGGCGTGGGGCCTGTCCATGGGATGGTGCTTGTCCATGCATTCCCGCATCGCCGTCAGTCGGCTGAAGCGGGCGAGACCGGTGGCGAAGAGCAGGGTGGGCAGGGCCCGGAGCTCGGTCATCAGCGGCGTGGGAACGAGGGCCTTGAACGGCAGCCAGACCGCGGCCGCGCCCCCGACGGCCGGCCGGTCGATGCGTCCGGCGCCGAACGCCATGTCGGCGACCATCAGGTTGAACAACTTCAGACGGGCCGCGTCGCGGCGAGTGTCCGGGCGCAGGAACCAGTCGAACATCACGTCGTCGGCGAAGGCGTCGGAGAGATCGGCGGCGACGCCGGGCAGATCGCTCCGGCCGGCCTGGACCGGAGTCTCGGCGCCGCGTCGCAGGGCGTCGACGTCCATCAGACCCGTTCGGTGATCTTGATGGCGGCGCGGCAGCCGGCGCGGATCACCGCGGCGAGCAGCGCGCCACCCGGCGCCTGATGGGACCCGGAGTCGATAGCCTCCTGCTTGTGGGCCAGTTCGTCGTCGCGGAAGCCGCTCAGCTCGGCGGCCAGGACGGCGTCCTGGCCTTCCAGTTCCGCGATCTGCTCGGCGTAGTGAACCTCGATCACGCTCTCCACGGCCTCGGTGCAGACGTGCGCGGCCTTCTCGCCCAGCAGGGCCGTGCCGGCGCCCAGGGCGAAGGCCGCAGCCCGCCAGACGGGGGCCAGCAGGGTCGGCCGGGTGCGGGTCTCGTTCAGCAGGGTGTCGAAGCGGGCCAGATGCCGCGCCTCATGCTCCTCCATGCGCGTGAGCTGGGCGTTGAGGGCCTCATGGCCCCGCGAGGCGCCGAGCACCGCGCGCTGGCCGCGGTAGATCTGCACGGCGGCCAGTTCGCCGGCGTGATCCACCCGCAGCATCTGGGCGAGTCGCATGGCCTGGCCGCCAGGGCCGGGACGAGGAGGAATGGGGCGTTCGGTCATGCCGCGCCGGGCTCCCGGACCGGGCCGAACGCGGCCCAGAAGCTGAGAAGGGTCAGTTTCAGCGAGAGCAGGGCGTTGTAGCCGGCCATGGAGATTCCAAGGAACACCCAGGCGGCCTTGTCGCACTGCGGCGGGGTTGCCTTCGCACCACCCAGGAAGCCGGCGAGGTCGGCCGCGCTGACCGTATGGCCGCCGGTGCAACTGGCGGGGCCCGGCCACCATTTGTACTCGACGCCGGCGTGATAGGCCGCGATTCCGGCGCCGACGAGGAAGATCAGGCCGAACGCGGCGTTGACCCAGCGGCCCGGGTTAAGCGGCGTCATGCGCAGGGCGATCACGGTGGCCGCCGCGCCCATGGCGACCCAGTAGACCTCCCTCTGACGCAGGCAGAGCTCGCAGGGCCGCAGGCCGCCGAAGGTTTCGACCGCATGGACGAGCGCGAGCATCAGGGCGCTCACCGCGAGGGCCACCCACGGCCAGTTGCGCAGGAAGGGTCTTACGAGGGTGAAGATGGGCACGAGACCTTACCGCGGCGGGAAAGAGACAGCGTCAACTGTGGCCCAAGAACTTGAGGGCGACAATGATGAGGATCAAGGCGACGGCGACCAGGCTCGACACCAGCACCAGGCGACGCTCGATCACCGGCAACAGGGTCGGACCGAAGCGCCGCAGCAGGGCTGCAACCCCGAAGAACCGCGCCCCGCGCGTGGCGCAGGACGCCAGAACAAACTGCCAGAGGCTGAAGTGGGCTAGCCCGGTGGTGATGGTCACCAGTTTGTACGGGACGGGCAACAACCCCTGAACGAGGATGACCCCGACGCCCCATTTGGCGAATTCCGCTCGCAGGGGACCTTCCCCGCCGGGATGGCCGGTGACCGCCAGAATCCAGTGACCGACGGGCCCGAGGCTGTAGCCGATGGCGTAGCCGAGAATGCCGCCCAGAATCGACCCGGCGGTACAGATCGCCGCATAGCGCCAGGTATGGGTGGGCCGGGCGAGCACCATGGGCGCCAGCAGGGTGTCGGGCGGGATCGGAAAGAACGAGCTCTCGGCGAAGGCGATGCAGAACAGGGCCAGGCCGGCATGGCGGGACGCCGACAGCCTCATCACCCACATGTAGAGGCGTCGCAGCATCGAAGGCGGTGTCCAGCAGGCGGGTCGCGTCGGAGCGCGCGACCGGGCCGCTCTGCTAGCAGAGGAACGGCGCCTTCCGCAAAGGCGTTGAGCCTGACAATATCGGGTGGTGGCATAGGAGTTCGGCATGAACGGCGACGTCGCGGCGCCCACGGACCTGTTCGAAAACCCTCTGGGCACCGACGGATTCGAGTTCGTGGAGTTCACCTCGCCCGAACCGGAGCGCCTGAAGGGCCTTTTCGAGCAGATGGGGTTCGCCGCGGTGTCCCGCCACCGCTCCAAGAACGTGCTGCGGTTCGCCCAGGGCGACATCAACTTCATCCTGAACATGGAACCCCAGGGCCAGCCAGCGGCTTTCCGCGAGAGCCATGGCCCCTCGGCCAACGCCATGGCCTTCCGGGTGCGGGACGCGGCCAAGGCCTTCGCCCTGGCGATCGAACGCGGCGCCAAGCCGGTGCGCGGTCTTGTGGGCCCGATGGAGCTGAACATCCCCGCCATCGAGGGGATCGGCGGCTCGAATCTCTATCTGGTGGATCGCTACGGCGCCCAGGCGATTTACGACGTGGACTTCATCCCGATCCCCGGCGCGCCCCAGACCGTTCCCGGCGTCGGTCTCACCTACATCGATCACCTGACCCACAACGTCCATCGCGGCCAGATGGCGCACTGGGCGGACTTCTATGAGCGGATCTTCAACTTCCGGGAAATCCGCTATTTCGACATCGAGGGCGCTCAGACAGGCCTGCTGTCCAAGGCCATGACCAGCCCCTGCGGGCGCATCCGCATTCCGCTGAACGAAAGCCGCGACGACCATTCCCATATCGAGGAGTTCCTGCGGGACTATCGCGGCGAGGGCATCCAGCACATCGCCCTGGGAACAGGCGACATCTTCACGGCCGTGGAAACCATGGCCGCGCAGGGGGTCAGGTTCCAGGACAGCCCCGACACCTATTACGACCTTCTGGACGCCCGCGTTCCCGGCCACGGCGAGAGCCTGCAGCGGCTGCGGGCCGATCGCATCCTGGTGGATGGGGCGCCCACCGAGGGGCAGGGCCTGCTGCTGCAGATCTTCACCCAGAACATGATCGGCCCGATCTTCTTCGAGGTCATTCAGCGCAAGGGCAATGAGGGCTTCGGCGAGGGCAACTTCCGGGCCCTGTTCGAATCCATCGAGGCCGATCAGATTCGCCGCGGCGTCCTGCCGGCGACGGCGTCCTGAGATGGCCGAGCGTCGCTGGATTCCGGTTCGCGGGGCGCAGGGGACCCACTCCCGCCAGGCCCACGCCGACATGCCCGAAGGCACGTTCGAGCGGGAGATGTCCAAGGAGGGATTCTTCGGGCCCGCCGCCTTTTTCCACCATCGCCGACCGCCCACCGGTTGGTCGGATTTCCAGGGTCCCTTGCGGCCCCGGGCCTTCGACGTGGCCGCCCTGCTGGACGCGGCGCCGTGTCCCTGGGACGCCCCGCGGATCCTGCACAACGCCCATGTGGAGATCCGCTACTGGACCCTCGCCGGGGCGATGCCGGCCCTGGCCCGCAACGCCGACGGCGACCAGCTGCTGTTCGTTCATGTGGGCGCGGGCGATCTGTTCTGCGATTTCGGGCGCTTGCGGTTCACGGCCGGCGACTATGTCTATCTGCCGCGCGGGACCATGTGGCGCCTGGCGCCGGAGGGCCGGGCGGCGATCCTGATGATCGAGGCGACCAACGGCCACTACACCCTGCCGGACAAGGGCCTGCTTGGCGGTCACGCCATCTTCGATCCGGCCATGCTCGACACGCCGGTGATGGACGGCGCCTTCCGCGCCCACCAGGATCAGTCCGGCGAGGTCGCCGTGCGCATAAAGAAGCGCGGGGCGGTATCCGTGGCCACCTATGGCTACAATCCCCTCGACGTGGTCGGCTGGCACGGCGAGCTGGCGGCGGCGCGGATCAATGTCTCGGCCCTGCGGCCGGTGGTCAGCCACCGCTATCACCTGCCGCCGTCGGTCCACACCACGTTCGTGGGCGAGCGGTTCGTGGTCTGCACCTTCGCGCCGCGGCCCTTCGAGACCGATCCGGGCGCGCTGAAAGTGCCGTTCTTCCACAACAATGACGACTACGACGAGGTGCTGTTCTACCACGCCGGCGACTTCTTCAGCCGGGACAATATCGACGCGGGCATGATGACCTTCCACCCCAGCGGCTTCACCCACGGCCCGCATCCCAAGGCGCTGAAGAACATGCTGGTCCAGCCCAAGACCGCCACCGACGAATATGCGGTGATGATCGACACGCGCGATCCGCTGGATGTGGGCGAGGCGGCGGCGGCGGTGGAAAACCTCGCCTATGTGAACAGCTGGAAGACCGCGGAGTGAACGGCGCCGATCCCGATCTGCTGGCCATGGCGCAGGACGAACTGAAGCGCGCCCTGACCCTGCAATGGCGGGCGCTCAGCAGGATCGTCCCCTGGGGCGACAGCTTCGAAGGGATTTCGCCAGGCGGCCGGGACGTGATCGTCGAAACGGCCTATCTCTGGCGCGACGCCCCTGGAGGCGACATTCTGTGTGAAGTGACGGTCTATGGCGGAGAGTCCCGCTTCGACGCCGGCGAAAAGGTCAGCGCGGTGATCGGCAAAACGGGAGTTCGGACCGCATGAAGCTCGCCTCGCTCAAGTCCGGCCGTGACGGCGCCCTGGTGGTGGTCTCGCGCGATCTGGCCTGGTGTGTCTCCGCCGACCACATCGCCCCGACCCTGCAGGCGGCGCTGGATGACTGGGAGCGGTGCGAGCCCTATCTGCGCGGCCTGGCCGAGAGCGTCGAACTGGGCGCCGTGCCGCGCCAGCGGTTCCATGAACATGAGGCCGCCAGCCCCCTGCCGCGGGCCTATCAGTGGGCCGACGGCTCGGCCTATGTGAACCATGTGGAGCTGGTGCGCCGGGCGCGCGGCGCGGCTCTGCCGGAGAGCTTCTGGACCGATCCGCTGATCTATCAGGGCGGCTCGGACGGCTTCCTCGGACCCCGCGATCCCATTCCCCTGGCCGACGAGTCCTGGGGCTGCGACTTCGAGGCCGAGGTGGCGGTTATCACCGGCGATGTGCGCCGGGGCCTCGATCCGGCGGAGTGCCTGAGCCGGGTGCGGCTGGTGATGCTGGCCAACGATGTCTCGCTGCGAAACCTGATCCCCGGCGAGATCGCCAAGTCGTTCGGCTTCTTCCAGTCCAAGCCGGCCGGATCGTTTTCACCCGTGGCCGTCACCCCCGACGAACTGGGCGAGGCCTGGTCGGGTGGCCGCCTCTCGGGCCAGGTGACGGTCGATCTCAACGACAAGGCGTTCGGATGCCCCGACGCCGGGGTCGACATGACCTTCGACTTCGGAACCCTGATCGCCCATGCGGCCAAGACCCGCTCCCTGGCCGCCGGGACCATCATCGGATCGGGCACGGTCTCAAACCGCGGACCCGACGGCGGTTCGGGCAAGACCATTGCCGCGGGCGGCGCGGGCTATGCCTGCATCGCCGAGCAGCGCACGGTGGAAACACTGACCGCCGGCGCGCCGGTCACGCCGTTCCTGCGCTCGGGCGATGTGGTGCGCATCGAGATGCGCGATCGCCATCATCACTCGATCTTCGGCGCTATCGAACAGCCGGTGAGCGAGGTCGCGGCGATTCTCTAGGCCTCCGCCCCGGTCGTCGGGCTGGCGCAACTTGCGCGACGCCCATCGCCCGGCGTATCAAACAGGCCGCTGCCCCAGTGGCGAAATGGTAGACGCGGCAGACTCAAAATCTCTTCTGAAACTCGTGAAAACCTTGAAAATATAAGGAAAATGGATTATTATTGACGCTACACACATACCCAAATGAGCTACACATAAATTCTTGGGCGTGTGGAAAATGGCGCGTAAATCGATAGCGAAATTGGCGGCGACAGCACCCCAAAAGACGACCGTTCTCGCCGGCCAGCTGCATATCTATCGCCGGCCGAACAGTCAGTTTTGGCAGTGTGGATTCCATCACAAGGGCGTTTACCTCCGCAAAACGACCAAGCTTGTGAAGCTGGATGAGGCTACCGAGTTTGCGAAACACTGGTTTTACACGAAGCAGGCCGAGCTGAAGTTTGGTGCATCGTTTGCACCCAAGAAGACCACCTTCAACTACTTCGCCGATCTGGCTGTAGCCGACTATGAGCGGCTTGCCCGCGAAGGGAAGGGCAGCGCCGAATACGCCAAAGGCCTGAAGCTGCTCCTTGAGAGCAATCTGAAGCCTTTTTTCGGGCGTTACCCACTGTCGTCCATCAACCAGCAGCTGTGGCATCGGTACCAAGCCGAATGGATTGCCGGGAAAAATCTCTCAACGGCGACGATCAAGCAGCACCTGAACGCCAAGGTGTCTGCAAGACCCGCTATGGCGCTGTTCCGGCCTTCGAGCGCGCAGTCGAACGCCGCGGGCTGAAAGAAAACTGGCGATCAAGCAAGGAGGCGGTATTCCTCCACCACCACCGCGACATGTTCAACAAGGTCCTTGAGCAGTGCGGCCTCAAGACCACGACCGATGTGCCGCCTCGAAGGCGCGACCTGATGAGCCTTCGGAACACCTACATCTGCAACCGCTTGCTCGAACGCGCGAACGTTTACGACATAGCCAAAAACTGCCGAACCAGCGTCGTCATGATCGAGAACCACTATGCACGGTGGCTCAGCCCCATAATGTCCAACATCAACATGGTCCCGCCGTCTGTCGTTGCGGGCGCGCAAACGCCAAGCGTTGAGTACGATGACGACCCGACAGAGTGAGCAAAGCGTAGGGCCTCGGTTGTCCGTCGCGCGACCTGAAATCCGTAGCAGGACGTTGCGCAGCCGGGTATGGATATCGTATCAACGTGTTCGCTGCCCCAGTGGCGAAATGGTAGACGCGGTAGACTCAAAATCTATTGTCGAGAGACGTGTTGGTTCGAGTCCGACCTGGGGCACCATGAATTTACCTATAAATTAGAATATGTTAAGCGCCCCTCGGTGGGCGCGCCTAGTTTTGGCTGAATTTGCGGTAAGGCTACACATACCGGTGCCTCATGGATCGGCTACACATGTAGCGGCCCTGGCCCGCAGTGGTGGGTGAGCCGGTCGAGCAAGGCCGTGGTCATCTTGGCGTCGCCGAACACGCCGGCCCACTCGCTGAAGCTGAGGTTGGTGGTGATGACGACGCTGGTGCGCTCGTAGA
>CAIQJF010000003.1 GCA_903872075.1 uncultured Caulobacteraceae bacterium | reverse complement strand
GGGGCCCCACGGATGGGGGGGCCCCCCGTCTGCTGCGGCGCCCCCAAGGGCGGCGCCTCGTCCGATCAGAACTTCGCCTGAAGCTCCAGGCCCCAGCTCGCGCCCGGTCCGACGGAGCCGGAGGCGAACAGCGGAGCGATGAAGGTCGGCACTTCGTGGCGGTAGTTGGTCAGGTTCCGGCCGAACACGGTGACCTTGTAGTCCTTGTAGGAATAGCTGGCCGACAGCGCCAGGTCGGTGTGGGCCGGGATGATGAACTGGGAGGCGTTGTAGAGATCGCCCTGTTCCTTATCGACCCAGTTCACCCGCGCATTGAGGGCCAGGTCGCCCGGACCCGCCGGCATATCGTAGGTGACCGAAGCGCCCAGCGTCAGATCCGGCGCGCCGCGCGGGGTCAGGAACGTGGCGTTGATGATCGGCACCTGGCCGGTCTGGTTGCCGGGATAGCCGATGATCAGCTTCGTGAATCGCGCGTTCAGGTAACCGAACGATCCGGCCAGGCTCAGGCGTTTGGACAGGACCCACTGCAGTTCGCCTTCGACACCCTTGTATTCCAGGCCGCCGACGTTGGTGAACACCGTCACCACGGTATTGGTGGTGGCGTCGAACTGAATCGACGATTCCTGCTTGTTGTGGAATTCGTTGATGAAGCCGGCCAGATTCAACTGTACGCGGTGGTCGAAGAACTGACCTTTCATGCCGACTTCATACGACTGAGTCGTTTCAGGATTGTACTGGTTGGACAGGAAGTCGGCCGAGTTCTGGTTGACCCCGAAGAAGCCGCCCGAGTGCCAGCCTTCCGAGAACGAACCATACCACAGCACGTCGTCTGTCATCTGATAGGACAGGGCCGCCATCGGCGTCACCTGTTGCCAGCTGCGCGCCAGATCGGCGTTGCCGGGGAAGTCATTGGCCCCGACCCGCGAGAGCGGCGCGACATAGGATTGATAGCCGATGAAGTGCTTCTTTTCCCAGGTGTAGCGGACGCCCGCCGTCAGGGTGAACTTGGGATAGAATTCCCAGTCGCCGTGGGCGAAGCCTGCCAGAGAGTCGGTGTTCTGGGACTCGTAGAGGATGTTGACGAGACCCTGGCCGTAGCCGCCCTGGCCGGCGACGCCGCCCTTGGGACCGCCGGGGTCGCACTGCACCCGGCCGAACACGGCCTGCAGGGCCGGCGTGGTGCGCGGCGCAAGACAGGCCGAGATCGGATCGGGGAAGCCCGTGGCGGCTGCCGTGGCGTTGGGGCCGCCGAAGATCGGTCCGGACCAGACGTTGTCGCGCAGGTCGTAGCCGCTGATGTCGCTGACGAAGTTCCAGAAATCGCCACTGGTCACCCATTTGCGGGTGAAGTAGCTGTTGAAATAGTAACCACCCAAGACAAGATTAACCTTGCCCATGCCCGTATCCCAGTTGCCTTCCAGGCGGAGTTCCTGGCTGAACTGGTGGTAGTGGGCCTCGGTGGAGATGTTGATGAAGTTGGTGCTGCTGCCGTCGAAATCCTCCGACGCCAACTCGCGCTGCACGCGATAGCCCGTCACCGACACGAGATTGAGGTTGGGATCGACCTTGTACTGGGTGTTGAGGGTGTAGGCCCAGGTCTGCACGTCGCCCGGCGCCGGGAAGTTGTCGGTGATCGTGCTCGGGATCGCCAGGCTGGTCCGGGCCGGTACGTTCGGCAGGCTGGTGACACCCGTGGCGCCGCCCAAGCTGGCCAGGAAGCCCAGCGAGCCGGGCAGCGACGTGTCGATGAAGCCCGTGTTACCGGCCAGCGCCGTGCCCGGCGCATTGATGTCGCTCGCGGTCTTGTAGGGCGCGAGCACGCCGGCGGAGGTGTTGTAGTTTGTCAGGAAGGCCGCGCCCTGGCTGCGGTCCTCATATTTGTCGAAGGTGAAGGTCGCCTTGAGCTTGTCGTTCGGCGTGAACTTCAGCGCGGCGCCGAAGTTCTTATAGTCGCGCTGCGGCTGGTTAATGCCCAGGAAGCTGTTGTGCAGATAACCGTCCCGGTTGGCCGAGAAGATGTAGGCCTTCAGCGCCAGCACGTCCTTGATCACCGGCGCGTTGAACACGCCGCGGAATTCCTGATCGTTCCAGCTGCCGGTCGTGTACTGGACCTTGGCGCCCCATTCGCCGGTGGGCTCGGTGCGCAGCACGTTCAGGGCGCCGCCGATGGTGTTGCGGCCGAACAAGGTGCCTTGCGGACCGCGTAGCACTTCGATCCGTTGAAGGTCGAAGTTGTCGATCAGCTGCCCGGTCAGGGTGCCCAGATAGATGCCGTCGATCATTACGCCGATGGGCGAGTCAATGGAGTTGTCGTCCAGGCGGGAGGGGCTGATGCCGCGAATGGTGATGCTGGCGGCGTTGGCGCGCTGGCCGTACTGGTCGATCCGAACGTTGGGCGTAAAGGCGACGATGTCGCTGAGGTTGCGGACGTCCGCGGTCTTCAACTGGCCGGTGATGGCGGTGACCGCGATCGGCACCTTCTCCACCGACTCTTCCCGCTTGCGGGAGGTGATGATGACTTCCTCGACCCGAACCCCCGAGCCGTTGCTGGCGCTGGCGCTCTTGGCGGCGTCGGTGCTTTCGGCCGCCCAGGCGGAGGTGAACGACAGCAAGGCGGCTGGCGCCGCGATAGCCAAAGCCATCATAGACGCGCCGTTCATTCGACGAGCCAAAACCCCACCAGTCATCGTGACCTCCCGATTGTTTTTTTGTCCCGCCGTTGTGGCGGCCCTAAACACTCGCATCTGTTGCGAATCTGTCAAATGCGAATCAGCCGCATTTTGAAAAAAACATCAGGGCTGACGGTTTTTCCCAGGCGGGCTGATGGTGGAAAATGTCCACAAATACGGGAAAAAACAAGTGGTTGGGTTCAGCTTTCGTCTCCGCTGCGGCATCTGGACGCGCGCGACCACAGGTCTGAAAACTGGAACGCGCCTCTCTATTTTGACCTCGATCCGCCCGCTTTCAGGACGCTTCGGGAGGCGTGATTACCGTGGGGTCACGCCGTCGCACCTTTTTCACGATTCCGGAGAAGGTCAGCAACGGCCGGCCACCGGTGGAAATCGTTCCGCGAATGAACACCAGGGAGCCGCCAGCGCGGGTCACCTCGCCGCGCGCTTCGATGAACTCACCCTCGCGCGCGGCGTCGATGAACTCGCCGCTCAGTGAGGCGGTCACGGAGCCGCTGCCGGCCAGCGCATCGCCGCCAATGCAGAACAGCGCGTAGTCCGCGAAGGTCAGGAGGCAACCGCCATGCATGAAGCCGCCGCCGTTCATGTGCTTGCGCTCGGCCTTGAAGGCGCAAACCACCTGACCGTTGTCGTCGTTCCGGCAATAGAAAGGACCGGAGAGCAGCTCATAGGGGTCGGTGCTCCACAGCTTCCACCCGGCCCACTCGCCTTCGGTGATCACCTGCGGAACCCAGGGGGCCTGCGCGTCGCCGCCGTCCATGCTCTCATCGCCCTTTGTTTGAGGTGACCTGCAACGCCCGGCTTTGCGACGGCCGGGCGCTGGCCTAATGGGGCGCGGACCCCGATGATGCAAGCGCGCCGCCGGCGCCGAAGAGAAGAAGGTTGGAGACATGGCCCTCGACGCCGAGACCCGCGATCAGCTTATCGACACCGTCCGCCGTTTCGTTGCGGAACGGCTGCGCCCCATCGAGGCGCAGGTGGCCGAGAACGACGCCGTGCCGGACGACGTGCTGGCCGACATGCGGGCCCTGGGCCTCTACGGCCTGACGATTCCGGAGGAGTACGGCGGCCTGGATCTGTCCATGGAGGACGAATGCCTGGTCGGCTTCGAACTGGGCCGCACCAGTCCGGCCTTCCGCTCGGCCTTTGGCACCAATGTTGGCATCGGCAGCCAGGGCCTCGTGATGTTCGGCACGCCCGAGCAGAAGCAGCGCTGGCTGCCGGGGATCGCTTCTGGGGAACTGGTCACATCGTTCGCCCTGACCGAACCCGAGGCCGGCTCGGACAGCGCCTCGGTCCAGACGCGCGCCACGCGGGACGGCGATGTCTATGTGCTCAACGGCGCCAAGCGCTACATCACCAACGCCAACAAGGCGGGCCTGTTCACGGTTATGGCGCGGACCAATCCGGATGTGCGGGGCGGGGGAGGGGTTTCGGCGTTCCTGGTTCCGCGCGACCTGCCCGGCCTGTCGATCGGCAAGCCCGAGAAGAAGATGGGCCAGCAGGGCGCTCACATCTGCGACGTGATCTTCGACAACGTCCGCGTCCCCGTCGAAAATCGTCTTGGGGGGGAAGGCGAGGGGTTCAAGGTCGCCATGCAGGTCCTCGACCGCGGACGACTTCATATCTCGTCGGTGTGCATCGGCGTCGCCGAGCGGTTGATCGCCGACTGTGTCGCCTACGCGTCGGAGCGCAAGCAGTTCGGCCAGCCGATCGCGTCGTTCCAGCTTATCCAGGGCATGATCGCCGACTCGAAGACCGAAGCCATGGCCGCCCGCGCCCTGACCCTGGAGAGCGCCCGCAAGCGCGACGCCGGCGAGACCGTCACCCTCGAGGCGGCGGCGTCCAAGTACTACGCGTCCGAGATGGTGGGACGCGTGGCCGACCGGGCCGTGCAGATCTTCGGCGGAGCCGGCTATGTGGCCGACTACGGCATCGAGCGGCTCTATCGCGATGTCCGCATCTTCCGCATCTACGAGGGCACCAGTCAGATTCAGCAGGTGGTGATCGCCCGCGAGACCATGAAGCGCGGCGGATAGCGGCTTCGATTCCCTAAGGGTAAGCCACGGCTTGACGGCGGCGGCCATCAGGGGCGCAACTCACCCCCTCAATGGCCGTCACACCCCCTACGCCGCAGGCGCGCGCCGCCGTGAAGCTCGCGTTCACGCCCAAGATCGTCGACGCGTTCCGCGAAGGCTATGGCTTTGGCGCGTTCCGGGCCGATGTGGTCGCCGGTCTGACGGTGGCGATTGTCGCTCTGCCGCTGGCCATGGCTTTGGCCATCGCTTCCGGAACCACGCCTGAGAAGGGTCTGCTGACTGCGCTTCTGGCCGGTGGGCTGATTTCGGTTCTGAGCGGCAGCCGGTTCCAGATCGGCGGCCCGACCGGCGCTTTCGTGGTCGTTGTTTTCAACGTTATCGCCAAGTTCGGCTTCGATGGCCTGGTCCTGGCGACGTTCATGGCCGGCGCCATGCTGCTGGTCGCGGGATTCGCGCGCCTTGGGGCCTGGATCAAATATATCCCCGAGCCGGTCGTGGCCGGCTTCACGGCGGGCATCGGCATCGTTATCGCCACGAGCCAGGTGCGCGATCTTCTCGGGCTCACCATGAGCCATGTTCCGGCCGATTTCGTCGCCAAGTGGGTCGCCATGTGGGGCGCGCGGGTCAGCTTCTCGCCCTGGGCCCTGGCCATCGCCTGCGGCGCTCTGGCGGTGATCATCGTCCTGCGGCGCTTTGCGCCGAAGGCGCCGGGCTTTCTGATCGCCGCGGTGCTGGCCACCCTCGTTGTCACCGGGCTGCATCTGCCGGTCGAGACGATCGGCTCGCGTTTCGGCCACCTGAACTTCGGTCTGCCCACCCCGCATATTCCGGCCGTGACATGGGAGCGGGTGAAGGAACTCACCGCCACCGCCTTCACCATCGCCTTCCTCGCGGGCGTCGAGAGTCTCCTGTCGGCCATGGTCGCCGACGGCATGACCGGTCGTCGCCATCGCTCCAACGCCGAACTCGTGGCTCAGGGCGCCGCAAACCTCGTCTCGGCCCTGTTCGGCGGTCTGCCGGCCACCGGCGCGGTGGCCCGGACCGCAACCAACATCCGCGCCGGCGCGCGCTCGCCGGTGGCAGGTCTCGCTCACGCTGTCTTCGTCGGCCTGTTCATGCTGGTGGGCGGTCCGCTCGCCGCCTATGTGCCGCTGTCCGCCCTGGCGGCGATCCTGATCGTCGTGGCCTGGGGAATGAGCGAGCCGCAAAAGATTCTGCGCCTGATGAAGGCGCCGATGGGTGACCGTGTCGTGCTGCTGGTGACCCTGTCGCTGACCGTGCTGGTCGATCTCACCGTGGCGATCGGCGTGGGCGTCGTGCTGGCGGCCATGATTTTCATGCACCACATGGCCGAGTCCGCCAGCCTGTCGGAGGGCGGCGTGATCGATGAGGACGAGGATCTCGATCCGTCGGAGCCGGAGGACCAGCGCGACGGGCTGCCGCCTGGCGTCGTGGTGTTTCAGCTTCGCGGTCCGCTGTTCTTCGGCGCGGCCACCCGCTTCACGGACCTGCTGCTGACAATCTCCAGCCCGCCGCGGGCGATCATTCTGCGGATGAGCCGCACGCCGGTGGTGGACGCCACGGGGGTGGGAGTCTTGCGGGACTTCATCCGGCGTTGCCGGCACGATGGGGTGAGGGTGATCCTGAGTGGGGTTCGGGACGAGCCAGCGCAGGTGCTCGACCGGATGGGTCTGGGGCCGGACAGCGGCGAGGTCGAATATGCCGACAACTTCCCCAAGGCCGTCGCCCTTGTGACCTGACGCTGGGCGGTGGCGATTGTAGTGTTTTGGAAATGCTGCGCCGCCACACTTCGGCCCCCCGCGTCGCCGATGGGACCCGTGGCGAGGGCCCTCGTCGTTGGCCCCGAGGCGCAGCGTCCAACGGCCGGGCTCTGCGTCGCGGCGGGAGCCGCTTCCTGAGTTTGGAGTCCCAATTGTCGAGGCGCCTTTCCTCCAGCTTGGTGAGCCTGGCGATACTGGCCGTGCGCCTCGTTGCGGCGGATCAAGCGCAGGCCGCCGACGTGGCGCCCGCGCAGCCCTCGACCGTGGAGGAAGTGGTCGTCACCGCCCGGCGACTCAACGAAGCCCGCGCGGCGATCCAGCCGCAGCTCGGCGCATCGGTTTACACTATAGATTCCAAGGCGATCGCGGCAATGCCGGGCGGCGACGACGTCGCCCTGAATCAGATCGTGCTGCAGTCGCCGGGCGTCGCCCAGGATTCCTTCGGCCAGCTCCATGTGCGTGGCGAGCACAACGGTCTGCAGTTCCGACTCAATGGCGTCATTCTGCCCGAGGGCCTCAGCGTCTTCAGCCAGGCGCTCAGTCCGCGGCTGGCCGACAAGGTTGCGTTGATCACCGGCGCCTTGCCGGCTCAGTACGGTCTCAGGACAGCCGGTATCATCGACATCACGACCAAGAACGGGGTTTACCGCAATGCGGGAGATGTTTCGATCTACGGCGGCGCCCACGGCGAGATTCAGCCTGGCGCCGAATACGGCGGCAGTTCAGGGAATCTGAACTACTTCGCTTCAGCCAGCTATGTTCACACGGGCCTGGGCGTGGAATCGCCGAGCGGCGACTCGACGCCGGCGCATGATGTCAGCGATCAGTTCCAGGGCTTCGCCTATGTTGAGGACATCATCGACTCGGCGACCCGCGTGTCGGCGATCCTGGGGGCCTCGCAGCAGCGGTTCCAGATTCCCGTGCGAAGCGGATTGACGCCATCGCTGGTCTTCGGGCCCGGCGACGGCCAGCCGTTGAGGGTCGATGGGCAGACCACCTATCCGAGCGAGCAATTGAATCAGACCCAGAAGGAAGCCACCTACTACGGCGTTCTCAGTCTGTTGCGGGCCACCGAGCGTTTCACCGGCCAGTTCTCGGTGTTCGGCCGCTATTCGACCCTGGACTATTTTCCCGATCCGCTTGGCGACCTTCTCTTCACGGGGTTGTCCCAGAGAGCGGTGAAAGCGGACGTGTCGGTCGGGTTTCAGGGCGAGGCGGTCTACAATCTCACCGACTTCCACATCCTGCGGGCCGGTCTGATCGGCCAGATCGATCGCGCCACGAGCGACACAGCGGCTCAGGTAATCGACCTGGCCGCGGACGGCTCCCAGATTTCCGACCAACCGGCGACCGTCACCGATCAGAGTGCGCGCACGGCCTATACCTTCAGCGCCTACCTCCAGGACGAGTGGAAACTGACGCCGGACGTGACCTTGAACTACGGGCTGCGATTCGATGAGTTTCACGGTCTGAGAGACGAAAGCCAGCTCAGCCCGAGGGTCAATATCGTCTGGCGGCCCTACGGCGGTACGACACTTCACGCGGGCTATGCGCGATACTTTTCACCGCCGCCTTTCGAACTCGTCGGCGCTAGCGCGGTCGCCCAGTTCGTGGGCACCACCGCGGCGGCGGCAAGCGGCGCGGACACGGTCCCCTATGCGGAGCGCGCGAGCTACTACGACGTCGGTCTGTCGCAGAAGATCGGCCGGGACGTCACGCTCGGCGTCGACAGCTACTACAAGCGCTCGCGCAACCTCGTCGATGAGGGGCAGTTCGGCGCACCGATCATCCTCACGCCGTTCAACTACGCCAACGGCCGCCAATACGGCCTGGAGCTCTCGGCGAACTATGTCCACGGGCCCTTGAGCGCCTACGCCAATGGGTCTCTGGCGCGGAACGAGGGGAAGGGGATCGTCAGCAGCCAGTTCAACTTCGCGCCCGACGAACTGGCCTATATCGCCTCACATTTCATCCATCTGGACCATGATCAGCGCCTGACAGCGTCGGCCGGGGCGACCTATCTTTGGCGCGCGGTTCGCTTTGGCGCCGATCTGATCTACGGCTCGGGGCTGCGCGCCACGGGGCCGGGCGGCGTGCCGAACGGCGATCACCTGCCGGCCTATCTCCAGGTCAACGCCTCTCTCTCCCACCGCTTCGAGACCGGGCCGCTGCAGGGCGTTGAGGCGCGGTTCGATGTGATCAATCTGTTCGATGAACGCTACGAGATCCGCGACGGCTCGGGGGTCGGCGTCGGCGCCCCCCAGTTCGGGGCCCGGCGTGGGGTCTTCGGCGGGCTGACGAAATCCTTCTGACCCCGTTCAGAAACGGCGCTCGAATTCGATGCTGAAGCGCACCTGGGACGCGGCCTCGCGGCGGTCTGTCCCCACGGCGGCAAGCCAGCCCGCGTCAATCTCGATTTCCACCGGCGATCGACGGGGGCGGCCTTTCCACTTCACTTGCGGTCCGACATAGGCCCCCTGTCGCCCTAGGAAGGCCCGATCCGATCCGAAGTCGCCGAAGGCTTCAGCGCCAAGTCGCAGGGCGCCGATGGTCCGCCAGGTGGCCGACACCGCGTACCCATAGGTCGCATATCCCTCGCCTGACGGCGCGCCGATCGGACGCTCGACGATCAGGTTCAGCCGTCCCTGGAACCGCCCGCTGGTCTTGGCCAGCAGTAGCTTCGCCTCCGCCGCGCTCTCGCCGCCGTTCACGCCGCGGCCGGCCTCAAGATAGAGGCCCGTATCGATGCCCAGGCGCGGAATTTGGCCTAGATAGACGCGCGCCTCCACACCCACCGATTCCGCCGCCAGGGGGCCGGATGTGTCGCGTGCGAAGCCCGCCACCACGGCCAGGCTGACCCGGTCGCTCACGCCATACTCCGCCTCAAGCACCGAGGTGGTTGCGCCGGCCATTGGCCCGCCAATTTCCCGCGCCGTCCGGCCTTCGAGTTCCCAGACGCCTTTCAGGACATAGGGATCATAGACCTTTTCATCGAGGCGGGGGTCGGCGTGGGCGGCGACGGGGAAGAGAACCAGAAGACCTTGCAGCAGGCGGCGGAGCGATGGCTTCACGTTGGGCTCACTTCCTAGTTGAGAGTCATTCGCATATTCCCTGTTGCGATCGAGTGTCAATCGCAATTAGAAGGGAGGCCGAAACCCAGGAATGTCCCGTGCCACGCAATACCGTCACCGCCGCCATCTCCCTCGCCTTCGCCATTGCCGCCGGGGCCGCCGTCGCCGCCGTCGCCGCTTCGACGGCGCCTGTCGGCGTAACGTTCACCCTCCGACAGCACCGCTTCATTCCCGACACCGCGACGGCGCCGGCCGGCGCAAAGGTGATCGTGACGCTGATCAACGAAGACGCCAGCGCCGAGGAGTTCGACAGCAGCGACCTGCATGTGGAGGAGGACGTGACACCTAAGGCGCGAATCCGATTCACGGTTGGGCCGTTTAAGCCCGGCGTTTACCGCTTCATGGGGGAAGGACATCCCGAAACCGCGTCGGGACGGCTGGTCATTGTGGCGCCATAGGCGCGACTTGCGGGTGGACCCGGGGCCGCCCGCCGCTTAGGTCAGGCCCATGGGCCTTGTGACCGCCAATGATGCGCTGTTGCTGGCGGTGGGTCTCGCGGCCGCCGCGGCTACAATGCTTGGCGGATCGCTGGCGCTTCGCTTCGCCGGTCGCGTCCATCTCGTACTGGGATTCAGCGCCGGAGCGGTGATCGGGGTCGCCTTGCTCGACCTGCTTCCAGAGGCCCTGCGTCTGTCCGGAGCGCCGGGGAGCGGCCTTTCGGCGACCACGGTCACGGTGGTCGGTTTTCTCGCCTATCTTACGGTCGACCGGACCCTGCTGGTCCTGGCGCATGGCGATGCTCAGCATCGCGGTCACTTCGGCGCCGGCAGCCTGACGGTCCACAGCCTGCTGGATGGCGTCGGCATCGGCCTTGGTTTTCAGGCCTCGCCGGCGGTGGGCGTCGCGCTTGCGGTGGCGGTGCTCGCTCATGACCTCGCCGACGGGGTCAACACCGTGAACCTCAGCCTCACCGGTTCGCGCGACCCGGCGACGGCCCGTCGCTGGCTGATCGCCGACGCAACGGCGCCGCTGGCGGGAATTGTCCTCAGCCGCTTTGTCCATCTGCCGCCGGGCGGCCTGGCCCTGGTGATCGCTTTGTTCGCAGGTTTCTTTCTCTATATCGGGGCCAGCGAACTTCTGCCGGAGAGCCACCATCGGCATCCCCGGGCCTGGACCACGGTCGCCACGGTGCTTGGCGTGGCCCTGATCTGGGGGGTGGTGCGGCTGTCCACCCCGTGAACCTGGCCGGGTTGCTTGAGGAGATTGGCGCCTGCCGCGCGTGCGCGGATGACCTGCCCCATGAACCGCGCCCGGTCGTCCGAGTGTCCGAGGCGACGCGGTTGCTGATCTGCGGCCAGGCGCCCGGCCGCAGGGTCCACGAGAGCGGTCTGCCCTTCGACGACCCCTCCGGAGATCGCCTGCGGGGCTGGATGGGCGTTGATCGGGGAACGTTCTACGGCGCCCCCCAGATCGGTGTCGCGGCCATGGCCTTCTGCTTTCCTGGGACCTCACCCAAGGGTGGGGACTTTCCGCCGCCGGCGCGATGCGCTGCGCTGTGGCGCGCCAAACTGCTGGCCGCGCTGCCGAACGTCGAACTCACTCTTCTGGTGGGAACCTACGCCCAAAGATGGACTCTGTGCGACCGGCGGTCGGTGGTTGCGGCCGTTCGGGGCTGGCGGGAAGGCCTGCCCACGCGGCTTTGTCTGCCGCATCCGTCCTGGCGCAACAACGGCTGGCTGCGGGCCAATCCGTGGTTCGAGGCCGAGGTGACGCCCTACCTGCGCGAGCGCGTGCGCGCCATATTGGCCCCATGAAACGGATCGCCGTCGCCCTCTGTCTGCTGGCCGCCAGCCTGCTTTGCGCCTGCGCCCCAACCCTGCAGCGCGCGGGAACACCGGAGATCGGCTTCGCCGGGCCACGGCTGGAGGGCAACGCTTTTGTCAGTTTCGATGGCGCCCGCTTGGGACTGACGCGGTGGGAGGCGGCTGGTCCTGCTGGCGCGCCCGTGGAGCCGTGGGCGGTGATCGTCGCCGTCCACGGCATGAACGACTACGGCAACGCCTTTCACCTGGCCGCGCCGGTCTGGGCGGCCGAGGGCGTCACGACCCTGGCCTACGACCAGCGCGGGTTCGGCCGGTCGCCGGAGCGGGGCGTGTGGGCGCCCGATAGTCTGCGCACGCAGGATCTGCGGACGATCTCCGCCCTGGCGCGGCGGCAGTGGCCGCACGCCATTCTCGCCGTGGCCGGCGAAAGTCTGGGTGGTGCGGTGGCCATGGAGACCTTCGCGGCGGACCCGCCGCCCGAGGTCGATCGCCTCGTGCTGCTGGCCCCCGCCGTGTGGGGCTGGAAGAGCCAGCCTCTGCTCAATCGCGCGGCCCTCTGGCTCGCGGCGCGGACGACGCCTGGGAAGGTGTACACGCCGCCGGGCTGGCTGGTCAGGCGGGTCTATCCCAGCGACAATATCGATGAACTCAGGGCCATGGGCCGCGATCCTCTGATGGTCTGGGGCGCCCGGGCCGACACCCTCGCCGGTCTCGTGACGACCATGCAGCGGGCGCAGGACGCCGCGCCGAAACTCCGCGCGCCGCCCACCCTGTATCTGTATGGCGCACACGATCCGATCATCCCCCGGAACGCCGCCTTCCGGGCCGTCCGTCGATTGCCGGCCCAGGTTCGGACGGCCTGGTACCTCAATGGCTGGCATCTGCTGACACGGGATCACGAAGGGACGGCCGTGGCCGCCGACATCCTGGCTTTCATCCGCGATTCGGCCGCCGCCTTGCCCTCTGGCGCCCCGGCAATCCCGGCCGCCGCTCCCTCCAGATAAGTCAGCGCATCGGCCGAGGGCGGCTCATGCCAGGAAACCGGCCTCGGCGAAGTCGAGCATGCGGCGCAGCAGGCCCTCCACATCGGTCTCTCGCGTCTGGCCGTCGGACAGGGCGTGCAGGCGATCGAACTCAGCGAAGCGGTTGTTGTGGATCATGCCCAGCACGAAGTGCAGCCGCCAGTAGATGTCTTCCTGCGGCAGATCGCTGCGAGCCTTGATCAGCGCGTCCGCGAACCGCCGCAGGTGCGAGACATCGCTGCGCAAGACATCGCGCACCGATTCGTCACCCTCGCTGCGGGCGCGGATGATGAACTGCATGGAGATCCGGCGGTTCTCGTCCCGTTCAGCCCAGCGCAGCGGCGGGGCGATCAGCGCCTCGAGGATGTCGCGCACCGGCGGGCGCCCGGCGTGCCGGTCCTCGGCTTCATGCAGCATCCGGGCCCGTTCGCGGTTCAACTCGGCGGTGCGCCGCCGGAAGATCTCGAACAGAAGGGCGTCCTTCGACCCGAAGTGGTAGTTCACGCTGGCGAGATTGACCCCGGCCTCGGCCGTGATGTCGCGCACGGAGACGTTCCGGAAGCCCTTCAGCGCGAACAGCCGTTCGGCCGTCGTGAACACAGCGGCCTTGGTCGCGGCGTCTCCGTCCGCCCGCGGAGCGGGCGCGGGTTCGGCGGAGGGAATCCCGGTGTCGGTCATGCGCCTGATCTAGTTTGTTTCGGATCGGGACGGGCGACGGCCGCCCACTGCTCCCGAAACGCCAGGGAACCTAGCGCACCAGCTCCCGCATCGCCTGATCCAGGCCCTGGATGGTCAGGGGGAACATCCGCTCGCCGATGATCTGGCGCATCACGCCGATCGAGGGGGTGTGCTCCCAGTGGCGGGCGGGCGTGGGGTTGAGCCAAGCCACGCTTTCCCAGGTGTTGGTCACCCGGTCCATCCACACCGCGCCCGGCTCCTCGTTCCAGTGCTCCACCGAGCCGCCCGGATAGGTGATCTCATAGGGGCTCATGGTCGCGTCGCCGACGAAGATGATCTTATAGTCCCGGCCGTACTTGTTGAGGATGTCCCAGGTGTCGAGCTTCTCGGCATGACGGCGCCGGTTGTCCTTCCACACGCCCTCGTAAAGGCAGTTGTGGAAGTAGAAGAACTCCATGGTCTTGAACTCGGTGCGCGCGGCGCTGAACAGCTCCTCACAGACCCGGATGTGGCTGTCCATCGAGCCGCCGATATCGAAGAAGATCAGCACCTTGATGGTGTTGCGCCGCTCGGGCTGCATGATCAGGTCGAGATAGCCCTTGTTGGCCGTCTCCTTGATCGTGCCCTTGATGTCCAGTTCGTCGGGCGCGCCCTGGCGGGCGAACTTGCGCAGGCGGCGCAGGGCGATCTTGATGTTGCGGGTGCCGAGCTCGACGGTGTCGTCGAGGTTCTTGTACTCGCGCTTGTCCCAGACCTTGATCGCCTTGCCGTGGCGGCCTTTGTCCTGGCCGATGCGGATGCCCTCGGGGTGATAGCCGTCGGCGCCGATGGGGAAGTTGCGGCCCCGGCCGCGGCCGTTCTCGTCGCCCTCCTCGTCCCCGTCGCCTTCGCCCTGGGCTTCCTTCATCCGCTCCTGGAGCATTTCCATGAGCTTGTCGAAGCCGCCCATGGCCTCAATCTGCTTCTTTTCCTCTTCGGTGAGGAAGCTCTCTGTCAGGCGCTTGAGCCACTCGGCCGGAATGTCGGTGGCCTTCTCCAGCGAGACCAGGTCCAGGCCCTTGAAGACATGGCCGAACACCACGTCGAACCGGTCCAGGAACTTCTCGTCCTTCACCAGGGCCGAGCGGGAGAGGTAGTAGAAGTCCTCGACGCGTTTCTCGATGACGCCCTTGTCCATGCCCTCCATGAGCATGAGGTATTCCTTGAGGGTCACCGGTATCTTGGCGGAACGCAGTTCGGTGAAGAATTTCATGAACATGGGCTTTGGCTCTCTCACGGTCCGGACGTCGCGATCCCGGACCTTGGGGGCGGTCGAACAATCGTTTGACGGAAGATGGCGGCCGCGGGGTTTTCTGTCCAGTCCGAACAGCGCAGTCCGAACAGCGCAGCCGGACTTAGGCGCGCCGCATGATGAACTCGTGGTCGAGCGTTCCGCCGACCTTGAAGCGGTATTCCCCGGCCTTTTCGAACCCCTTCTTGGCATAGAGCTTTTGCGCGCCCTCGTTGCCTGACCAGACACCGATCCACAGGGATCCGGTCTTTTCAGCCTCAAGCCACTGCAGTGCGACGTCCAGCAACCGCCCGCCGCGACCGCCGCCCTGCCAGGCCTTCCGCATATAGACGCGCTTCAGTTCGCCGCACGCCGGGGTGACGTCCGGGTGGGGCAGGGATGACGGGCCGGCGAGGCCGTAGCCGATCGGTTCGCCCTCGGCCTCCATAAGCCAGACGCCGTATGCGGGATCGGACAGATAGCCGCGATAGGCAGCGACGGAGTGCGACTCGGCCAGGAAAACCGCGAGGTCTTCAGGCGGATAGAGGTGACTGAAGGTGTCCGTGAACGTCTCGGCGCCCAGGCGGGAGAGGGTTGCGGCGTCGGCGAGCGTTGCGCGCCTTATGGTCGGTTCTGTCATGGTTTCGTGCTCGTTCCCGGTCTAGTCTTCAGCGATGACGGTCGCCCTCTACACCCACCCCGACATGTTGGACCACAGGCCGCGAGAAGGCCATGTCGAGCGGCCGGCGCGTCTGGCGGCTGTCACCGCGGCGCTCTCGGAGGCGTCCGATCTGCATCTGCAGACCCTCGAAGCGCCGCTCGTAACGGCCGGCGATCTCGCGCGGGTGCACGACCCCTTGTTTCTTCGCCGCCTTGAGGCCTTTGCGCCGGAACATGGTGTGGCGATGATCGACTCCGACACCGAGATGTCTCCCGGGTCCTGGCGCGCGGCCCGTCTGGCGGCCGGCGCTGTGGTCGCGGCGGTTCAGGCCGTCGCCGCGGGCGAGGTTCGCCGCGCGTTCTGCGCGGTTCGCCCCCCGGGGCATCATGCCGGTCCGGAATTCGCCATGGGCTTCTGCCTGTTGTCGAACATCGCCATCGCGGCGCGAGCCGCCCAGGCGGCCGGTCTGGCCCGCGTCGCGATTGTGGATTTCGACGTTCATCACGGCAACGGCACCCAGGCCGTGGTCGAGACCGATCCGAACCTGTTCTTCGCCTCGGCGCATGAGAGCCCCGGCTATCCGGGCACGGGCGGGGCCGAAGAGACCGGCGTCGGCAACGTCGTCAATGCGCCGGTGCCCCCGCATGCGTCGCGTCAGGTCTGGCGAACCGCGTTCGAGAGCTTGCTGGACCGCGTGGACGCCTTCGCGCCGGACCTCATTCTGATTTCGGCCGGATTCGATGCGCATGTACGCGACCCGCTGGCGGATCAGTCGCTTGAAGCCGACGACTTTGCCTGGGCCACCCGGGCCGCCCTCGACGTCGCGCGCCGACGGTGCGGCGGCAAACTTGTATCCACGCTCGAGGGTGGCTACGACCTGCGCGGGCTGGCGGAGTCGGCCGTGGCCCATGTCCGGGCGCTGCAAGGGGAATGAGTCCATGGCCGGCGCCGTGATTCTGGCTCGCCACGGCGAGCCGGCCCTGTCGCGCCGGGTCCGTCTGACGGCGGCCGGCTATCGCGACTGGTGGGGCCGTTATGAGGCCGGCGGCCTCAAGCCGGGACAGACCCCGCCGGCGTCGCTCCGGAGCATGGCCGCCGCGGCGGGGGTGCTGTTCTCCTCGAGCCGCGAACGCGCCATACAGAGCGCGCGGGCTGTCGCCGGCGACCGGACGTTCGAAAGCGACGATCTCTATATCGAGGCTCCGTTGCCGTCTCCGCCGCTGCCGGACTGGCTGCGGCTCAGTCCCCGCTGGTGGGGCGTGGTGTCGCGGCTGTGCTGGCGCGCGTTCGACTATCACGACGGCCAGGAATCGCATGGGGAGGCCAAAGTGCGCGCCGCCCAAGCGGCCGCCCGGCTCATGGAAAGCGCCGCGGCCGGAGAGGATGTCGTGCTGATCGCGCACGGCTATTTCAACTACATGATCGGCCGCGCCCTCGCCGCGCGCGGGTGGCGGCGAACGCTTGATCAGGGCTATCGATACTGGTCGGCGCGACGGTTCGAACCGCCGCGTTAGCAGGCGCCAATCCAGGCCGCGTGACACATGGCCCCGCCGCCCTGACGTTGCGGCGCACGGCGGGTCTCGGCTAGGGTGCGGCTGTTACGCCCTCCAAGAGCCTTTCCCGACCCCATGACCGAACCCATCGACGTCGCTTCCTTGTCTTTCGAACAGGCGCTTGCCGAACTGGAAAAGATCGTCGCTGAGCTCGAATCCGGGAAAGCGGAACTGGAACGGTCCGTCGATGTCTATCGGCGCGGCGCTCAGCTCAAGGCCCATTGCGAGGCGAAACTCAAAGCCGCGCAGCTGCAGGTCGAGAAGATCATCCTCGGCCCGGCTGGCGCCGTGACGTCCGAACCGGCTGAGTTCGCCTGATCGTGGCCGCCGCCCTCGCTCAGCGCATCGCGCAAGCCGCCGATCTCGTCACCGTCGCGCTCGACGAGCTCCTGCCACGCGCCGATGGACCGGAAGCCCGGTTGACCGAAGCCATGCGCTACGCGGCGCTTGGCCCTGGAAAGCGGCTGCGGCCGTTCTTCGCGCTCGAGACCGGACGACTGTTCGACCTGCCGGAACGTTCGGTCCTCCGTGCGGCCTGCGCGCTGGAGTGCGTGCATGCCTACAGCCTGGTTCACGATGACCTGCCGTGCATGGACGATGACGACCTGCGCCGCGGCCGTCCGACGGTCCACAAAGCCTATGACGAGGCGACGGCCGTCCTGGCAGGCGACGCGCTGCTGACCGTCGCCTTCGAGATCATGGCCGATCACGACACCCACCACAGCGGCGATATTCGCGCCGATCTGGTGCGCCTGCTCGCCGTCGCCTCCGGCGCGCGGGGTATGGTCGGCGGCCAGATGATCGACCTGCTCGGTGTTCGCGACGATCTCGGCGCCGTGGCGCGGATGCAGCGGATGAAGACCGGAGCCTTGATCGCCTGTGCTTTCGAACTGCCTCTGGCCATGGCGCGACCCAAGGATGCGGAGCGCCACGCTCTGCTCGCCTTCGGCCGCGACATCGGCCTGGCCTATCAGATCGTCGACGACGTGCTCGACGCGGAAGGCGACGTCGAGTCGCTTGGCAAGGCGGCCGGAGGCAAGGACGCGGCGCTTGGCAAGACGAATTTCGTCACCCTGCTGGGCGTTGACGCTGCAAAGGACCGGATCGCCCATCTCGTGACACAAACCAAGGCGCATCTGGATCTGTTCGGCGATCGCGGCCAATTTTTGCGGTCCGCAGTCGATTTCGTGCTAGAGCGAAAGACTTAAGTTTCCTACAGGGCCGCTCGCTGGCCCGATTCGTAAAATCCAATCACGGGTGGCGCGACGAACCCGCGCTGTACAAGGCGGGGGCGCCTGACAGGTCTTATAATGGTTTTATCCACTCCTCTTCTCGACACCGTCAGCGAGCCCGCCGACACCCGTGGCTTCTCGATTCCCGAGTTGCGGCGGCTGGCCGATGAACTGCGCGCCGAGACCATCGACGCGGTTTCGGTCACCGGCGGCCACCTCGGCGCCGGTCTGGGGGTCGTGGAGCTCACGGTCGCCCTGCACCATGTGTTCGAGACTCCGCGCGACATCGTGATCTGGGACGTCGGCCACCAGGCCTATCCTCACAAAATTCTGACCGGCCGGCGCGAGCGGATTCGCACCCTGCGTCAGGGCGGTGGCCTTTCGGGCTTCACCAAGCGCGCCGAAAGTCCCTACGACCCCTTCGGCACCGCTCACGCCTCGACCTCGATCTCCGCCGCGCTCGGTTTCTGCGTCGCCCGTGACATGCGCGGCGAGGACAATGCCGTGATCGCGGTGATCGGCGACGGCTCCATGAGCGCCGGCATGGCCTATGAGGCCATGAACAACGCCGCCGAGGCCACCAAGCGGCTGATCGTCATCCTGAACGACAACGACATGTCGATCGCTCCGCCGGTGGGCGGTATGAGCGCTTACCTGGCCGGCCTGGTCTCGGGCCACACCTATCAACGCCTCCGTTCGATCGGCAAGGAAGTGGCCAGCCACCTGCCGCGGCCGTTCAAGGACATGGCGCGGAAGGCCGAGGAATACGCCCGGGGCATGGCCACCGGCGGCACCTTCTTCGAGGAACTCGGCTTCTACTATGTGGGCCCGATCGACGGGCACAATCTCGAGCACCTCGTGCCGGTGTTGAAGAACGTGCAGCAGATTCAAGACCGCCCGGTGCTGATCCACGTCGTCACCCAGAAGGGCAAGGGCTACGCGCCGGCCGAGAACGCCGCCGACAAGCATCACGCGGTCGCCAAGTTCGACGTGGTGACCGGCCAGCAGGCCAAGCCCGCGCCGTCCAACGCGCCCACCTACACCCGCGTTTTCGCCCAGGAGCTGATCAAGCGGGCCGAGCGCGACGACACCATCATCGGCATCACCGCGGCCATGCCGTCCGGCACCGGCCTCGACCTGTTCGCCAAGCGATTCCCCACACGGACCTTTGACGTGGGCATTGCCGAGCAGCACGCCGTCACCTTCGCCGCCGGCCTTGCCGCCGACGGCATGAAGCCGTTCTGCGCCATCTATTCGACCTTCCTTCAGCGCGGTTACGATCAGGTCGTTCACGACGTCGCCCTGCAAAGCCTGCCAGTCCGGTTCGCCATCGACCGCGCCGGCCTCGTGGGCGCCGACGGCCCCACACACGCCGGCAGCTTTGACATCGGCTATCTGGGCCAGCTGCCCAGCTTCGTGATCATGGGCGCGGCCGACGAGGCCGAACTGGCCCACATGATCGCCACGGCCACCGCCATCGACGATCGCCCGAGCGCCTTCCGTTTCCCGCGCGGCGACGGCGTTGGCGTGCAGATACCGGATCTGGCCGAGCCCCTGGAAATCGGTCGCGGCCGCATCATCCGCGAAGGCACGGCGGTGGCGATCCTGTCGTTTGGCACGCGGCTGGCCGAGAGCCTCAAGGCCGCCGACATGCTGGCCGCCCGCGGGTTTTCCGCCACCGTGGCCGACGCGCGCTTTGCGAAGCCCCTCGACGTCGACCTGATCCTGCGGCTGGCGCGTGAACACGAGGCGCTGATCACGGTCGAGGAGGGGGCGGTCGGCGGCTTCGGCGCCTTCGTGCTTCACGCCCTGGCGGAACATGGCGCGCTGGACCGGGGTCTGAAGGTGCGGACCCTGACCCTGCCGGACACATTCCAGGACCAGGACAAGCCGGAAGCCATGTACGCGTCCGCCGGCCTCGACGCGGAGGGTATCGTGCGCGCCACCCTCGCCGCTCTTGGCGCCGAACGGGTCGCCCAGGGTCGTCGCGCCTGACACGGCCAACCGCGCGCCGGGAGGGCCTCTGGCCCTGGCGGCGGGCTTTCGCTTTTCCCGACACGGCGGTTGACGCTCTTGAGGAGCCCGCGGCGCTTTGCGCGGTCGATGGACGCGTCATTGCGGCCAACGCGGCGTGGCGCGGACTGCTCGGGGCAGCCGTTCGACCGCTGGCGGGAAGCGAACACCTTTTCCAGGCGTTCACGTCGGCGCGTGACCGCGGATGCGGCGTGGCGGTCCTGGTTCGCGCCGGCGTAAGCCTGCCGCTGACGATCCGGCTTACAGACGCAGGGCGATATCTCGTCCGGCTGACAGCTAACGGCCGCCTTTACCCGGCGGATGGGTCGCACACGGCGCGCGATCTGGCGGACCTCGCGCCGTTCGGCGCGGCCCTGGTCGATGGCGCCGATCCGTTCGCCGGCCCGATCCACGGCGCCAACGCAGCCTTCTGGGCGATCGCCGGGCGGACTGGCCCCGCGGCTGAGGTGGCGACCCTCGGCGATCTGATCGCCGAATCCTCTCGCGGCGATGTGGCCGCGCAACTGACGGCAGGGCGCGAGGGGCCGTTCCCGGTCGCGTTCGCGACCTCGCCTGACCGCTCGGCCCAGCTCTATCTGATCGCCGCCGCCGGCCGGTGCGCAGTCTATCTGCTCGATGTGACCGCGCAACGGAAGCTGGAGGTCCAACTCGCGCAGCGCCACAAAATGGAGGCCATCGGCCAACTGGCTGGGGGCGTCGCCCACGATTTCAACAACCTGCTCAGCGCGATCGGCATGCGGATCGATGAGCTGCTGTTGCGCCACCCGCTCGGCGACCCGGCCTATGACAACCTCAGCGAGGTGCGGGAAGGGGTCAACCGGGCCGCGGCGCTGGTCCTCCAGCTACTCACCTTCTCGCGCAAGGCGACCGTGCGACGTGAGGTGGTCGATCTTAGCGAAGCGCTGATCGGTTTCGAAATCCTGCTCCGCCGCCTCCTGCGGGAGAACATGCGGCTGGAAACCGCCTACGCCGAGAACGCGCCCCTGGTGCGGGTCGACAAGGCGCAGCTGGAGACCGCGATCATGAATCTGGTCGTCAACGCCCGGGACGCGCTGCGGGAGAAGGGGGGCGGGACGATCCGCCTGCGGACGGCGCGCCTCGATTCCGTCGGCGCGCGCGCCCTGGGGGCGCCTGCGGAGGCCAGTGGAAACCTGGCGCTTATCGAGGTCTCCGACGATGGGCCGGGCATCGCTCCGGGCGTTATCGGAAGCATCTTCGAACCGTTCTTCACCACCAAGGCGGCCGGAGATGGAACCGGACTTGGCCTGGCGACCGTCTATGGCATCGTGCAGCAATCCGACGGCTGGATCGTGGCCGCGTCGCCCCCTGGCGGCGGAGCGGCGTTCCGGGTTTTCCTGCCGGCGCACGCCCCCCGGCTCGTGCTGGGCCCCGCCGTCGCCGCCACCAGCGTTGCCGCCGCGCCGCGTCCGCCCCGGGATCTTTCCGGCGCGGGCCGTATCCTGTTCGTCGAAGACGAAGATCGCGTGCGGGATATAGCCGCGCGGCTCCTTCGCGGGCGGGGCTATGAGGTGATCGAGGCCCGCGACGGCGAGGAGGCCCTGGAGATCGCGCAGGCAGAGGCCGGACGGATCGACCTGATGATCTCCGATGTTTCCATGCCGGGCATGGATGGACCCGCACTCCTCAAAGCCGCCCGCCCCTTCCTCGGCGATGCGCCGGTGATGTTCATCTCGGGCTATGCGGAATCGGAATTCTCCGACTTGCTTGAGGGGGAAGCGGGTATCTCTTTCCTGCCCAAGCCGTTGCACCTGCAGACGCTCGCGCAATCCGTCAAAGAACGTCTGGGCGGACGCTGATCGATGTCGGTTGGAGAGAATGGTCCATGCGCGAACGCCTGACCGCTCGGGTCCTGCTTTTCGATCCGGCGGGACGCATTCTGCTGCTCAAGGGGCGGTTGCCCAGTAATCCGAGCGCCCCAGGCGCCTGGTTCACGGTGGGGGGGGGCGTCGAGCCCGGGGAATCCCTTGTCCAGGCGGCGTTGCGCGAGATTGGCGAGGAGACCGGTTTTCGGGATGTCCGGCTGGGACCGGTCCTTTGGGATGGCGAGCAGATTCATCATGATCGCAAGGGTAGGCCGGTGCGGGTGCTTGAGCGCTTCATGGCCGCCTGGTGCGCCGGGGGGGAGCCGTCCCGCGAGGGCTGGCAGGCGCTGGAACATGAATTTGTCGATGACATCCGGTGGTGGACGCTCCCCGAACTCCGCGCTTGCGCGGAGCCGATGTTCCCTGCCGATCTTGCCCTGCGGATGGCCGAAATCCTCAACCAGAGACGTTCAGGCGAGGTTCAATTCGGGTTCACCGGCGGTTCATCGACGGGGTCGTAGGTTTCCCGCATCGACCGGCGCCGGGGAAAACACACCTGGGGCTGCCGGCGGCGAGAAGGAGACCGATGATGTTCAGGACCACTCTCATGGCCGGTCTGGCCGCGGCGTCGCTGGCCGCCGGCTTCGTGCCGGCCGTGGCCCAGGCGCAGACCCAGTGCCAGGCGCAACGTCACGACAACCGGGTCGTTGGTACGATCCTCGGGGCCGGACTCGGCGCCCTGTTGGGCAACGCCATCGGCGAGCACGGCGGCAAGCCGGGCGGAACCATCATCGGCGGCGTGGGTGGAGCCCTGGCTGGTGACGCCATCGGCGCCTCCTCCGTGGACTGTGGGGCCAGGGCCTACGGCTATGATGACCCGCGCCGGATCCCTGGCGCGCGCGTCCAAGGATATTATGGCCCCGATGGGCGCTGGAGCGACCCGGGCGCCAACGACGGCCGCTATGCCTACGGCCCGCCGCCGGCCTACGGACCTCAGGCGGGTTGGGACCCACGGGCCCGTGCGGACCGGCTCGAACGGCGCATTCAGGAGCGCATGGCCGATGGCGCTCTCGACGAATGGCGCGGCCGCCACGCCCTTCGAGAGTTGCGCGACATCCGCCGGATCGACGCCGACTATCGCGGCGATGACGGCTGGCTGAACGAGGACCAGCGGCGCGACGTCCTGGCGCGGCTCGATCGGGTTGCCGAAGACGTGGGCGAACAGCGCGTGTCCTACCGCGAGCCGCGCCGGTACTGACAACCGCCCGGCGTTCCCGCTTGAGCGGTAGGGACGTCGGGCGCAGTGTTGTGGCCACCCGGCGTGCGACTTCGGAGCTCTCGGCCATGACCATCCGCTATTCGCCTGTCCAGCAGACCCTCCATTGGGTCACGGTGCTTCTGATGGTCGCGATCCTACCGGTGGCCTGGGTCGTCGTCTCCGTGAAGGAGGACACCGCGCCGTTCTACTTTTTCCTCGATATCCACAAGACGCTGGGTCTGGCCATTCTGGCTCTGACCCTGGTCCGGATCGCCTGGCGTCTGGTCGACCGTCCGCCGCGGCATCCCTGGGGCATGTCCCGATGGAATGTGGCGCTCGCCGCCGGTGTGGTCACGGGCCTGCTGCTGGCCATGATCGTGATGCCGGTGACCGGCTACGTCTGGACGACGGGACACGGCTACGATGTCGAGCCGTTCGGTCTGATGCGTTTGCCGCGCCTGTTCTGGAAGGATCGTGCGCTGGGCGACCTCGCCAAGACCGTCCACCAGACGAGCCAGTGGGTCGTCTATGGGCTCATCGGCCTGCACCTGGCGGGTGTGAGCTATCATCTGATCGTGCGACGCGACGGCCTGTTGGGCCGCATGTTGCCGCCGCAGGCTCTCGACGCAGGCTGACCGACCTTGCGCCGGGGTGCTTGATTCGTCCGGCGCCCGTGCGTCATGAGCCATCGGGGAGGAAAGATCATGCAATTCACATCGGCGCCGGTGGCGGACGAGCTTATCGAGCTGCGCGGCCTGCGCTTTCACTATCGCGACTGGCCCTCAACCCGGCCTGATGCGCCCGATCTTGTGCTGCTGCACGGCTACACGGGTCATGCCCGGTCCTGGGATGCCTTCGCCGAGGGCATGACGGACCGCTACCGCGTCATCGCCCTGGACCAGCGCGGTCACGGCGAGACAGGCTGGGCGCCGGCCGACAAATATGGCGTGGACGACATGGCCGACGATCTCGCGGCCTTTGTCTCGGCGTTGGGGCTCACCGGTTTCACCCTGCTCGGTCTGTCCATGGGCGGCATGGTGACCATGGAGTACGCCGGCCGGCGCCCGGCGGCGCTGGCCGCGGCGGTTATCGTCGATATCGGGCCGGAAATCGTGCGTTCGGGCGGGGCGCGAATTCAGGCGGGTACGGCATCCGTCGATTTGTTCGACAGCCGCGAGGCGGCCTTTGCCGCCGCGCGGGCGGAGAACAACCTACCGCCGGAGGATCATCACCGGCACAGGGTCGACTACAGCCTGATGCGCCTGGCTGACGGACGTTGGACCTGGCGCTACGACCGGGCGCTGAGATCGGTCGGGGCGCTTCGGGTCCGCGATCCGGCCACAGGCTGGGCGTCGTGCGCCAACATCGACGTTCCCACCCTCCTGATTCGCGGCGACCGCTCGGACATACTCTCCGCGGAAATTGCGGCGAAAATGATCGACACAATCCCCGACGCGCGGTTCGTGCTCGTTGGGACATCGGGCCATAGTGTCCCGCTAGATGCGCCCGAGGGCTTCCTGTCGGCGGCGAGGTCATTCCTGCTCGGCTGACACCCATCGGGATAGATTGCCGCACCTTTTTGGTACGGGCCGGCCTTGACCTGGGCCCAAATGCGGCTAAAAAGAGATTCATCCTAGTCCAAAGACTAGGCCAGCCTCGCCGGGGGAGGCTTTGTGTCATTTGTCCAACAGGATCAACCTCATGAAGACTCTTCTCATCAGCACGGCTCTCGCCGCCACGGCTTTGGCCGGCGCCGCGCACGCGTTTCCGGCGTACGGCAACGACAGCGGCCCGGCCGTCATCCTCACCTTCACCAACAGCGGCGTCCAGAGCTCGAACACCGGCCAAGGCCCGTACGACGGCGTTGAAGACACCTATGTCGGCGTGGTCAACAACTCCTCCAACACGATCTATTCGATCAACCTGAGCTCCACCAACCAGCCGATCACCGGCTTCGACGGTCACGGCCTCGCCGCCTACGGCGCGCCGACCCCCTATGACGGCTACGGCTACGGCGGCCCGCAGGGCTACTTCACCAACCTGGTCGACGCCTATCATGGCACGATCAACTTCGTGGGCGGCGTGGCGCCGGGCGCGACGACCTACTTCTCGCTGGAATATCCGGTGAACATCAGCACCTTCTCGGTGCCGGAACCCACCACCTGGGCTCTGATGCTCGTCGGCTTCGGCGCGGTCGGCTTCGCCGCCCGTCGTCGCAAGGTTGCCGCCGCGGTCGCCTAAACCGCAGCGAACCGATACGATTGGGAAAGGGCCGCCGCAAGGCGGCCCTTTTTCTTTGCACGGGAGGCCAGCCGGCTAGGCTTTGCCGCCGGCCGGCGACTCGTCCAACAGGGCCGCGAGCGGCCCCAGCCACGGTTCGAATCGCCGCCACCGGTCGATCGAGTCCGTGTTGACCGGCTGACGGACCTGCCACTTGCTTGCCGTCTTGACGACACGGTCGTTCATCTCCGGATGCAGGCAAGCGTCGTCCCAGGGCAGACCCGCGGCGGCCACAAGGCGGCGAATCTCGGGTTCAGGGGCGGCCGTCAGCGCTTCGTAGTCGACCTCGATCAATCGGCCCGCGGGGAGCACGCGCCGCCAGTGGTCCATCAGGGTTTCATAGGCCCGGTAGTAGCCGACCAGATCTTCGCCGCCGGTCGGTATGACCATGTGCTGCGCGAACCAGGTCTGGCGCACTGACAGCGCCGTATCGATCGGCCGTCGGCGGCAGTGGATGATCGTCGCGCGCGGAAAAGTCAGATGAATCAGGCCGATGTGGAGGTAGTTCCACGGCAGCTTGTCGATGACACGGGCCGATCCAGGTCCGAGGCCGCGCAGCTCGGCGAGATAGGCCTCCGCGGCCTCCGAGACGAACGGAACCTCCAGCCCCGCCTCGCCGGCCTGCGCCATCATCTCGGTTCGCTGGCGCCAGAACGTCAATTCGCCGGCGCCGGTCACCTGCGGATGGCTTGAGAGGATCTGCTCCACAAGGGTCGTGCCGGATCGCGGCATGCCGAGGATCAACAGGGGCGTCTCATCCGGGCTGCCCATATCCGCGGCTCGGCACAGGACCTCTGGGGTGAAGCGGGCCATGATCGCCTCGATGTGGCGACGCCAGGCCGCGAGATCGAACTTCAGCCAGCCCGCGCGCAGCCTGGCGGCGGTGTCGAGGACCTCCGAGGCGCCGCCTGGATCGTCGAGATCGTCGAGAACTTTGGCCAGTCCCAGAAACAGCATCGCGCGCGTGGGGGGGTCGATACCCGGCAGGGTGGTGGCCGCGCGCATCCTCTCGACCAGCGGTGCGTCCGCGGCGCTGAACCGGCGACCCCGCGCCACGTCGTACCACGCGCCGACGGACTTCGGATTGAGCGCCAGAGCCGCGAGGAAGCATTGTTCGGCCTCCGCGAAGCGTCCGGCCTCGGCGTGAACGTGTCCCATGAGTTCCTGCGTCAGGGGATTCTTCGGATCCACGGCCATGGCCCGGCGCGCGGCGCGCTCCACGCCGGGACGATCGTCCGCGATCTCCATCAGCCGCGCCTCCGCGAGCCAGCCCAGCCCGGTGTTACCCCCCGAGGAGCGCGCCCGCTTGAGGTGCGCCTTAGCGTCGTCCACCCGGCCCGCGCCCAGGAGCAGGCGCGCCAGCCACAGCCGGGCTTCGACATGCGATGGCTTGAAGTCGACCGCCTGCAGCAGGGCGGCAATCGAACCCTCCATGTCGCCCAGGGCGCCGAGGCCGAGTCCGAGCCGCCAGGCCGCCTCGGCGAACCGTGGCTGGAGTGTCAGGGCGCGCCGGAAGGCCGAGACTGAGTCGGGCACGCGTCCCGCTTCGAAGCAGTTCAGACCGAGATTGAACATCACCCGGGCATCGTCCGGCAGCAGGAGCGCGACGCGGCGCGTCGGCTCAAGAGCCTCCACGATCCGCCCCTGGGCGCGCAGGCTTTCGGCCTGAGCCTGTAGCGCGCGAGCTTGCATGTGAATGGCTGAGGGCTTTGCGGGGTGCGTCGGCATGCGCGCGGCTCCATGGAATCTGTCCGCCCGCCGGTTGCTGCGGTCGGACGACGAGATCACCCTTAAGGGATCAGCTCATGTAGCCCACGTCCGATCGCCTCTGATAGGCTTAGGAAATACCGGCCCTGGGCCGGATGACAAAGGGAGAGCGTCGCATGCCGAACCGTCCCTCAGGCGAAGTCCGTGTCCTGGCCCTGGTGGGGCCGACGGGCTCCGGCAAAACCACCCTGATGGAAGCCATGCTGGCCGCGGCCGGCGAGACCGACCGCCGCGTCGGCGATCAGAGCCCCGAGGCCAAGGCCCGCGGCCACTCGGTCGAACTCAATCTCGCCGGCTTCAATTTCATGGGCGAACGCTACGCCGTGGTCGACTGTCCCGGCTCGCTGGAACTTGCCGCCGAAGCCGACGCCGCCCTGCCGGCCGTGGACCTTGCCGTGATCGTGGCCGATCCAGATCCCGCCAAGGCGATCCTGCTTCAGCCCATCCTCAAGCAGCTCGAGACGCTCGGGGTTCCCCGGGCCTTCTTCATCAACAAGATGGATCAGGCCCGCGGCCCGCTGGACGACCTCCTGGCCGCGCTCGGACCGGTGAGCGCGGTCCCCTTGGTGGCGCGTCAGTTGCCCATCGTGGAGAACGAGCACGTCGTCGGCGCCGTCGATCTGGCCCTGGAGCGCGCCTATATCTGGCGTCCGGGCCAGGCGTCGAAGGTCGAGGCCCTCACGCCCGATCTCGCGGCGCTCGAGGCGGACGCCCGCTTCCACATGCTTGAGCAACTCGCCGACTTCGACGACGAGCTGATGGAACAGCTGCTCTCTGACGCCAATCCGGCCCGGGACATGGTCTTCGCCGACCTCGTCGAGGATATGAACGAGGGGCTGATCGCGCCCGTTTTCTTCGGTTCGGCGGCCAACGGCTTCGGCGTCCGTCGCCTGCTGAAGGCGCTGCGGCACGAAACCCCGCCGGCCGGCCGCGCAGCGGCGCGGCTTGGCCTCGAGCGCCCGGCCGCCGCGGTGATCCGGACCGCATGGGCCGGTCAGGCGGGAAAGCTGGCCTATGCCCGCGTGTTCGGCGCGACCCTGACCGACGGCGCCGACCTCGTGCTGCCGGACGGCTCGCACGGCCGGGCAGGGGGGCTGTCGGCGGTCCAGGGCGCGGCGCTGAAGAAGCTGGCGACGGCGGCGGTCGGCGACCTCGTCGCCATCGGCAAGATCGATGCGGCCAAGCCCGGAGACATCCTTTCCTTCGGCGGCGCGGCGCAGTCGCTGCTGCAGCCGCCTCCGCGAGCGCCCCTCTACGCCCTGGCGATCGCGGCGGCCAACCGCAAGGACGACGTGCGGCTGTCGGGCGCCCTCACGCGACTGCTCGAAGAAGATCCCGGCCTCAGCTCACCCAGGATCCCGAGAGTGGCCAGACCCTTCTCTCGGGGCTCGGTGAAGGCCATGTGCGGCTGGCGCTGGAGCGGCTGCAGCGGCGCTGGGCCCTGGATCTCGCCGTCGCCACGCCCGCCACCGCGTATCGCGAAACGATTCTGACCGGCGCGACTCAGAAGGCGCGTCACAAGAAACAGACCGGCGGCCATGGACAGTTCGCGGACGTCGCTATCGAGATCCGGCCGCGCGAGCGGGGCGAGGGCTTCGCTTTCGTCAGCAAGATCACCGGCGGCGTTGTGCCGAAGCAGTGGATTCCAGCTGTCGAGCAGGGCGTGCGCGACGGTCTGGTCAGGGGGCCGCTCGGCTTTCCGGTCGTCGACGTGGAGGTGACCCTGACGGACGGTGCATTCCATGCCGTCGATTCCTCGGAAATGGCCTTCCGCATCGCCGGCAAGCTGGCGATCGACGAGGGCCTCAAAGCCTGCGGCTCACGTCTGCTTGAGCCTGTCGAAAAACTGAGGGTGTTCGCGCCCTCGGGCGCCATCGCCCACGTCAACGCCGCGCTCTCCGCACGTCGCGGCCAGATCCTCGGCTTTGAGCCGCGGGACGGCTGGCCTGGCTGGGATGTGATCGAGGCCTATCTGCCCTCCAGCGAGCGGCAGGATCTGATCGCCGAGCTTCGGTCCCTGACCCAGGGCCTGGGTTCCTTTGAATATGTCTTCGATCATCTGGCCGAACTGACCGGCCGGGCGGCGGACGACGTGGTGGCGGCGGCGAAGGCGGCGGCCTAAGAGCGGGAGGTGACGCGGCGATTCTCACGGCGCGCCGCGCGACCGACTCACCCTCGACCAAAGGAGCGGCCATGGCCCTCGATCCGACCTTGCGCGCCTCGCTGACGTTGCCGGCGATCTGCGCGCCGATGTTCCTGGTCACCGGGCCGGACCTGATCCGCGAGGCTTGCAAGGCCGGGGTGATCGGCGCCCTGCCACGCCAGAACGCCCGGGATTTCGACACCTTTGAGGCCTGGCTGAAGGAGATTCGCGCCGACCTTGATGCCCACGAACAGACCACGGGCCGCGCCGCCGCGCCCATCGCCGTCAACCTGCCCACCCGCTTCCCCGAGGCGGAACTGAAGGCGCACTTCGAGGTGTTCGATCGCTACGGCGTGCAGATGCTGATCACCGTCGGCGGCGATCCCACCGACATGGCCCGCCACGCCCATGATGCGGGCCTGACGGTGCTCCACGACGTCACCTCCATCCGTTTCGCCGAAAAGGCCATCTCGGCCGGGGTCGACGGCCTGATCTGCATCGGCGCCGGCGGCGGGGGCCATTCGGGAACCATCAGTCATCTGGCCCTGATCCGGCAGATCCGCGCCATCTTCGACGGCGTCATCGTCCTGGCGGGCGCCGTCTCCGACGGCGCCACCATCCGCGCCGCGGAGGTCCTGGGCGCCGACCTCGCCTATCTGGGCACCCGCTTCATAGCCACCCGCGAATCGGATGCGCCGGCCGCCTACAAGGATCTGTTGGTCAGCCAGACCTCCAGCGACCTGATGTACACGCCCAAGGTCGCCGGTGTGGCCGCTAACTGGCTGGTGGAATCCCTGCGCATGGCCGGTCTCGATCCCAACGATCTACCCGAGCCGCTGGGCCGGGGCATGCGCCACGACCACCTGCCCGAGGGCGTCGCACCCTGGCGCAACCTGTGGAGCGCGGGGCAGGGGATCGATCTGATCCATGACATCCCGACGGTGGCCGAACTCGTGGCCCGGCTGCGGACCGAATACGCTGACGCTTGCAGGGTGCCGCCGATCTTCGAAGCGGCGGTTTAGGTCCTTCCATCTTTTCAATTTGTCGCCGTGAACATCTTGCGAACCTGGAACAAACGGGGTACGCAAGACTCAACCGGCCGGCCCCTCCACCAAATTCACTGCGGCCCGGCCTCGGCGATGGAATCGTGGGATAAGATGGCGGGATCGAAAATGAGCAACATGGCGTTGAGGCTGGTGGGAAAAGAAGAAGGCGACAAGCAGCGGGCTCTGGAAGCGGCGCTGACGCAGATCGACCGGGCCTTCGGCAAGGGCTCGGTGATGAAACTGGGCGACAAGGGCAAGATCGTGGAGATCGAGTCGGTGCACACCGGCTCCCTCGGTCTCGATATCGCCCTGGGCATCGGCGGCCTGCCCAAGGGCCGGGTCGTGGAGATTTACGGCCCTGAGAGCTCCGGCAAAACCACCCTGGCCCTGCACGTGGTGGCCGAGGTCCAGAAGGCCGGCGGCACCGCCGCCTTCGTCGACGCCGAACACGCGCTCGACCCGTCCTACGCCCACAAGCTCGGCGTCAATCTCGACGATCTTCTGGTGGCCCAGCCCGACACCGGCGAACAGGCCCTGGAGATCACCGATACCCTGGTGCGCTCCGGCGCGGTCGACATCGTGGTCATCGACTCCGTGGCGGCCCTGACCCCCCGGGCCGAAATCGAAGGCGAGATGGGCGACAGCCTGCCGGGCCTCCAGGCGCGCCTGATGAGCCAGGCCCTGCGCAAGCTGACGGCCTCGATCTCCAAGACCCACACCCTGGTGATCTTCATCAACCAGATCCGCATGAAGATTGGGGTGATGTACGGCAGCCCGGAGACCACCACGGGCGGCAACGCCCTGAAGTTCTACGCCTCGGTCCGCCTCGACATCCGCCGCACCGGCTCGGTGAAGGTTCGCGACGAGATCATCGGCAACAATGTCCGGGTGAAGGTGGTCAAGAACAAGGTCGCCCCGCCGTTCCGCGAGGTCGAGTTCGACATCATGTACGGCCAGGGCATCTCCAAGCTCGGCGAGATCATCGACCTGGGCGTCAAGGCCGGGGTGATCGACAAGTCCGGCGCTTGGTTCTCATGGAACAGCACCCGCATCGGCCAGGGCCGCGACAACGCCCGGGAATTCCTCAAGGCCAACCCGGACATCGCCGATCAGATCGAGGCCCAGGTGCGCGGCAACTCTACGAAGATCGAGGAAGAACTCCTCATCGGCGCCCCCGAACCCGGCGACGAATAGTTTTTGCGCCTCCCTCCTCGACTCGGGGAGGGAGAGAGCCTTTCCCTTTGTCGGCCCTCCGCAAAATGATAGAGGGCGACCATGCCTAGCCTCAACGATATCCGTCGCCAGTTCCTCGACTATTTCGGAAGTCAGGATCACGCCGTTCTCGCCTCCGCGCCCCTGGTGCCGCAGAGCGACCCCACGTTGCTTTTCGTCAACGCCGGCATGGTGCCGTTCAAGAACATTTTCACCGGCGCCGAGACCCCGCCCTCGCCGCGGGCGGCCACCTCGCAGAAGTGCGTCCGCGCCGGCGGCAAGCACAACGATCTGGACAACGTCGGCTACACCGCCCGCCACCACACCTTCTTCGAGATGCTGGGCAACTTCTCCTTCGGCGACTATTTCAAGGAAGAGGCGATCCACCTCGCCTGGACCCTGATCACGCGCGATCTAGGTATCGATCCGAACCGGCTGACCGTCACCCACCATGCCTCGGACGAAGACGCCGCCGTGCTCTGGCGCAAGATCGCAGGCCTGCCGGACAGCCGTATCATCAGCATCAACTCCAACGACAATTTCTGGTCGATGGGCGACACCGGTCCGTGCGGACCGTGCTCCGAGATCTTCTACGATCATGGCGAGCACGTCGCCGGCGGCCCGCCGGGCTCGCCGGACGAGGACGGCGACCGCTTCACCGAGATCTGGAATCTCGTGTTTATGCAGTTCGAGCAGTTCGCTGACGGAACCCGCCGCGACCTGCCGCGTCCGTCGATCGACACGGGCATGGGGATCGAGCGCCTCACGGCAGTGATGCAGGGCGTGCACGACAACTACGATATTGACCTCTTTCAAACGCTGATGCGCGCCAGCCGGGAACTCATTGGCGGCGCCGGTGGGGCGACGAATGGCCCGTCGCACCGGGTCATCGCCGACCATCTGCGCTCAACGTCGTTCCTCATCGCCGACGGCGTCACACCGTCCAATGAGGGCCGAGGCTATGTGTTGCGCCGGATCATGCGCCGGGCCATGCGGCACGCCCACCTGCTCGGGGCCCAGGAGCCACTCATGCATCGGCTGGTGCCGACCCTGGTCTCGGAAATGGGCGAAGCCTATCCGGAACTGCGTCGGGCCGAGGCGACGATCGCCGACACCCTGCGGCAGGAGGAGGAGCGCTTCCACCGCACCCTCGGCCGCGGCATGGCCCTGCTGGAGGAGGCGACCGCGGGCTTGGGCGAGGGCGACATGCTGGAGGGCATGACGGCCTTCAAGCTCTACGACACCTATGGCTTTCCGCTCGACCTCACCCAGGACGCTCTGCGCCTGCGGGGCATCAGCGTGAACGTTTCTGGCTTCGAGGACGCCATGGCGGCCCAGCGCGCCATGGCGCGCGAGGCCTGGTCCGGATCGGGCCAGCATGCCCAGGGCGCAGTGTGGCTCGGGCTACGTGACCGTCTCGGGCCCACCGTCTTCACCGGCTACGATCACACCGAGACCACGGTGCATACCCTGGCCGTCGTCGCCGAGGGCGAGGAGATCGCCGCTGGAGAAGCGGGCCAGACGGTGCAGGTTCTGTTCGACGCCACGCCCTTCTACGCCGAGAGCGGCGGTCAGGCGGGCGACAAGGGCCGGGCCGACTGGCACGGCGGCGTGGGCGAAGTTCTCGACACCCAAAAGCTGGCTGGCGACCTGCACGTCCACACCCTGAAGATCATCCAGGGCGCCCTGAAGGCCGGTGACCGCGTGCATCTGGCGATCGATACGGACCGCCGCGCCCGCACCCGGCTGAATCACTCCGCGGCTCACCTGGCGCACGCGGCCCTTCGCCATGTGCTTGGCGCGCATGTGGCCCAGAAGGGGCAGATGGTCGACGCCGACCGCATGCGTTTCGACTTCAGCCATGGCGCGCCGTTGTCGGCGGCGGAAATCGACGCCATCGAAACCGAGGTCAACGCCGTCATTCGCCAGAACGTCGCGTCCGACACCCGCGAGATGGCCCCTCAGGCGGCGATCGAGGCCGGCGCCATGGCCCTGTTCGGCGAGAAGTATGGCGATGCGGTCCGGGTGCTCACCCTCGGCCATGCCCTCGATGGGGAGGGCGCCTACTCAGTGGAACTCTGCGGCGGCACCCATGCCGCGCGCACCGGCGACATCGCCCTGTTCAAGATCGTGGCCGAGCAAGGCATCGCCGCGGGCGTTCGCCGTATCGAGGGCCTGACCGGAGAGCCGGCGCGGCGCTGGCTGCTGGATCAGGCGGCCGTGGCCAAGGGGCTTGCGGATCAGTTCAAGACGCCGGTGTCCGAGGTCATCGCCCGGGTGGAGGCTCTCGACGGCCAGCGGCGCAAGCTGGAGAAGGAGCTAGCCGACGCCAAGCGTCAGCTGGCCATGGGCGGCGGCGGCGGCGCGGCCGAGCAGGGGCCAGAGGACGTCGGTGGCGTGGCCTTCATCGGGCGCGTTCTGCAGGGCGTCGGCGGCAAGGATCTGCGGCCGATCGCCGAGACCTTCCGCAAACAGGTTCCCGACGGCGTGATTGCGCTCTGCGGCGTGCTCGACGGCAAGGTGGCGGCGACCGTGGTGGTCGGCGGGGCGGCCCTGGACCGATTCAGCGCCGTCGATCTGGCCCGGGCGGCCGTAACGGCCATGGGCGGGCAGGGGGCGGGCGGAAAGCCTGACTTCGCCCAGGGCGGGGCGCCGGACGGCTCCAAGGCCGACGAAGGCATCGCGGCGGTCAGGACCTTGATCGCGGGTTAGGATACTCTCCGCTCCCCCAGCGGGGGAGGCCCCCCGAAGGGTTGGAGGAGGCGCCTTAAGCTTCCGCCTCGAGCGCCGCGGCGAGGTTCTCGGCGACCTTGTCGAGGAAGCCCTCGGTGGTCAGCCAGCCCTGGTGATCGCCGACCAGCAGGGCCAAATCCTTGGTCATGAAACCGTCTTCCACGGTGGAGACGCAGACTGCTTCCAGGGTCGAGGCGAAGCGATCGAGGGCCGGATTGTCGTCCAGCGCGGCGCGGTGTTTGAGGCCCCGGGTCCAGGCGAAGATCGAGGCGATGGAGTTGGTCGAGGTGCTCTCGCCGCGCTGATGCTGGCGATAGTGACGGGTGACTGTGCCGTGGGCGGCCTCGGCCTCCACGATCTTGCCGTCGGGCGTCATCAGAACCGACGTCATCAGGCCGAGCGAGCCGAAACCCTGGGCCACCTGGTCGGACTGCACGTCGCCGTCATAGTTCTTGCAGGCCCAGACGAAGCCGCCCGGCCATTTCAGGGCCGAGGCCACCATGTCGTCGATCAGGCGGTGTTCGTAGACCAGCCCCTCGGTCTTGTAGCGGTCCTTGAACTCGGTCTCATAGACGCGCTGGAAGATGTCCTTGAAGCGCCCGTCGTAGGCCTTGAGGATGGTGTTCTTGGTGGACAGATAGACCGGGTAGTGCCGCGCCAGACCGTAGGTCAGGCTGGCCCGGGCAAATTCCTCGATCGAGTCATCGAGGTTGTACATGCCCATGGCGACGCCGCCGCCGGGGAAGTCGAACACCTCGTATTCAAGCTCCTGACCATCTTCGCCGGTCCACTTCATCATCAGCTTGCCCTTGCCGGGCACGACGAAATCGGTGGCCTTGTACTGATCGCCGAAGGCGTGACGGCCGATGATGATCGGCTGGGTCCAGGAGGGAATCAGCCGCGGTACGTTGCGGCACAGGATCGGTTCCCGGAACACCACGCCGCCGAGGATGTTGCGGATCGTGCCGTTGGGCGACTTCCACATCTTCTTGAGCTTGAACTCCTCCACCCGCGCTTCGTCCGGCGTGATGGTGGCGCATTTGATGCCGACCCCGTGGCGCAGGATGGCGTGGGCGGCGTCGACGGTCACCTTGTCGTCGGTGGCGTCACGGTTCTCCATGCCGAGATCGTAGTACTCGATCTTGAGGTCGAGGAACGGCAGGACCAGCTTGTCCTTGATCATCTGCCAGATGATGCGGGTCATCTCGTCGCCGTCGAGATCGACGACCGGATTGGCGACCTTGATCTTGACCATGGGCAGGGATCTCAGCTTCGGCAAAGTGGGGTCCGCCCGGGCCGGAATGACCGTGGGCGGCGTCGACGCAGGCTATAGAGCCTTAAGTGTGGCGCGCAAAGACGGGCCGTAGCGTTAACCTAACGTCGAAACGATCGTGCGCGCGCCTTCGGCGATCAGCGCCTCACGTTGCGCCTCCGTGCCTGTCGAGCCCTTCAGGAGGGCGACAACGGCAAATCGGCGGCCGTCCGGCAGGGTGACGAGCCCGACATCGTTGGTGGCCGGGGTGATGCCGAGCACGGTGGCGGATGTACCGGTCTTGTGGGCCAGGACCGTGCCGGGCGGCAGGCCCGCCAGCAGCCGATGGGGACCCAGAGATGTGGCAGTCATCAGTCTGAGCATCAGGGCCGTTGATTCGGGCTTGAGCAGTTGACCCAGCGCCAGCGCCTTCAGGAACGCCAGAGCCGCGGGGGCGGTGGAGGTGTCGCGCGAATCGTCCAGATAGGCCGCCGCCGCTGCCTCCCGCGGGGCCGGCGGAAGCGAATCGCGTGCGGCGATCCACGCCGCCCGGTCACGCCATTCAGGCCGGAAGGCGCCCAACCCGGCGATCTCGGGCTGGGCCTCGCGCTCGTAGCGATCGATCCGCATGCCGTTCACACCGTGGGCGACGAGCCATGCGGTCAGGGCCCCGGGGCCGCCGATCCGTCGCATGAGCACATCGGCGGCGACGTTGTCGCTCTCCTGCACGGCCAGAGCGATCAGGTCGGCGACCGGAAGGTCGAGAATTCGGCCCGGCGCCGCTGCGACAGCGTCGCTGAGCCGGCTGGTCCAGGGCTCGCGATCTTCGTCCGCGATGCGCACTCTGTCGTTCAGCCGAAGTTGTCCCGCGTCGACCAGGGCCAGGACCGCGGCGGCCAGGGGCGCCTTGAACACGCTTTGAAGCGGGTAGAGGCCGGTCTCGTCCGCGCACCACTGCCCCTGTCCATCCAGGACAGCGACGCCGACATTCAGTTTTCCAGGACGCGCGCGCGCCGCCACAGGCGCGAAAGCCCGCGCCAGAGCGTCGGGCTCGATATGCAAGGCCTTCGGGCCGCGAGCCGGCGGCGCGGCGCAACCCGCCACGCTGAGGGTCGCGGCGGAGAACAGGCTGGTCAGCAGGTCGCGTCGGCTGGCGGGCATGAGTCGTAAGGGGTCCTGAGTGAATCCGCCGCCAGACTATCCGTCCGGGGGGCAGATGATCTATGGCGGACCCCATGAACGCCCCCGGACCCTGCGTGATCCTTAACGAGCCGCAACTGGCGGAAAATATCGGGGCGGTGGCGCGCGTCATGGCCAACTTCGGCCTGTCGGACCTTCGGCTGGTCCGGCCCCGCGATGGCTGGCCGCAGGAGCGGGCCTGGGCCAGCGCCTCGGGCGCCAGCTGGCCCCTGGACGAGGCGCGTGTGTTCGAGACGCTGGCCGAAGCGATGGCCGACCTCAGGCTCGTTCTGGCGACCACGGCCCGTCCGCGCGAGGCCCTGCTGCCGGTGGTGACACCGCGCGAGGCCGCAGGTCGTCTGGCCGAGGGCCATGCCAACGGCTGGCCCGTCGGCCTGCTCTATGGCGGCGAGCGCGCCGGCCTGGAGACCGCCGACATCGCCTTGTGCCATGCGATCGTGACGATACCGATCGATCCGAGGTTCCATTCGCTGAACCTCGCCCAGGCGGTGGCCATCACGGCCTATGAGTGGCGGCTGACCCAGGCGGACGGCCCGCCGCCGAAGTTCACCGCGGCGCCCGAGCCTGCGGAACAGGCCACGGTCCAGGGCTTCTACGATCAGCTGGAGAGCGAGCTTGAGGCCGCCGGATTCTTCCATCCGCCGGAGAAGCGCGCGTCCATGGTGCGCAATCTGCGGGTGGCCTTTGGCCGGGCCCAGCTCTCCGATCAAGAGGTTCGCACGCTGCGCGGCGTGGTCACCGCCCTGTCGCGCGGCCGCGGCCGGGTGCTGGCCAAGCTCGCTGCCGCCAAGGCCAAGGCGTCTCCCGAGGTCGGCGAGGTCTGACCGTTTCCTTGACAAGGCCGCGCCTGGCCGTCATATGCCGCCCCTTCCTCACCTGCGGGCCCTGTCCGACGGGCGAGAGAATCTATGACGGGTGATACGCGCGCCGCCGTTGCGATTGCGCCCTCCATCTGCGGAGGGGGCCGGACCGTATCGAGTATGAAAGAGACCAACCATGTCGAAGCGTCATTCGGCGAAGTACAAACTCGACCGCCGCATGGGCGAAAATATCTGGGGCCGGCCGAAGTCGCCGATCAACCAGCGGGCCTATGGCCCGGGCCAGCACGGCCAGCGCCGCAAGAACAAGGTGTCGGATTTCGGCCTGCAGCTGCGCGCCAAGCAGAAGCTGAAGGGCTACTACGGCAACCTGACCGAAAAGCAGTTCTCCCGCACCTATGAGGAAGCGGCTCGCCGCAAGGGCAACAGCTCCGAGAACCTCATCGCCCTGCTGGAATCGCGCCTGGACGCCATCGTCTATCGCGCCAAGTTCACCCCCACGGTGTTCTCCGCCCGTCAGTTCGTGAACCACGGCCACGTCCTGGTGAACGGCAGCCGCGTCAACATCGCCTCCTACCGCGTGAAGGCTGGAGACGTCGTCCAGGTCCGCGAGCGCTCGCGCAACATGGCCCTCGTGCTTGAGGCCCTGCAACTCACCGAACGGGACGTGCCGGACTATATCGAGGTCGATCCCAAGGCCATGACCGCCAAATTCATCCGCACCCCGGAACTGGCCGAAGTGCCCTATCCGGTGAAGATGGAACCGAACCTCGTTGTGGAATTCTACGCCTCCTAAGGGCGTCTCCATCAGCGAACACGGAAAAGGCCAGGGCGGCGACGCCCTGGCCTTTTTCTTTGCCGGAAGCGAAGGGGCGGGCGCGCGTGGCGCCCGCTACGGTCAGGCCGCCAGCAAGCCTTGTTCATCCAGAAGGGTCTTCAGCTCGCCCGAGGCGTACATCTCCTTGATGATGTCGCAGCCGCCGACGAATTCGCCCTTCACATAGAGCTGGGGAATGGTCGGCCAGTCGGAAAAGCGCTTGATGCCCTGGCGCAGGGCGTCGCTCTGAAGAACGTTTACGCCGGCGAAGTCCACGCCCAGATGATCGAGGATCTGCACCACGGTGGAGGAGAAGCCGCATTGCGGCTGATCGGGTACGCCTTTCATGAACAGCACGACCGGATGCTCCGACACGGTGGTCGCGATGAAGGCGTTGGCTTGATCTTCGATGGAGTCGGTCATTTCGGTCCTGGCGGTTCGGCGGTCGAGACGGTTGCGAGGCCCAGAGCTAGGAAGTCCGAGCGCCCAGGTCAAGATTAGGCGGGCTTGGCGCCGGTTTCCAGGGCCAGGGCGTGCAGTTCGCCGCCCATTTTTCCTTTAAGCGCCGCATAGACCAGCTGATGCTGCTTCACCCGGCTCAACCCGGCGAAGGCCGCCGTGACCACCTTCGCCTTATAGTGATCGCCGTCTCCGGCCAGATCCTCGATCTCGATGAGGGCATCCGGAAACGCCTCGCGCAGGTGGGATTCGAGATCGGCGACGGACATGGGCATGCGCATTTACTCGCCCAAACCCGCCGCCGCCGCAAGCACGCAGACGATGGCGGCCGCCGACCTAGCCTCTGCCGACGATCTTCCCGCCTCGTGGACCGATATAGTAGGACGATGACCAGTAGCGCTCGAACACGCCCCCACAGGCCTTCCCTGTCGCGGTGATCTCGAAGTGGTAGACGCCGTCGATCTTCGGCGCAGGCAGGGGAAGAAGGTACTCCCTCTCATTGAAGCGCGCGTCGTAGTGTTGCGTCACGGTCTTGGTCAGGATCTGATCGGCCTTCGGGATGAGGTGCGTGTCGGCCGCCGCCGCTCGGTGACGCACCAGAGGCGTGCTGGTTGCCGCCAACGACGTCGTTGGCGATGTCACCGCCACCCGGACCCTGGCGTTGGGAACGACCGATCCGGCGTGGGTCAGATGGGTTCGCACGAGCACCGGCGCGCCGGTAAACGTCGCCTGGATCCGCGCCGCGATCTCAAGTTCGCTTTCCACCAGGACGTTCGTCGCGGCGCGCGTGCTCCCACCGGCGACAAACACCGGATCGATGTGCATGCGCCAGACGCCCAGCTGCTTCGGGCCGATGTTCCTGTGCGGGCCCGGCGGCAGAGTGATCTGCAGCAGGCGGTAGCCGGGGCGCTGAATATAGCGAACCAGACGGTTCTTCAGTCCTGAGTTCGGCCCGAACAGGGTTCCGTCCGGCGCCTGCACCGTGAACTGGACCTGCGCCGATGGATCCTCCCACAGCACCACGAAGCTGATACGGGACTCGCAGTCGGTGATGTTGACCGGGATCGACTGCGGCACGCCCTGTTGCAGGGTGATCAGGGGGTCGGCGGCCATCTGCTGCCGGAAGGCGTCCGCCAGCACCTCGACGAACTGTTTGCGCATCACCAACGGCTCAACGGTCTGGAAGAACTTGCCGTTCGAATTGGCGGCGAGGTCATTGAGGTCCTTGGTCGACAGAAGAGCGGGATCGCCCAATCCGACCGCATAGACCTCGATACCCGCCGCGAGCAGGCCTGGTTCCACCGCCGTGATCGTCTGTCCCGCGTTCTGGAAGCCATCCGTGAAGACGATCGCCACGTTCCGGCTCATGCCAGCGGCGGCGAGATCGGTCTGAGCCTGCTTCAGGCCGTCGCCGATCGACGTCAGGCCCGCGGGGGCGAGCGCGCTGGCGTCCTGCTTGACCTTGCCTTGCTGCGTGGTGTCGAAGTCGGCGATCGGCGTCAGGGTAGATGCCGTGGTGTCGAACTTCACGGAGCCAATGGCGAAGCCGGTGCCCGGATGCACGAGATCGGCGAACATGTTCACCGCGTTGTGCAGGTCATCCATCCGGGTCCCGGCGGCGGTCGGGGTCGCCATGCTGCCTGAGTGGTCGAGCACCAGGGAAATGGCCGCCGGCGACACAGTCACGCCCGCTCCCGTCAAGGGAACCGTGACCGAGGGATGGGCCGGGTCGTCGCTGGCGACGGTCAAGGTCCCGGTCTGACCGGGGCCGGTGACCGTCGGGGCGAACACCACGGTGTAGCTGTGGGCCGCGCCGGCCGCGATCGTATCCGTGATCGGCGGGTTGGTGACGGGAAGGGTGCTCGGATCGCCCGTGGTCAGCAGATAGGCCGCGCCGGACACGCTCAGATTGACGTGGAGATCCTCGCACGGCCCGGTATTCGCCACCGTAACCCCCACGCCTACGAAGTACTGCAGGGGGACCGCGCCGAAATCGATCGTAGTGGGCGAAATGCTCACCGCCGGCGGCGGCTCAGGTGTCCCGACGCCTTGCAGAGTGACCGAGACATGAGGTTGCGACGGGTCGTCGGTTGAGAAAGACAGCGTGCCGCTCAGCGGACCGGTGACCGTCGGCTTGAGCGTCACAGGAATGGATCCGGGTGCGCCTGGGGCCACTGTCAGGCTTGAAATCGAGGTGGAGAAGCCCGCGCCCGAGACGGCGATATTGGTCAGATGCAGGTCCACCGCGCCTGTGTTCTGCACCACGAGGGACTGGGGGTGGCTCAAGCACACGGCCACATTGCCCAGATCGAGCGGGCCCGGGGGGACGACGATATGGGGCAGGCCGCCGGACCCTGAGAGCGCGATCGACACCGAGGGGTGACCGGTATCGTCGCTGTTTAGGGTCAACTGGGCGGAGAATGCCTGAACCGCCGTCGGCGTGAAGGTGACGTGCAGGTCGCTCGTTTGCCCCGGGTTGATGGCGGCAAGGCTCCCCGCGGGCGCAACGACGAACGGGGCCGCCGATGTCTTGACCTGGGTGACGTGCAGCGCCGCGGTCCCGGTGTTCTTGAGCGAGACGGTGAACGGCGCCGAGGCCTGGCCCACATGCACGGTCCCGAAACTGTGCGGCGTGGTGTCGACCAGCAGCACGGGCGCCGGGTTCACGGGCACGAAGGAACTGAACCCGAGGCTGGCGATGGAGGCGATGTTGGCGTTGTCCACGCCCAGGGATGTGGCGGTTGTGCCCGCCACGCTGAAGAGGCGGGCTTGGAGGCCATTCACGGCGCCGGCGATGAGCGTCCCGCCGGAAAGCTTGACGACACAGCCGCCGCCAAGGTTGGCGTTGGCGTCGTGCTGGGTCGGGCTGGCCGGATTGGAGAAATCGATCAGGGTGAAGTTGAAGCCGTTGGTCGATGAGACCGCCACGGTCGTTCCACTGAGGGAGATCGACGTCACCCCCGGTTGAGTTGTGGTCGCCTGGCCGAGAAGGGTCGGCGATCCGCCGGCCACGCTGAACAGGACGACATTGCCGCCGCTCAGGTCCGCGACCGCCGCGCGGGTCCCGTCGAGGTCGCAGGTTACCGATCCGCCGAAGAACACCCCGCCTGTCCCCGGGACGAATTTCACCTGGGTGGGGCTGGCCGGGTTCGTATAGTTCAACACGACGAAGATGGGATCGTTGGGGCCCGACGCCACGGCCAGATTGCCCTTGAGCGACACGGCCGAAATGCTGGCGATGGCGCTTGTAAAGGTCGAGATCACCGTCGGCGCCGCGGGATTGCTGGCGTCGATCAGCACCAGCCGCTGGCCGTTCAGTTCGCCGATCAGAATCCGGGAACCGTCGAACGACACGGCGCCGATGCCGCCCAGGGTCGTAACGACCGTCCCCTTGAGGACCGGCGCGGCCGGTGCGGAGATATCGAAAATGTCGACCTGACCGCCAAGAAAGTTGGCCGCGGCCACGAGCTTTCCGGAGCTGTCCACCATGCAACTGCCCGAGAAACTCGGGTTGGCGTCGACCTTTGTCGGCGAGGCCGGATTGGTAAAATCTATGACCGCGAAGACGGGGTCGTTGTTGCCGCCGGCGACGATGATGTCAGACATGGGTCCCCCCATGACGCCGGATGTTGAATCCGGGTCATCCAAATGGGCCCCGAAATGCCAAAACGCCGGACGCGCCGCCGGGTTCCAGCCTGGGATCGATTTATTCGCGTGGTCTCTAGGCTGGTCGGTCCATGTAGCCCGGCATCCAACCCTCGTGCGCATCCCGCAGGCGCGCCAGCGGGATGGAGAAGAGTGGTCCCGACACGAAGGCTTCGCCGCCGGCGTGTCCCACGGTCGCCACCGGCACACCGAACGCCTGCGCCCGGTCGATGATCGCGTCAGGGGCGGCGGTGGCGATGAGGTAGCGGCCCTGGTCCTCCCCGAACAGGAAGGCGTGGGCATGGGCGGCGCTGGTGGCGTCCAGGGTCACGCCGACGTCCGAGGCCAGGGCCAGTTCGGCGGCGGCCGCGATCAGGCCGCCGTCCGAAAGGTCATGCACCACCTGAATTGCGCCTTCGCTGATCAGGTTGCGCACCAAATCACCGTTGCGGCGCTCGGCGGTCAGATCGACCGGCGGCGGAGCGCCGTCCTCGCGGCCGAGGCACTCGCGCAGATAGAGGCTTGAGCCCAGTTCGCCGCGGCTGACACCGAGAAGCAGCAGGGTGTCGCCCGTCTTCGCCGTGCCGAAACCGGCGCGCCTGTCGTAGTCGGCGAGCAGGCCCACGGCGCCCACGGTCGGGGTCGGCGGGATCGCCGCACCATTGGTCTCATTGTAGAGGCTGACATTGCCGCTCACGACCGGGAAATCCAGCGCGCGGCAGGCCTCGGCCATGCCCTCGATGGCCTTGACGATCTGGCCCATGATCTCGGGGCGCTCGGGATTGCCGAAGTTCAGATTGTCCGTGATCGCGATCGGCAGGGCGCCCACGGCCGTCAGATTCCGCCAGGCTTCCGCCACCGCCTGTTTGCCGCCCTCATAAGGATCGGCGGAGACATACCTCGGCGTGCAGTCGCTGGTGACGGCCAGGCCCTTCGCCGAGCCGTGCACGCGTACGACTCCGGCGTCGGCGCCGGTGGCCGAATCCTCCACCGTGTCGGCCATGACGTGGCGGTCGTATTGTTCCCAGATCCAGCGCTTGGAGGCGACGTCCGGGCAGGACATCACCGTCAGCACCGCTGCTTCCCAGTCGGTGGGCGCAGGGATGTGGGCGGGATCCAGATGCGGCTGGCGTACGGGCTCGGTCCAGGGCCGGTCGTAGTTGGGTGCGTCCTCGGTGAGCGGAGCCAAGGGGAGGTCGCAGACGATCTCACCATGGTGGCGCAGGACAATCCGGCCGGTGTCGGTCGTCCGGCCGATGGTGGCGGCGTCGAGTCCCCACTTCTGGAAGATCCGCTGGCCGTCGGCCTCACGGCCCGGCTTGAGGATGGCTAGCATGCGCTCCTGGCTCTCGGAGAGCATCATCTCATAGGCGGTCATGTTCTCTTCGCGCTGGGGCACGGCGTCGAGATCGAGCTCGACACCGACCGCGCCCTTGCCGGCCATTTCCACGCAGGAGGAGGTGAGGCCCGCGGCGCCCATGTCCTGGATCGCCGCCACGGCGCCGGAGGCCATCAGTTCAAGTGTGGCCTCGATGAGCAGCTTCTCGGCGAAGGGATCGCCCACCTGCACGGTGGGGCGCTTGGCCTCGGAGTCCGTATCGAACTCCGCCGAGGCCATGGTGGCGCCATGGATACCGTCGCGACCGGTCTTCGAGCCGAAATAGACGACGGGCAGGCCAGCCGCGGGGGCGGCCGAATAAAAGATCTTGTCGCTGTCGGCGAGGCCCACGCACATGGCGTTGACCAGGATGTTGCCGTCATAGCCGCGGTGGAAATTGGTCTCGCCGGCCACGGTGGGCACGCCCACGCAGTTGCCGTAGCCGCCGATGCCGGCCACGACGCCCGCCACCAGCCGGCGGGTGCCGGGATGGGACGGATCGCCGAATCGCAGGGCGTTGAGCAGGGCCACGGGCCTGGCGCCCATGGTGAACACGTCGCGCATGATCCCGCCAACGCCCGTCGCCGCGCCCTGATAGGGCTCGATGAACGACGGGTGATTGTGCGACTCCATCTTGAAGACCACGGCTTGGCCGTCGCCGATGTCGACGACGCCGGCGTTTTCACCCGGGCCCTGGATGACCCGCGGACCGGAGGTCGGAAACTTCGCCAGGTGGCGGCGTGAGGATTTGTAGGAGCAGTGCTCCGACCACATCACCGAGAACACGCCCAATTCCACGGCGTTGGGTTCACGGTTCAGACGCTTGACGATCAGGGCGTATTCATCGGCCGCCAGGCCGCTCGCGAGGGCGGCGTCTAGACCGGCGGAACTGGACTGGGTCATGGACGATTTCTGAGGGCGTTTCTGAGGGGTGCGGTTTCGGAACGAGCGATCAGACGCTGGCCATGACGCTCTGGAACACCAGGGCGCCGTCGGCCGAGCCGAGGGCCGGTTCGAAGGCCCGGTCGGGATGGGGCATGAGGCCCAGCACGTTGCCGGCCGGATTGACGATGCCGGCGATGGCGCGCGATGAGCCGTTGGGATTGTGCTTGTACCGGAACACCACCTGGCCCTCGCCCTCCAGCCGGTCGAGGGTGGCCTCGTCGGCGAAGAAATTGCCCTCGCCATTGCCGACCGTCATCGTCGCCTCGCGGCGTCCGCCGAACGCGGCGGTGAAGCGGGTCTGGGTGTTGACGATATCCAGATCGACGGGCTTGCAGACATAGCGGAGGGCGGCGTTGCGCAGCAGGGCGCCGGGCAGCAGACCCACCTCGCACAGAATCTGGAAACCATTGCAGATGCCGGCCACGGCCACGCCGCGTTCGGCGGCCGCCTTCACTTCGGTCATCACCGGCGAGAGGGCCGCCATGGCGCCGCAGCGCAGATAGTCGCCGTAGGAGAAGCCGCCGGGCAGCACGATCAGGTCGAGACCGGCGGGCAGGGCGGTGTCCTGGTGCCAGACCATGGTGACGTCCGCCCCGGTGGAGCGTTCGAGCGCGACCTTGCAATCGCGATCGCAGTTTGAGCCGGGGAAGACGACGACCGCCGCTCTCACGGAGCGATCTCCACGCGGTAGCCCTCGATCACCGGATTGGCCAGTAGCCGCTGGCACATGGCCTCGACCCGCGCCTTGCCATCGGCCGCATCCTCGCCGGCCAGGTCGAACTCGATGACCCGGCCTACGCGGACGTGATCGACGTCGCCCCAGCCGAGGCCATGCAGAGCCGACTGAACGGCCTTGCCCTGGACGTCGAGGACGCCCGGTTTCAGGAACACATGGACGACGGCTTTCATCGGGCCCTCTACTGAATCCCGCCCTGGATGACGGTCGGCATTTCCTTCATCACCCCCAGACGGCGGGCGACCTCGGTGTAGCTCTCGATCACATTGCCCAGGTCCCGCCGGAAGCGGTCCTTGTCGAGCTTCTCGTTGGTGGTCGAATCCCACAGGCGGCAGCTGTCCGGGCTGATCTCATCGGCGAGAATCACCCGGGAGAAATCGTTCTCCCAGATCCGGCCGTACTCGATCTTGAAGTCCACCAGGGTGATGCCGACCGCGCCGAACAGGCCGGTCAGGAAATCGTTCACCCGCAGGGTGGTGGCCATCATGTCGTCGATCTCCTGGGTCGCGGCCCAGTTGAACGCGGTGATGTGCTCCTCGGCCACCATCGGGTCGCCCAGCTTGTCGTCCTTGAGGTAGAATTCGATGATCGAGCGCGGCAGGGCCTGGCCCTCGGGCAGGCCGAATCGGCGGGTCAGCGACCCCGCGGCGATGTTGCGGCACACCACTTCGAGCGGAATGATCTCCACTTCCTTGATGAGCTGCTCGCGCAGGTTCAGGCGGCGGATGAAGTGGTTCTGGACGCCGATCGTGTTGAGGCGGGTCATCACATATTCGCTGATGCGATTGTTGATGACGCCCTTGCCCTCAAGAACGGCCTTTTTGGTACCGTCGAAAGCGGTGGCGTCGTCCTTGAAATACTGAATCAGGGTGCCGGGCTCTGGGCCCTCATAGAGAATCTTGGCCTTGCCCTCGTAGATCTTCTTGCGGCGGGTCATGGTCGTCTTAAGCCTTCCTCTGGCCAGGGGCGGTCGCCAAATGCAAAACGCGCGCGGGCGTGGGCGCCGCGCGCGCATCTGTCCTGGATCGCGTCTGACATCGTCAGGGCCTGGGGCAGATTAGCCGATGGCGGCCCTCGGCGCAAACACGGCCTTGCCCTTCGCCGGCGCAACAGAGAGGTTCAGCTCATGAGCGAACAGACTGAACCGCCGGCGCCCGTGGTTCCCTACCCACGCCTGGGAGAGCGGTCGGCGACCTACGTCGGCCTGCCGCGTGACGGCTGGCGGGACGCCTACCATTGGCTCCTGACCATGCCGTTGTGGGCGTTCATCGCGGTGATGGCCGCGGCCTTCCTGGCGGTGAACGCGCTGTTTGCGGCTCTCTACATGCTCGACCCGACTGGCGTGGCCAATGCCCGGCCGGGCGTGTTTCTCGATGACTTCTTCTTCTCGGTTCAGACCCTGGCGTCGCTCGGCTACGGCGCCATGTTCCCGCGAAGCCTTTGGGCCAACAGCATCGCCACGGCGGAGAGCTTCATCGGACTGTTCAACCTGGGCGTGGCCACCGGCCTGTTATTCGCGCGCATCTCGCGGCCGACCGCACGGATCATGTTCTCGCGCCAGGCCGTGGTCACGCCGATGAACGGCCTGCCGACCCTGATGTTCCGGGCCGCTAACCGGCGCCGGAACGTCGTTGTGGAGGCTGAGGTCAGCCTGACCCTGGTGCAGGACGTGGTGACGGAAGAGGGGGTGGTTCTCAGACGATTCGAGGAACTCCCAGTGCTGCGATCGAAGTCACCTCTGTTCTTTCTGACATGGCAGGTCATGCACGCCATCGACGACACCAGCCCGCTATACGGCCAGACCCGCGAAACCCTTCTGACGCGAAAGGCCGAAATTCTGGTCGTGATGAAAGGGCTGGACGAGACCTTCGTGACGACGATCCATGCCCGCACGTCCTACATGCCTGATGACATCGCCTGGGACCGGCGCCTTGCCGACATCTTTTCCCAGGAACCAGATGGCGCGAGAACGATTGATTTCAGACGCTTTCACGACACGGTGTGAAAGGCCACCGCCCGCCGTGGCGATTGCCGCCATGATGAAGGCGCGTTATGACCCGCGCCGGACTGGGAGTAGGATGTGCATGAGTAGTTTCAGCGATCGTGAGCAGGGGTTCGAGGGCAAGTTCGCCCACGATCAGGAGCAGGAGTTCCGCGCCGCCGCCCGCCGCAATCGCATGCTCGGCGAATGGGCGGCCCGCAAAATGGGTCTGGAAAATGTCGACGATTATGCGCGCGCGGTGGTGAAGTCCGATATCGAGCAGCCCGGTGACGAGGACGTGCTGCGCAAGATCACCCAGGATCTCATCGGCGCCGGCCTGACCGTCTCCCAGAGCGAGATTCGCGCCAAGATGGACGAATTCCTGGCCATCGCCCGCGGCCAGATCGAAGCCGGCAACTAGGCCGGCGTTCAGGCTTCAGAGCCACGAATCCGGTCCCGACGCCTCTCTTCAGCCATTTGGGGGAAGTCCCGGCGAAGCCGGGGATGGGGCTCGTAGGGCTAAATCTCCGCTGCGCCGCCCCCTGCGTCACCTTAGGTTACGCCTCCCGCAGAAGGGGAGGCGCACGATGTGTTAGCCCGGGTTCAGGCCTCCTGCGCCTTTCGTTCCGCCGCCACCGCCGTCAGCCGTTCGGCCAGACCGAAGGCCGCCAGCAGATAGTGGAAGGCCCCCCAGACGTAGAAGACCATGGTCACCAGGATGCCCTGGCGCGTCGCCGAGACCAGGGCTCCGTGGCATCGCGCCGCCAGGCCCGCCGCCGCGCCCTTGGGGGCCGCCCCGCCGGGGCAGATCGCCGCGAAGTGCTCGCTGGCCTGCGGCTGGCCGAACATGCCTTGCAGAGCCGGCAGGATGTGGCGCTCGCCCGCGTGGGTGAAGTTGAACTGGGCGAACAGATCGATGATCCAGCCTGTGAACAGAGGTCCGCCGCCCAGGGCGATCAGGTTGGCGCAGAGCAGCATCACCGCCGAGGCGGTCGCCCGCCGCCGGGTCTCCACCACGTTCTGCACCACGGCGAAGGTGGGGCCCAGGTAGGTGTAGTGGAACAGCCCCGGGATCAGCAGGATCATGGCCGCGACCTTCCAGTCGGGCGCCCGATAGGCCAGCACATAGATCGGCGCGGCGATGACCAGGCCGATGGCGGGAGTCAGGGCGTACCAGCGCTCGTGATGCTTGCTCGCCCAGTCGCTCACCAGGCCCCCGGCCAGAGTCCCAAGACCGGAGGAGAATCCGCCGATCAGGCCGAACACGAGACCCACGGTGGCGTAGTCGAGGCCGAAGTCGCGGATGAAATAGGCCGAGGAGAACTGGCCGATGCCATAGCCGGCGAAGGAGGTCATGGTCAGGCCAAGGATCATGTTCGCGACCGGCCAGTGACTGAACAGATTGCCGGTGACAGCCCAAAGCTCCTTGAGTTCCCCCAGCAAGGTCGGGCCCGCGGGCGCCGCGTCAGTGGCGGCCGGGACCGGCGCGGCGCGCTGGGCGGGGTCGGAGTGGCCGCGGGGCGGCTCCTTGATCAGCAGGCGAACGAGCAGGGCCAGGATCAGCCCCGGCGCGCCCACGGCCATGAAGGCGACCCGCCAGCCGAAGGTCTTGGCCAGCCAGCCCCCGGCTACGGCGCCGATCATGCTCCCGAGCGGGATTCCGAAGGCGTAGATCGACAGGGCCGTCGCCCGGCGCTTGGGTTCGAAATAGTCGGAGATCAGGGAGTGTGAGGGCGGCGAGCAGCCGGCCTCGCCGATCCCCACGCCGACGCGCATGATCAGCAGCGACATGAAGTTGCCGGCGAAACCGCAGGCGACGGTGAAGCCGGACCACACCACCAGAGCCATGGATATGATCGAGACGCGGTTCCAGCGCTCGGCGAAGCGCGCGATCGGAATCCCCAGCAGAGTGTAGAGCACGGCGAACGACAGGCCGCCGAGCAGGCCGAGCTGGGTGTCCGTGATCTTCAGGTCGACCTTGATGGCCTGGCCGATGGTGGCGATGATCGTCCGGTCGATGAAGTTGAAGGTATAGGCCGCCAGCAGGAAGCTCAGCACGAGACTCTTGTAGCCGTTACTGAACAGAGGCGCCTTGGCCGCCGGAGCGGACTCCGCCGCGGTCATGTCTGTCATCGAAACGCCTCCCCGAACGCGCACTGACACGCTTAACACGATATTAGAGCGTCGGCCGGGTAGCGGTCGCGCCCTTTTGCTCTTGGAGACAGACCATCATGGAATTGCTCATCGGGGACAAGGTCTGGTCGAGCTGGTCGATGCGGCCGTGGCTGGTTTTGAAGCACACCGGCGCGCCGTTCACCGAAACCCTGATCCGCCTGCGCCGCGAGACCAGCGAGGAGGTGCGGATCGCCGCCACGGCCGCGGGCTCGCCCACGGGCATGGTCCCCGTGCTCAAAGACGGCGCGGTGACGGTCTGGGACAGCCTGGCGATCAGCGAATATCTGGCCGAACGATTCCCGGCCGCCGGTCTCTGGCCCGCGGATCCCGCGGCCCGCGCCGCCGGTCGGGCCGCGGCGGCGGAGATGCATTCCGGCTTCGCATCACTGCGCGGGGAATGCCCCATGGATCTCACCCGCTCTGAGGCCGCGACCCTGACGCCGGCGACGGAAGACAATGTGCGCCGTATCGTCGCCCTCTGGCGCGACCTGCTGAAGCGCTTCGGCGGGCCGTTCCTGCTGGGCGAGGCCTGGTCGATCGCCGACGGCTTCTACACGCCAGTCGCCTCGCGCTTCCGCAGCTACCACGTCCACCTCTCCGATCACGGCGACGACGGCTCCGCCGGCGCCTACGCCAACCGCCTGCTGGAGACGCCGGAATACCTGGCGTGGGAGGACGGGGCGCTCAACGACGAGCGGGTGCTTACGGGCCAACTCTGACCGGCACAGGCCTTACAGAGGCGCCGCGAGGGCCTCGAACATCGGGCCGAGGTGCTTTTCGTAGCGGGTCCAGCGGCCGATCGAGCTGGAATAGATCGGCTGGCGGACCTGCCAGCTGCTGGGGGTGTCCACCCGCCGCTCGGTCATGTGGAAGTCCAGGCAGGCCGGCTCCCACGGAAGGCCCAGAAAGTCGATGATCCGCGGCACCTGGCTATCGAGGTCGGCGACGAGGTCCTCGTAGGCTACGTGCAGGATCGGCAGGCGGCTATGTTTTTCCCAGGCCGCGCCCATGCGCTCGATCTGGCGCACGGCATAGGCGCAGTTGCCCAGGTCCGTGGAATAGGTATTGCCGCGTGCGAAAAAGAGGGTGTGGTTGGAGATGACCACGTCCCGGGGATCGCGGTGACACCAGATGATGCGGGCGTTTGGGAACAGCGCCCCGATGAGGCCCAGGCGCATGACGTTCAGCGGCGTCTTGTCCACGACCCGCGAGGCGCCCTGACCGAGTGTTCGGAGTGCCTGTGCATGTCGCTGAGCCTCTGTCCGCGCGACCTCCGGGGTCCAGTCCGCCAGGGACTCGCGGCCCTCATTCGCGGCCGCGATCCGGCGCGCCGCATTCAGCACCGCGGTCAGTTCGCCGGCGCCCACGACCTCCGAATGGCTGGCGCAGATCTGCTCCACCAGGCTTGTGCCGGACCGCGGCAGGCCGACGACGAAGACGGGCTGCTCGGTTGGATCGCCCCAGCCGGCTGTGTGTTCGCGATAGTCCTGCGCGACGCGCGCTTCGGTCCGCTCGACCATGGCGCGAAGGCCTGGTGCGTCGAACCGCTCGCCGCGCTCGGCGTGGAACCTGGTCTGTAGCTTGTTCGCCTCGGCGTAGCGCCGGAAGGCGCCGTCCGGATCGCCGGCGCGGTCGGTCAGTTCGGCGAGAGCGAAGGCGGCCTGGACTTTGTGCGTAAGCGGCTGTGCCTGATCGACGATGAGCCGGCCCAGTCGCTTGCCTTCGGCGGCGTCGAAATCGAAGCGTTTCATGCGCGTCAGCGCGAGAATGGCCGGTGCGAAGTTCGGATCGGCAGCGATGCTACGCCGGAAGCCGGCTTCCGCCCCGGCAAAATCGCCGGAGTCGCGAAGCGCCGCCGCGCGGCGGTGTTCGATGTCGGCCGATCCCGGCGCCTGCGCGAGCGTGCTGTCGAAGATGGCGATCGCACCGGCTGTGTCGCCGCCGCGTTCCACCGCGCTGCCCAGGGCCCCGATGATCGATACGTCGCCCGGTGCGACTGCCGCCGCGCGGCGGTAGAGAGCCGTGGCCTCCTCGATCTGGTCGTTCTGCGCCAGCATCGCGGCCCATCCGGTCAGGGCGGCGAGGTTTTCGGGCCCCACGTCCACCGCGCGCGCATAGGCGGCTCCCGCCTCCACGTTTCGCTGTAGGCGTCGTAGCGCCAGGGCCTTGCCGCACAATGCCTCGAGGGTGTCCGGGGCGAGCGCGAGCGCGACACTGGCGTGGGCCAGCGCCTGGTCGAAGGCGCCGTTCTCGCCCAGCAGGGTCGCCAGCCGGGCGTGGGCGTCCACGAAATCGGGTTTGCCCACTAGGGCCTTGCGGCAGGTCTCTATGGCGTCGCGGGCGCGTCCGGCGCTGCGCTGCGCCTCGGCGAGATTCAGATAGGCGTCGAAATGGGTCGGCAGGACCGCCACGGCCCGGGAAATCAGACGAATCGCCGTCTCGGTCTGCCCTTGGGCGAAGGCGCAGGCGCCGGCCAGGTTCAGGGCGTCGGCGTGATCTGGCCGCGCTTTCAGCGCCCGGGCGTAGAGATCGGCGGCTTCGGTCAGACGGCCGGCCTGATGGGCCGTGAGGCCATCGAGGATCAGGGCGTCGACATTGACCGGCGCGGGGGCGGGGGCGGGGGAGTGCTTAACCTTGTAGCTCATCGGAGCCTTTTCGCCGCGGATTGGGCCGGACTCAAGGGACGCGGCGCGCAAAGAAAAACCGGCGGCGCCGCAAGGCGCCGCCGGTTCTCTTAAAACCCGAAGGGGTCTTAGGCCGCGAGCACGGCCTTGCGCGAGGAGCGCATGGCGAAGCCGACGCCGCCAACGCCCAGGAGCATCAGCGCCCAGGTGGTCGGCTCAGGCACGCCCGAGTTGATGGTCAGGGTGCCGACTTGCGTCATGCCGGTCTGATAGTCGGCGTCGCCATAGATGTCGGCGAAACTGCCCGAGGCGGTGTTGGCGCCGATGGCGGCATAGACGTCCGCGGTCGTGTAGCCGTACTCGTAGGGGTCGCCGCCGTGCCAGTAGTAGGCGCCCGGTCCAACCGCGCCGAAGTCATAGCCGCTGACGTTCAGGTCAGTGAGCGCGACGGGCGTCGAGATTTCGAACGTGACTTGGTCGTAGCCGCCGTACGTGCCGTAGTCATAGGCTTCCGAGACGGTGATGATGGCCGCGGAAGCGGCCGAAGCGGCGCCCAGCAGGGCGAAGCCGGCGATGATCGCCGTGGAGAGTTTCATGGTAGGCCCCTTAGAATGTGAAAATTCGAAATGTTGCAGCAATGGCAAACATGTAGACACGCTTCCGTCAAAGTTGCCATTATCGGCCGCATTCCCGTCGCGCAATCGAAAAGTGACGTGAAACCGACTTTTTCGCGCCGCGCGTGGCGCCGGCGGCTCCTTTTGCCTCAAATGAGGCCGAGGGCCCGCAGACTGGCCACCCCGTCGCGCCCGACGACGATGTGATCGTGGACGGCGATTCGCAGCGGCCGGCCCGCCTCGACCACCTGGCGGGTCATCTCCACATCGGCGGTGGAGGGTGTCGGATCGCCGGAGGGATGGTTGTGGGCGAGGATCACCGCGCTGGCCGACATCTCCAGCGCCCGGCGCATGACCTCGCGCGGATAGACCGGCGCATGGTCCACCGTACCGTCGTTCATCACCTCGTCGGCGATCAGCTGGTTCTTCTTGTCCAGGAACAGCACCCGGAACTGCTCGCGCGGCGCCCCGGCCATGGCGACGCGGGCATAGGAGAGCAGGGCGGTCCAGGAGGAGATCACCGTGCGCTTCTTCACCTCGCCGCGGCTCATGCGCACCGTGGCCTCGTGCACCAGCTTCAGGTCCAGGGCCACGGCTGGCCCGACCCCGGGAATCGTCTTCAGCTCCTCGGGAGTCGCGCCCAGCACCCCGGCGAGGCCCCCGAACCGGATCAGCAGCGCCTTGGCGATGGGCTTGATATCGCCGCGCGGCAGGCTGCGGGCGAGCAGCAATTCCAGCAGTTCATAGTCGGGCAGGGCGGCGAAACTTATCGCCGCGCGTGTGCGAAGTCTCTGGCGATGGCCCGTGTAATGGCTGGCCGGCCGCCGCGCCGCCCGGGCCGCCGGTTGGGACGGCTCAAGTCCGATGTCGAAGGCGAACGCGCCTTGCTCCCGCACCACTGCCCAGCTCCGCGTCCGGCGATTGTCAGGAGGGAGTCTAGGGTCTTTTCAATTTGCGGGCCAGCGTTTTTGCAAAGTTTTTGCAAAGTCTGGTCAGTTGGGGCGGAACAGCCCCACGGGCGAGGCGGTGAACACCTCGCAGCCGGTCTCGGTGACGCCGATGGAGTGCTCGCACTGGGCCGACAGCGACTTGTCGCGGGTCACCGCGGTCCAGCCGTCGTTGAGCAGTTTCACCTGCGGCTTGCCCAGATTTACCATGGGCTCGATGGTGAAGAACATGCCGGGCTTCAGTTCCGCGCCCGTGTTCGGCCGGCCGAAGTGCAGGACGTTGGGCGAGTCGTGGAACACCTTGCCCAGGCCGTGGCCGCAGAAATCGCGCACAACGCCGCAGCGCTGCGCCTCCACATAGGACTGGATCGCGTGGCCAATGTCGCCGAACCGCGCGCCGGGCTTCACCGCGGCGATGCCCCGGGCCAGGGCCTCATAGGTGACGTCGATCAGCCGCTTGGCCCGCGGGGCCACCTCGCCGATGGCGTACATGCGCGAGGTGTCGCCATACCAGCCGTCGAGCACCACGGTGATGTCGACATTGGCGATGTCGCCCTCGCGCAGCGCCCGTTCGCTGGGAATGCCATGGCAGACCACATGGTTGGGCGAGATGCACAGGGTGTGGCTGTAGCCGCGATAATAGATGCAGGCCGGCTGGGCGCCGTGGTCCATGATATATTCCCGCGCCAGGCGGTCGATCTCGGCCGTGGTCACGCCCGGCTTCACGAACGGGGTCAGGGCGTCCATGGCCTCGGCCGCCAGAAGGCCGGCGGCCCGCATGCCTTCGAAGCCCTCGGGCCCGTGGATCTTGATCCGGTCGGTGCGGCTCTCGGCAACATATTCGTCGGCCAGGGACATGGACAAAGGTCTCTCTCAGGTCGCGGCCGGCGCGTGAATCCACGGCAGGCGGCGGGCAATATGGATGTCAGTCTCGCTGATGTCGCAACCATAGCACAGAACTTCAACACCCGCGCCCGCCGCGCGGGTCAGTTCGGCGGCATAGACCGGATCGAGATCGGCGCAGGCGGCGAAGCGGTCGCAGTCGGTGCGTTGGATCACGAACAGCTGCACCGCCCGGTCACCCTCGGCCACGCGCTCGGCCAGTTCCCGAAGGTGTTTCGCCGAGCGCGCCGCCACGCAGTCGGGGAATTCCGCCAGGGTCCCCTCCCGGCGCAGATGGCAGTTCTTCACCTCCAGCCAGCAGCGCGGGCGGCCAGGATCCTCCAGCACGAAATCCACCCGGCTGGCCGCGCCCATCTTCACCTCGCGGCGATGGACCGCGTAGCCGGTGAGTTCCGGGATCACATCCGCCGCTAGCGCCTCGGCGACAAGGCGGTTGGGGAGGAGGGTATTGATCCCCACCAGGCCCCCGTCGGCCTCCACCAGTTCCAGGGTCCAGGCCAGCTTGCGATTGGGATCGTCGGAGCGCGAGACCCAGGCTCCGAAGCCCGGCGTGTTCAGGCCCAGCATGGCGCCGGGGTTGGGACAGTGGGCTGTGATCTCCGTGCCGTCATCCAGCCGCACGTCGGCGAAGAAGCGCTTGTAGCGGCTGACCAGGGCGCCATGGGCGAGGGGGGCGGTGAAACGCATGGGGCGCGATCCTCGGAGCAGGCGGCGAACGTCAGGTCTGGACCGCGATTCCGCGTTCCGGGCCAGGGCGCGGTTGCGACGAACCCGCGGGCGTCCTATCCGTCCGGAACCAGCCATGCGGGCGGGGATGGAGCAAGGGTCATGGCGGAAATCGAACGCGTCGCGGTGGCCGTGCTGATCATCGGCGACGAGATCCTGTCCGGCCGCACCCAGGACACCAATCTTAATTTCATCGCCAAATACCTCGGAACCTTCGGCATCGACGTCGCCGAGGTACGAGTGGTGGGCGACCTGAAAGACGAGATCATCGCCGCGCTCAACGCCCTGCGTTCGCGCTACGACTATGTGATCACCACCGGCGGCATCGGCCCGACCCACGACGACATCACCGCCGACTGCGTGGCGGAGGCGTTCGGCGTAGAGCTCTATGAACACCCCGAGATCATCGAGATGATGACCGCCCGCTGGCAGGGCGAGATCAACGCCGCCCGCCGGCGCATGGCGCGGATCCCCGAGGGCGGCTCCCTGGTGCGCAACCCGGTGCAGGGCCCGCCCGGCTTCCAGATCGGCAATGTTTTCGTCCTCGCCGGCGTGCCGATGATCATGCGCGGCATGATGGAGGATGTCGGTCCGCGCATGCGTCCGGGCGCGGTGGTCATCGCCCGCACCGTGCGGGTGGAAGGCATCGGCGAGAGCGTCATGGCCCTGCCGCTGGAGACCGTGGCCAAGGCCCATCCGGACCTGTCGCTGGGCAGCTATCCCTTCTTTGGCCAGGACGGCTTCGGCTCGAACCTGGTGGTGCGCGGCCGGGTGGAGGACGAGGTCCTGTCGACGGTCGAGGAACTTGTCGGCGCCCTTGAGGGGTTGGGCGCGAAGGCCATCACGCGGGTCGAGCCTTAGGTTCGGCCAGATCAGAACAACAAACAGCAGGAAACGAAAATGCTATATGAAATCAGGAACTACCACTTCAAGCCCGAGCTCATCGAGGAGTACAAGGCCTGGGCCAAGAACCACGCGATCCCTTATCTGGGCTCGAAGATGGACGTCATCGGCTTCTGGGTGAACACCGCCGACGCCCCCGAAGTGGGCGGCGCGCCGCAGGACGCCCTGGGCGTCGCCAATGTTACCTGGATCATCAAGTGGCGCGATCTCGCCCAGCGCCAGGTCGACTGGCCGGCCGCGATCAAGGGCCCGCAGTGGGAGTCGGTCATCGCCAATGTCCCCGGCGGCATGACCAGCTATCTGCGGCTGGAATCGAAGTTCGCCGAGGCGTTGATCTAGGGCTTTCCCGCGACGGCGCGCGCCCCCTCCGGCGCTTCGCGCCACCTCCCCCGCGCTTCGCGCAAGGGAGGAGGAAATGTCTCCTCCCCCGTGCGACGGGGGAGGTGTCACCGAAGGTGACGGAGGGGGCGCTTGCCTCAATTCTCTGGGCGAAAACCTCGCCGGACGGCCTCGGCGAGGTCGTCTGGCGTATCCACATCCAGGGCCAGGCCGTCGCGTCTGACGGTCATCAGCGGCGTCACCGCCAGGGCGTGATGGCGGGCGTAGCTGTCGGGGCCGAAGGCGGGGGTCAGTGTCATCCCTGAGTCGAGGGCGAGGGCGTTGACGCCGGTTCCATGCCGGTCCGGGGCGATGGCTATACCGTCGGTCGCCGCGGTCAGTAGCGCCGCCACGTCCGCGGCGGTGACCAGCGGCAGGTCGGCGTGCAGGATCAGGCGGGGGCCCGCGACGCTTAAGGCCTGAAGCTCGGCGTTCAACCCGCGCCCCTGATCCACCAGCCAGTCCAGCGCCGCGCGATCCGGCGCTGTCTCGGACAGCACCGCGATGCGGCCGACTCTGGGGCAGGAGTCCAGCACGTCGATGACGTGATCGAACATCGTCTGGGCCAGGCGGTCGCGGGCGGCTGGCGACAGGTCCGGGGCGAGCCGGGTCTTGCGCAGGCCCGCCGTCTTGAACGGGACGATCGCGGTCCAGGAGCTCAAGAGGCCAGGGCGCCGGCGAAATCCAGGGCCGCCCGGGCGACCCGCGCCCGGTCGTCCAGCGTGCGCATCAGGGTCGCGGTCCGCGCCACCGGAACGTCCACACCCTCGGCGCCGTCGCCGGAATCAATCAGCAGGCCGTCGATCAGCCCCGTGTAGTGGGCGGCGATGCTGGCGTTGGTCAGGGGCAGGCCGAGTTCGGCCATGAGCTTGGCCGTCGGGCCCTTAACCGCCTGACCGGCGATCAGGGGCGAGACGGCGACCACCGGGGCCGTGGCTTCGATCAACGCCTCGCGCAGACCCGGCACCGCCAGCAGCGGATCGACGCTGAGCCAGGGATTGGACGGGGCGATCAGGATGATTTCGGCCTCGGCGATACTGGCCAGGACGCCGGGGCCGGGCCGCGCCGCCGCGGCGCCGTCGAAGGTCACGGCCTGAAGCCGTGGCGCGCACTGCCGGCCGACGAAATAGTCCTGGAAGGTCAGCCGCCCGGCGTCGGTGTCCACCAGGGTGGCGACCGGATCGTCGCTCATCGGCAGGATCGAGGCGCCGATCCCCCAGGCCCGCGCGAAGGCGGCAGTGACCTGCGACAGGGGCTCGCCGCGCGCGAACGCGGCCAGGCGCATCACATGCAGGGCCAGATCCCCGTCGCCCAGGTTGAACCAGGCCGGCCCGCCCAGTTCCTTCAGGGCGGCCATGAACGACCAGGTCTCGCCGCCCCGGCCCCAGCCGCGCTCCAGGTCCGACTTGCCGGCCAGGGTGTAGAGCAGGGTGTCGATGTCGGGCGATACGGGCAGGCCCAGATGCACGAAATCGTCGCCGGTGTTGACGATGGCTGTGATCGTCTCGGGTGGCAGGATGGCGGTGAGGCCCAGCACCAGCTTGGCGCCGCCGACGCCGCCGGTCAGGACCGTAACCTTCATCGGAACAGGTCCTCGGCCTCGGGCCGGATCAGGTCGGCGGCGGGCCTGTCGGGATGGGTCCAGGCGAGGCCCCGGACCACGGCGGCGGGGATGCCCTCGGCGGCCTCGCCCATGATCAGTCCGGCGGCGCTGGCGATCTGATCGGCCAGGGCGATCTGGGTCACGGCCATGGGCCGGCCGTTGCGGTCGGGATCGCCGCGCAGATCGACCAGGGCCGGCAGGCCCGCCGCGCCGATCGCCACATGGGTCACGCCCACCCGCCAGGGGCGGCCGAAGCTGTCGGAGATGATCACCGCCGGGAGGCCCGGACCCAGATGAGCGACCAGATCTTCCCGCAGGCGCGCCGCCACGGCGTCCGGATCGCGGGGCAGCAGCAGGACGCGGCTGTCGCCGCCGGGGCCGATATTGGACTGATCGATGCCGCTGTTGGCCATGACGCAGCCGCTGTGGTGGCGGGTGATCAGCACGCCGGGGACCGCCCGCACGATGGCCGTGGACTCCCGCAGGATCAGGGCCACCAGCCGCGGATCCTTGCGCACCCGCGCGCCCAGCTCGCGCGCCTCGTCGTCCGGCTCCACCGTCGCCAGATCGACGAACAGATCCTGCGCCTTGGAGACGATCTTCTGGGTGACCACCAGCACATCGCCGACCTGTGAGCCGCCGGGCATCGCCTTCAGGGTAGAGGCCAGCAGACCGGCCAGGTCGTCGCCCGGCCGGACTTCCGGCAGGCCGGTCAGGGGCAGAACCTGGATCACGCCGCCGGGCCCGTCTTGCCCTCGAGCGCGGTGATCCGCAGGCCCGCGCCGTCGGAGGCGTAGGTCTTGTTGATGAAGATCAGCAGGGAGGTCATGGCCTCGGCCGCCGCCGAATTGGCCAGGGCGCCCGCGTGAATCCCGCGCAGCCCGGCCGCCTCGGCCAGGGCCACGCCCACCGCGCGGTCGGCCTTGTCGTCGCCGAACACCAGGCAGTCGCAGTCCACCTCGCCCGCCTCAGCCAGCTTGTGCGCGGCCACATTGTGGAAGCCGGAGATCACCCGCGGGCCCTCGCCCAGCAGGGTCCGGGCGCGCTGGGCCGCGCTGCCCTCGGCCGGCAGCTGCACGCGCATCACCCGGGGCGGAACCAGGGGCACGGTGGTGTCGAGCACGATCTTCCCCACGGCGTGCGGGGCGATCTGGGTCAGGGCCTCGGCCTGGGCCGCGAAGGGGACAGTGACCACGATGATGTCGGCCGCCGCCGCGGCCTCGGCATAGGGCGTTCCCGATCGCGAGCCGACGCTCACGTTCAGCCCCGCCGCCCGCCAGCGTCCGGCCAGGGCGGCGCCCAGTTTGCCGCTGCCGCCGATCACGGCGATGGTCTTGTCCGAAAGCATGGCCGGCGAAGTCTCCGTCAGGCGCGAAGGCGCGGCAGCACCTTCTCCGCGATATAGTCCAGCCGCCGCTGTCCCTGCTCCAGCGGCTCGCCGGGGAACTGGGCCCAGAAGTGGATGTCGCGGATTTGCGGATAGGCGTCCAGCAGGGCGCCGAGTTTGTCCACCGCCATGTCGGCGTCCCACAGCTCATAGAGGCCGTTTTCGATCGCCGCCTTGGCGTCGGGGAACAAAGGTGTGGTTTCCGGCGGGCCGAACGCCCCCCAGCGGATATATTCATTGGCCTGGTAGAGCACGTGCGGACCCACCCGCTCGGCCTCGGCCGCCGGGTCCGGGGCGATGATCGCCCAGTGGCCGGCGATGATCGCGCCGTCAGCCTGTTTGCCGTGCCGCTCCAGGGCCGCGACATACATGTCCTGGCCGATGCCGCCGGTGGAGAGGAAGCCGTCGCCGATGCGGGCGGCGCGGTCGATGGCCGGCTCCGACATGCCGCCCAGCAGCAGGCGCGGCGCCGTCTCCGGCTGGGGCGAGATCTTCTGATGGCCGACCGAGAACCGCTTGCCCTCGAAATCGATCGGCCGTCCGTCCCAGGCGCGGCGGATGATCTCGATGGCCTCTTCCATCAGGCTCGGCCGGAATTTCAGCTCCCGGCCGAAGGCGCGGAACTCATCGTCGCGATAGCCGATGCCCACGCCCAGATCGAACCGCCCGCCGGTCAGCAGCGACAGGGTGGCCGCGTCCTCGGCGATGCGGATGGGATTGTGCAGCGGCAGGATCATCAGATTGGTGCCGATTCGCATCGTCTTGGTCCGCGCGCCGATGGCCGCGGCGAGCACCAGCGGGGACGGGGTATAGCCGTCGTCGCAGAAGTGATGTTCGGTCAGCCACACCGAGCCGAAGCCCTGGCTTTCGGCCTGGGCGATCTGGTCCAGATAGTCGTCATAGAGGCGGCTGAACGGCCGCTTCCACGGTTCGGGATTCCGGAAGTCGTACCAGAGGCCGAAGGTCACATCGCGGGTCATGGGCGGCGGTCCCCTAAGGCTTGCCGATGAAGGTGGTCAGGGCGGTCATGTAGCCGCTCAGGTCTTCCAGGAAAGGCGCGTGGCCGCAGCCCTCGAACCGGCAGACCGCGCCCTCGCGGGCCAGGGCCGCCGCCGCCTCGCCGATACCGGGCGGGGTAAAGGCGTCGTCAGAGCCGACGATGGCCAGAACCGGAACCTCCAGCGCCGCGAGCTCCGGGCGCTGATCGACGATCGCCAGATCCAGCAGGCTGTCGTCCGCCGTCGGGGCCGACTGCAGGAACATGGCCCACATCCAGTCCTCCACCGCCGCGCCCACCGGTTTGGCGCAGACCACCTTGGAGACCCCGCGGAATGTCGTCGCCCGGTCGGCCCGCACCGCGGCGATGGTTCCGGCCACATCCTCGACGGTTCCGCCGTGCGGGAAGTCGTCGCTGCGCGTGTAGCGCGGACTGGCCCCGCAGGTCAGGACAAGGCCGCCGCAGCCTGCGCCCAGGCGCGAGGCCGCGGCCGTGGCCACCGCTCCGCCCAGCGACCAGCCGTTGAGGACCACGCCGCCCAGCTTCAGATGCTCGCAGAGGGCGACGGCGTCGCCTGCCGAAGCGGCGATCGTGTTGTCCGCGAAGTCCTTGTCCGACTGGCCGCAGCCGCGCTGATCGAAGGTCACGACCCGGTGGCCGGCGCCGCGCAGGGCGGCGGTGACCCCATCCCAGATTCGTCCGCTCATGGCCCAGCCGTGGATCAACATCACCGGCCGTTCGGGGCCGCCGTGATCCTCGAAATAGATGCGGCGTCCGCCCTCGCGCTCAAGCCAGCCCATGCCCTGTCCTCTCCCCGTCCTCGCCGGGACGCTTTCAACCTTACTGTGGCCCCCGCGCGCCGATTGCAACCGGGCGCGTCCTCGCTTGCCCGGCGCGATCAATTCGGCCACTTTGCCCGCGAAGGGGCGCGCCTTGACGCCCCACGCAACTTGAGAGGGAAGACGCCGTGAAGATTGGCCTGCTGATGGTGTTCCAGAACTTCCTGGACCAGACGACCGACCAGGCCGCGTGGGAGCGGGACATTCATCTGGCCGGCCTCGCCGAGCCGCTCGGCTTCGACACCCTGGGTGCGGTGGAGCACCACTTCTTCAACTACGCCATGAGCCCCGACAACCTGCAGTTCCTGGCCTATATGGCCGCCAAGACCAGCCGTATCGGCCTGCTCACCGGCGCCGTGATCCTGCCCTGGAACGATCCTCTGCGGGTGGTGGAGAAGATGATCGTGCTCGATCACCTCAGCCGCGGCCGGGCGATGTTCGGCATCGGCCGGGGCCTGGCCAAGCGCGAATACGACCGCTTCGGCGTGGAGATGGGCGAGTCCCGCGACCGCTTCGACGAGGCTGCCAAGCTGATCATCCGCGGCCTGGAGACCGGCGTCGTGGAAGGCGCCGGGCAGTTCTACAAACAGGCCCGGGCCGAGATCCGGCCGCGGCCCTACGCCAGCTTCGACGACCGCTTCTACTGCGTGGCCATGTCGTCGGACTCCGTGCCGATCTGCGCCGAGCTCGGCGCGCGGATGATGAGCTTCGCCCAGAAACCCTGGGAGGAGATGGTCCCGCATTTCGAGCGCTACCGCACCCTGTTCAAGGAGCATCACGGCCGCGCCGCCCCGCCGCCGGTGTGCGTCGACTTCCTGGCCTGCGACGAGAGCGCCGAGCGCGCCGAGGCCCTGGCCCGCGATCACATGGCCAAATACTACGTCACGGTCATGGAGCACTATGAGATGGCCGGGGCCCATTTCCGCAACATGAAGGGCTATGGCGACTATGCCGACAACGCCGACATCCTCAAGGACGTGGGCCTGGAGGCGGCGGGCAACAGCTTCGTGGATATCAACACCTGGGGTACGCCCACCCAGATCCTCGAGAAGCTCGACAAACGCCGCCAGGTGCTGGGCGATTTCGACCTGACCATCCAGGTCAGCTACGGCGGCATGACCCCGGAAAACGCCGAGCGCAGCATGCGTCTCTTCGCCACCAAGGTGCTGCCGGAACTTCAGTCGTGGAAGATGGCGGAGGCGGCGTAGCTTCCGGGATCGGGGCCTGGGATGGCGCCGGGGGCCGTGTCGTTGGCCGGCTCCGGCTGGGGCGGATCGTAGATCCATCTCCTCCGTTCGTTGTCCCATTTCACCCGCCGGCGGCTGGGTGAATGGTATTGAGAGTGGGGCGGGCGGGTGAAGGGCGCCTTGCGCCAGCGATCGCCTTCCCAGAGGCTCCAGTCCGGTTCGATGCACAGATCCTTGCAGATGCGGCGGACGACCTGTTCGATCGGGACGTTGTCGAGATCGGCGTAGGCCTCGTCGTCCTCGAGGCGCTCGTCGAGGGCGCGCTCGAGTTCGTCATAGATCTCGATGTCGTGGATGTATTCCCGCTGCCGGTCGGCGGCTTCCATGACCAGACGTCCAACCTTGTCGACCTGAGCCTTGCGCTTGGCCTCGACCTTGGCTTCCGACCGCTCGGCGGCCACCTTGCGACGCTCTTCGCGGGCCAGGGGCTCGCCGGCGATCAGGGCGCTGAGGTCCTTCTGGGTGCGTAGCCGCAGGCCGATGGTGAAACGGATCGCCTTGGAGATGCGGGCGAAGGCGTCGGCGACATCGCGCGCCTTGGTGGGGATGGTGGTGCGGGCGGCCTGAACCTCGGCGGGCGTCGCCGCCCGGTTCATCTGCAAACCGTAAACCTGATGTTCGAGCCGGACTTCCATCCGGACCGCGTCGGCGATCTCCATGGCCATGTCGGTCAGGTTTCTCAGCGCCTGAAGGCACCCCTCGGTCTCCGCGATGGCGGGGTCTGGGGCATCGACGAATTCGGGCTCGGCGGCGGACATGACGGAATAGTTGCATAACGCAATATTTGAGTCAAGCGGAAATGAGGGTCTCCCGCCGTCCCGCGGCTCTCGCTAGGCGCGACTGCGCGCGTGACAGAGGAGCGCGCCGCCTCTAGGTTGGCGCTCCCGCAAGGGGACGTGGCGGAACGGTAGACGCACCGGACTTAAAATCCGTTGGCCGCAAGGCCGTGAGGGTTCGAGTCCCTCCGTCCCTACCAGAGGCATGCCCCGTCGCGGTAATATCGCTTGAATGATCGCTTGAATTCGCGATAATATCGCTTGTGAAAACGATCATCCTCACGCCCGGCGCCGCAAAAGATCTCGACGCGCTTCCCCGGGACGCGCGCGAGCAGGTGGAGGGCGGGCTTCACCGCTACGCCATGACGGGCCAAGGCGATGTTAAGGCGCTTCAGGGCCGACAGGGCTACCGCCTCCGCATCGGCAGCTACAGGGTGATCTTCGATGAAGACGCCATGACGATCCTGGCGATCTATATCGGTCGCCGGGCCACAACGACCTACAGACGGAGTTGAGTCTATGAACCGACCACAAATCATACTCACGCCCGGCGGCGAGGAGTTGGTGGTGCTGTCGCGGGCTGAGTACGACGCTCTGATTGCGCAGGCCGGTCGCGATGATGAGGACGCCGATGATGTCGCCATCTACGACGCGCGCAAGGCGGAATTGGCAAACGGCGGCGGCGTGTTGCCGCCCGAGGTCAGCGCGGCGGTCCTCCGCGGGGACAGCCGCCTCAAGGCCATTCGCAACTGGCGCGGCGAGACCCAGCTCCGCCTGAATTTCATGACGGGGATCGGCCAGGGTTATCTGTCCGATCTCGAAAATGGTCGCCGGACCGGGGCGCCGGAGACCATCGCTAAGCTCGCGACGGCGTTGGATGTGCCGGTGGATTGGCTGTCGTAGGGCCAGCGTCCCGGCCGCATCGACCTGGGCGCATCGTCCCCGCCGGATCAGGACTCGGGCGCAGAGCGCCGAGTCCCGCCGAAGCAAATCAAGTCAGCGGGTCAGGCCGCGGCGATCGCCCGGCGACGAGCGGACGTCCGTCCGCGAACGGCCGCGCCCAGGAGGCCGAAGCCCAGGGTCATGGTCGCCCAGGCGGCGGGTTCGGGAACGACGCTGGTCGTCAGGACGGCCTGGAACGTCGCGGGCGCGAAGCCCGGGGCGAAGGTCAGCAGTCCGCCGGTGGTGTGGACCGGGCCGGAATTGCCGGGGACGATGCCTTGTGTCAGCGCGTAGAAGCCCAGAGGCCCGACGGACGAAATGGCGTCATAGGTCGAGAACGCCGGCGCGCCGACGCCGTAGTAGAAGAAATTGAGCGGGCCGCCCGCCTCCAGGAAGCCGATCAGGCCGCCATTGGTGTTGTCGAAGAACACGGTGGGAGACGTCACGGTGTAGGTCCCAAGGCCGCCGAGCGCGATCTGCATGTTGCTGAGCAGAACGATGTGGCAGCCCGGAATCGGGCCCGGTCCCTGGCACAGCTGCGCGGTGGCGGTGTCGCCCGTCGCGGTGATCGAATAGGAATCGCCGGCGAAAAAGTTTGTGCCGATCGTGCCGGTGGCCGTGCCCGAGGCGGTGTAGGTAATGGTCGAGGCCAAGGCCGGCCCGGTCGCGACCAGACATGCGAACGCGGTCGCGCAAATGAACTGTTTCACCAGGAAGTTCCCCCACTTTGCGCCGGACGTATTTTTTCCGAATCGCCCGGCCGACTTTCCCCGGCCAAGCGCCGGAGCCGAGGCTGTTATTCGGGTTTCCGGCGGCTTGGAAGAGGCGCAGACGGTCCGCCCTGTTCAATCCGGTTTGCGCCTCCTAAGCTTCTTCCCGTAGCCCGGCGCGTCACGACGCCGGCTCACGGCCCTGGGGAGGGCGCGGATGGATCAGAGGGCGGCGCCGGGAACGGCGGTCGAGGCCGGAATTCTGACTTTGGGCGCCCTTCTTCGCGCCCGGGCGGGGCTTGGCGCGGCGGACGCGGTGGTGTTTCCGGACCGGCGGCTGAGCTACGCTGGGCTGAACGCGGCGGCGCGCCGCTGGGCCCGGGCCTTCATCGCCGCGGGCGTCGCGCCGGGCGAGCATGTGGGGCTGCTGTTCAACTCCTGCCCGGAATTCGTCGAGGCCTTCCTGGGCGTGGCCATGGCCGGGGCGGTCGCCGTGCCGATCAACGCCCGCTATCAGCCGCGCGAGCTGACCTATCTGATCGAGAACGCCGATCTGGTCGCACTCGTCGTCGACGGGGCCGACAATCCGGTGGTCAGCTTTCCCGCGCGGCTGGCCGAGGCGCTGCCGTCGCTCGCCGGTCAGGATGGCGCGGCGGGAGGGCTCGCCTGTCCGGAGGCGCCGCGTCTGCGCACACTGGTCGCCACTGGCCTTGACCGCGAGTCGCCGCCGGGCTTCCAGGCCGATACCGACTTCCTGGCCGCGGGGGAGGGGACGACGGAGGTTGCGGTGGACGCCCGCATCGAGGGCGCCTTGCCGGACGACATCGGCCTTATCCTCTACACCTCCGGCACCACGGCCAATCCCAAGGGCTGTCTGATCGCCCAGCGCGGCATGGTCGCCAACAGCCGCAATCTCGGTCGTCGCTATGAGATCGGAGCGGGGGACCGGTTCTGGTCGCCCCTGCCGGTGTTCCACATCGCCGGCATCCTGCCGCTGGTGGCGGCGATCGACGCCGGGGCGGCCTATCTGACCCTGCCCAACTTCGACGCCGGGGTGGCTCTGGCCATGCTGGGCGGCGAGCGCGCGACCCACGCCTATCCCTGTTTCGTCACCATCATGCAGGATCTGATCGCCCATCCGGATTTCGCGGCCACCGACCTGTCGCGGGTGCGGCTGATGAACTCCAACCTGGCGGTGCAGCCGCCATGGATCGCCGAGGCGATGGCCAAGGCCATGCCGGGGGCAGTTCAGGTGGGCACCTACGGCCTGACCGAAGGCGTGGGCACGATCTGCACCAGTCGCCTGAGCGATCCCTATGAGCTGCGCACCGGCCGGCTGGGCGTCCCGCTCGACGACTGGGAGGTGAAGATCGTCGATCCGGAGACGGGGGCCGAGCGCGCGCCCGGCGAACAGGGCGAGATCCTGGCGCGCGGGCCCAACGCCATGAAGGGCTACTACCGCGACCCGGAGAAGACGGCGGCGACCCTCGGCGCCGATGGCTGGATGCGCACCGGCGACATCGGCTCCATCGACGCCGCCGGTCACATCATGTTCCACGGGCGGCTGAAGGACATGCTGAAGGTCGGGGGCGAGAACGTCGCCGCCGCCGAGATCGAGGCGGTGCTCGACACCCATCCGGCCGTGCGTCTCTCCCAGGTGGTGGGCATGCCGGACGACCGCTACGCCGAGGTTCCCGCCGCCTTCGTCGAGCTGAAGGACGGGATGACGGTGTCGGAAGACGAGCTGATCGCCTTCTGTCAGGGCAAGATCGCCCGCTTCAAGATTCCGCGGGCGGTGCGGTTCGTGACCGCCTGGCCGATGTCGGCGACGAAGATCCAGAAGTTCCAGCTGCGCGAGGCGCTAGAGCAAACGCCGATCAGATGAAATCATCTGGTCGGAGATCATTTGCTCTAGAATCAAATATTTAGAGCCTGACTCACCGCTCGCATCTGTTCCGTGCGAACGGATCAGGCTCTCGTTGCGCAGACTCAGTCGACGTAGCGGATCCAATAGGGCCGGGCGGGATCGCCGGTCAGCTGGATCATCACGGTGCGATGGCCGCGCGATCCGTCCTTGTCGCGGGCCGTGACGCGCACGGTGAAGTTGCGGCCCACCATCTTGTCGGCCCTGGCGATCTCGATATTGGGCCGCAGGGTGCTGGCCATTGTCTCGGTGCTAAGCTGAGCAAAGTCCGCGCCCTGATCGCCGTGCATGGCGGCGATGGCCAGGGGCTTCGCGTTGGCCGGCTCGAAGGGGCCATGCAGTTCGGTCAAGGCGGTGCTCACCGGCGCGATCCGCGACAGCAGCGTGGGGGTCATGTCCTTCAGTCCGGCGAGTTCCTCGACCGTCTTGAAATTGCCATGCCGGACCGGTGGGCCGGGCGGTGGGGCCATCATCGCCATCGCCGCAAGGGCCGGGGTGGTATTCTCGACCTGCCAGGCCTTGAACTCCGCCACCAACGCTTCCAGTCTTTCGCCGGAGGCCCCGGCGCCGGCTAACAGAGCGTGGATCTGATCGTCTGTGAGACTGTTGAGCGGGGCCTTGCCGCGTTCGTCCTCGACCTCGATGGCCAGGTCCATGCCCGCGAAGGCCGCCCGGCGAATCCGCCCGTCGATGGGCCAACGATCGCCCCGGTCCGGGGCCGAGAGGCCGGCGGCCGCCATGGCGACGCCCGCGTCCGCCGCCGCCGCCAGCTTCGCCTGTTCGATCCGCCCGGCCACGGTCGCCAGGGCGCCGCGGTCGGCGGCCAGCACCATGAGGGCCACATAGGCGAACACCGCCACGGAGGTGACCGCGGCCACCAGGGCGTAGCCCGCGTCCCGCCGGTGGGTGTTACTTCGCGCGCGCACGGTGGACGGGCGCCGGGGGGGGCGCGCCCAGATGGATCTTCTCGCGCAGTTCTTCGGTGACGGCGCGAGCGTCGACGGGGGTGCGAACCACGTGGGGGGTGAGGACAACCACCAGTTCGGTGCGGACCAGGCCCCCGGTGGTGTCGCCGAAGAGATGGCCGAGGACGGGGATATTGCCCAGCAGCGGGATGGTCGAGCGGCCCTTGGTCACCTGATTCTTCATCAGACCGCCGAGCGCGATGGTCTCGCCGTCCTGCACCGCCACCGAGGTGGAGATCTTGCGCTGGGAGATGGTGGGCGAACTGATGTTGGAACTGGAGGTGGGAAGGACGTTACTCACCTCCTGGGCGATATCCAGCAGCACCAGGCCGCCGGCGTTCACCCGCGGCGTCACCTTCAGGATGATGCCGGTGTCGCGGTATTCGATCGAGTTGACGATGGGCGCGCCGTTGGAGATCGTGCTCACCGCCGAGCCGGTGGAGATCGGCACCTGATCGCCCACCTCGATGGTGGCGGTGTGGTTGTTCAGCACCATCAGCTTGGGCGCCGACAGCACGGTCACGTCGGTGACCGTGGCCAGGGCGTTCAGGGTCGCGCTGACATTGGCGCCTTGATAGACATAGGACAGACCCGGGAAGTTCTGGACCGGAACGGCGGTCTTGCCCTGGGTCAGGGCGCCGCTGTGGGCCCCGGTCGCGAACGACCACTGGATGCCGTACTGCAGGTTGTGGTTGAGGGTGACCTCGGTGATCGAGGCGTCGATCATCACCTGCAATGGCAGGACATCGAGCTTGGCCAGGGCGTCGGAGATCAGGGCGTAGTCGCGGGGTGTGGCGAAGACCACGATGGCGTTGTTGGTCTCGTCCGCGGTGATGCTGCTGGCGGCGTTGCCGGCGCCGCCGGCCCGGGCCGAACCCGCCGGGGTGTCGGTTCCCACCGGCTGGCCGCCGCCCGGGCCCGGGCGGTTCATGCCGCCCGGATAGAAGCCGGGCGCGGGGGCCTGCGGCAGGCTGGCCGGCGAGGGGGCGCTGTGATCGGTAAGGCTCGTGGCGTCGGTGTCGGTCTGGGCCGAGCCGGAGACGGACGAGCCGAAGGCGGAATTCAGCACCTTGGCCAGATCCGCCGCCCGGCCGTTCTGCACGTGATAGACGAACACCCGCTTCTCTGCGCCCTCGCCCTCGCGGTCGAGGATCTCGATGAAGCGGCGCGCGTCGTCGAGGTATTGCGGCTGGCTGGTGATGGCCAGGATGCCGTTGAGGCGGTCCATGGCGATGAAGCGCACCAGCCCGGCCGAGGGCGAGCCGGGGGCGTTGATCAGCTTCTCCAGTTCCGGCGCGATCAGCCGGGCGTCAGTGCGCTGCGGCACGAACAGGGCGAAGGACATGCCGCGCAGCCAGTCCACGTCGAACTGCGCCACCAGATCGCGCAGCGCCTTGCGCTGGGTGGAGTTGCCCGACACCACCAGGACATTGCGGACCGGATCGGCCACGGAGATCGCCCCCGGCACCAGGGGGTCGAGCAGCTTGCGCATCTCCTCGGCGTTGACGAACTTCAGGCTGAGATTCTCGTTGCCGAAGCCGGTGTCGTTCGCGCTCACCACCGGCGCCTGGCCGCGGGCCTGGGAGGAGGCGACGATGGCGTAGGATCCGCCGCGGTTGCTGATCACCAGGCCGGCGTCGGCCAGGGACTGTTCCAGGAAGGGCAGGACATCGGCGCGGCTGATCGGATGCGGGGTCTGGACCGTCACCAGATTGTGCAGGTTCGGGTCCACCGTGTAGGTCACGTTCAAGGTGTCGCCGAGGATGGCCTTGGCCAGGGCCTGCACCTCCACCCGGGGAAAGTTCAGGCTGATGTCGCCATTGGCGTAGGTGCGCACCGGCGCCGCGCGGGGCGGGGGCGGGGCCGGCTTGCCGCGCAGGATGGTCGTGCGCACTTCGCGCGCGTCGAGGTTCGCCGGCGGATCGGCCGCGCTCTGGCCTTGGCCTTGGGCCTGGACGGCCGAGAGCGCCGCCGGCGCGGCGGCGAGGACAATAAGCAGGACGGCCAGAGAGGGGCCGGCGGCGGAACGGGTCATTGAGCAGGTCCCTGGGTTTCTGCGTCGCCGGCGGGCGTCTGCCCGCTCTCGGGCGGAGCGCCGATGATCAGGGCGTGGCGCGCGCCCTTGCGTTCGAAGATCACCCGGGTGCGGTCGATGGCCACAAGCCGCCAGCCTTCCAGGTCATCGCCCCGGCGGACGGTCTTAACCCCGCCGCCCGGGACGGCCATCACCGCGGTGGCCACGGCGCGGCCCGACGCCGCGCCCAGGGCGGCGTAGCCCGCCAGCGAGCCCCCGCCGGTGTCGGTGAGCGACGCCGACGCGCCGGGGTGGCGGTCCGGCGCGAACAGCGGCGCGGCGAGGATGGCGGCGAAGTCCGCCAGGGGCGCAACCGTCACGGGTCTCAGACGACGCGCCGCCAGACCGGGCGCCTGGGCCGGCGGGGTCCCGGCCGGGAGGACAAGCTGCAGGCCAAGGAGCATCACCAAGGCGCCGCAGGCCACAAGAGGCGCGCGAAAATCGTCATGGCTTGGCCCGGACCGTGGCCCGCCAGGCCGTGGAGATTTCAAGGCGAACATCGAGGGGGGCGAGCCGTCCGGCCGAGAGGGACCGGTCGGCGGCGATGGAGAGATAGTCGACAACGACATAGGCGTCCTCGCTCTGCAGACGGCGCACCGTCTCATACAGCTGTGTCAGGGTCAGGGTGAGGTCCACCCGGAGTTTGACGGAATCGGCGCCGCCCTCGCCCGGGATTTCCTCCATGGCCGTCGCCGCCAGGCCTTCGTCCTCCAGCACCTTGCGCAGGCGGTCGGTGAAGGCCTGGGCGGCCAGGGCGTCATTGGGCGCGCCGATCACGAACCGGGGGGCCAGCTTCGCCTGGGCCTCGGCCGTGGCGCGAAGCGCCGGCAGCGAACTGATCAGCCGTTCGTTGCGCTGATAGGCCGCCCACAGATCGCGGCGCTCCTGGGCGCGATCGATGAAGCCGCCGATCAGCGGGCCAAGCACCAGCAGCCAGAGGGCCCCGATCGCCAGGACCAACAGGCCCAGGGCGACAAGGCGGCGTTCCCGCGCGGTCAGGGGCTTCATCGGCGCGGCTCCGGCCGGGCGTCGGCGGTGATGTCGAACGGCGTGAACGCCGCCGATCCCGCCGCCGTCGGCGCGGTCAGGACGCGGGGATTGACGAAGGCGCCCGAACCCCGGATCGCCGCGGCCATGTCGATGTCGCGATGGGTGAAGCCGATGAGCCGCAGGCTCTGGCCGTTCCACTCCAGATGCTGAACCCAGGCCCCCGCCGGCAAGGCCTGGCTCAGCCGGTCAAGAACCCGCAGCGGATCGCTCCTGCGGCCGAGGTCCAGCCACGCGCGGCGGCGCGTCTCCTCGGTCTCCACCCGCCGGTGCAGGCGATTGACCGCGCTCACCACCGGCGCCTGTCCCTCCACCGCCGCCCGCAGGCGCGAGACATCGATCATGTCCCGTCCCACCAGCACCGCCAGATTGGTCAGGATCAGCGCTCCGGCCACCGCCCAGCCGATCGTCCGGCGACGGCCGATGGCGTTCTCGCCGGCGCTCTCGACGACCTGCGGCAGGAAGTCGAAGTGCGGCGCGTCGCCGCCGCCGGGCGCACGCGCCGCCAATGCGACCGGGGCGGCTCCCGCGGCCCGGGCCTGGGCCACAAGCCGAGCCCCCTCGGCCTTGGGCAGGAGGCCCAGCAGCACCTTCTGCGCGCCGCCCTCCTCGCCGCGATCGAGGATCTCGATGTCGAAGTGGATCAGATCCGGCGCCAGCGGCGAGAGGCGGTCGAGGTCCAGACTGAGCAGGCGCCTGACGTCGGCGGCGGGGAGCCGCGGGGCCTGAACCTCGCGCACCAGCACCGCGCCGGCCGGCGCCAGCAACCCCACGCGGTCTCCGCCGGCGGTGGCGGAAACGCCTTCGGCGACGGCTCCGTTGCGCCATAGCCGCCAGCCGCCGTTCGCCCCCGGCTCCAGCCACGCCCGCGGCCGCGTCGACAGCCGATCCCGCCACGCCGGCGGAAGCAAACTCGACAGTTCGTCCAGCCACCACGCCAGACCCTGACGCGCCAGAGCGCGCAGAGTCGCAAGGTCCATGTCCGCGTTGAGGAGTTCCTGAAAGGTCACGTGCGCCCCTTGCACCGACTCGTGGCGATCGTGGCCAGGCAGGCGGCGTCGACGTTCGCCTGCGGGTGAATCAGAAGATCCGGCCAGGCGCGCGCGTCGCCCTGGCCGAAGCTCAGCCTTATTCTGACAAGTTCCGGCAGCGTCGACTCACCCTGCCAGTTCGACCGCCACCGGCGGATCATGTCGGGGCGTGCGGCGCCAAAATAGGCCACATCGATCCGTCGCACCCCGGTCAGCAGCACCTGCCGGGTCACCGGCGCGAAGGCCGGTTGCGCCACGTCGCTGATGGAGTTGAGGAGCAGATTGGAGGATCTGTCGAGGGTGAGCGTGTAGCGCCGCAGCGGCGAAGGCCGTTCCGACCGAGGCGGATTGGCCAGGAAGACCATGGATTCGGGCCCGCCCACGAAGTCGATATAGGGCGGGGCCTGATTGTAGAGCATGGACGGAAAAGTCTGCTCGATTCGGTTGCGCAACAGACTCTGGATGCTGTCGGTGACCTCCCCGCTGGCTTCCCGTGAGTCGATCCGCTCCCAGGCTCGCCGGCCCGTCATGACACCCTGGCTCATCATCAGGGCGATCATGCCCACGACCACCAGGCTGGCCAGGGCCTCGACCAGGGCGAAGCCGGCCGAGTGGCGATGGGAATGTCCGGCCGGGGCCATTCAGGTCCCCGCCCCGACCCGCAGACTCTGCAGGGTAACCAGACTCGCCCCCCCGACGCGGGGCCCCACGGACACCGCCACCTTCAGAAGTGCGACCCCCCCGCCGCTGTAGGGCGAGATTTCCACGCGCCAGAGCATGTCCCCGGCCAGACCTGCGGACGTGCCAGGCTGCAGCGGGATGTCGGCGCCGACCGCCGCCAGTTCCGACTGGGCGATCAGAAGGGCCGTGCGGCGCGCCTCAACGCCGCGGTTGCGCCCGGCTCCGTCGCCGATGACGTGGTACATCCCACCCAGCGCCGTGGCCACGATCGCCGCGGCCAGAATCGATTCGATGAAGGCCGACCCCGCATCCCCGCGTCCGGTGGGCACAGGCGGGCGGGTCATGAGTCCTCCACCGCGATCGCGCCGCCGAGCGGAGCCACAAAGACGCGCGTGGTCCTTTGACCACCGCTGATCGCCACGGCCCCGCCTGTGGACGATCCGTCTCCGTAGAAGATGATCGCGCCGCCGCGGCCGCGGTTGTCGGCCTTGGGAATGGTCAGGGTGACGCCCGGCGGCGTGGGGGAGACGTCGCCTTCCGACGTGCCGTAGGCGGCCCCGTTGGCGGCGACGGAGAACGCCACCGGCCTGTCGCGCCGCAGGGCGCCCGCACGGGCCTCGCGGAGCCGGGCGGCGACGACGGCTACGGCTTCCCGTCGCGACAGCGTCGCCAGAGCTTGTCCCATGGCGGGCAGGACGATCGCGCTCACCATCACGGTGAGGCTTACGACCACCAGAGCTTCGACAAGGGTGGTTCCGCCATCGGACGACGAGCGAGGTCGGGCCTCACCAGTTACCGACATCGGCCGCCTCGCCGGTCCCGCCCTCGGCCTTGTCCGTGCCGAGGCTGTAGACATCGATTTCGCCATGCTTGCCGGGGTTGCGGTACTGATAGGTCGTTCCCCAGGGATCGTTCAGGGCGGCGGCCTTCTGCAGATAGGGGCCGTTCCAGCCCGGCGCCGACGGCGGCGCGGCCACCAGGGAGGTCAAGCCCTCCTCCTGGGTCGGGAACCTCCCCACGTCGAGGCGGAACAGTTGCAGGGCCGCGTCGACGTTCTGGATCTGCACCTTGGCCGTCTGGGTGCGCGAGGTCCCCAGATACTTCAGCACCTGCGGGGCGATGATCGACGCCAGAAGGCCCATGATCGCCAGAACCACCAGCATTTCCAGCAGGGTGAAGCCGCCATCTCCGCGGCGGCGGCGGGCCTCGGGGGCGGATGTCGTGAGCTCAGGCTGTGGGGTCATGTTGCGAGCGCCAGATCGTTGAAGCCAAGTATAGCTGTCATGATGGATCCGATAACCCCAGCCACGATGGCGCCCATAAGGACCGTGATAGTCGGTGTCAGTATGCCGATCGACCGGTCGATCGTCGAACGCACCGTGCGGTCTAACACGTCCGCCAGACGCAGCAGCATCGGGCCCAGCTGAGCGGTTTCCTCGCCGGTGCGCAGGAAGCTTATCGCCATGGGCGGGAAGGCGCCGCTCTGCGCCATCGGCCCCGACAGTCCGCCGCCCTGTTTGACGCCGGCCGCCACCTTGGCAATGGCCGCGGCCATGTGCCCGTTGGACACCGATCGGGCGGCGATGCCCAGCGCGGTGGGCAGGGCGACGCCGCCGACCACCAGACTGCCGAGCGTCCGGGAAAAGCCGGCGATCTCGGCGTTCACGATCAGCGGGCCGAGCAGGGGCATGGTCAGGACGCCGGTGTCGAAGGCCAGGCGCACCGAGGGACGCCGCAGCCACTGGCTGAGCACGAAGCCGACGGCGATGAGCCCCCCCAGACCGATCAGGCCGTAGGCGCGCAGGCCTTCGCTGGCCCCCAGCACCACGCGGGTGGCCATGGGCAGCTTGCCCTTGGCCCCGGAGAACAGGGTCTCGAACTGCGGCACCACCACCAGCAGCATCAGCAGGATCACGCTGGTGGCCACCAGCATCAGGATGGCCGGATAGATCAACGACGAGATCACGGTCTGGCGCAGGGCCTCGGCGCGGTCCAGGCTCTCGGCCAGACGCGTCAGGGCGGGGCCAAGACGACCGTCCGCCTCGCCCGCTTCGCACATCGCCGGCGCCATGGGCGGAAACAGGCCGCGGGACTCGGTCATGGCCAGCGACAGGGGCGCGCCTTCCTTGATCCTGTCGTGCATCCGCGCGAAGGCGCCCTTGACGCTCTTGGTCTCGATATTGTCGACGCATACCGCCATGGCCCGGTCGAGCGTCAGCCCCGCGTCGAGCAGCACCGCCAGCTCGCCGATCGCGTTGACCACCGCCTGGCGGGTCTGGCCATTGGCGCGAATCGTTGCATCCGGCCGGACGGTTCCCGTTGTCGCCGTGGTCTCAATGGGCAGCAGGCCCAGGCGGCGGAGTTGGGCGACCACATCCTCGGCGGAAGTCCCTTCCAGAGCGCCGGTGCGAACCGATCCCGACGGGGTGGCGGCGCGATAGCGATAGATCGCCATGGGTCAGCCTTCCCGGGTCACGCGGAGCACCTGCTCCAACGTGGTCAGGCCGGCGCTGGCCTTGATCAGGCCATCCTCAAGCATGCTGCGCATGTGGGCGGCGTCCTGAATGGCCCGGGACTCGGCGCCGGAGAGCACCAGGCGGCGGGTCTCGTCATTGGCCACCAGCAGTTCGAGCAGGGCGAGGCGCCCCTTGAACCCGGCCCCGCCGCACGCCTTGCAGCCCACCGGGCGCCACATCTGGCCCAGCCCCTCTGGATTGACGCCCATGGCCTTGAAGGTCTCGGGCGTGGTCGCATAGGCCTCGCGGCAGTGGGGGCAGAGCTTGCGCACCAGGCGCTGCGAGAGCACGGCGGTTACCGTCGCGGTGATCAGGAAGGGCTCCACGCCCATGTCGACGAGGCGTGTGACCGCCGCCGCGGCGTTGTTGGTGTGCAGGGTCGAGAGGATGGTGTGGCCGGTCAGAGCGGCCTGCACGGCGACTTCGGCGGTCTCCAGGTCGCGGATCTCTCCGACCATCATCACGTCCGGATCCTGACGCAGGAACGAACGCAGGGCGGTCGCGAACGTCAGGCCGATCTGCGGATTGACCTGCGTCTGATTGATCCCCTCCAGGCGGTATTCGATCGGATCCTCGATGGAGAGGATGGCGCGGTCCGCGGTGTTCATCAGCGACAGGGCCGCATAGAGGGTGGTCGTCTTGCCGCTGCCGGTGGGCCCGGTCACCAGAACGATGCCGTAGGGCTCGGCCAGGACCTTCAGGAACGCCGCTTCGGTGGCGTCGTCGAAGCCGAGGGCTTCAAAGTTCAGCGGCAGGTTCGACCGGTCGAGAATACGCATCACGACGCTCTCGCCATAGATGGTGGGCGAGGTCGCCACCCGCAGGTCGATCTCCTGCCCGCGCACGGCCAGACGCAGTCGGCCATCCTGCGGCAATCGCCGTTCGGCGATGTTGAGACCGGCCATGACCTTGATCCGCGAGACGAAGGCCGTCTTCATCTGCGGGGGCAGGGGATCGAGCACCCGCAGCACACCGTCGATACGAATCCGGATCTTGAGGGAATCCTCGGTGGGCTCAAGGTGGATATCCGACGCCTTGGCCTCCACCGCCCGGCTGATCAGGGCGTTGACCGCGCGGACGACCGGGGCGTCGCTGGAGAGATCCTTGAGCCGTTCGACATCGCTCTCATCCGCTTCGCCGGCCTTGGCCGGGTCCGCCAGCGGGTCGGGATAGAGGCGGTCGAGCGCCACCTCCACATCCCCAGCCCGGGCCACCAACGGCCGGATCTCCCGGCCCAGGGCGAAGGCCAGAGACTGCCGGGTCTCGACGGACAGGGGGTCGACGAACGCCACCTCGACACCCGTCTCCGTCTCCCGCAGCGGCACCGCGCGGGCGTCGCGCAGGAAACCGGCCGACAAGGGGGCCGTTGCAATGGCCTTGGCCGGAAAGTCGGCGGCGGCGGCGATCTTCAGGCCGGTCGCCTCGGCCAGGGCGCTCGCCAGGGCCTGTTCGGAGACAAGGCCAAGCCGCGTCAGCACCGAGTCCAGCGGTTCGCCCGTCTCGCTCCGCACCAGCCGCGCACGGACCAGGGCTTCCGTGGTCGCGAGGCCGCGGTC
>CAIQJF010000002.1 GCA_903872075.1 uncultured Caulobacteraceae bacterium | reverse complement strand
GGGTGCGGATTCCGACGTAATCGCGCCACCCATTCCGATTTGATGCCGCCACCCATTCCGATCTGATCTCGCCACCCGTTCCGGGATGATCCCGCCAGGGATTCCGATCCGATCCCGCCAGGGGTCGGCAGGCTGGGGGCCGCTTCTTCGACGCTAGGGTTTTTCCTTTTGGAGAGACCGATGCCGACGGAGAGGATTGCCATGCGCCGGGTGCGCGAGATGCTGAGACTGACGCTGGACGCGGGGCTGCCTGTGGCCGAGACGGCCCGCCGGATGGGCCTGGCGCGATCCACCGTGCGGGAGATGGCGGTTCGGTTCGGGCGTTCGGAACTGTCGTGGCCCTTGCCGTTGGACCTGACCGACGCCGACCTGGAGATCCACCTTTACGGCGAGGCCGGCGCCCGGCGGGGCGAGCGCCGCCGGGTCGAACCGGACTGGGCGGCGCTGAACCGGGAGATGAAGCGCAAGCACGTCACGCTTCAGATCCTGTGGGACGAGTACATCGACGCCAACCCCGGGGGCTATCGCTACAGCCGCTTCTGCCAGCTCTACCGGGGCTGGGAAGAGCGCCTGCCGGTGACCATGCGCCAGACCCACCTGGGCGGCGACAAGCTGTTCGTCGACTACGCCGGCGACACCGTGCCGGTGATCGTGGATGCGCGGACGGGAGAGACGCGGGCGGCTCACGTCTTCGTGGCGGTGATGGGCGGATCGAGCCTGTCCTTCGCCCACGCCAGCTGGACCGAGACCCTGCCCGACTGGATCGACGCCCACGTCCGGGCCTTCGCCTTCTTCGGCGGCGCGGCCCGGCTGCTCGTGCCCGACAACCCCAAGGTCGCGGTGATCAAGGCCTGTTTCTACGATCCCCAGGTCAACCGTACCTATGGCGAGATGGCCGCGCACTACGACACCGCCCTCCTGCCGGCCCGGCCCTACAAGCCGCGCGACAAGCCCAAGGTCGAGGCCGCCGTGCGCATCGTCGAGCGATGGCTGCTGGGCAAGCTCCGCAACCGCCGCTTCCACAGTCTGGCCGACGTGAACGGCGCCATCGCGGAGATGCTGATCGCCCTCAACGACCGGCGCGTCATGCGCCACGTCGGCCGCACCCGCCGCCAGCTGTTCGAGGAGATCGACGCTCCGCAGCTGAAGGCGCACCCGGTCCAGCCCTATGTCCTGGCCGAGTGGCGCGCCCGCAAGGTCGGCCTCGACTATCACATCGACTTCGACGGTCACTTCTACTCCGTGCCTTATCCCCACGCCCGGGCCGCCGTGGAGGTGCGCGCCACGGTTCGCACCATCGAGGTGTTCCTTAAAGGACAGAGGATCGCCACCCACATGCGGGGTTCGGGCGACGGCAAGCACACCACGCTCGCCGAGCACATGCCCTCCAGCCACCGCCGGTACGCCGACTGGACCCTGGAGCGCATCCTGCGTGACGCCGCCGCCATCGGTCCCTCGACCGAGATGCTGTGCCAGATGATCATCGAACACCGGCCTCACCCCGAGCAGGGCTTCCGCGCCTGCCTGGGCATCGTTCGCTTGGCCAGGGGCTTCGGCGCCGTCCGCCTCGAGGCGGCCTGCCTGCGCGGCCTTCAGATCGGCGCCCGCACCTACGGCTCGGTAAAATCCATCCTCGACAACAGGCTCGACGGACAGCCCGTCCTGGCCCTCGCCGCGACCACCGCGCCGGACGAACCGCCGCCCGCCAGCCTCCATCCCAACGTCCGCGGCTCCCGCTACTACCACTGAAGGAAGACAAGCATGCTCACCCACCCCACCCTCGATCAGCTCACCGCCATGGGCCTGGCCGGCATGGCCAAGGCCTTCGCCGAACTGGCCGCCAACCCCGAGGCCGACACTCTGAGCCATGGCGACTGGCTGGCCCTGCTGCTCGACCGGGAGGCCATCCATCGACAGGACAAGCGCATGGGCGCCCGCCTGCGTTACGCCCACCTGCGCCATCAGGCCTCGCCCGAGGACATCGACTATCGGGCCGCGCGGGGGCTCGACCGGGCGCTGTTAAGAGGGCTCATCGAGGGCGATTGGATCAAGGCCCATGACAACCTCGTCATCACGGGTCCCACCGGCGTGGGTAAGAGTTGGCTGGCCTGCGCTCTGGGGCACAAGGCCTGCAGAGACAACCATTCGGTCCTCTACGTCCGGGCGCCCAAGCTGTTCGATGATCTCACTCTCGGCCACGGCGATGGCAGCGCCGCGCGACGGATCAAGACCCTCGGCGCCGTCGAACTTCTGATCCTTGATGACTGGGGCCTCAAACCCCTGAACGCCCAGGCCAGGCACGACCTCCTGGAAATTCTCGAAGACCGCTACGGCCGCAAGTCCACCCTCGTCACCAGCCAGGTCCCCGTCGCCGACTGGCACGCCCTGATCGGTCACGCCACCTACGCCGACGCCATCCTCGATCGGCTCGTCCACAACGCCCACCGCATCGATCTCACCGGCGAGTCCCTGCGGCGCGCCAAGGCCAAACCTCAGGCTTGACCAACCCCAGAAAAACCACGCCAATCACACCGTCGAAAAGCGGCCCCCTGGGGTGGCGGGATCATCTCGGAATGCCTGGCGGCATGATCTTGGAATGACATGGCGGCATCATCGGAATCCGCAG
>CAIQJF010000001.1 GCA_903872075.1 uncultured Caulobacteraceae bacterium | reverse complement strand
GATCGAGTAGTTCATGTTGGCGATGCCGCCTTCATAGATCAGGTCGACGATCAGCTTCACCTCGTGGAGGCATTCGAAATAGGCCATTTCCGGCGCGTAGCCGGCTTCCACCAGGGTCTCGAAGCCGGCGCGGATCAGCTCCACCAAGCCGCCGCAGAGCACGGCCTGCTCGCCGAACAGGTCGGTCTCGCACTCTTCGCGGAAATTGGTCTCGATGATGCCCGAACGGCCGCCGCCGATGGCCGAGGCATAGGCAAGGCCTAGGTCCATGGCCCCGCCGGTGGCGTCCTGGTCCACGGCGATCAGGCAGGGGACGCCGCCGCCCTTGAGATATTCGCCGCGCACGGTGTGGCCGGGGCCCTTGGGGGCGACCATGAGCACGTCGATGGTGGACGGGGCTTCGATCAGCTTGAAATGGATGTTCAGGCCGTGGGCGAACAGCAGGGCGGCGCCGGGACGAATGTTCGGGGCGATGTCCTTTTCCCAGATGCCGCGCTGCAGCTCGTCGGGGGCCAGGATCATGATGGCGTCGGCCCAGGCCGCGGCGTCGGCCACGGTCATGACGGTCAGGCCCTCGGCCTCGGCCTTCTTGGCGGTGGCCGAACCGGCGCGCAGCGCCACGGCCACGTTCTTCACGCCGGAGTCGCGCAGGTTCAGGGCGTGGGCGTGCCCTTGGGAGCCGTAGCCGACAATGGCGATCTTCTTGTCCAGCAGACGGGCCAGATCGGCGTCGTTGTCGTAATAGACGCGCATGATGTTTCTCCGGAAGGCTTGAAGGCGTCGCAAGTCCGCGCGGCGGCGGACGAAATGAAGGCCGCTATCGATAGACTTTTGCCCGCGAGGTCAAGGTGGAGAGCCCGATGAACGCTCCGAACCCGCCTCCGGCGGCCCTGCCGGCCCCCGCCAGCGTGGTGGACTTCTGGCGCGCGGCCGGTCCCAAGGCCTGGTTCCGCAAGGATCCGGCCTTCGACGCGGCCCTGCGAACGCGGTTCGAAACCGCCCACGACGCCGCGGCGCGCGGCGAACTGTCGGCCTGGGAGGCCTCGGCGGAAGGCGCCCTGGCCCTGATCCTGCTGCTCGACCAGATCCCCCGCAACCTGTGGCGCGGCAGCGCGCGGGCCTTCGAGACGGACGCCGTGGCCAGGGAGGTCAGCCGCCGGGCCATCGCCGCCGGCCGCGACCGCGCCGTTGAGCCCGGCCTGCGCGTCTTCGTTTACCTGCCGTTCTCGCACTCTGAGACTCTGGCTGATCAGGAGCTGGGGCTCGCCCTGACCGAGGCCCTGGAGCGGGACGGCGGGCCCAGCGCCGCATCTGCCCGCGGTCACCGCGCCATCGTCGCGCGCTTCGGCCGTTTCCCGCACCGCAACGCCGTGCTGGGGCGCGACACCACCGCGGAAGAGCAGGCCTTTCTCAACGCGGGCGGCTTTGCCGGTTGAACGGTCTTGCGCGCAACCGCGGGACTCGGCGTAATGACGTCCATCCGAACATGAACGCCCCCGCCCATCCCTTGCCGCCGGCCACACAGGACGCCGCTCACCCCGAGCGGCAGTATCTGGACCTGCTCGCCGACATCATGGCGAACGGGGCCCTGCGCGGCGACCGGACGGGCACGGGAACCTTGAGCGTCTTCGGCCGCCAGATGCGCTTCGACCTGGCCGCGGGCTTTCCCCTGCTCACCACCAAGAAGGTGCATTTCAAGTCCATCGTGCTGGAGCTGATCTGGTTCCTGCGCGGCGACACCAATGTGCGCTGGCTTCAGGAGCGCGGCTGCACGATCTGGGACGAATGGGCCGACGAAGACGGCGAGCTCGGCCCGGTCTACGGCAAGCAGTGGCGCAGCTGGGCCGCGCCCGACGGCCGGGTGATCGATCAGATGAGCGCCGTCGTGCATTCAATCCGCGGCAATCCCGAGAGCCGCCGCCACATCGTCTCGGCCTGGAACCCGGCCGAGGTCGACGACATGGCCCTGCCGCCCTGCCATTGCCTGTTCCAGTTCTATGTCGCGAACGGACGCCTCTCCTGCCAGCTCTATCAGCGCTCGGCCGACGTCTTCCTCGGCGTGCCGTTCAATATCGCCAGCTACGCCCTCCTGACCCACATGGTCGCCCAGGCGACCGGCCTCGGGGTCGGCGAGTTCGTCCACACCCTGGGCGACGCCCATCTCTATCTGAACCACCAGGAGCAGGCGGCCCTGCAGCTCACTCGTGAGCCTATGCCCCTGCCGCGCCTGGAGCTGGCGCCGATCACCGACCTGTTCGGCGTCGCGCCCGAAGACATCCGCCTCAAGGGCTATAAGGCCCACCCCGGCATCAAGGCGCCGATCGCGGTTTGACCGCCCACCTCACCCTCGGACCCGTGGCGCGCGGCGCCAATGGCGTCATCGGCGTGGGCGGCGCCTTGCCCTGGCGGCTGAAGTCGGATCTGGCTCTGTTCAAGGACCTCACCTTCGGCAAGCCGGTGATCATGGGCCGCAAGACCTGGGACAGCCTGCCGAAAAAGCCCCTGGCCGGCCGGGCCAATATCGTCGTCTCCCGCGACGGCTCGTTCGTCCCTAAGGGCGCCCTGGTCTGCGAGGGCCTCTCAGAAGCCATCTCCATCGGCCGCGAACAGGCCGAGGACGACGGCGAGACCGAGTTCTGCGTCATCGGCGGCGCGGCGATCTTCGAGGCCGCCCTGCCCCGCGCCCGGCGGATGTACCTGACCGAGGTCGACGCCTCGCCCGAGGGCGACGTCCACTTTCCCGCCTTCGACGAGGCCGACTGGACCGAGGTGCGCCGCGAGGCCTATCCGGCCGGTCCGGACGACGACCACGCCTTCGTGTTCCGGGTTCTCGAACGCCGCCGCTGAACGCGCCTCTGAAGGCTGCGAAACACCGTTCCCACCCCGCCCGTCGATCCTTATAACGGAGTCAAAGAATGATCTCCGGGAGAGACGCTATGGATATCGAACTGGTCGCAGAAGGCCTGAAATTCCCCGAGGGGCCCATCGCCATGAACGATGGCTCGGTGATCCTCACCGAGATCGAGGGCAAGACCCTCACCCGCATCGCCCCCGATGGAACAAAGACCGTGGTCGCCGAGACCGGCGGCGGGCCCAACGGCGCGGCCATCGGGCCGGACGGCAAGATCTATGTCACCAACAACGGCGGCTCCTTCGAGTGGCTCAAGCAGGATGGCCTGACCATCCCGGGCCCCACTCCGGCCTCCCACACCGGCGGCTACATCCAGCGCGTCGATATCGCCACGGGCAAGTGCGAGACGGTCTATAGCGCCTGCGAGGGCCGCAAGTTCGCCGGCCCCAATGACCTGGTGTTCGACAAGCAGGGCGGCTTCTGGTTCACCGACCATGGCGCGACCTACGCCGAGACCCGGGCCCACGGCGCGCTCTATTACGCCACCACCGACGGCGCCCACATCGTCCGCGCCCGCGATCATCTGATCTCGCCCAACGGCGTCGGCCTCTCCCCGGATGAGACGGTGGTTTACATGGCCGACACGCACCTCGGCCGTCTCTACGCCTTCGATCTGGAAGGCCCCGGCAAGATGGGTCCGCCCGCCGGCTTCGCCCCCGGCCGGGTGATCCACAACCTGCCCGGCTTCCAGCTGCTCGACTCCCTGGCCGTGGAAGCCGGCGGCAAGGTCTGCGTGGCCACCATCGTCAACGGCGGCATCACCGCCTTCGACCCGAACGGAACCACCGAGCACTATGCGTTCCCCGACATCCTCACCACCAACATCTGCTTCGGCGGCGCGGACATGCAGGACGCCTGGATCACCTGCTCCTCCACCGGCAAGCTCTACAAGGCGCGCTGGCCGCGGCCCGGTCTGAAGCTCAACTTCAACGCCTGACGGGCGGCGCGGGAAACTTAGGGGAGGCAAGGTCATGAGCGTTTCGGACACCCTGGCCTCGCCCCTGCCCTCGGCGACGCGGGATCTGGCCCGCGCCTTCGCCGATCTCGACCGCCACGGCTACGCCATCGTCGAGGGCGCCCTCTCCCCAGAACGGGTCGCCGCCCTGCGCGCCCGGGTCATCGACCAGGCCCGGGGCGAGGACGCGCAGGGGCTCGGCTTCCACGACGGCAAGACCAATCAGCGCATCTGGATGCTGCCCAACAAGGGCAAGATCTTCCGGGACCTGATGCTCGATCCCCTGGTCGAGACGGCCATGACCCGGCTGCTGGGCAAGGATTTCATCCTCTCCAGCCTTACCGCCAACATCGCCCGCCCGGGCGGCGTGCCGATGTATCTGCACAGCGACCAGGGCTATGTGGATTTCTGGACGCCCAAGCCCCTGGTGGCCAACATCGCCTGGATGCTCGACGACTTCACCGCCGCGAATGGCGGCACGCGCCTGGTCCCCGGCAGCCACCTCAACCCCGACCGCATCGACTATGCGCTTGAGGACACCATCGCCGCCGAGGGCCCGGCCGGCGCCGCCCTGATCTTCGACGGCCGCCTGATCCACGGCACCGGCGCCAACATCACGGCGGATCAGGATCGCCACGCCGTCCTCAGCTACCACTGCCGGCCCTTCGTGCGGCAGCAGGAGAACTATTACCTCGGCCTCGACCCGGCCCTGCGCGAGACCGAGCGCGGCCTGTTTCTGAAACGCCTGGGCTTCCGCATCTGGGCCGGCCTCGGCCGCACCAACGAACCCGGCGAAAAAGGCCCCTTGAGCCCCCTCACCTCACCCCTCGGCCCCCTCGACCCCGAGGGCCGGCCGTTTCCCGACACCTGAAAAAGGATTCCACGCCAACCAGCCTGCGCCCCCTCCGGCGCTTCGCGCCACCTCCCCCGCTCCGCAGGGGAGGAGGAAGGATCTCCTCCCCCGTAAAACGGGGGAGGTGTCACCGAAGGTGACGGAGGGGG